>JAYRFK010000119.1:0-240984 GCA_041908445.1 Acidimicrobiales bacterium | reverse complement strand
GCCCACCACGCGACGCCGTTCCCCGGCGTCGACACCTCGGGCGGTGATGCCGATGGTCGCTCGATCGTGGGTCGTTGGCCCCTACGACGGGTGCTGCCGGGGGAGGACACTCGTGGAGCCGACCCCGCGGGAGGTGCCCGATGCGCCGTGTCCACCCGAGTCCGCACCATCCGACGATGCGACGCCGGGCGTGGCCGGGTGTGCTCATCGCCGTCGCGGTGCTGGCCGCCTGTGGGGGAGGGGTGGAGGAGGGTCGTGACGGCGACCAGATCCAGGTGACCAGTTGGCCGCGGGAGGCCACCGCCGCGGTCGTCGCCGTCGACTCGGGTGGGGGGCTGCCGCCCCCCGAGCGGGCGCCCGATCGATTCGCGGCGGTGCCCGACCTCGTCCTCTACGGCGACGGCACCGCCTACTGGCAGACGGACGAGGGGTTCCGGACCGCCCGGATCGACCAGGAGGGCGTGCGTACGGTGCTCGGCTGGGCCGCGGATGCCGGTCTGCTGGCGCCCGATGGGGTCGACACCGGAGAGCCCGAGGTCTACGACGTCGGGTCGGTCTGGTACGACGTGGCGGCCAACGGTCGGACGTTCCACGTGGTGGTGCCGGCACCGGGCTTCGAGGAGGAAGCCCTCGGGCTGACCGGGGGTCAGATCGAGGCCAGGGCGCGCCTCGAGGCGTTCCGGGGACGCGTGCTCGATCTGGACCAGGAGCTCCCTCAGGAGCGCTTCGTCGTCCCCGAGGGCCCGCTCGAGGGCCAGGCGTGGGAGGTGCTGACCCGCCCGAGCGCCACGGTCGCCGCGTTGGCCGGTGACGAGCCCGTGTGGGAGATCGACGACCCCCTCGTCGCCGGTCATTGCCGGGTCCTCCGGGGCCCGGACGCCGATCGGGTGGCGACCGAGGTCGGCTCGTCGCCGGAGGGCACGATCTGGGCGGTGGACGGCGCACCGTGGTTCGTGGTCGCCCGGCCCTTGCTGCCCGGTGCCGACCCGCCGTGCCCCGGCAGTGGCGATTGAGCGGTCGGTCGTTCCGCCCCCGGATCGGCCAGGGGCGACCGGACATCGACCCATCGGTGGAACCCCCCGGTTAACGTCGCCCCATGGAACCGATGCCGCCCGCGGCTGACCCGTCGGTCTTCTCCGGGGCGCCGGCCGCGCCGGTTGCCGCCGGCCCGCCGGGCGGGGGTGCAGGCCCGACGCCGCCGCCCGAGCCGGGGAGTGTGAAGGGCCTGCTCGTCGCCAAGGTGCTGACGTGGCTCGTCTACGCGTACGTGATCGTGGCCGTCGTCATGCTCACGCTCTACTTCTTCCTGCTGCTCTTCAACGCGGACCCCAGTGCCTCGTTCGCGGAGTGGGTGTACCGCAGCGCCGACCGGGTCATGGAGCCCTTCCGGGGCATCTTCCCCACCAAGGAGGCCGGCAACGGCTCGGTGCTCGACTTCGCCGTGCTCTTCGCGATGCTCGTCTACGGCATCGTCGCCCTGCTCCTGCACAGCCTGATCTCGTGGCTCGACTACCGCGTCCGGCTCGACCGCTGGCGGGCCGCGCACCCCGGCCAGGTGCCGCCCCCGCGGTAGCGGGAACCCGGTGGCCGTCACCGACGTCTCAAGGGTGTGCGGCAGACTGCCGTCTCGAAAGGGGTGATCCCTGTGCCCGTTCCCCGTCGTTCCCACCTCGTCCTGCCCGTGGCCCTCGCGCTGGCGCTCGGCCTCCTGCTCGCCGCGTGCGGCAGCAGCGACGACGAGGTCGTCTCGAGTGGTGACACCGGCACGGCCGACACCACCGTCCCCGACACCGATGTCACCATGACGAGCCTCCCGGGCGGTGGCACCGGCACCAGCGTCGTCTCGTGGGCGCGCATCGAGCCCACCGACGACCTCGTGAACCCGACGGTCACCGAGCCCACCGAGCTGCTCGCCGACCCGGACGACGACTCGGTCGTGCTCGTCCACTTCTACGGCGGCGTCCAGGACTGCTACGGCGCCCGCGCCACGGTGGACGAGACCGACGAGGCCGTCGAGGTCACCCTGGAGACGGGGTCGCGGGCCGACGCCGGCGACCGGGCCTGCATCGAGATCGCCCAGGCCCAGGAGCTCACCGTCGAGCTCGACGCGCCGCTCGGGGATCGGGCGCTGACCGCCGCCTCCTGACGGGCCCCGCGCCCGACCAGAACCCCGTCCCGCCCCCGTCCGCGTGGGACACTGGGGTCGATGGGCCAGATCGACGAACGGGCGTGCCCGCCGGGCCTGGCGGCCGGCCCCGCACGGTGACGCGCCCGAACGTCCTGCTGGTCACGCTCGACCAGTTCCGGTCCGACTGCCTCTCGTGCGCGGGCCACCCGGTCGTGCGCACACCGAACCTCGACCGCCTCGCCGCCGACGGCGTCCGCTTCGCGAACCACTTCTCCCAGGCGGCGCCGTGCAGCCCGGGCCGGGCCGCGCTCTACACGGGCACCTACCAGATGACGAACCGGGTCGTCGCCAACGGCACGCCGCTCGACAGCCGCTTCGACAACCTCGCCCTCGCCGCGCGTCGAGCGGGCTACGAGCCGGCGCTGTTCGGCTACACCGACCAGGGGATCGATCCCCGGCTCGCCAGCGGCCCGGACGACCCGCGTCTCGACACGTACGAGGGCATCCTCCCCGGGTTCGACCCTGTCCTGCACCTGCCGACCGAGCTCGAGCCGTGGCTGGCGTGGCTCCGCGAGCAGGGCCACGACGTCGAAGACCCCGAGGCCGCCCTCGCCACCGAGCCCGAGCGCCCCGCCGAGCACGGCGTCTCCACGTTCCTCGCCGACCGCCTCATCGAGTGGCTCCGTTCCCGTCCCGTCGAAGAGCCCTGGTTCGCACACGCGTCGTTCCTGCGGCCGCACCCGCCCTACGCCGCCGCCGGCCACTGGGCCACCGCCTACGACCCGGCCACGGTGCCCGACCCGGTGCCGCCCGCCGACCACCGTCATCCCCTCCACGAGGTCATGGCCGGGCACCCCGTGCTGGCCGCGCCGGCCGATCCATCCGACCTCCGCCACCTCCGGGCGCAGTACTACGGGATGATCGGCGACGTCGACCACCAGCTCGGCCGCATCCGGGCGTGCCTCGAGGAGCTCGGCCGGTGGGACGACACCATCGTCGTCGTGGTGGCCGACCACGGCGAGCAGCTGGGCGACCAGGGCCTCGTCGAGAAGGCCGGCTTCTTCGAGGCGAGCTACCGCACCGTGTCGTTGTGGCGCGACCCGCGGCGCCCGGCGGGCCACGGTCGTGTGGTCGAGGCCTTCACCGAGAACGTCGACGTGTTCCCGACCCTCTGCGAGGCCATGGGCGTCGACGTGCCCGCCCAGTGCGACGGCCTCCCGCTCACCCCGTTCCTCGACGGCGAGGAACCCCCGTGGTGGCGGCAGGCGGCCTTCTACGAGTGGGACTGGCGCGACAACCTGCTCGGCCTCCGGGACTTCCCGTGGCCGTGGGACCGCCGCCCCGAGACGTGGCATCTGGCCGTGCGGCGCAGCGCCGAGCGGGCCTACGTCCACTTCGGGGACGGGTCGTGGCGGTGCTTCGACCTGGCGGCGGACCCCACCTGGCGGACCGAGGTCGACGACCCGGCCGTGGTGCTCACCGAGGCCCAGGCCATGCTCGACTGGCGCCTCAACCACCAGGACCGGACCATGACCGGGCTGATCCTGGTCGACGGTGGCGTCGGCCGGTTCCCGCCGCCGCACCCGGCCATGGTGCCGGCCACCCCCGGGTCGGGCGATGGCGGCTGACACCCTGGGGGCCGCCGCCGCGGCCCTGCGGGCGGGCACCACGACCTCGGTGGCGCTCGTGGAGCGCGCCCTCGAGCGCGCCGACGCTCGAGCGGAGCTGAACGCCGTCGCCCACCTCGACCCGGCCGGCGCGCTGGCCCTGGCCGCCGAGCGCGACCGCGAGCTCGCGGCGGGTGAGGTGGTCGGCCCCCTGCACGGGCTCCCCGTCACGGTGAAGGACCTGTTCGTCGTCGACGGGTTCCCGTTGCGCGCCGGCACCCGGGCGCCGCTGCCCGACCTCGGCCCCCAAGGCACCGCGGTCTCGCGGCTCCGGGCCGCCGGGGCCGTCGTCGTCGCCACCGTGAACCTCCACGAGGTCGCGTACGGCATCACGGGGGAGAACGACTGGACGGGGGACGTCGCCAACCCCCACGATCCGAGCCGCCAGTCGGGTGGGTCGAGCAGCGGGTCCGGCGCGGCGGTGGCCGCCGGCATCGGCCTCGCGTCGCTGGGCACCGACACCGGCGGCTCCATCCGGGTGCCCGCCAGCCACTGCGGTGTGGTCGGGTTCAAGCCCACCACGGGCCGCGTGCCCCTCGACGGCGCGCTGCCCCTCAGCCTCACCTGCGACCACGCCGGCCCCCTCGCCCGCTCGGTCGACGACGTCGCGCTGCTGACCGCGGTCCTCGCCGGCGACCGCCCGGCGCCGGTGCTGCCGCGCATGCCCTCGCGCTTCGCGGTGCCCCTGGACTACCTGCGGGGCCGGCTGTCCCGGTCGGTGCGCCACGCCTTCGACGGGTGGCTCGACCTCGCCCGGCGAGCGGGGGTCGACGTGGTCGACCTCGACCTGCCCGGGATCGAGCGCACGCTCGACATCCTCCGCGCCATCCAGGGCCCGGAGGCCCATCGGGTGCACGCCGCCGCGCTGGCGTCGGACCCGGAGGGCTTCACCCCGGTCGTCCGGGCGCAGCTGGAGGCCGGGGCCGGCGTCACCGCCGCGGACGAGGCCGCCGCCCGTGAGGCCCGGGCCGCCCTGGCCGACGCCCTCGACGCGGCCATCGGGCGCGTGGACGCGCTCGTGCTGCCGGCGTCGCCGGTGCCACCGCCGGAGCGGGGGAGCGACGAGGTCGAGTTGGAGTCGGGCGTCGCGCCCCTGCGCGCCGCGCTCCTGGCGCTGACCGCCCCGTTCTCGCTCACCGGCCTCCCGGTGCTGTGCCTGCCGTTCTCCCGGGTCGACGGCCTCCCGGTGGGGGTCCAGCTCGTCGGCCGGCGGGGCCAGGACGACCACCTGCTCGCGGTCGGCGCCTGGCTCAGCGCCGATCGGCGCTGACCAGCCGCACCGGGTACACGCCCACGGCACCCGCGGGCGGTGGCCTCAGACCTCGTCGAGCCAGACGGGGGCGCGGTCGAGGAGGTACTGGCTGACGGCCAGGCACCGGTCGAGCACCTCGCAGAGCAGCTCCTGGCCGAGGAAGACCTTGGCGAGGGACACCTCGATGCGGGCCACGATCGTGAGGCTGCGCTCGGGTGCATCGGTCACCGACGCGTACGAGTCGATGGCCGACACCTCGAGGGGGAGCTCGGTGCCACCGATGCCGGCCAGCTCGGTGGCGAGCACGAGCAGATCCGGGCCGAGGGGCAGCGGGGGGAGGGCCCACGTGAACAGCATCGGGAAGTGGAACGCGTCCGGCGGCTCCTCGTCCTCGGGCAACTCGAGCACCTTGTCCTCGAACGAGAGCAGCACGCGGGGATCCACCTCGAGCGACAGGTGCAGGTCGAGCGGGCCGCCGCAGGCCTCCTCGGGGTGGAGGTCGACCTCCCACGCCTGGCGCAGCGAGTAGGACTCGACGAAGTGGCGCTCGTCGTGGACGCGGAAGCCGTGGTCCACGGCGTGGTCCTTCAGATCAGCGATGAAACCGGCGACGTCGATGGCGGCCACGTCCCTAGCCTGCCACGGAGGTGTGACGTTTCGGACACAGGAGCAGGCGTGGGCGACGACGAGGTGATGGGCCTGTTGCGGGCCGCGGCGGACGCCGTGGGCGAGGCGTTGGGCCCGCTGGCGGACTGGGGCCCCTCGGGGCTCCGCGAGGGCCAGTACCGCAGCGACGTCGTGGCCGACGCCGCCGCCCGGCGCGTGCTGGACGCGGCGGGTGTGGCCGTGCTCAGCGAGGAGTCCGGCGAGCACGGGGGGCGCGGGGGGCGCGGGCTCACCGTGGTGGTCGACCCGCTCGACGGCTCGACCAACGCCGCCCACGGGCTGCCGTGGTACGCGACCAGCCTCTGCGCGGTCGACGGGGACGGGCCGCGTGCCGCCCTGGTCCGCCACCTGGTCTCCGGCCGCACCTACGAGGCACGGCGCGGCGCCGGCGCCACGGTCGACGGGCGGGCGCTGCGGCCTTCGGGCGTGACCCGACTGGCGGATGCCCTCGTCGGCCTCTCCGGGCTGCCACCCCGGCACCTGGGCTGGCGACAGTTCCGGGCCTACGGGGCGGTGGCGCTCGACCTGTGCTCGGTCGCCGAGGGCGTCCTCGACGGCTTCGTGGACTGCTCGCCGGACGCCCATGGGGCGTGGGACTACCTGGGCGCGCTGCTCGTCTGCCGGGAGGCCGGCGTCGAGGTCGTCGACGCCTGGGGGCGTGACCTGGTCGCCCTCGCGCACACCGATCGGCGCACACCCGTGGCCGGCGCCTCGGCGGTACTGCTCGACGAGCTGGTCGCGGCCCGCCGGACGTTCGGCGAGGCCCCACCCGTATCCTGACCCGGTGCCCGCCCGCCTGCACCGGTTCGCCCTGCGGTGCTACCAGCGCCTCCCGGTCCTCGGCCGCCGCTGGGTCGTGCGCACCGTCGCCCCCTCGTACACCGTCGGCGCGATGTGCATCATCGAGCGCACGGACGGGGCCCTCCTCTTCGTGCGCCACAGCTACCGGTCGCGCTGGGGGGTGCCCGGCGGGCTGTTGAACCGGCGGGAGGACCCCGACGAAGGGGCCCGTCGAGAGGTGTGGGAGGAGGTGGGCCTCGACGTCGAGCTCCTCGGGGAGCCCGCCGTGGTGGTCGACGCCGTGCCCCAGCGCGTCGACCTGGTGTACCGGGCGCGCCCGGCCGCCGGCGCCGACCTGGACGCGGTCGGACCGGTCTCCCCCGAGATCGCCGAGGCGCGTTGGTTCCCGCCGGACGAGCTGCCCGAGCTGCAGTTCGAGACGACCGGGGCGCTCATGGCCCTGGCCCGGGCCCGGGGGCATCCGGGGCCGGGCCGCGTCGTGGCCTGACGGTGGGGCGAGCCCGGCCGGGGAGGCCGGTGGTCGGCCCCTAGGGGATGTCGACCCTCGCGTCGCAGGAGGCGTCGGCCGAGTCGGTGCCGGAGTTGCCGAAGCAGCCGTCGCTCCCGGTGCCGCCGCTGAGGAAGTCGTTGCCCGAGCCGCCGTTCAACCGGTCGATGCCGGCGTCACCGAACAGGCGGTCGTTGTTGGCGTCGCCGAAGACCGTGTCGTTGCCGCCGCCGGCGCGGATGACGTCGTTGGCGGTGCCGCCGAGCAGGACGTCGTTCCCGAGGTTCCCGTTGACGGTGTCCGCCCCGTCACCGGCCTCGATGTGGTCGTCGCCGTCGGCGCCCTTGAGCTTGTCCGCCCCGGCCCGTCCGAAGATGACGTCCTTCTCCGTGCCACCGTCGATGGTGTCCTTGCCGTCGCCGCCGTCGAGGTTGTCCGAGGCGGCACCGCCGCCGATGGTGTCGTCGCCGCCGTCGCCGAACACCTGGTCGCGCCCGTCGCCGCCGTCGAGGACGTCGTCGCCGTCGTAGCCCCCGATGAGGTCGTTGTCGGGGCCGCCGTCGACGGTGTCGTCGCCGCCCTTGGCGATGACCGTGTCGGCACCGGCGCCGGCGTTCACGGTGTCGTTGCCGCCACCGGTGTCGATGTAGTCGTTCCCGCCGCCGGCGTTCACGGTGTCCGTGCCGGGCGAGCCGGTGCCGAAGTCGAGGTCGCCGAGGATGTAGTCGGCACCCGAGCCACCGTTGATCGAGTCGTCGCCGTTCATGCCGACGAGCAGGTCGTTGCCGCTACCGCCGATCAGGGTGTCGGCGCCGCCGAGCGCGCAGATGAAGTCGGCGCCACCGAGGCCGTCGATCACGTCCGGGCCCACGGTCCCGAGGATCACGTCGTGGCCGTTCGTGGGCACGTCTCCCTCGGCGATCGAGATGTTGACGGGCTCGTTGCCGCAGCTGGGCACGGTCACGGCGACCTGGATCTGGTTCGACGTGACGAGCGCCGTCTGGGCGGTGTCCACCGCGGCCGTGTTCTTCCACGTGCCACCGTCGGCCAGCACGGTGGTGTAGGTGCAGTCGATCGTGACCTCGGCGCCGGCGGCGAGGTCGGCCACGGGGCCGGCGCAGTCGGGCGCCTTCAGGTCCACGATCACGATGCCCGTCAGCGTGACGTTGCCCGTGTTCTCGAGGGTGAGGTGGAGGTCCACGTCCTGGCTGGCCATGACCGCGGTCTGGTCGGCCGTCTGCTGGATGGTGATGGCCGGCGCGGCGGCGATCACGGTCGTGGCGACCTCGTTCGTGTCGACCGCCGGCGCCTCGCTGGAGGTCACGGTGGCGTCGTGCAGCAGGGCGCCCACGTCGCCGGCGTCGGTGACGAGCTCGCAGTCGACGGTGGTGTCCTCGCCGGGGGCGAGGTCGGCGACGGGACCGGCGCAGTCGGGCACGGTCGTGTCGGTGACCGAGATGCCCGTGACCGGACGGTTGCCGATGTTCTCGATGGTGAGGTGGTAGTGCACGGTCTCGGTGGCCACCACCGAGGTCTCGTCCACCGTGAGGGTGGCGTCGAGGGCGAACTCCTCGGCGGCGACGGTCACGTCCACCTGGTTGGAGTCCTGGCCCGGCGTCTGGTCACTCGACACGGTGGCCACGTTGCTCACGGTGCCGACGTCGCCCGCATCGGTGGTGAAGGTGCAGTCCACGGTGGTGGACGCGTCGGCGGCGAGGGACCCGATGGCCGAGTCGCAGTCGGGGGCAACCGCGTCGGTCACCGCCACGCCGGTCAGGTCCTGGTTGCCGGTGTTCGCCACCTCGACGTGGAAGTGGATGTCGTCACCTGCGATCACCGCGGCCTCGTCGGCCGACTTGGTGACCGTGAGCTCTTCGAGTGGCGCCTCCACCGTGGTGGTGACCTCGTTCGAGATCGCCAGGGCGCCCTGGTCGGTCGTGACCACGGCCTTGTTCGTGCGGGTGCCGACGTCGTCGGGGTCGACGGTCGTGTACGAGCAGTCGACCGTGACCTGCTCGGTGGGGGCCAGGTCGGCCACCGGGCCGGCGCAGTCCGGCGTCTTGGGGTCGATGACCGTGACGCCCGTGAGGGTGACATCACCCGTGTTCTCGACGGTGAGGTGGTAGTCGATGACCTCACCCGCCACCACGGTCTCCTGGTCGACCGTCTGGGTGATCGTGACGTCCGGGTTCCCCGCCTCGGGCGCGGCCTGCGCCGCGGCGGGGACGGCGGCGACCACGAGGGCCGTGGCTGCCCAAGCCACCACCGAGAGCGAGGCGGATACCACCCTGCGTCGGTTCGTGCTGCGCAGACCAGGCATGGGTCGACCCCCTTCGTTGCGAAGACCGGAGGGTAGCCCAGGCGACCCGCCGGGTGCGGGCGGCGCCGGGACTAGCGTGGCCCGTCCCGGGGCGCTTAGCTCAGTCTGGTCAGAGCACCTCCCTTACAAGGAGGGGGTCACAGGTTCGAGTCCTGTAGCGCCCACCACGTCGTCGTCTCAGTCGACGTCGCGTCGCACCAGCAGCGCCGTCCCGAGCACCAGGGCGGCGATGACGTAGCCCCAGAAGATCGAGGCGTGGGCCAGGTTCGACAGCCCGGCGGCGGCGACCTCGGGCACGTCGAGGTCCGACTCGACGCCGAGCGTGCGGAACCCGGTGTCGAAGGGCACGAACCGAGCGACCTCGGCCGGGGCGAACTGGACGACGAGGCCCTCGACGACCAGCCACCAGACGAGCAGGCCGGACACGGCGCCGGCGCTGTGGCGGACCACCATCCCGACGCCGAGCCCGAGCAGCGCCGAGCCGGCGGTGTACAGCAGCCCCCAGAGCACCGTCGTGACCATGCCCGAGGTGTCACCGACCTCGAGGCCCGCGACCAGTGCGCCCAGGATGCCGGTGGCCATGCCGACCGCGCCGAGGAGCAGGCCGACGCCGGCGACGAAGACGGTCTTCGCGGCCACGACGGGCCACCGCGAGGGGTGGGCGGTGAGGGCGCCGGCGAGGGTGCCGTGCTGCACCTCGGAGGTGAGCACCAGGATGCCGGCGACGGCGGCCAGCACGGCGGTCAGCAGGGTCGGGTAGAGGTAGACGTCGGCGACGGTCTGCGCGTCGTCGGAACCGAAGGTGGCGGTGGCCCAGGAGATGAGCAGGCCGACGATCGCCGAGGTGGCGAGCAGGACCTTGTTGGTCCGCACGGTGGCGGCCTTGATCCACTCACCGCGCAGGGCCGCGGCGACCGCTCGGCGTCGGCTCGCGGGGCGCGAGCCGGTGGTGGTGGCGGTCGTGGCCTCGGCGGCCGGCGGCAGTGGGACCTCGGTGGTGGTCATGGGGGGTTCCTCGATCTCGGTGGTGGGGGTTGTGGCGGTGGTCGTGGGGGAGGTCACGCCGAGGTGAACTCGGCGGAGGGCGCGGTCATCTCGAGGAGGCTGTCCTCGAGCGACCTCCCGGTCCGGGACGTGAGGGCCACGACGGTCTCGGCGGCGATGAGCCGCCCGGCGCCGACGACGACGAGGTCGTCGGCGAACTTGGCGAGCTCGGCGATGAGGTGGCTGGACACGAAGACCGTGCCGCCGGCGTCGGCGAAGCTGCGCAGCCGGTTCCGCAGCCAGCGGATGCCGTCGGGGTCGAGGCCGTTGGACGGCTCGTCGAGCAGCAGGACCCGGGGGTCCCCCAGCAGGGCGCCGGCGAGCGCGAGCCGCTGGCGCATGCCCAGCGAGAACCCGCCCGCCCGCTCGTCGGCGACGCGCTCGAGTCCGACGTCGGCCAGCACCTCCTCGACCCGGGCGGTCGGGATGTCGCTGAGGGCGGCGATGGCCCGCAGGTGGTTCCGGGCGGTGCGACCCGGGTGCATGCAGCGGGCGTCGAGGACGGAACCGACGGTTCGCGCGGGGTGGGCGAGGTCGCCGTAGCGGACACCGGCGTAGCGGACCTCGCCTCGGTCGGGCCGGGTGAGGCCGACCATCATCCGCATGGTGGTGGACTTGCCGGCGCCGTTGGGGCCGACGAAGCCGGTGACCCGGCCGGCCTCCAGCGCGAAGCCGAGGTCGTCGACGGCACGCCGCTCCCCGTAGTGCTTGGTGAGTCCGGTGACGTTGATCATGCCGGACATCTTCGGGATCCCGGATCGGCCGCACATCGGGAGTCCGGCCACTTCTGCACCGTCTGATCGGCCGTTCTGCAGATCGTCCTTTCGGCCGATCCGCTCCCACCCCGGGCCTCGTACCCTTGCGGCGTGGCGTTGGACAGGAGCCGTCCCTACTACTGGGCGGTACCACGCGCGGCTGATCCGCCCGGGCCGGCAGGGCGCGACTGGCTGCTCGTCGCGGTCGTCGTCGTGGTGGCGACGGTCGAGGCGGTCACCCGTGATCAGCTGGTGTGGCCCGGTGCGTCACTGGCGCTGACGGTCGGCCTCGCCTGCCTGTTGCCGTGGCGTCGGGTCCGGCCGCTGCTGGTGTTCGTGCTCTCGTTCGGGACGGTGAGCGCGGTCGAGGCCCTCTCGCTCCTCCGTGACGTGGCGTGGGAGGGCCTGGACACCTCGGCCTTCCTGCTCGTGCTCCCCTACGCGCTCACGCGGTGGGCGTCGCGACGTGACGTCGGGATCGGCGTCCTGGTCATGGCGGTCCCGCTCGCCCTGTCCGGCGTCGCCGGCGATCCGATCGGCACCCTCGTCGGCGGTGCCCTCGTGGTGCTGCTCTCGGGCGCGGTCGGCGTCGCGGTCCGCTACTCGGGCGAGCTGCGGGCCGAGGAGGTCGCGGGCCTGCGATCGCGCGAGCGGGCGGAGCTGGCCCGCGAGCTCCACGACACCGTGGCCCACCACGTGTCCGCCATCGCGGTGCAGGCGCAGGCCGGTCGGGTCGTGGCCGCCACCCGACCCGACGCGGCGGTCGAGGCACTGGGCGTGATCGAGGAGGAGGCGACCCGTGCGCTCGAGGAGATGCGGTCGATGGTCGACACCCTGCGACACGGCGACCAGGCCGACCTACGGCCGCAGCAGGGCATCCGCGACCTGCCCCGGCTCGAACGCCACGGCGGGGCGACCGGTCCCCGGGTGGCGGTGACGATCGCGGGCGGGCTCGACGAGGTCCGACCCTCGGTCGATGCCGCCTGCTACCGCCTCGCCCAGGAAGCGGTCACCAACGCCCTCCGCCATGCTCGACACGCGTCGGAGGTGGCGGTGCGGGTCGACGGAGACGACGAGCACGTCCGGATCACCGTCGTCGACGACGGACGGGGCAGCGGCACAGCGATGACGTCCACACCCGGGTTCGGGCTCGTCGGGATGGCCGAGCGGGCCAAGCTCCTCGGCGGCACGTTCGACGCCGGCCCCCGTCCGGGTGGGGGCTGGGCGGTCGCGGCGACGCTCCCGCGTCGAGCGGTGACGACGTGACCATCCGGGTCCTGGTCGCCGACGACCAGGACATCGTGCGCACCGGCCTGCGCATGATCCTCGACGCCCAGCCCGGCATCGAGGTCGTGGCCGAGGCCGTCGACGGCCGCGAGGCGCTCGAGCTCGCTCGCCGCCTGCGCCCCGACGTGTGCCTCCTCGACATCCGCATGCCCGAGCTCGACGGCATCGAGGTCACCCGCCTGCTCGCGGGGCCGGACGTGGCGGACCCGATCGCCGTCGTGGTGATCACCACGTTCGACCTGGACGAGTACGTGCACGGTGCGCTCAAGGCCGGCGCACGCGGGTTCCTCCTCAAGGACGCCGGACCCGAGCTGCTCTCGCAGGCCGTGCGTGCCGCCGCCAGCGGCGACGCCCTCATCGCGCCGAGCGTCACGGCCCGGCTGCTGTCGACGTTCTCCGAGCTCGGCGTGTCGTCGAGCGAGCCGGTGGCACAGCCGGTGGACCCGCTCACCGAGCGTGAGGAGGAGGTGCTCGTCACGGTCGCGCTCGGCCACACGAACGCCGAGATCGCCGATGAGCTCTGCATCAGCCTCAGCACCGTGAAGACCCACCTCGCGAGCCTCATGAGCAAGCTCGGGGCCCGCAACCGGGTCGAGCTCGCCATGTGGGCCTACGAGACCGACCGCATGCCGGCCTGAGCGGTCCCGGCGGCGTCCCGGTCGGGCGGAGGACCGGTCCAGGGGTGATCCTCGCGGCGGGTCGGGACGGGTCCGCGTCGCCGTCTGCGAGACTCCCGCCGTGACGACCTCCGAGGACCCGCGGGCGCCGATCGAGCCGCGCGAGGCGCACGACGGGGATCGCTGGGACGAGGTGGTCGACGTCGTCGTCGTCGGCCTCGCGGTCAGCGGGTACGTGAGCGGCATCTCGTTGGGCGACGGCACCTACTTCGGCCGCCGCGCCGGTCGCCGCGCCGCCACCCACCCACCGGGCTGAGCGACGCGGCCGCGGGCCGCCGGCGGGTCAGGTCCGCCCGTCGGCGGCGCCTCGGGCCCCGTCGAGCAGCGGCCGGCGCAGGACCATCGCGGTCTGGTTGAACCAGGCCTTCTGGGCGATGGCCACGACGTCGAACCACTGCGAGCACAGCCAGTCGACGTAGGCGAGGTCGTAGAAGACGTTGCCGCCGGCACGGTGGCCGATGGCCGCGTGCTCGGTGCCCAGGTGCTCGAACAGGTCCGGGCGCTCGCGGATGCGGCCGCTCATCTGGTCGTGGGGGACGTTCGTCATCCAGTCCTTGATCGTGGTCTGGACGTGCACGGTCAGGTAGAGGTGGCCACCGGGTCGGGTGATGCGGCGCAGCTCGAGCAGCCACGCGTCGGCGAGGTCCTCGATGTGGCTGAACACCGAGCCGGCGTAGACCAGGCCGAAGGTGCGGTCCTCGAAGGGGAGGTGGGGGAGCGTGGTGCAGGTCGAGAAGTTGAACGGCGGCGAGAGGTGCTGCTGCGCCCAGCGGATCGCGGGGACCTCGATGTCGACCCCCCACACGGGCTGGGCCTCCGCCTCCTCGGCGAGCCACCGGATCATGCGGCCCACGCCGCAGCCGAAGTCCAGGATGCCGTCGGCGGCCCGGACGTCACAGCCGTGTCGCGCCAGGATCTCGACCATGCTGGCCACGTTCTGGCGGCCGCCCGAGAGGAAGTCCTGACCGACGCGTCGGAGGGCCTCCGGTGGGAGCACCTCGGGATCGAACCCCCGCCGCTCCACGGCGGGGACCGTCCAGTAGGTGTCGTCGTCGGTGGGGAGCGGAACCAGCCGGGCCGAGAACGACGGGTCGCCCTCGACGGCGTGCGCGAGCTCGGCGACCTTGCGGTCGACGTCCGGGAGCACGGCGTCGCGTGCGAAGCGCCGCCCTCGCGACCCGATCGACGCCGGGATCCGCGCGCGCAGCGGCTTCTCGTCCTCCGACCTGCCGTCGCCCACCATCACCAGAGGATAGGTCGCGGCTAGCCTCGCCGGTCTCCGGCGTCCCGGTGCGGGCGCATCGACGAACCCGAGAGGCGACGACGTGTCCCTGGACAGTCCCTTGCGCAGCGAAGGCGTCTTCCTCGACGTCGACCACCACCGGCGCACCCGGCCGTTCACCCTCCCGTCGACCTGGGCGTCGTTCGCCGTGCACCTCTACTGGTACACGACGAACGCGACCGCGACGGGTCCGTTCACGGTGCACGTGTCCTACGCCAACCCCCAGGTCGGCGAGTCCGTGGTCCCCGCCCCGATCGCCTCGGTGCCCCTCTCGGTCGAGGCGCCCGACGAGCACCAGCTGCGGGTCTCGGCGCTTCTCGACGCGGTGCCGTGGACGGGGGACGTGGGGAGCTTCGTGCTCGCGGTCGACACCCCGAGCCAGGGCTATCCCGACGTCGACGACCTGGGCTTCGGCGGCCTGCGGCTCACCCCCGTCGTCTGAGCCGAGTCGCCGCCGCGGCTCGCCGGTCCGGGGACCGGGGGTGAGCCACGGTCGGCGTCGCCGCTCGCGACGCCAGGTTCAGCCCTCGGCGTCCTCCTCCGCGTCCTCGTCGACCGGGTAGACCTCGAGGGTCGCCTCGATCTCGTCGATGGTGCCGTCGCCGTCGACGTCCACGCCGGTGGCGGTGAACTCCTCGACCACGTCGAGGGTGCCGTCGCCGTCGAGGTCGACCGCGGTGGTGGTCGAGCTCTGGATGATGTCGGGCACGCCGTCGCCGTCCACGTCGATCGCCGTCGTCGTGACCTCCTGGATCACGTCGGTCACGCCGTCGCCGTCGAGGTCGTAGATCGTGGTCTCGGTGGTGGTGACGATGTCGGCGTTGCCGTCGCCGTCGACGTCGATCACCGAGGTGCTGGTCTCGGTGACGATGTCGTCGAAGCCGTCGCCGTCGACGTCCTTGCTCACGGTCTCGGTCACGGTCACACCGTCGGCGACCCCGTCGCCGTCGAGGTCGATCTCGGTGATCTCGACGTCCGGCTCGTTGTCCTGGTCGCTCATGGGCCTGCCTTCGCTCTCGTGCCGCCCCGGCGGACGCCGGGCGGCGACACGTTAGGCGCGCAGGGGAAACCCGACCACGGCCTCCAGCTCGGTCAGGGCCTCGTCGGGGTCCACGACCTTGATCGTCGTCATGCCCATGGCCCGCGCCGGCTTGAGGTTCACCCCGAGGTCGTCGAGGAACACCGCCTCGGTGGGCTCGATGCCGAGCGTCTCGCACGCGAGCTCGTAGAACCGGGGGTCGGGCTTGCGCACGCCGACCTTCGACGACTCGACGACGGCGTCGAACAGGGCGAGGACCTCGTGCATCTCGCGCTCGCGGTCGACGTGGGCGCCGGCGTCCGGGCCGTCGGGCTCGCGGGCCAGCACGAAGTTGTTGGTGAGCAGGCCGGTGACGAGGCGCTCGCCGCACCGCCGGACGGCCTCGACCATGGCGGGGCGCAGGGTGCCCTGCAGCAGGCCGAGCACCTCGAGGCCGTCGACCTCGTGGCCGAGGGCGGCCGACTCGGCCGCGAAGCGGGGGCCGAACTCGACGGGCCCGATCTCGCTGCGCTCGAGGCGGGCCCAGGCGTTGGTGTTCGGATCGGTGGCGTTGACGCGCCGGAGAAAGCCGTCGGGCAGGCCGCGCTCGGCCTCGTAGGCGGCGAAGGCCTCGAACGGGGACGACAGGATCACCCCGCCGAAGTCGAACAGGGCGGCTCGGATCACGGCCCGCACACTACGGACCCGCCGTGTGCCTGCCGCGATCGGCCCGTCGTCCCTATCGTCGGGGCATGCCCGGGCCGAAGATCACCCTGGTGGGCGCCGGCGGGATGGCCTTCGGTCCCACCATGGTCAACGACGTCATCCACACCCCGGCGCTGGCCGGCAGCCGCCTCGTCCTGCACGACGTCGACGAGGCCCGGCTGCTGCGGGCCTACGCCTTCGCGGCCAAGCTCAACGCCGCGTGCGGGGCCCCCGTGGTGCTGGACCGCACGACCGAGGCCGCCGACGCCCTCGAGGGTGCCGACTTCGTGATGAGCAGCGCCGAGCACGGGCGCTTCCGGTACCGCCAGCAGGACTACGAGGTCCCGAACCGCCACGGGGCCCACCAGATCAACGGCGAGAACGGCGGCCCCGGGGCGGTCTTCCACACGCTGCGCAGCGTGGCCAACACGCTCTCGATCTGCCGCGACCTCGAGCGGTACTGCCCCGACACGTTCCTGATCAACCTCTCCAACCCGCTCAGCCGGGTGGCGCTGGCCATCGACCGCACGACCGACCTGCGCACGGTGAGCATGTGCCACGAGATGCCCAACGGTGTGGCCCGGCTCGCCCACTACCTCCGACGCGACAAGCACGACATCGAGGCCGCCGCCTCGGGCATCAACCACTTCACGTTCTTCACCGAGCTGCGCGACCGGCGCACGGGCGAGGACCTCCTGCCGGCGGTGCGGGCGCTGTTCGCCAAGCGGTTCTTCGACTACCACCCGATGACGGTCGCCGCGGTGCGGCGGCTGGGGGCGATCGGCCCGCTGGGCGCGCTCGGCGACGAGGTGTACATGCCGCTCGTGGTGCACCTCGTCCGGGAGTACGGGCTCGTGCCCTGCTCGATCGACAGCCACATCGGCGAGTACCTGCCCTTCACCGCCGACGTGGCCGAGTGGTACCCGTCGCGCCCTGACGTCATGGCCCGCTTCAGCGCGTTCACCGAGCGCCTCAGCGAGTGGGTGGCCGAGACGTCGGTGCCCCTGCCGCTGCACCGCGTGGGGCACTCGGCGGAGGAGGTGGTGCCGATCATCGCCGCGCTGTGGACCGGCGAGCCCCGCCGCCTGATGGCGGTGAACGTGCCCAACCGCGGCTACGTCCCCGACATCGCCGAGGGGGCCATCGTCGAGGTGGGGGCCACCGTGGACCGCGACGGCGTGCACCCGGACGCGGTCGCCCCCGTGGGCGAGCCGCTGGCGGGCTGGATCGCGCCGCAGCTCCACCTCCAGGACCTGCTCGTGCGCGCCACCGTCGAGGGTGATCGCGAGCTCGCCTTCCAGGCCCTCGTCGAGGACCCGCTCTCACCCCCGGACGAGGCCGCGTGCCGGGCGATGTTCGACGAGCTCTGCGAGCTGCAGGCCGAGCACCTGCCGTTCTGACCGCCGACCGGTGGGGGTCGGCGGCCTCAGCCCGAGCGGGGGCGGTGCGCCACCACGACCCGGCCCTCGTCGGCCCAGCCGTCGGCGTCGCGGACGGCGACGAGTGAGATCCGGAAGTCCCGGTCGCCGACGGTGGCGGCGGCGTCGATCTGGTCCCCGGTCGTCGCCAGCACCCGGTAGTCGATCATGAGGCCGAAGCGGGCGGTCAGCAGCTCGCGGAGCTGCGCCACGGGGCGACCGACGAACTCGGCGTCGGACACGCCGAAGAGCGGGTCGGGGGCGGGGGAGCAGGAGCGGATCACGTCGTCAGGGCCCACCGTGACCACGTGGGCGGGCGCCCCGGCGAAGGCCGCGGCCGCGTCCCGTGCGGCGGTGTCGTCCCAGGGGCCGTCGCCCTGGCGCGGCAGGTCGAGGATCTCGTACGCGGACGCCGCCCACTCGGAGTCACCCCCGTCGTCGGCGCCGCTCTCGACCCAGCTCGCGATCCGGGCCAGCTCGCGGTCCCACACCGCCAGGTTGCGGCCGAGGCGGGCGCGGACGTCGTCGGACTGCGCCTCCAGGCCGGCCAGCAGGCGGGCCATGTCCTCGCGGGGGAGGCGGGCGATCGAGCAGTGCCCGGGGTGGTGGACGACGCTGACGTTGACGGGCAGGTCCCGCTCGTCCGCGAAGAGGAGCAGGTCCGCGAACTCGTGGGCGTTCTGCACCATGAGGCAGTGGTTCACCATCGTGCTCGTGCCCCGGTCGCGGGCGTAGGCGCAGAACCGGTCGACGTTGGCCAGCACCGCGTCGATGTCGGCGCCGACCCGGATGGCCTCGTAGGTGGCCTCGGTCACCCCGTCGAGTGAGAACACGAAGCTGAACGCCAGTTGGTCGAGGGCGGCCTGCACCCGGCGGTTCCACTGGGTGGCGTTGGTGACGACGGTGACCGGGAGGTCGGGGGCGACGGCCGCCGCGAGGTCCCACGCCCGGTAGTTCTCGGGCCCGAGGAAGGGCTCGCCGCCGGCGAACTGGGCGGCGTGGAGGTGGGGGAGGAAGGCGGCCAGGTCCTCGAAGAAGGCGTCGCCGTAGGCGGGGGCCAGCGGGGCCCGGTGCTCCCGGTGGATCCGGATCGACGACGACAGGTCCCCGTTGCACTGGAGGCACTGCAGGTTGCAGGCGTTGGAGAGGTTGAACTCCATGAACGTCGGCCAGGCCGAGGTGGTCGGATCCGCCGTCAGGTGCTGCGCCCGGGGCAGGAAGCTGGCGGGGTAGGCCGAGTCGGCGCCCTCCTGGGCGACCTCGACGCCGCAGCCCTGACAGCCGAGGGACCAGTCGTCGGCGGCGAGCCGGGCCACGAGCTCGTGGCGGCGGGCGCCGGCCCAGACGTCGGCGAGGCGGTCGGTCGTGACGTTGCCGAGCGGGAAGCGGACGTTGCGACAGCACGCCCGCACGTCGCCGTTGGGGTCGAAGTAGAGCTGGACCGTCGGTGCGTAGCAGGCGGAGTAGGGGCGCACCGCGAGCGTCTCCATGGCGCGGCGAGTGTACCGGCGGCCCTCCCCGGAGGTCCGGGACGGGGCCGGGAGCGACGGGCCGTCAGCTCGGGGTCACCCGCAGGATCACGTTGCCACTCGCCTCGGAGGTGGTGAGGTAGAGCGACCCGTCCGGGCCCTGCATCGGCGTGCGGAGGCGGCCGTGGGTGTGGTCCAGCTCGGCGGGGACCTCCTGGCGGACGTAGGTGCCGTCGCGGGTGAACCACATCACCCGCAGCTGGCTGTCCTTGAGGACCCCGATGGCGAGGGCGCCCTCCCAGGTGCCCCACTGGTCGCCGACGAGGAACTGGGCGCCGCTCCAGGCGTTGGTGGGGTTGCCCGAGGAGCGGGCGGCCACGACCGAGCCCGGGTGGCGGACGAGGTCGGTCATCGGTCGGCTCTCGTCGTAGAAGACCGGCCCCGAGAGCGGCACCGGGTCCCAGCCGTAGTTGGCGCCCGGGCGGAGGCGGTTGACCTCGTCGTCGCGGAAGGTGCCGTGCTCCACCGACCACATCTGGTGCGTGCCGGGACGCAGGGCGAGGCCCTGCACGTTGCGGTGGCCGTAGTCGTAGACCCGGTCGTCGGTGGCGGGGTCGCCGTCGCCGACGAAGGGGTTGTCGGGCGCCGCGGCACCGGTCGTGGCGTCCACCCGCAGGATCTTGCCGCCCAGCGACGCCCGGTCCTGGGGGATCGTGGCGACCGCGGTGTCGCCCGTGCCGATCCAGAGGTGGCCGTCGGGCCCGAAGCGCAGGCGGCACCCGCTGTGGCGGCCCGGCGATGGGGCGCTCGGCGGCGCGACGGGCAGGCCGCCCACGAGGGGGTCGGCCACCCGGGTGGCGGTGGTGTAGCCGGCGTCGACCTGCCAGGCGACGACCTGGATGTCGTAGGTCCCACCGGTCTGCCGGCCCTGGCACGTGTAGAAGCGGCGGTTGGCGGCGAAGTCGGGGTCGACGACGAGGCCGGTCACGCCCCCCTCGCCGACCGCGTACACGTCGCTCTGATCGGCCACGAGCTGGCGCACGGTGCCGTCGGGGAGACGGACGTCGAGGTCGCCGCTGCGCTCGTCGAAGAGCAGGGCACCGTCCGGGGTCCACGCCAGGTCCCACGGCACCCCGAGGCTGCCGTCGGGCAGGTCGGCGTCGTCGAGGAACACCTCGACGGTGAGCGCCGGCCGGCGGGTCGATCGCCACAGCTGGTCGGGACGGGGCCCCGGCCGGTGCCACACGACGTCGCTGCCCGAGCTGGCGTCGAAGTCGCCCACGACCGCGGCGAACGTGCCCCCGCGGTCCTCGGAGCCGGTGGCGAACGAGCCCCGGGTGCCCGTACCCCGCCAGAGCGGGTCGGGGGTCGGGCCCGGCGCGTACCAGAGGACGTCGGTGCGGACGTCGGCGACGGTCGTGTTGAAGTTGGCGACGACGGGGGTGAAGTCGCCGCCGATGCTGACGGTGGCGCTGGTGAAGGTGCGCCCGGTGGCGCCGTACCAGACCCGGTCCCGGGCCGGGCCTGGCCCGTACCAGAACACGTCGGCCCGGGCGTCGCCGTCGAAGTCGCCCGTGAACGCCCGGTAGGTGGCGCCGACCGACTGGCGCACCCGGGTGAACGTGCCGCCGGCCCCCCCGTAGAGCACGGGGTCCGCAGCGGCGCCGGCGCGGTACCAGAACGCGTCGTCGCGGCCGTCGCCGTCGAAGTCGCCGACGAGCGGGCGGCCGCCCTCGGGGGCCGTCAGGGTCACGGCGGTGAACGTGTGGTCGGGTTGCCCGAGGGCCAGCAGGTCCGGGCCGGTCCCGTGCCAGAGCAGGTCGTCGTTGCCGTCGCCGTCGTAGTCGCCGGCGACGGGCTTGTGCCCCTCGGGGGCGGTGAGGGGGGCCTCGGAGAAGGTGCGGTCGGCGCGCCCGAAGGCGACCTCGTCGGCGCCGTCGCCATACCAGACGACGTCGTCGCGCCCGTCGCCGTCGTAGTCGCCGACCACGGCCCTGGCGCCGTCCGGGGCGGCGAGCGGGAGGCTCGTGAAGGCCCCGCCGGGCCCGCCGAACGCGACCTCGTCGGGCCCGTCGCCGTACCACGCGAGGTCGTCGGCGCCGTCGCCGTCGAAGTCGCCGGCCGCGGGGCGGCGGTCGCCGCCCAGGTCAGCGGACGAGCGGGTGAACGCGACCGGGGGCGGCGGGGCGGGCGCGGCCGGCGCCGGTGCCGCGGTGGTGAGCGGGAGCGCCGCCAGGAGCGCGAGGCCGGCGAGGGTCGGGGCGCTCAGCCGCCGTCGTCGACCGGTTCCGGGCTGATCTGGCCGCACATCGAAGGGTCGGCACACTCGTCGGGCACCGGGATCTCGCCGCACATCTCGCCATCGGCACACTCGCCGTCGGTCCTGATCTCCCCGCACATGACGGCGTCGTCGCACGTGTCCGCGGGGTTGATCTCACCGCACATGGCGGCGTCGGCGCAGTCGGTCGACGCGATGTCCCCGCCGCCGGTGGCCTCGGGGGCTGCCGGAGCGGTCGTGGGTGGGGTCGCGGTGGTGGCGGGCGCGGTGAGCGTGGTGGGCGTGGCGGTGCCCTCGGCGACGAGGGCGACGCTGCGGCCGACCGCGGTGTCGGGTGCCG
The DNA here is from genome assembly GCA_041908445.1 of Acidimicrobiales bacterium. Lineage (GTDB taxonomy): Bacteria > Actinomycetota > Acidimicrobiia > Acidimicrobiales > DATDAH01 > JAEUJM01. Next base: position 219,390 of record JAYRFK010000119.1, on the reverse strand, counting down.
GGCCGGCCACGGCGGCGACCGTGGCGCCGGTGGCGACCAGGACCACGACGAGCGCGGCCACGACGGCCATGGCCCGACGGCGGGGTCGGGGACGGTCGCCCTCCGCCCGGCGGCGCGGCGCGACCTCGTCGAGGGACATCGCCTCGTCGGCGGCGGGGGCGCGGTCGTCTCGGGCCATCGGTACCCATCGACCGTACCGGGGCCGCCTCAAGATCCGACCGCGCCCCCGGGGGCCGATGCCGCCTGGAAGGTGCCGGCGGGTAGATTGCTCGCCGGCGTGCGCAAGTTCCTCACCCTCCTGCTGGTCGTGGCCCTCTCGGGCGCGGGCCTCGCGGTCTCCGCCCTGGCGCTGGCGCCCCAGGCGCGGGACATCGTCAGCGCGACCCGCGTCGAGGACCCGCGCTTCCGGCTCCGCCCCCTCGACGAGCGGTCGATCGTCTACGCCGGTGACGGCACGGTGCTGGCCTCGCTGCACCGCGAGCAGAACCGCGAGATCGTGCCGCTCGAGGACATCCCGGACACGGTCATCCAGACCATCCTCGCCGTCGAGGACGAGAACTTCTACGACCACGGCCCTGTCGACCTCCGCTCGACCGTGCGCGCGCTCTTCGAGAACGTCTCCGCCGGCGACGTGGAGCAGGGCGGCTCCACGATCACCCAGCAGCTCGTGAAGATCTCGCTGCTGTCGCCCGAGCAGAGCCTCAACCGCAAGCTGCGGGAGGCCGTCCTCGCCGTCCAGCTCGAGCGGGACCTCACCAAGGACCAGATCCTGCGGCGCTACCTCAACAGCGTCTACTTCGGCGGCGGCGCCTACGGCGTCCAGGCGGCCGCGGAGCTGTACTTCGACAAGGACGTCGGTGAGCTCGGCTGGGGCGAGGCCGCGATGCTGGCCAGCCTCATCCAGAACCCGGTCGGCTACGACCCCGTGCTGCGGCCCCAGCAGGCGCAGGAGCGTCGGCGCGTCGCCCTCCAGCGCCTCGTCGAGACCGGCCACCTCACCCAGGAGGAGGCCGACTTCTACGACGCCGCGCCGCTGCCCACGGTCCGCAACCAGGCCCTGCCCCAGCCGAACGACTACTTCATCGAGGAGGTGAAGCAGCGCCTCCTCGACGACCCGAACCTCGGTGCCACCGAGGAGGAGCGCTACAACGCGGTCTTCCGCGGCGGCCTGCGCGTCTACACCACCTTCAGCCCGCCGGCGCAGTACTACGCGCTGCTGGCCCGCAACACGCAGATGCCCGACACCGGGGGCCAGTTCACCGCCGCGCTGGCTTCGGTCGAGGCGTCCACCGGGGCGGTGCGCGCGATGGTCGGCGGGCCCGGCTTCGACAACTACAAGTACAACCTGGTCACCCAGGGCCTGCGTCAGCCGGGCTCCTCGTTCAAGATGATCGTGCTGATGGCGGCGCTCGAGAACGGCATCGTGCCCGACGACAACCTCGACGGCGGCAGCCCCTGCAGCTTCCCGAACCCGGGTGGGGCACCCGATCCCTACGTGGCGTCGAACTTCGGCGGCAGTCGGGGCGGGCGAGGCACGATCACCAGCCTCACCACCGCGTCCTCGAACTGCGGCTACCTGCGCCTCGGCCAGATCGTGGGCCTGGACAAGGTCGTCGAGACCGCCCGCCGCCTCGGGATCACCACGCCGCTCAACCCGGCCGCCATGTCGATGCCGATCGGCGCGTTCGAGGTCCACCCCCTCGAGATGGCGGCCATGGCGGCGACCATCGCCAACGGTGGTCGCTACAACGAGCCGTACTTCATCGAGCGCATCGAGGACCGCCACGGCAACGTGATCGAGCAGCACACCCCGGAGAACCGCCAGGTCGTCTCCGAGCAGAGCGCCTGCCTCGAGACCCAGATCCTCGAGGCCAACGTCCGCGGCGGCACCGGCACCGCCGCCCAGCTGCCGAACGGCCGGCCCGCGGCGGGCAAGACGGGCACCGCCCAGAACTTCGGCGACGCCTGGTTCGTCGGCTACACCCCCCAGCTCGCCACCGCCGTCTGGATGGGCAACGCCGAGGCCCGGGTGCCCATGACCAGCGTCGGCGGCCGCTCGGTCACGGGCGGTTCGTACCCCGCGCAGATCTGGCGCGACTTCATGGCCGCGGCGCATACGCTCGCGCCCATCGAGGCCTTCCCCCAGTGCGAACCGACCAGACCCGGGCGTGCCATCGACCGCATCCCCGACTTCAGCGGGCTCGCGGGTGGCGGTGACGGGGCGCCGGTCGACGACGGCTCGTCCACGCCGCAGTCGGTGCCCGCGACACCGACCTGCCCGCCGGGCTTCATCCCCGCGGCCACCGGCTGCTTCGCGCCGGCGCCGACCACGGCGCCCGACCCGGTCACCGTGACGGTGCCGTGAGCGACGAGGGCACCGTCGCGCCCGACGAGGACGCGCCCCCGCCCCTGGGCCCCCTCGAGCGCCTGCTCGTCGTCCAGGAGCACGACACCGAGGCGGACCAGCTGCGCCACCGGCTCGCGAGCCTGCCCGAGCGCGCCCGACTCGACGAGAAGCTGGCCGAGATCGCGGCCCTGGAGAAGCGCGCCGCCGTCGTCGGCGAGGAGCGCGCCGCGGTGGGGCGTGACCTGCAGCGCCTCGAAGACGAGGTCGCCACCGTCGAGGCGCGACGGGCCGACACCGATCGCAAGCTCTACGGCGGCGCCGTGAACGCCGCCCGGGAGCTCCAGGCCCTCCAGGACGAGCTGGCCTCGCTCAAGCGGCGCCAGGACAGCCTCGAGGACGACGAGCTCGAGCTCATGGAGCAGGCGGAGCCGCTCGACGCCGAGCTCGCGACCCTCGCCGCCGACCGGGCGGCCCGGGACGAGGAGGCCACCGCGCTGACCGCCGCCCTCGCCGAGGCCGAGGTCGCGGTGGCCGCCGACCTCGAGCGGGTGCTGGCCGAGCGGGAGGCCGCCGTGGACGGCATCGAGGCGGCGCTGCTCGACGAGTACGCCCGCCTGCGGGGCCAGCTCGGGGGCGTGGCCATCGCCCGTCTCGTGGGCACGAACTGCGGCGGCTGCCACCTCACCCTGTCGTCGGTCGAGGTCGATCGCATCCGCAAGACGCCCGCCGGCGCCATGGTGCACTGCGAGGAGTGCGGCCGGATCCTGGTCCACTAGGGCGGGACACGCCGAGGCCCGTGCTCATCATCGTCCGCCACGGCCGCACGGCCGCGAACGCCCAGGGGCTCCTGCTCGGTCGGGGGGACCCGCCCCTGGACGACGAAGGTCGTGCCCAGGCGACGGCGCTCGGTCGGGTGCTGCAGCCGGACCGCGTCGTGTCGAGCCCGCTGCGGCGCGCCCGGGAGACCGCGGCGGCGCTCGGCCTCGAGGTCGAGGTCGAGGTCGACGAGCGCTGGATCGAGCTCGACTACGGCGACATGGAGGGCACCCCGACGGCGGAGGTCCCCGTCGAGACGTGGGCCGAGTGGCGAGCGGACGTCTGCTACCACCCCGAGGGCGGGGAGTCGCTGCTGGAGCTCTCCGAGCGGGTCGGCCGTGCGTGCGAGGACCTCGTGGCGGACGCCCGCACCCGCGACGTCGTCGTGGTGACCCACGTCTCGCCGGTGAAGGCGGCCGTCGCCTGGGCCCTCGGCGTCGGGTGCGAGGTCTCGTGGCGCACCTTCGTCGGCCCCGCGTCGATCAGCCGCATCGCCATCGGTCCGTGGGGACCGTCGCTGCACTCCTTCAACGAGTCCTCGCACCTCGGCGCCTGACGCCGCCGGGGACGGCCCTGTGACCTTCGGCCCTGTCCTCACCGGGGGCGCGGGATGACCATGGTCTCAGGAAGCCTCTCGGAGAAGGGAGCCCACCATGCAGGCACGAGTGGGAGATCGCATCGTCATCCGAGGTCACCGGGTCGGCCAGCCGCTGCGGGACGGCGAGGTACTCGAGGTGCGAGGGTCCGACGGCGGACCGCCCTACATCGTGCGCTGGGAGGACAACGGTCACGAGACCCTGTTCTTCCCGGGCTCCGACGCCGACGTGGAGCACTTGGCCCACAGCGGCAGCCACTGAACCACCGGGCGCCCGCGACGGGCGGCGCCACGGCCCGGAGCGGGCACCGGATGGACCACCACCCGGGACCGACGGGCGTGGCGCGGGCGCGGCGCGCCCGGCCCAGACCGACCACGAGAGATGCGAGACGGAGGTGCCGTCATGGACGACACGACGCCCAGGACACGCTTGGAACGAGAGCGGGAGCGCCTGCTGGCGGTGCGCGGTGAGCTGGAGGCCTCCCGGGGCATCGGCGGCGCCGAGCCCGGGTCGGCACCGCTGCACGCCGCGGACGTGGCCAGCGAGGTCTTCGAGCGCGAGGTGGAGGACTCCATCGTCCACCAGGTCGAGCTCGAGCTGCGCGAGGTCGAGGACGCGCTGCGGCGGGTCGCCGACGGCACCTACGGGACGTGCACCACGTGCGGCTCGACGCTGCCGCCCGAGCGCCTCGAGGCGGTGCCCGCCGCCCGGTACTGCACCGAGCACGAGGCCATGTGGGAGGGCGACCGCCTGGCGCTCGCCGTGCCCGCCGGCCGCTACGAGGACGGCGACGCGCACACGACCGACCGGGTGGCCGCCCGCGAAGCCGGACAGAACCTGGAACTGGTCGGTGACCAGGACGACCTCACCGAGCCGGTCGAGGTCTCGCCCGAGGAGCGGGCGCTGCACCTGACCGATCTGGGGGAGCCGAACCCGCCGGCGCTGAGCGCCGAGCAGGTCACCGCCCTGGCCGCCCGCCAGGCGGACTGGGACGAGGACGAGCGCCGGGCCGATCGGATCGGCAGCCGTGCGCAGGATGACACCGATGAGGAGGAGCGATGACCGACCTGAGCGACACCCGCAACCCCGAGGAGCTCTCGCTGGCCGTGACGGCCGGACACGGCGTGTCCGACGCCATGGTGGCGTACGCCGTCGACAAGCTGACCCATCTGGCCGGCCACGAGTCGGCGCCCATCCTCTTCGGTGAGGTGAAGCTCGAGCTGGAGGCGAACCCGGCCATCGAGCGCCCGGCCCGGGCCGAGGCGGTGCTCGACGTGAACGGTGACCCGATCCGGGCCCACGTGGCGGCCCACGACCTGCCCGAGGCCATCGACCTGCTCGAGGACCGCCTGGCCCGGCGGCTCGATCGCCACCGCCGGCGCGGCCCCGACCGTGCCCGTCGCCTCCACCACCAGGAGGACCACGAATGGCGCCACGGCGACGCGCCGACGCACCGGCCGACCTGGTTCGACCGGCCCCGGGAAGAGCGCCGCCTCGTGAGGCGCAAGACCTTCAGCGTGGGCGAGATGACCTGCGACGAGGCCGCCGACACGCTCGACCTGCTCGGCCACGACTTCCTGCTGTTCACGAACCTGGCGACCGGTGCCGACGCCGTGCTCTTCTACGCCGACGAGGCCGGCCCCGGTGGTGCCCTCGAGCTGATCGACGCGTCGGGCCGCGGCGACGCGGTGGGGGAGGCGACGGTGGCGCCCGTCCGCCTCGGCCGCCACGGCGTCCCCGAGTGCCCGCCCGAGGAGGCGGCCGAGCAGCTCGACCTGGACGTGACGCCGTTCGTGTTCCACGTCGACCCGGCGACGGGGCGGGGGAGCGTGGTGTACCGGCGCTACGACGGTCACTACGGCTGCATCACGCCCGACTGACCGGTACGCGCCTCGTCCGGTACGCGCCTCGTCCGGTCCGAGAGGGATCGGACGAGGCTGCCGCTGGCCCACGCCGGCCTCGCGTGCGAACATGTGTTCGATGGAGGGACGGGCCGAGGCGACCATCCTGCACGCCGACCTCGACTCCTTCTACGCGTCGGTCGAGCAGCGCGACGACCGGCGCCTCCGGGGGCGGCCCGTCGTGGTGGGTGGCGGCGTGGTGCTCGCCGCGAGCTACGAGGCGAAGGCGTACGGGGTCCGCACGGCGATGGGCGGCGGGCAGGCCCGGCGGCTCTGCCCCGGCCTGGTGGTCGTGCCGCCGCGCATGTCGGCCTACACCGAGGCGTCCCGGGCCGTGTTCGCGATCTTCGAGCGCACGACGCCGCTGGTCGAGGGCCTCTCCATCGACGAGGCCTTCCTCGATGTCGGCGGCCTCCGCCGCCTCGTCGGCCCGCCCCTGGAGATCGCGGTGACCCTGCGCACCACCGTCGCCGCCGAGGTGGGCTTGCCGATCTCCGTGGGCATCGCCCGCACCAAGTTCCTGGCCAAGGTCGCGAGCGGCGTGTGCAAGCCCGACGGGCTGCTCCTCGTGGCGCCCGACGCCGAGCTCGAGTTCCTGCACCCGCTCGCGGTCGAGCGCTTGTGGGGCGTCGGGCCGGTGACGGCGGAGAAGCTGCGGGCCCGCGGCATCGTCACGGTGGGGGAGGTCGCTCGGCTGGCGGAGGCGGACCTCGTGGCGATCGTGGGCCAGGCCGTGGGCCACCAGCTCCACGCGCTGGCCCACAACCGCGACCCCCGGCGGGTGCAGGTCGGCAAGCGGCGGGGCTCGGTCGGCTCCCAGCGTGCCCTCGGTGGCTCGGCCCGGTCACCGGCCGAGCTCGAGGTGGTGCTGCTGGGGTTGGTCGACCGGGTCACCCGGCGCCTGCGCCGGGCTCGGCGCATCGGCCGCACCGTCGTCCTTCGCCTGCGGTTCGCCGACTACTCGAGGGCGACCCGCTCGCACACCATGGCCGAGCCCACCAACGAGACAGCCACCGTCCTCGACGCGGCGCGCTCGCTGCTGCGGGCCGCGCTGCCGACGATCGAGGAGCGGGGCTGCACGCTGGTCGGCATGGCGGTGGCCAACCTGTCGGACGACCGCCCGGTGCAGCTCGCCCTGCCGTTCCGGGGGCGCCCGCCGGCCGCGCTCGACGCCGCGGTCGACGACCTCCAGGACCGCTTCGGCACCGGCTCGGTCACCCGGGCGGCGCGCCTCGGCCACGGTGACGGCTGGTCCGTGCCCCTGCTGCCCGACTGATGGCGCACGGGCGGGCGGGCGCGCTGCGCCCGTCGGGTCGCAGGGGTGGACCTTGGTCCCTGGTGGCCGCCCCTGCGGGTCCGCGAGACTGCCAGCCATGACGGGCGAGGAGTCCACCTACCGGATCGGACGGCAGCGGATCGTGCAGACCGACAAGCACGACCACGCCATGCACGCCGGCGACGAGCGGACGCTGTGCGGGAAGTACAGCGCCAGGGCCGTGGCCATCCAGCACGAGCTGGCGTTCACGCCCTATGCCGACCACGCCTGCGAGGCGTGCAGCGGCCTCGTCGGCGCCTAGCCCGCACCTCGTCCGGGGGCCGGGCCCGGTCGCCCCGGCGGTCAGTCGGTGGCGTCGGCGGCGGCTTGGAGCGCCGCCAGATCGAGCTTCACCATGCCGAGCATGGCTTCGGTGGCACGACGCGCCCGTTCGCGGTCGGGATCGTTGACGATCGCCTCCCAGCCGGCGGGCACCACCTGCCAGGAGAGGCCGTAGCGGTCCTTGAGCCAGCCGCACTGCACTTCCTCGCCCCCGTCGGTGAGCTTCTTCCAGTAGTGGTCGATCTCGGCCTGGTCCTTGCAGTCGATGAGCAGCGAGACCGCCTCGGTGAACGGGAAGACCGGCCCGCCGTTGATGCCGGTGAACGGCTGGCCGTCGAGCTCGAAGTTGACCGACAGCACCGTGCCCTCGGGGCCGGGGCCGGCGGCGGTGTAGTGGAGGACGTCGGTGATCCGGGAGTTCGGGAAGATCGAGACGTAGAACTCGGCGGCCTCGAGGGCCTGGTCGTCGAACCACAGGTTGGGGGTGATGCGGGGCATGGTCACTCCAGTCGTCGGGGTGGGTCCTCGTCGTGCGGGTGTCGACGGGCGCCGGCCCCCCGGATCATCGCACCGGACGAGGGATCGGGTGGGGTGGTCGCCGACCCGTGCAACCCGAGGGTTCTCGCGGCGCTTCGGATGTGCCACCGTGTGGTGACCCCTCACGGCCGTGTGGGGCCCGCCCCTCACGGAGGAAGCACATGCGCTCAGCACTCAGCCGGGTCCTCGGATCCAAGTTCGGCGTCGCGGTGTCCGCGTCCATGATCACCGCCCTGGTCATGGGCGGTGGCGTGGCGGTTGCGCTGACCATCCCGAACAACACCATCACCAGTCCGATGATCGTGAACGGCCAGGTGAAGACCCTCGACATCAAGGACGGCGCCGTGCAGACGGCGGACATCCGTGACGCCACCATCACCCGGGCCGACATGGCGGTCGGGACCGCGGCGCAGTTCGCCCGGGTGGCCTACAACGCCGGGACGCCGAGCATCACCGCGCAGAGCGGTGGGCTGTCCATCGTCAGCGAGCCCTTCACCGGTGCGGTCCGGATCGCCTTCCCGGTCAGCATGGACAACTGCGCCGTGACCGCGACCGCCTTCACCGGTGGCGCCACGACCAGCGTCCGTCGCTCCAGCGTGGGTGCCGGCACCGAGATCGTGGTCGTCGGCTTCGACGACGCGGGCGCCACGGTGGAGACCGACTTCGACGTCATCGCGCAGTGCTAGTGCCCTGACCGCCACCGATCGTCCGGACGGGGCCCACCCGCCCCGCCCGGACGCAGGTCGACCCGGCGCAGGAGCTGCGCGTTGAGGGCGACCACGATCGTCGACAGGCTCATGAGCACCGCCCCCGCCGCCGGCGAGAGGGTGATCCCGGCCCACTGCATCGCCCCGGCGGCGAGCGGGATGGCCAGCACGTTGTAGCCGGCCGCCCACCAGAGGTTCTGAAGGGACCGACGGTACGTCGCCCGCGACAGCTCGATGGTCGACACCACCGTGCGGGGGTCGGACCCGGCGAGGATGATGCCGGCCGACTCGATGGCCACGTCCGTGCCGGCGCCGATGGCGAGGCCGACGTCGGCGGCGGCCAGGGCCGGCGCATCGTTCACGCCGTCGCCCACCATGGCGACCCGCCGGCCGCGGGCCTGCTGGGCCGCGACCTCGGCGCTCTTGTCCTCGGGCAGCACCTCGGCGATGACCTCGTCGACCCCCACGTCGGCGCCGACGGCCTCGGCCACCTGGCGGGCGTCGCCGGTCAAGAGGATGGAGCGTCGCCCGAGGGCCCGCAGGGCCTGCACCGCTTCCCAGGCCTCGGGGCGTACCTCGTCCTCGAGGGCGAAGGCGCCGAGCACGCGATCCTGGGCGAGCAGGTAGAGGACGGCGCTGCCGCGGTCCGTCCAACCGCCGACGGCGCCGGCCAACGACTCGGGCAGCGTCCGCGAGCCCTCTCGGAGCAGCGCCGGACCGCCGACCGACAGGGCGTCACCCTCGACCTCGGCGGTGACGCCGCGCCCGGTGAGCGACCGGAACCCGGAGGCCGTGGGGACGTCGAGGCCCCGGGCCTCGGCTGCCTGCACGAGTGCCCTCGCCAAGGGGTGCTCGCTGTCGGCTTCCACGGCCGCGGCCAGCGCCAGGACGCGGTCCTCGTCGCCAGGTCGATCGGCGGCGACGCCGACCACGGCGTGCTCGCCCTTGGTGAGGGTGCCGGTCTTGTCGAACAGGACCGTGTCGACGGTGCGGCTGGCCTCGAGGGCGAGGCGGTCCTTCACCAGGATCCCGTTGCGGGCGGCGAGCGCGGAGGCCAGCGCGGTGGTCAGCGGGATGGCGAGGCCGAGCGCGTGGGGGCAGGAGATGACCAGCACGGTCACGACCCGCACGACGGCCTCGTCCGGCTGGCCGAGGGCGAGCCACACCGCACCGGTGGCGACCGCCGCGGCGACGGCGACGTAGAAGAGCAGCGCGGCGGCCCGGTCGGCGAGGGCCTGGGCCCGGGACCGCGAGGCGGTGGCCTCGGCCACCATCCGGCCGATCCCGGCCAGGGCCGTGTCGTCGCCGACGGCGGTGACCCGGATCCGCAGGGCCGAGTCGGTGGCCACGGTCCCCGCCACGACGGCGTCGCCCTGCGCGCGGGGCACGGGACGGGACTCACCGGTGATCATCGACTCGTCGACCTCGGCCCGACCTTCGGTCACCTCGCCGTCGGCCGGGACCCGGCCCCCGGAGCGGACGAGGACGAGGTCGCCGACGTGGAGGTCCGCCACCGCCACCGTCTCGGTGCCCCCCTCCGGCAGGATCCGGTCGGCCTCGTCGGGCAGCAGTGCGGCGAGGGCACCGAGGGCGTCCTGGGCCTGGCCGAGGGCCCGCATCTCGAGCCAGTGACCGAGCAGCATCACGGTGATCAGGGCGCCGAGCTCCCACCAGAACTCGAGGTCGAACCAGCCGAGCGACGTGGCCAGCGAGGCGACGTAGGCGACGGTGATCGCCATCGCGATGAGCAGCATCATCCCCGGTTGGCGGTCGCGGGCCTCGCGGTAGCCGCCGACGAGGAAGGGTCGGCCCGCCCAGAGGTAGAGGAACGTCCCGAGGAGGGGGGCGAGCCAGGCCTGCGCCGGCAGCTCGAGCTCGTACCCGAACCAGTCCATGACCATGTGGCTGGTCACGACGAGCGGCACGGTCAGGACGAGGCTGACCCAGAAGCGGCGCCGGAAGTCCTCGGTGTGGTGGCCCTCGTGCTTGCCGTGGTGCTCGTGGGCGCCGCCGGCCGGATCGGCGTGGGCGTCGCGGGCATCGTGCGCCGCGTGCTCGCCCTCGTGGGCGTGGTCGGCGTGGGACGAGTGCAGGGTGGCGGGCATGGGACGTCCTCCGTCATCGGATGTCCGTACCATACCCCCCTAGGGTATTATGTCAACCCGCCGAATCCGGGGGGGGGTCACCGCCGGCGGCTCGTCTGCCACTCGTCGACCGTGATGACGTAGAGCGAGGCCCGGAACTCCTCGTCCCCGTCGACGTGGTCGGCGTCGTGGACCCAGCGCATCCCGAGGCGCTCCATCACGGAGATGCTGGCCCGGTTGGGGACGTCGGCCATGGCGTGGATCTCGGTGCGGCCGACGTCCTCGAACCCGTGGGCCAGCCAGCGCTCGGCGGCCTCGGTGGCGTACCCCTGCCCGTGGTGGGCCGGCGCCAGTCGCCAGCCGAGCTGCAGTTGGTCGGGATACCACGGGACCACCGAGAGCCCGACCATGCCGAGGAAGGCGCCGTCGTCACGACGTTCGACCGCCTGCATCGCCGTCCGCCCCGCCCGAACGGCGGCGTTGGCGTCGAGCATCCGCTCCTCGGTGACCTCGCGGCTCAGCGGCCCCCCGAGGTACCGCATGACCTCCGGGTCGGCGTTGATCGCCGCCGCCCGCTCGAGGTCCTCCCGCCGGAACGTCCGCAGCACCAGCCGCTCCGTCTCGAACAGCACCTCGCCGCCCCACCCGTCCGGATCGGGTCGCGACCCGATCATGGCCGCGTCACCAGGACAGCTCGATCTCCAGCTCGCCGCCCTCCGACGTGATCTCGATCTCCACCTCGACCTCGACCTGATCGGGGACCTTGGCCGTGATGCGGAGCCCCCCTTGGGACCATTCGAGGTCGTTGTGGCGAGCGAGCTGGTCGGCGATGCGGCGCAGCAGCGCCGCCGCCTCCTCCCGGCTCATGACCGCCTTCTCCTCGACCTCGATCAACTCGTCCGACATGAGCACCTCCCTGGTTCGCTGTCCCCGACCGTAGGCGAGCCGCGACGGCGCCCCCGACGAGAGCGGACCTGACGAGTCGGCCGGCCGGTCGGAAGGGGGCGCCGCGTGCTGGTGGGTGCTCGGGTTCCCGAGAGCGTTGAACCCGACGGCTGGACGCACGGCGGGGAACCCCCGCCAAGTTCAGGACGTACGGATGCGTGGTCACCGAAGGACCGGGGTTCGCCACGATGAACGAGACCTTGCCGGTCCCCGGGGTGAAGGTGTGAGTGCGTGTGGCCCACTGGAAGGGCACGCCGTCAAGGGTCGGGACGTCCACTGGCTCATGCACGGCCTGTCATCGGCGACCACGGTGGACAAGAAGAAGTGGAGGGTGATCGGCGAGCACTCCACCAGCCGCAACACGACGATGCTGCGCAAGCTGCTCGCCAAGATCGACGCCCGCTGAGCGACCCCGTCGGCGCCTGTGCGCGGTCCGAGTGGATGCGCACGGGCGACCGTCAGTCGGTGCCGGTGAGGTGGGGAAGCACCTCGGTGCCCAGCCGGGCGATCTGGTCCCGCGCCTGTTCGGGGGTCACGCCGGGGACGTGCACCCGGAGGTTCAGCGTGTCCGCCCCGGCATCGTCGAGAGCGGCCGCGAGCTCGGCGGCGAGGGACGCGCCGTCGTCGTGGGTGAGGAAGCCATGGCCGCGCCAGTGCTCCTGCGCGGCGGCGGGGGAGTAGCTGCGGTACACCTCGGCCTGGCGGTCGAACGCCTCCCGCGGCGGGGCGCCGAGCCACACCCGTCGGATGAGCACCTTCGGGCCCCGGCCGCCCGCCTGGTCGTAGGCGTCGGACAGCACCCGCAGGCGATCGAGCGCGCTGGCCCCGTCGTAGACGATCCCGGCGCCCGCCGCCGCCGCCCGACGCACCGCGCCCGGGCTGAGTGCGGTGCTGATCACCGGCACCGGCCGATCCCTGCAGGCGGACAGCGCCAGGTCGCCGGCGAGTGGGCCGAGGTCCTCGCCACGCAGCATGGCCACGAGTCGCGGCAGGTCCGCCCGGAAGCGCTCCACCTTCTCGTCGAACGGCACCCCCATCGCCTCGAAGTCGAGGGGGAGGGCGCCGGGAGCGACACCCACCGCCACCCGGCCCGGGAAGCGGGCGGCGAGCCAGGCGACCTCCTCGGCGACGAGGGCGACGGGCCGCAGCGGCAGCAGCAGCGGGCACGGGGCGCACCACCCTGAGGGCATGGCGTCGAGCAGCCAGCCCGCGGCCTGCAACGGGTTGGGGGCGTAGCCGGCGAAGCCGCCGTGGTGCTCGCTCGTCATCACGCCGGCGAAGCCGCTCTCGGCCGCCAGCCGGGCCTGGACCCGCTGCTCCTCGACCACCGCGACGGGGTCGTCGAGCTCGTTGTGCGGGTAGAGCCGCATCGACACCGAGCCGGGGGCGAGGGCGGTCACGCGATGAACCGCCCGCCGCTGACCGCCAGGTTCTGGCCCGTGATGTAGCGGGCGCCCTCACCGCACAGGAACACCGCCGGCGGGCCGATGTCGGTCTCGGGATCGCCCAGCCGGCCCAGGGGGACGATCGACGCCATCCGGGACGCCAACGCAGGGTCGCGCTCGAAGGCGTGCTCGAGCGCCGGTGTGCGCGCCAGCGGGGCCAGGCCGTTGACCCGCACCCCGTCCGGGGCCCACTCCCGGGCGAGGCTGCGGACGAACGCCAGCTGCCCGCCCTTGACGGCGGCGTAGAAGCTGCGCTCGGCGCTGCCGTCGACCCCCGCCGGGCTGGTCAGGACCAGCAGTGCGCCTTGGCGCTCGGCGAGCGGCCGGAACGCCGCACGGGCGCAGCGCCAGGTCCCCCGGAGCGAGACGGCCGCCTGCTCCTCCCAGAGCTCGACGGAGGCGTGCTCGAGGTCGACCGGGTCGGCGCCGGCGGTGGCGACGGCGTTGTGGACGAAGGCGTCGAGCCCGCCGAAGGCATCGACGGCGGCGCCGACCGCCCCCTCGACGGCGCCGGGCACGGTGACGTCGCACTCCACGCCGATCGTCGATGCACCCGTGGCGGCCACCTCGCGAGCGACCTGGTCGGCGTCGGCCCGGCGGCGGGCTGTCACCACGACGTCCCAGCCGGAATGACCGAAGGCGAGGACCAGGCCGCGGCCGACGCCTCGGGACGCCCCCGTGACCAGCACGACGCTCACGACGGCCCTCCGCCCACCTCGAGGATGGCGCCGTCGAACCTCGTCGAGCTCCGGGCCAGGAGGACGACGCCGTCCGTCACCGCCGTGTCGTCCGCGCCGCCGTGATGGAGGACCGTGGTGACCCGGATCCGGCCGGCGGCCCAGCGCCGGCCCGCCGACCTGGCCAGCGCCAGGACCGCACCCCAGCCGGTCGTCGCCGCCACCAGGCCGGCGGACCCGGTGAGCACGGCTCGTGGGAGTACCACGACGAGGCGGCCACGCGTCGCCGCGAGGCTCGGATGGGCCGCCTGCACCGTGGCCAGGAAGGCCCGCGCCGGCGCCTCGGCGGCCGCGTCCCAGGCCGCCTCGTCGGTGTCGAGCAGGGCGATGTCGCCGACGACGGGTTCGGGCAGGTGGACGACGACGTCGACGGGCGCGCCGTCCAGGGTGACGAGCGCGGCCCCTTCAGCAGCGAGCGCCGCTTCGAGGACGGGGCGCGAGGCGTGGGCGGTCGAACCCACGATCGCCACCTTCGTTCCCTCGAGCCCCCTCACCGCCGCGACGGTAGTGGTCGCCCCTTGCCGACCCGGTGAGCGTGACGGTGAGTCGGCCTGTAGGCGGGGGACAGTGAGCCAGTCGCGCCCGATGCCTGTGATTCCGGGGAAAACAGGTGGTGACCAGGGGAAACGGGGTCTGACTGGCTACTCACTGCTACGTACGATTTCGCCCCGTTTCTCACTCTCCCGCGGCCTGAGGGTTCGTCGTCCTCGTCCTCCCACCCGGCCGGCAGCTCCACCTGGCGCACGCCGGGCTCGACCTCGAGGTCGGGGGCGGGCACGGTGGCCATGCAGCCCGCGCAGGCGATGGCGTGGGGTCGGCCGTGCTCGTCGAGCATCACGAACCATGCGGCGTGAGATTCGCGGGGACAGGGTGCGGCGGTCATGCGCGGACGCTAGGTGGTGGGGGCGCACCCGCAACTGACTAGGAAGCGGGCCGCCCCCGTGGTCGCCAGCGGTGGCAGCCGAGGGTGAAAGGCACCAAACCAAACCCCCTCGTCCTGCCGACTGGCAACGGTCGGAGGATATCCCCCTGCAAATGGGTAGCGAGAACCAGCTCTGCGCTGGGCGGCGGCTTGGTCGGGGGTGCCTGGCCCTTAGTTACCAGCTGCACGGCCAGGCACCCCGCAGCGGACCGTCAAGCGCGCGCATCGGAGTCAACGGGCCCCAACCACGAAGCCCTCGTCCTCAGCGACCGTTCGTCACAGAGGGAAAGTGAGAAACCCCTGTGGCGGCGGCTGCACTTGCTGGTAGGTCCGCCCGTGGCGCGGATACTAGCTAGTGGGACTGGGCGAGAGCAGGAGACAGTCTGTGACACATTGTCGGGTAGGCATGGGTCCGCCCGTCTACGGTCGGCCCTATGGCGAAGGGTAAGTGGACGTCCGCGGGCGAAGCAGTCGTAGCGGTGGTGATTGTGCTCATGCTGACTGGGGCAGGATGCGGTAGCTCGTCGGGCGAGGACGTGGCGACCAGTACCACTGAGGCGGTCGCGCTGCGGCTGACAGTGCATGCGTTGGGTGGTGGGGTGACGTGGACGGGCGAGTGCGATGTGGGGGACGTGAGGGTCACGCTCGCGGACGGGTCGGGGACGACGCTGGCGGTCGAGATGCTGCCGTTGTCGGGGACGGCGGGGGCGGATCGCTTCGCCGATTGCACGACCGACACGGCGACGGTTGCCGTACCGCCGTCGCCGGTCTATCGGCTCACGGTTGCGGGCGCGGGGCCCTTGGACGCGCCGTGGTCGGCTGCGGGCGAGTTCAGCCGAGACGAGGTGGAGTCAGGTCTGCTTGTTACGGCGCGATCACCGTTGCCCTCGACGATTGAGCCGGCGTGACTGGTCTTGACGAGCGAGCCTGGCTGTCGTCCACGTTCACCGCTCCGCAGGTCGACCACATGCGCGACGTCTTCCAGCCTCTCGGCGGCGGGAGCCTGGACAACCTGCTGGTGGGTTCGGTCGACAAGGTCGTCTCCGGGCTCGGGTCGCTGGTGGGGTGGTTCGACAACCCGCGCGACCGGGCCGACTACGCAGTACCGCTCGTCCGCCACCTGGTCGATCTCCTCGGCCAAGTGGCGCCCACTTGGGCCGGGTCCATCGAGCACTTGCACTTCGCCTATCAGGTGGTCATGGAGACGACGTACAAGATGCGCGCCGAGCCCGGGTGGGTTGACCTGACCGTGTGGGCCGCGCTCTCCCAAGTCGCGATAGGGCCGCAGGTAGCGGCCGCCATGCGCGCCGACTACGGAGAGGTGCCGCTACCTGGCCACGCTGGCTTCGAACGCCTGGTGATTCTCGCGGACAAGGCTGGCAACGATCAGGAGGTATTGCGGTTGTGCGCTGAGGCGCAGGCGCAGGGCTGGGCGGGGTCGTGGGACGAGCGCCGGGCGAAGGCGCACAGGCGGCTTGGCGCCTGACGGCGCGCCCCGCCGAGGAGTCAGCTTCCGCTCGCCGCGAATACCGCCATGACGCCGGCAAGAAACGTCAACAACATGATTCCCGCAATGACCATCGCATAGGTGCGGATGTCACGCAGGTAAGCGTTCGTCGTCCGCAGTTCCGAAATCAGTCGCTCGGTGTCGGTCACGCTACGCAACCTAGACGGGCGCCCGGCCGTGGAAGGAGGAATCCACGGCCGGGGCCCGCCGGGTTCGCCGCGGGCGCGAAGTGGCGGGGCGGGGGCGCGACAGCCCGCGTCCGCCTGCCCGCAGCGAGGTCACGGAGACCCGGCCAGGCAAGCCGGGCGGCGAGCTCACGGCCCAGGGCCGCCGGCTGGCTGCGGAGATGGGCGAGGAGGTCGACTGATGGCGCACGTAGAGAAGCGGGGTGCTGGCCGGTGGCGGGCGCGGTACCGGGCACCGGACGGCCGGGAGCGGTCCGAGACGTTCGAGCGGAAGGTGGACGCCGAGCGGTGGCTGGCCGAGGTAGAGGCGTCCAAGAGCCGTGGCGCGTACATCGACCCGGGCCAGAGCCGACAGACCTTCCGATCCTTCGCCGACGAGTGGGCCGAGGCGCAGGACTGGAAGCCGACCACCCGCGAGTCCTGGGGGTACGTACGTGGTCGGCTCGACCCGCTCATCGGCGGGATGCCTCTGGCGTCGATCGACCTCCTGACCCTGCAGGGCGTCCAGCGGGCGCTCCTCGACCGCTACGCCAGGACCACCGCCACCACGACGATGGCCTGGGCGGGCATGGTCATGCGGGCCGCGTTCGCCGGCGGCAGGATCGGCCGCGACCCGACCAGCGGCCTGCGGGCCCCGAAGGTGCGAGCAGGAGAGCCGGACGGCCGGGTCGGGCCGGACGACGTGCCGACCCGCGACGAGGCGGTCGCGATCCTCGAGGCGGCGCCGCGCCAGTACCGGGCCGCGGTCGCGCTCGGCCTCGCCGGCCTCCGGGTCGGTGAGGTCCTCGGGATGACCGCGGAGCAGCTCGAGCTCGACCGCCGCGCCGTGACCATCGACCGTCAGCTGCAGCGCGTCGGCGGCGAGCTCGTGGTGACCACGCCGAAGGCCGAGAAGGTGCGGACCATCGTGGCGCCGGCGGTGGTGGTGCTCGAGCTCCGGCGCCACCTGCGCGACCACCAGGCCGAGGGGCTGCTGTTCCGTGGCCGGCGGGGCACGCCGATGATGCGCCGGGATCAGTTCTACGCGTCGGCGTGGCGGCCGTCGCTGGTCGGGGCCGGGCTGGCGGGGGACCGGTTCACGTTCCACGCGCTGCGGCACTTCTGCGCGTCGACGCTGCTGGCCGAGGGGGCGCCGCTGACGGCGGTAGCGGGCCACCTGGGCGACACGGTCGAGACGGTGTCGCGGACGTACGTGCACTGGCTGCGCGACGACCGCGAGGTGCCGGCGGGGGTGCTCGACCGCGTGCTAGCGCCGGCTGCTGCGGCCTCCTCGCGGCCTGAGGCGGCCTCGGGCACCTCCTGAGAGTGCGTTTTCCCTGGTCAGAGGGGTGTGTGACGGTGAGTCGGCCTGTAGGCGGGGTTCTGTCCACCGGGCCCTTGCGGGGATCCGGATGGATGGCCATCCATCTGTGCGGCCTACCTGGGGACATGGGCCGGGCGAGCCGTCCCCCGTTTGGCCTTGCTCCGGGTGGGGTTTGCCGAGCCGCCCGGGTCACCCCGGGCGCTGGTGCGCTCTTACCGCACCGTTTCACCCTTACCTGTGCCCGCCGGCGAACCGGTGGGCCATCGGCGGTCTGTTCTCTGTGGCACTTTCCTGCAGGTCACCCTGACTCGCCGCGAGCGAGCACCCTGCCCTACGGAGCCCCGACCTTCCTCGACCCGGTCGATGCCGGGCCGCGACCATCCAGCCGACTCACCGTCACCCCTTCAGTGTGCCCCAGGTCGCCGGCGACGCGCACGGGGCGGCGACCGCGGCGGTCAACATCGCACCATCGGGTTGCGGGGGTCGTCGGGAGCGCGGGTGAAGGCGCGGCCGTCGGGGCTGGTGGCGGTGACCGTGCCGGTGGCGGCGTCGCGGGTGAGGCGCCAGCCCTTGTGGACGAGTTGGTGGTGGCGCCGGCACAGCAGGGCGCCGTTGACGAGGTCGGTGAGGCCGTCCTCCTCCCATGGCTGGAGGTGGTGGGCGTCGCACCAGCGGGGGCCACGGTCGCAGCCGGGGAAGACGCACCCGCGGTCGCGGTGCACGAGGGCTCGGCGTTGGGCTCGGGAGAAGGCCCGTTGGCGGCGGCCGAGGTCGACGATGGCGCCGCTGTGCGGGTCGCGGACCACCTTGCGGACCCACCCGGAGCAGAGCAGGGCGGCGGCGAAGGCCTCGGTGGCGGTGGTGCCGTCGGGGTGCTCGCAGCGGTGGCCGCCGTGACGGTGGGCGCGGCAGCGTTGGTGGGCGCAGGTGTGGTCGAGGGGGCGCTGGAGGTGGTTGCGCCGCTCGTTGCCGCGCGACCCGTCCGAGGGTTCGGCGTCGTCGTCGTCGGACACCGGGCCATGGCGGTCGCTCAGGCCGTGGCGGGCGTAGAACCGGTCGAGGGAGTCACGAGGCGCGGTCTCATCCGGGTCGGCGAGCAGCGCCGCGGCGGTGTCGGCGTCGACGATCACGTCGGCGGTGCCGGCGCTGTCGGGGTCGTGGCCGAGTTGGTCGGCGAGGACCCGGCCGAAGATGTCGATGACGATGTCGTGGTGGCGCTGGCGGCGGGTGCGGGGGCCCTCGGGGCAGTCGGGGGAGTCGGGGCGGTCGAGCGACTCGATGGCCGCGGCGATGAGGTCGAGGTTGTCGGCACTGGTGTTGAGCTGGCCGAAGCCGAGGCCACCGATCGTCTTCGAGGCGCGCCATCCGCGCCGCGACTCGTCGACCGGCTCGCGGTCGTCGGCGAGGCGCTTCCACTCGTCGATGATCTGGGCGAAGTCCCGGACCAGCGGGTAGCGGGCCACGAGCTCGACGAGGCCGTCGACCCCGGCGGCGAAGAGGTCTTCGTGGCCGGGCTCGGCGTTGGCGAGGATCCGGGCGTGGGCGACGCCGATGTCACCACCGTCGAGCGCGGCGGCGAGCGTGCCGTGACGGCGGTAGCAGCCGGCGATCCGGACGATCGTCCGGGCGTCGTGGTCCGACAGCGCGAGGTGCTGCACGAGCCAGGTGGCGGCGGAGAAGAAGCCGTCGTCGGCCCAGTGCTCGCCGCCGTCCCACGCCGCGATCGCCCGGATGGCCTCGACCTGTGTGCGCTCGGACGCCTGCGCCAGGCCGAGGACCCGGTCGGTGAGCGCCGGGCCGTCCCACCCGGCGCGCGACTCGGCGGCGACGTCCTTGACCGCCACGTGGAGCTCGGCGACCGGATCGAACATGTGTACGACACTACCGACGGGGTGTGACAGGAATCCTCGGAGGTGAAGCGATGTGGTCGGGAAGCCGAGGGTGCGAGGCTCGCAGCGAAACGCACGGGCACGGGCGCCGCCGCGCCTGCGAGGCTCGGGGCATGGCGAGACGGATCCGTGAGGTCGACGTGTTCGGGACGGGGCCGTTCACCGGGAACCCGGTGGCGGTGGTGCTCGACGGTGAGGGCCTCGCCGACGACGAGATGGCCCGCATCAGCCACTGGCTCAACTACTCGGAGACCGTGTTCGTTGGTCCGCCGACGGACCCGGCGGCGGACTACGCCGTACGGATCTTCACGCCCAGCTTCGAGCTGCCGTTCGCCGGCCACCCCACGCTCGGCACCGCCCACGCCTGGCTCGAGGCCGGCGGCGCCCCGAAGGACGAGGCGATCGTCCAGGAGTGCGGCATCGGCCTGGTCACCGTGCGCCGCTCAGACGACGGCGGCCTCTCGTTCGCCGCGCCGCCACTCCTCCGCACCGGCTCGCCGACCGCCGAGGAGCTCGCGGAGGCCTGCCGACAGCTCCGGGTCGACCCGGTCGACGTGCAGCGCGCCGAGTGGGTCGACAACGGCCCCGGCTGGCTCGCGGTCGAGCTCTCCTCGGTGGATGCCGTCCTCGCGGTCGACCCGGCACCGGGGGAGGGGAAGGTCGGCGTGCTCGCCCGGTGCGGCGCGGACGACCCCGACGGGGCGGCCATCGAGGTGCGCGGCTTCTTCCCCAAGGACGGCGCCACCACCGAGGACCCGGTCACCGGCAGCCTCAACGCCTCCCTCGCGGTCTGGCTCGTCGGTGACGGCACGCTGACGGCCCCCTATCGGGCCCGGCAGGGCACCGCGCTCGGTCGCCACGGCCTCGTGGACGTCACCGAGGACGAGGGCGGCGGGCTGTGGGTCGGCGGCGCCACCTCCACCCGCGTGCGGGGCGAGCTGACCGTCTGATCGCGTGCAGCGACCCGCCGGCCGGCTTCTTCCTGCGGGTACGAGCTCAACGCAACCGCTGGCTGAACGCGGACCATCGAACGATCGACCGGCCCACGGGCCGACCACCTGACCACCTGACCACCTGACCACCGGCGGACCGGCGGGCAGGCTCAGCCTGGCGGCGCGGAGAGGTGGCGGCGGCTCCACACCAGGAGCAGCCAGCCGGAGCTGATGGCGAGGATGGCCATGCGCACGAGCATCCCCACGTGGGTGGAGCCGGTGCGGGGGAGCGCGGCCGGCGTCACGGCACCCTCGACGTGGATCACGAGGACGGCGTCGTTGCAGCTGTTGGTGATCTCGTGGAGGCCCGGGGTCGCCCGCACGACCACCGTCGTGCGCGCGGTGCCGTCGGCCCCTGTCACGCCGGTGCCGAGCGGCCTCCCGTCGAGCGAGAAGCGCACCGTGCTGCCGGGGGCACACCCGCTGGCGCTGACCACGATCGACGCACCCGAGGCGATCGTGGAGTCGGACGCGGCCGCGCCGCCGCTCGGGCCGTACTGCGCCTGTGCGCTCGGCGCCGTGGCGGCCCACGCCAGGACGAGCGCGGCGAGGGCGAGGAGCGGTACCAGCTGCACTCGTCTCGTCGTCGTCATCGGGCGCCTCGCGATCGTGCTCGGACGCCCATCCTGCCACCTGCGCCCGAAAACGCGGCGGGGCCCGCCGCCCCTGGGGAGCGGCGGGCCCTCGGACCGGCGGGGGGCGATCCGCCGATCAGGCCGGCGCCTCGGGGAGGCAGTCGTCGTCACCCGACTCGGCGGCGGTCGTGGTGGTGGTGCCGTCGACCGTGCAGTCGTCGTCATCGCCGTGGTCGTCGGCGTCGTCGCGGTCCTCGTCGCACTCGCCGTCATCGGAGGAGTCGTCGCCGTGCTCGGCGGTCACCGTCGGCGCGGGATCCGGGTCGGGCGCCGGCGCGCAGACCTCGTCGCCGTCGTCTTCGTCCTCGTCGTCGATGCCGTCGTCGTCGCTGTCCTCGTTGCCGTCGACCACGCCGTCGTCGTCCGAGTCGGCGTCGGCGGGATCGGTGCCGTTGCCGTGGACCTCGTCACCGTCGTCGCTGCCGTCGTCGTCGCTGTCGACGTCCGCCGGATCGGTGTGGTGGCGGAACTCGCCGATGTTGCGCAGGCCGTCGTGGTCCTTGTCGCCCTTGGCGTTGGCCCGGTCGGGGTTCAGGCCGTGGTTGGTCTCCCACCGGTTCGGCATGCCGTCGCCGTCACGGTCGCGGCCGGCGGCACCGGCGGAGCCGGAAAGGGCGCCGAGGCCGACCACGGCGAGGAGCAGGAAGCCGGCGGCGAGGCGGACGGCCTTGGCGAGCGGCGTGAGCCGGGTGGATGTCATGCGGTGGGACCTCCCTGGAGCGGACGTCGCCGGTCGGTGACGTCGTTCGCTACATCGGTGCCTTCGTCGCCGCGTCACACATCTCTTTCCCGCCACGAGGATGGGCGGGGGGCGCGGCAGGCCCGAGGCGCTCAGAAGTCGAGGGCGCTGAGGTCCTCGTGCCAGCCGGCGGCCCGGCCGACGGAATCGCGCCAGCGGTCTCGGTCCAGCACGCCGGCCGGTTCCACGGTGACCTTGGGTTGCCACGCGGCGGCCACGTCGTCCCACCCGGACCACGCGCCGGTGGCGAGGCCGGCGAGGAACGCCGCGCCCATGGTGGTGGCCTCGAGCACGGGGGAGACCTCGACCGGTCGCTGGGTGGCGTCGGCCACCGCCTGCACGAAGGTGGGGTTGGCGCTCATGCCGCCGTCGACCCGCAGCGTCGGCAGGGCCAGTCCGCTGTCGGCCTCGGCGGCGTCGACGAGGTCGGCGCCCCGCTGGGCGACCCCTTCGAGCACGGCCCGCACGACGTGGGCGCGCTCGGTGCCCCGCGTGACGCCGAGCAGGGCACCCCTCGCCCCGTAGTCCCAGCGGGGGGTGCCGAGGCCGAGCAGGGCGGGCACGTAGACGACGCCGTCGGTGGTGTCGACCGAGGCCGCCACCTCGTGGGACGCGGCCGCGGTCTCGATGAGGCCGAGGTCGTCGCGCAGCCACTCCACGTTCGTGCCTGCCGACAACATGATGGCCTCGAGGCCCCACACGGCCTCGCCGGCCTGACGCCAGCCCACGATCGGGAAGGTGCCGCCCTCGCCCCGGATGTCGAACGTGGGCCGCTCGGGCCCGAGGCACAGGTCGAGCATGCCGCCGGTGCCGAAGGTGATCTTGGCCAGGCCTCGCCGGACGCAGCCCTGGCCGATGAGCGACGACTGCTGGTCGCCGGCGATGCCCGCGATGGGCGGGCTGCCGGGCAGTGCGTTTGCTTCGCCGAGCACGCCGGTCGAGTCGACGATGGTCGGGAGCATGGCCTCGGGGATCCGGAGCAGCTCCAACGCGCGGGCCGACCACTGCGGCGTGCCGTCGAGGTTCACCAGGCCGGTCACGCCGGCGTTGCTCAGGTCGGTGACGTGGTGGGCGCCCCCGGTCAGGTTCCAGGCGATCCAGCTGTCGACCGTGCCGAAGCACAGGTCGCGCGAGCGCTCGGGGTCGAACTGGTCGAGCAGCCAGCCCACCTTGGTGGCCGAGACGTTCGGCGCGACCCGGAGCCCCTCGGCGGCGAGCATCAGGCATTCACCCACGGTGCGTAGGTCCTGCCAGCCGAGGCCGGGGCCGACGGGCTCGCCGGTGGCCCGGTCCCAGACGACCGTGGAGCCCCGCTGGTTGGCGATGCCGACAGCGTCGACCGGCCCATGGTCGGCGAGCACCTGGCGGGCCACGTCGAGGGCGGCGTCGGCGAGGGCGCGGGCGTCGAACTCGACGAGGCCGGGGGCGGGGGAGTCGGGCAGGACCTCGCGGTGCAGGTCGAACGAGACGGTGGCGTCGGGGCGCACCACCGCGGCGCGCACGCCACTGGTGCCGACGTCGATGACCAGGATGCTCACGGGAGGCTCCTCACGAGGACCGATGGTCGCGCATCGAGGCGAGGACGGCGCCGACGGTGCCGCAGCTCGCCGCCAGCAGCCCGGCCACGACCATGCCGAGCCAGCGCAGCTCGTCGCCGTCGGCCAGCCGCCGCACGACCCCGTAGCCCTGGACGATCACGAACGCGGCCACCGCCGCCACCGCGCCGTTCAGGAGGGGGGCGGCCGCGGCCCGCCGGGCCGCGAACCAGCCGCCGGCCCCGAAGGCGACCAGCACCAGGGCGAACAGCAGCAGGACCAGGTTGGAGCCCTCGAGCGTGCCCCGGTCGGACCACACCTGGGCGGCGACCGCGGGCGGGACGGCGATGGCGAGCGCCACCAGGGCGCCGACCAGCACCGCCTTCGGGTCGAGGTCGCTCACCGGCGGATGGTGCCGCTCACCAGGCCGGGCCGGACCCGAAGGGCGAGGGCAGGCCCAGCTTGCCGGGGTTGAGGATGCCGTTCGGGTCGAGGGCGCCCTTGAGTGCGACGAGCACGTCGAAGCCCTCGCCGAGTGCCTCACGGACGAACCGGGCCCGGTTGAGGCCGACCCCGTGGTGGTGGCTCAGCGAGCCGCCGTGGGCCAGGACGGCCCGGGTGCCGGCGTCCCACACGGCCCGGTAGAAGTCGTCCTTGGCCTCGGGGGCGGGCTTGCCGGCGAAGGTGAAGTAGAGGCAGGCGCCGTCGGGGTACGCGTGGGACTGGTGGGCGCTGGCGGCCAGCGCCCCCTCCACGCCCTTGATCGCGGCGACGGCCTGCTCGTAGATCGTGGGCAGGGCCGCCCACGGGCCGCTGATCTCCATGGTGTCGACCACGAGGCCGCCTGAGATCAGCCGCTCGAGCGCCGAGACGTCGTTGCGGTGGCCCATCCAGGTCTCGACCAGCGCCTCGTCGAGCGGGTCGGCGCCGGCGCACTCCTCGGCCACCACGGCCCACGACCCGTCGACGACGGCGGGATCGCCCTCGTCGAGGGCGAGCACCACGTGGTGGGCGTCGCCGGTGCCGAAGTTCCGGTCGGACTCGACGGTGTCGTAGAGGCGCAGCACGGCGGGGCGCCCACCGCGCCGCAGGATGCGCCGGCAGGCGTCGAGGCCGTCGGCGAAGGACGCGAAGCCCCAGGCGCCGCGCCGCTCGTGGGTGGGCGCCGGGTGCAGGCGGAGGCGGCTGCCCACGATGATGCCGAGGGTGCCCTCGGAGCCCACGAAGACCTGGTTGAGGTCGGGGCCCACCGCGGCGCGGGGCGAGCCGCCGGTGTGGATGGTGCGGCCGTCGGCGAGGACCACGTCGAGGCCGACGACCATGTCCTCGATCTTGCCGTAGCGGTTGGAGAGCTGGCCCGCCGAGCGGCACGCCAGCCACCCGCCGACCGTGGACAGGGTGATCGACTGGGGCCAGTGGCCGAGGGTGGCGCCGTGGGCGGTGCGCAGCTCGTGCTCGAGGTGGTCGCCGAACGTGCCCGGCAGCACGTCGAGCAGCATCGACGTGTCGTCCACCTCCACGATGCCGCTCAGGCCGCACAGGTCGAGCACGACGCCACCGTGCACCGGCACGGAGCCGCCGCACACGCCGGAGCGGCCGGCGGCGGCGGTGACCGGCACCCGGGCCTCGTTGCAGAGCCGCAGCACGTCGGCGACCTGCGCGGCGTCGGTCGGACGGGCGACGAGCCCGGCGCGGCCGCCGACCTGGCCCTCGAGGGCCCACGTCATGGCCAGCGGCCACCAGTCGCGCCCGGCCTCGCCGAGCGCGGCCGGGTCGGCGTCGACGGGGCAGACGGCGGCGAGGCGCTCGACCAGCGCGTCGGGCACGTCGACCCGGGTGGCGCCGAGGTGGTCGGTGACCCCGGCGGCGCCGCCGGCCAGGGCGATGGGCGGCGTGGGGGCGGCGGGACCGAGGTCGTCAGGCACCGGGGACGACCTCCGGGTCGGAGACGGGCAGGTCGGCCGAGGCGCGCTCGTGCTCGATCGACGCCTGGTAGTCGGCGACTTGGCGCCGCTGCTCGGCCTCGTCCCACCCGAGCTCAGGAGCGAGCAGCGCGGCGACGTCGGGCGCGGCCTCGGCGGAGGCGTCCCGGGCGAGCAGGCGGGCCCGGGTGCGCCGGGCCAGCACGTCGTCCAACGAGCGGGCCATCTCGTGGCGGGCGGCGTACACGGCCTCGGCCCGCAGGTAGGGGAGGCCGGGGACCAGCGGCTCGCCGAGTGCGGGGTCGTCGGCGACCAGGGCCCGGACCGCGGCGGCCTCGCCGCCGTAGCGCTCGGCCAGCGCCTCGTCCCGGGCGGCCTCGTCCTCGTAGCCCTTGGCCCCGCGCAGCCGCAGCTTGCGGGTGAGGCTCCGGCGGGACACCGGGTGGTCGAGCGGGCCCAGGTACTCGACCACGTCGTCGACGGTGTCGGCGGCCATCTCCCGGTAGGTCGTGAGCTTGCCGCCGGTGATGGTGACCACGCCGGACGGCGACCGGGTGACCTTGTGGCGGCGGGACAGGTCGGCGGTGCGGTTGGAGGAGGCGTCCTTGACGAGCGGGCGCAGGCCGGCCCACGTGCCGACGATGTCCTTGGCGGTGATCTCCCCGCGGACCGCGCCGTTGATGGCGCCGAGCAGGTAGGCGATGTCCTCGTCGGTGCACTGCGGGTCGTCGACCGGGCCGTCGTAGTCGGTGTCGGTGGTGCCGATGTAGGTGAACTCGCCCCACGGCACCACGAACACCGAGCGCTTGTCCTTCGGCACCGGGATGACCGCGGCGATGTCGTTCTGCACGAGCGACCACGGCACGGTGATGTGGATGCCCTTGGCGGGCCGGATCGAGTGCGGGTGGGTGCCCTCGTCGATCTCGCGCACGTCGTCGGACCACACGCCGGCGGCGTTCACCACCGCCCTGCAGGCGACGTGGAGCTCGTGGCCCTCGGCGGTGCGCACGGTGGCGCCGGTGACCCGGCCGGCCGCGTCCTTGTCGATGCCCACGAGGCCGACGCCGTTGGCGACGACCGCGTCGTGGTCGAGGGCCGCCGTGCGGGCCAGGGTCAGGGTGAGACGGGCGTCGTCGGCGCGGGCGTCGTAGTAGAGGTAGGCGCCGGCCAGGCGGTCGCGGGGGAGCGTCGGCATGTGGGCCACGGCCTCGTCCACCTTCAGGCGCTGGTGGAGCTTGCCGATCCGGGCGCCGCCGGTGAGGTCGTACATCCACATGGCCGAGCCCATGGCGCGGGCCAGCTTGCGGTTGATGAGCCCGTCCTTCGAGAAGATCGGGATCAGGAACGGGAGGATCTTCACCAGGTGGGGCGCGTTGTGGCGCAGGATCTGGCGCTCTCGCAGGGCCTGGTAGACGAGGCGGACGTCGCCCTGCTGGAGGTAGCGGAGGCCGCCGTGCACGAGCTTCGAGGACTTCGACGAGGTGCCCGAGGCGAAGTCGTCGCGCTCGACCAGTGCCGTCCGCAGGCCCCGGGAGGCGGCGTCGAGGGCGACGCCCGCGCCGGTGACGCCGGCGCCCACCACGAGCACGTCGAACTCGGTCGTGGCGAGCCGCTCAAGGGCCTCGGCGCGGTCGAAGGGCACGGGTCCGCTCATCGCGGCTCATACTAGGGAGCGGGTCCGACGGGCTGCCTGATCCGGATCCAGGGACACAATCAACACCGATTGTTGATCAGCAAGGCCTGTGGGCTAAGATGAGCGGCGTGAAGTCGCCCGACGAGCTGGCCGTCTCGTTCCGTGCCCGGGGCCTCAAGGTGACCCCGCAGCGCCAGCGCATCTTCCGCGCCCTGCACGAGGCCCGTGAGCACCCCACGGCCGAGGCGGTCTACGCCGAGGTCCGCCAGGAGATGCCGACCATCTCGTTGCGCACCGTCTACCAGACCCTCAACGACCTCACGGCGATGGGCGAGCTGCACCAGCTCGACCTGGGCACCGGGTCGGCCCGGTTCGACCCCACCGTCGAGCCCCACCACCACCTGGTGTGCGACACCTGCGGCGCGGTCAGCGACCTGCACGCCGAGTTCTCCGACGTCCACGTCCCCGCCGACGTGGGCTTCGCCGTCTCCAGCACCGAGATCGTGTTCCGCGGCCGGTGCCGGGAGTGCCAGGGGGGCGGCCACATCGGCACGGCCCCGACGAACCCACCAGCAGTACGACCAAAGGAGCACGCAGCCCATGGCTGATCTGAAGGGCACCCAGACCCACGAGAACCTCAAGGAGGCGTTCGCCGGCGAGAGCCAGGCCAACCGCCGCTACCTGTACTTCGCCCAGAAGGCCGACGTCGAGGGCTACCCCGACGTCGCCGCGCTGTTCCGCTCGGTCGCCGAGGGCGAGACCGGCCACGCGTTCGGCCACTTCGACTTCCTCGCCGAGGTCGGTGACCCCGTCACCGACGTCCCGGTCGGCTCCACCGAGGACAACCTCAAGTCGGCCATCGAGGGCGAGACCTACGAGTACACCGAGATGTACCCCGGCTTCGCCAAGACCGCCCGCGACGAGGGCTTCGAGGAGGTCGGCGAGTGGCTCGAGACCCTCGCCCGCGCCGAGAAGAGCCACGCGGGTCGCTTCACCCAGGGCCTCGAGTCCCTGTCCTGACGCGTTGACGTACGGCCGTCCCGGCGACCACGCGGTCGCCGGGACGGGCCGTCCGGCGCCGCCGCGCCACCGCCCGCCACCCACCGCCGCACGGAGACCGACGCCACCGTGACCATCACCTACGACCCCCACGACCCCGCCTACTGGGACGAGGCCGACCTCCGGGGGGAGATGACCCGGGTCTTCGACCTGTGCCACGGCTGTCGCATGTGCTTCAAGCTGTGCCCGTCGTTCCCGTCGCTGTTCGAGATGGTCGACGAGTTCGACGACCAGGACGCCGCTCGCCTCACGCCCGCCCAGCAGGACCGGGTCGTCGACGAGTGCTTCAACTGCAAGCTCTGCTACGTCATCTGCCCGTACATCCCTGGCCAGAGCGAGTGGGAGCTCGACTTCCCCCGCCTGATGCTGCGTGCCGAGCAGGTGCGCCACCGCAACGAGCGCCAGACCGTCAAGCAGAAGCTCACCACCCAGGCCCTCGGGCGCACCGACCTCGCGGGCAAGGCCAACACCGCCCTCGCACCGCTGGCCAACAAGGCCATCGGCACCCCGGGCTCGGCCCCCCGGCGCCTCATGGAGAAGACCGTCGGCATCGCCGCCGAGCGCCTGCTCCCGCCCTACGCCCGCCAGCGCTTCTCGACCTGGTTCAAGCGCCGCCGCAGCGCCGGCACCACCGTCACCCCGGTCGCCGAGGCCCGTGGTCGCCACGAGACCGCCGTGCTCTTCCCGACCTGCATCGTGGAGTACCAGGCGCCCGAGGTCGGCCACGACCTGGTCAAGGTGTGCGAGCGCAACGGCATCAGCTGCGAGCTGCCCGAGGGGCAGGTCTGCTGCGGTGCGCCGTGGCTGCACTCCGGTGACGTGGACCGCTTCGTGGCCCAGGGCAAGAAGAACGTCGCGGTGCTCGCCCAGGCCCTGCGCGAGGCCGGCCCGGACGCCACCGTCGTCGTGCCGCAGCCGACGTGCAGCTACGTCCTGAAGAAGGACTACGTGGACTACGTGGGCGGCGCCGACGCCGAGCTCGTGGCCCAGCGCACCCGCGACGCCGCCGAGTACCTCATGGAGCTCCACAAGGCCGACGGCGGCACGCCGCTCGACACCGAGTTCGCCGGGGAGGTCCCCGATGCCATCACGTACCACGCGCCCTGCCACCTGCGGGCCCAGAACATCGGGCTCAAGAGCCGCGACCTGCTCAAGCTGACAGGCACGAAGATCACGGTCGTCAGCGAGTGCTCCGGCATCGACGGCACCTGGGGCTACCGCGAGGAGAACTTCGAGGCGTCGCGGGGCGTCGCCAAGAAGATGGCCACCGCGATCGACAAGGCCGACAACGACGCCGTGGCCGGCGACTGCCACCTGGCCAACGGCGCCATCGTGCAGGAGACCGGCAAGCGCCCGAGCCACCCCGTGCAGTTCCTGGCCCGCGCCTACGGCATCCCCGAGGAGGAGACGAGATGACCACGCCACTGACCCTCGACGACATCGCCGACCTGCGCGCCTACGAGCGCGAGCGCGAGGAGTTCCGCACCCGCGTCATCGCCCTGAAGAAGCTGCGCCGCGTCACCGTGGGCCCGTTCGTCACCCTGGTGTTCGAGAACCGCGACACGATCCGGTTCCAGATCCAGGAGATGGCCCGGATCGAGAAGCTGATCAGCGACGAGGCCATCGAGGCCGAGCTGGCCGCCTACAACCCGCTGCTGCCCGACGAGGGCCACCTGTCTGCCACCCTGTTCATCGAGCTCACCTCGAAGGACGACCTCGTGGCCTGGCTCCCCAAGCTCGTGGGCATCGAGCACGCCGTGGAGCTCCGCCTCGGCGACGGCGCCGACGCCGAGGTGATCCCGTCGATCCCCGAGGCCGCCCACGAGGCCCAGCTCACCCGGGAGGAGATCACGGCGTCGGTGCACTACGTGCGCTTCGCCCTCAGCCCCGACCAGGCGGCGCGCTTCCGGTCCGGGCCCGCGACCCTCGCCCTCGCCCACGAGCACTACCGCCACGAGGTGGCGCTCGGCGACGAGACCCGGGCCTCGCTGGCCGCGGACCTCGCCGGCGGCTGAACGCGCCCGGCGCGCCGGTCGCACACGGCGTGCCGCGCGGCCTTTGGCGGACGGGTGTCCAGAACGCCGTTCACCCTTCGGACACCCTCGGTTTGCGGCTGCTCGCGCGGCGGTGACAATCTCCCGCCCATGGACCACGCGTGGCATCAGCAGGGCGCGTGCCGGGGGCTCGATCCTGAGATCTTCTACCCGGCCACGGACGAGGAGGCCGAGCAGGCCAAGGCCGTCTGTTCCCTGTGCGGCGTACAGGAGGCCTGCCTCGAGCACGCGCTGGGCCGCCGGGAGAAGGACGGCATCTGGGGCGGTGCCACCGAGAAGGAGCGGCGCCGCATCATCCGCCAGCGCCGCCGGGCCAGCTGAGGCGCCGCGGCGCGTCAACCCCGTCGCCCCGAACGCACCCCACCCCCTAGAGTCGCCGCCGTGAACTGGGCAGCGGTCCTCGGCGCGCTCACCGAGGGAGACGACCTGAGCGCCGACGTGGCCCACGAGGCCATGGCGGAGATCCTCGCCGGCGAGGCCACCTCGGCCCAGATCGCCGGCTTCGCCGTCGCGCTGCGGATGAAGGGCGAGACCGTCGACGAGCTCCGCGGCCTGCTCCAGGCCATGGTGGAGGCCGCCGACCCGGTGGTGCTCGACCCGTCGGTGCAGGCCATCGACACGTGCGGCACCGGCGGCGACCGCAGCGGCACCATCAACATCTCGAGCGTCGCCGCCTTCGTGGTCGCCGGCGCCGGCGTGCCCGTCTGCAAGCACGGCAACCGGGCGGCCTCGTCGCAGTGCGGCTCCGCCGACGTCTACGAGGCCCTCGGTGTGCCCATCGACCTCGACCCCGACGCGGTCGCCCGGGCCGTCACCGAGATCGGCATGGGGTTCTGCTTCGCCCAGCGCTTCCACGCCGCCCTGCGCCACGCCGGCCCGACCCGCAAGGAGCTCGGCGTGCGCACCGCGTTCAACTTCCTCGGCCCCATGGCCAACCCGGCGCGGGTCCGCCGCCAGGTCGTCGGCGTCTCGGACCCCCGCATGGCCAAGCGCATGCTCCGCGTCCTCGTGGCCAACGGTGCCGAGCGCCCCCTCGTGGTCTACGGCCACGACGGGCTCGACGAGCTCACCACCACGACCACCTCCACCCTGATGGAGTGGGTCGATGGTGAGGTCCGCACCCACGAGGTCGACGCCACCGCCTTCGGCCTGGCCCGGGCCGAGCCCGCCGACCTGCTCGGCGGCGACGCCACGGTGAACGCCGAGGCCGCCCGCCGGGTGCTGGCCGGCGAGCCGGGCCCGCACCGCGACATCGTCGTGCTCAACGCCGCCGCCGGCCTGCTGGCGGGCGGGGCGGTGGACGACCTCGCCGCCGGGGTCGAGGCCGCGCAGGCGTGCATCGACGACGGGCGCGCCGCCGGCGTGCTCGAGCGGCTGCGCACCTTCACCTGACCGCGGGCGACCCCCGTGGGCCCGCGCCGACGGCGGAGCTCAGCGGATCGGGCTCGGATGACCTCGGGTCAGGAGATCGGGTCAGATGATCTGGACGGGCGGCGTCGAGGGTGGCGCGGTGGCACCTGGCGTCGCCGGCGGCACGGGGCCCGGCGCGCCGACCGAGGGTGGTGGGGCGACGGGCGCCGGCACGGGACCGGCGGCGGTCAGGTCGATGTGGCCCTGCGCGACCCGCTCGACCGCCTCGACCTCGGCCTGCGCCGCCTGCCGGGCGGCGAGCTGGTCCCGGATCTCCCGGAGCCCGTCGCTGGCCTGAGGCAGCGCCCCGGGCCCGGCCCGCCGGGCGGTCACGGCGATCTCCTGGGCGAGCCGCTCGATCTCGCGCACCTGCGCCCGCAGGGGGAGCAGCGTGCGGCGGCGGTGGGGACGGGGGGTCACGCTGGCCTCCACGAGCAGCCGGTCGAGCACGATGGCCTCGCCCTCGAGGGTCTGCGCGAGCTCGGGGAGCTGTGGGTGGGCCTCGCCCACCGTCGGGGCGTACGCGACCCGTGCCGACGTGCAGGCGTTGCGCAGCCGGCGGTGCATGCGGGCGGGCGCCGCCGGCGAGACGAGCCACGTGGTGGGCGCCGGGCTCTTCACGGTGGCCGACACCCGGTTGCGGCGGCGCAGGGCGTAGAGCATCCCGCCCACGAAGGCGGTGCACAGGGCCACGAAGCCGAGGTACACGAGCGACACGGTGAGGAGCACCCGGAGCACGGTCCCAGGATACGGGCGCACCGACGGGGATGACTCGCGGCCCGCGCCGGGGTCCCGTCCCCGCCCCGGTCCCCGCCGCGGTCCCCGCCCTCGTCCCGCGCCGGCGCGATCGGGACCGCGGGCTCAGCTGCGGGCGGGCTCGTAGGTGGGCAGCGCCGGCAGCGGCGAGGCGAGGCCCCGCTCGCTGTGCACCAGCCGGACGCGCCCGGCCTGCGCGTCGAGCCAGCGGGCCACGCACAGCAGCTCGTCCACCTCGTCGCGGGCCACCGGCTCGCCCAGGGCCAGGCCCGGGCCGGGCGACAGCACCCCGTCGCCGGGGTCGCCGTCGGCGGCCGTCGACGCCCCCCACTCGGGGAAGGGCAGGGCGACGCGCCCGAGGCGGGCGTCGTCCTCGCCCGCCGGTGCGCCCCACGAGCGCACCAGGCGCCCGTGGCGCAGCTCCACGCCGGCGCCCGTCGGCAGCTCGATGCGGACCCGCCCGGAGCGCCGGAGCGCGTCGAGGCGGCGCTGGCGGGCGAGCACCCGGGCCAGGGCCGCGGCGCGGTCCCGCACGTCGGCGGCCTCCTCGTAGCGCTCGGCGAGCGCCAGTGCCTCCATCCGCTCGGCGAGCGGGTCGAGCAGCGCGGCCGGGTCGTGGGTGAGGGCGTGGACGAGCCCGTCCACGAGGGCGCCGTACTCGACCTCGCCGATGGCGCCGGAGCACGGGCAGGTGCTCACCCCGAGCTGGGCGGCGGTGCAGGGGCCTTCGCGCGCCGGTCGCTCGTCGAGCCGGGCGCGGCCGCTGAGGCGGGTGGTGCACCGGCGGAGGGGGACGACGCTCTCGATGGCCTCGGCGACGAGCCGTGCCGCCCGCGTCGACGAGACCGGGCCGAGGTAGAGGCTGCCGTCGGCGGGGGTCGCCTTCACCACCGAGAGTCGGGGGAAGCGCTCGTTGCAGGTGAGCTTCACGTAGGTGTAGGAGCGCCAGCGGGTGCCCTGGCGGTTGAAGCGGGGGAGGAGCTCCTGGATGAGGCGCACCTCGCGGACCTCGGCCTCGAGGGGCCCCGGGCAGACGACGTGGTCGATGCGCTCGGTCTCGCGCAGCAACTGGGCGACCTTGCGGCGCCCGTCGCCCGAGAAGTACGAGCGCACCCGGGTGCGCAGGTTGGTGGCCTTGCCGACGTAGAGCACCTGGCCCCGCCGGTCGCGGAACACGTAGACGCCCGGCGAGCGCGGCAGGCGGTCGGTGAGGCGCAGCTTGGTGATCTGCGGGTGGGCGGCGAGCTTCGGGAGGTGCAGCAGGTCGTCGAGGCCGGACACGCCCAGCCGCCCGGCCCGCTCGAGCAGCACGTGCAGCAGGTCGCCGGTGGCGAGGGCGTCGTCGAGCGCCCGGTGGGACGGCTGGTGGGGGAGGCGCAGGCGGTCGGCGAGGGTGCCGAGCTTGTGGTTGGGCACCTCGTCGCTGAGCAGGCGCCGGGCGAGGCGGTAGGTGTCGACCACCTGGTTGCGCAGCGGCGGCCGCCCGCCCCGGTCGGTGGCGGCTCGGAGGAAGCGCAGGTCGTAGCTGACGTTGTGGCCGACGATGACCGCGTCGCCGACGAAGTCGACCAGGGCGGGCAGCACCGCCTCGATCCGCGGCGCCGGCAGCACCATGGCCTGGGTGATGCCGGTCAGCACCGTGATGGTGGGGGGGATGAGCTGGCCCGGGTTCACCAGGGTCTGGAAGGTGCCGAGGCACTCGCCCGCCCGGAGCTTGACCGCGCCGATCTCGGTGATGCCGACGTCCTCCGCCGCGCCGCCGGTGGTCTCGAGGTCGATCACGCAGAACGTGACGTCGATGAGCGGCGTCCCCAGGTCATCGAACGTACGTTGCATCACCCCAGTGAAGCGAACAGGTGTTCCCTGCGCAAGTGCCCGTACACTCCAGCCCGTGGCCGACGTCGCCGAGACCCCCGCTCCGCCCCGCTACCGCTGCGACGCGTGCGGCAACCTGACCCGCTTCGACGTGACCAGCACCCGGCGCACCCGGGCGTTCCACCACTACACGGTGGGCGGCGAGCTGTCGGTCGAGGACGAGGAGGTCCTCGACGAGACGATCGAGGAGGTCGCGTGCCGTTGGTGCGGCAACGGCAACGCCGTCCACCCGGTCACCGACGGGGCCTGACCGGCCGGCCCGCGATTCCTGTCACACCCCCCGGGGAGGATGGCGCCATGGAGGACTCCACCCTGCGCATCGACTGCGACGAGTGCCAGATGCAGCACACGTCGACCTGTGACGACTGCATCGTCACCTTCCTCGTCAACCGGGAGCCGGACGACGCGGTGGTGATCGACGTGGCCGAGGTCCGCGCCGTGCGGCTGCTGGCCGACGCCGGCCTCGTCCCCGAGTTGCGCCACGTCCCGCGCACGGGCTGACCTTCTCGGGTGATCGACGCGCTCGAGGCGGTGGGCCGGGCGGCGGGCCTCGACGCCGTCGGCGTGGCCGCCGCCACGCCCTTCGAACGCACCCGTGAGGACCTCGAGCGCCGCAAGGCCGCGGGGCTGGCCGCCGGCATGCAGTTCACCTACCGCAACCCCGCCCGCTCCACCGAGCCCGAGCGGGCCCTGCCCGGGGCGCGGGCCCTGGTCGTGGGCGCCCGCTCCTACGCCCACGAGCGGGACGGCCACGACGGGGCGGTGCCGGGCGGGGCGGTGCCGGGCGGGGCCGGGGCGGCGCGGCCGACGGGGCGGGTCGCCCGTTACGCCCGTGACGACCACTACGCCGCCCTGCGCGAGGGCCTCGAGGCGATGGCCGCCCACCTGCGGGCCGCGGGGTGGCGCACCCGGGTGCTCGCCGACGACAACGCGCTCGTCGACCGGGAGGCGGCCGTCCGGGCCGGCCTGGGCTGGTACGGCAAGAGCGCCAACGTCCTGCTGCCGGGCCGGGGGAGCTGGTTCGTGCTCGGCTCGGTGGTCACCGACGCCCCCCTCGTCCCCGCGGCCGAGCCGGTGGAGGACGGCTGCGGTACCTGCACCCGCTGCCTCGACGGGTGCCCCACCGGCGCGATCGTCGCGCCCGGCGTGGTCGACGCGCGTCGCTGCCTGGCCTGGCTGGTGCAGGCGCCGGGCTCCTTCCCCGAGGAGTGGCGGGTCGCCCTGGGCGATCGGATCTACGGCTGCGACGACTGCCAGGAGGTCTGCCCGCCGAACCGCCGCTCCGACCGGGAGGTGGAGGCGGCGGGCGCCGCCGGGGCCACGGTCGACCTGCTCGACCTCCTCGCCGCCGACGACGACACCCTCCTCGCCCGCCACGGGCGCTGGTACATCGCCGGCCGCGACCCCCGGCACCTGCGCCGCAACGCGCTGCTCGCCCTCGGCAACGCCGCCGACCCTGACGACACCGAGGTGCTCCGGGTGCTCGAGGCGGTGGCTGCCGGCGACGACGAGCTCCTCGGCGAGCACGCCCGCTGGGCCCGGCGGCGCCTCGCCCACCGACGGGCGGAGGCGAACGGCGCCCGGGCGGGGGCGTCGCGATGAGCCACCACCTGCTCGTGACGAACGACTTCCCGCCGAAGGTCGGGGGCATCCAGTCCTACCTCTGGGAGCTGTGGCGCCGGCT
Source organism: Acidimicrobiales bacterium (assembly GCA_041908445.1). Classification (GTDB taxonomy): domain Bacteria; phylum Actinomycetota; class Acidimicrobiia; order Acidimicrobiales; family DATDAH01; genus JAEUJM01. Next base: position 183,578 of record JAYRFK010000119.1, on the reverse strand, counting down.
CGACCCGGCCTCGACCACGGTGCTGACCACGCCCTACGCGGGCGCCGCCGAGTGGGACGCGGCCCAGCCCTACCGGGTCGTCCGGACGCGTGAGCCGGTGCTGCTGCCCAACCCGGTGCTGGCCCGCCACGTCGACCGCCTGGCCGTCGAGGTGGACGCCGAGCTGGTGCTGCTCGACCCGGCGCTGCCCCTCGGCCTGATCGGCCCCCACCTGCAGCGGCCCTACGGCGTCATCCTGCACGGCGCCGAGGTCACCATCCCGGGGCGCCTCCCCGGCACGAACCTGGCCCTGCGCCGGGTCCTGCGCGGCGCCGAGCTCGTCGTGGCGGCCGGTGGGTACCCCCTGGCCGAGGGCGAGCGGGCCGCCGGCCGCCCGCTGCCGTCGGTGCTCGTCCCGCCGGGGGTGGACGTCGCCCGCTTCCGGCCCCTCGACGCCGCGGCCCGCGCCGCGGCCCGGGCCCGTCTGGGCCTGCCGGTCGACGGCCGGCTCGTGGTCAGCATCAGCCGGCTCGTGCCCCGCAAGGGCATGGACGTGCTCATCCGCAGCGCCGCCCGGCTGGCCGACGCCCGCCCCGACCTCACCGTCGCCATCGCCGGCGGCGGGCGGGACCGGGCGCGGCTCGACCGCCTGGTCGCCGACACCGGCGCGCCGGTGCAGCTGCTCGGCCGGGTGCCGGACGAGGACCTGCCCGACCTCTACGGTTGCGCGGACGTGTTCGCCATGCTTTGTCGGAGCCGTTGGGCCGGCCTCGAGCAGGAGGGGTTCGGGATCGTGTTCCTGGAGGCGGCCGCTGCCGGGGTGGCCCAGGTGGCGGGGGAGAGCGGCGGATCCGCCGAGGCGGTGGTCGACGGCGAGACCGGCCTCGTCGTGGGCGACCCGGGCGATGTCGACGCCGTGACCACGGCCCTGGCCGAGCTCCTGGACGACCCCGATCGGCGTGCCGCGATGGGCGTGGCCGCTCGGACGCGCGCCGAGCGCGAGTTCGCCTACGAGGTGCTCGTCGAGCGCCTGGCGGGGGCACTCCCGTGAGCGGCGCAGGGCCGGCGCCCGCGGTCGGGGCGGACGGGCCGGGAGCGGGCCGCCCCGGCGCCCGCATCATCACGGTCAGCCGGATGGGCACCGTCGTCTTCACGGTGACCGCGATCCTGGCCGTGATCGACCGGGAGCTCTTCGGCATCCTCGCGGTGGCGGTCGACCTCGCCCTGTTCTTCGTCGGCTGCGTGGTGTTCCTCTGGGCCTTCGCGATCGCCGTGGACCGCAGCCGCACGGACGCCATCGGGATCGGTGGGCTCTACTTCCTCGCCGGCAGCGCGCCCAAGGACGTCCAGCTCGCCCTGATGGTGCCCTTCGGCGTCCAGGTCGTCGTCGCCCTCGTCACCGCGGGCCTGCGGCCCTTCACCAGCCTGGCCTTCGGCGTGCTCGTACCCATGTTCGGCCTCGCCCAGGCCGGCCTCTGGGGCGCCCGCCACGGGACCTTCGGCTCGCGCTTCGACGGGCCGGCCGCCACCGCGGGCGGGGCCGGCGCCGGCGACGCCCCGATCGACGGCGAACCGCCCGGCGACGGGCCCGGCGAAGAGCCCGGCGGCCCCGCGCCCTCCCACTAGGCTCGCCCCCGATGCCCGACCACGCCACCGAGCGCACCACCATCGACGCATCACCAGCCGACTGCCTCGCCGCCGCGCTGGCGTTCGAGGACTATCCGACCTGGGCGCACGACATCAAGGAGACCGAGGTCCTCGAGCGCGACGCCGAGGGCCGGGGCCTGCGGGTGCGCTACCGGGCCGCAGCCATGGGCCGCAGCACCACCTACGTGCTCGGCTACGACTACAGCGAGGCCCCGCGCCGCATGTCGTGGACCCTGCTCGAGAGCGACATCACCCGCCAGCTCGACGGTTCCTACGACTTCACGCCGGTCGAGGGCGAGCCCGACCGCACCGACGTCACCTACGAGCTCATCGTGGAGCTGGTCGTGCCCCTGCCCAGCTTCGTGAAGCGCCGGGCGGAGTCGCGCATCGTGCACACCGCGCTGCGCGAGCTCAAGAGCTGGGTCGAGCGCGGCGCCGCGGCCTGAGCCGGCCGTGCGCATCCTGCTCTTCACGGGCAAGGGCGGTGTCGGCAAGACCACCGTGGCGGCCTCGACCGCCCTGCGCTGCGCCGACGGCGGCCGGCGCACGCTGGTGCTGTCGACCGACCCCGCCCACTCGCTGAGCGACGCCCTCGGCGTCCCCCTCGCCAGCGAGCCCGCGCCCGTGGCCGACGGGCTCTGGGGCCAGCAGCTCGACGCCCAGGAGCGCATGGAGGAGTCCTGGTCCGAGATCCAGGCCTACCTCACCGAGGTGTTCGACTGGGCCGGCGTGGCCGGCATCGAGGCCGAGGAACTGGCGGTGCTGCCGGGCCTCGACGAGATCTTCGCGCTGGCCGACCTGAAGGCCTTCGCCGCATCGGGGGACTGGGACACCATCGTCGTGGACTGCGCCCCGACGGCCGAGACCATCCGGCTCCTCTCCCTGCCCGAGGTCCTGGCCTGGTACATGGACCGCGTCTTCCCGGCGAGCCGCCGCCTCAACCGGGTGCTGTCGCCGGTGCTGAGCCGGGTCACCAACCTGCCCGTCGCCGGTGACGAGGTCTTCGGGGCGGCGCACCGCTTCTACGAGCGCCTCGACGGCGTCCGGGACCTGCTCACCGACCCCCACGTCACCAGCGCCCGCCTGGTCGTCAACCCCGAGCGCATGGTCATCGCCGAGGCCCGTCGCACCCACACGTACCTCTCGCTGTTCGGGTACCGCGTCGACGCGGTGGTGGCGAACCGGGTGCTGCCGGCCGAGGTCGACGACCCGTGGTTCGCCCGCTGGCAGGCGCTGCACACCGAGCACCTCGCGGCCATCGAGGAGGGCTTCGCGCCGTTGCCGGTCCTGCGGGCGCACCTGGCGCCGGACGAGCTCGTCGGGATCGACGCGCTCCGCCGCTTCGCCGGCACGCTCTACGGCGACCTCGAGCCCGACGCCCTGCTGCACGAGGGCGCGCCGCTGCGCATCGAGCGGGACGGCGAGGGGTGGCGGCTCGACCTCGAGCTGCCGTTCGCCGAGCGGGACGACGTCGACGTGGCCCGCCGCGGGGACGAGCTCATCGTCACCGCCGGGCCGTACCGGCGGGCGCTCCTGCTCCCCGACACGCTGCGGCGGCGCGCGGTCAGCGGCGCCACCCTGCGGGACGGCACACTGGAGGTCACCTTCCGCGGCGAGCGCATCGCCGATCCCGAGCCCCAGGAGGCACAGGGCACGTGAACGAGGAGCGGGCCGACGAGGGCCTCGAGCACCTGCAGACCGCCGCCGAGGAGCTCATCGCCGCGGCGAGGGCGTTCCTCGACGTGGCCGAGGACGTCGTCCGCGACCCGGGCACGGCGAAGGCGGTCATGGGCCTGTTCGACTCGTTCGCCGACGCGGCGAAGCGGGCCCGTCCGGGCGCCACCGGCCCGGACGGCGACGACCCCGTGGAGCACATCCCCGTCTCCTGAGGGGTCGCGGCCCGGTTCGGCTCGGGGGCCCCGGAGCCTTGATGCCGGGCCGTGTCGGCCGATGAGGGCAGCAATGAGGTTGCTGCGCCTACAGGATGACGCGCCCGGCGGGGTCCGGCTCGAGCTGCACCCCCGCCTGTCCGTCGCGACAGGCCTTCCCGCCGACGCCCGGTCCCGCCTGGCCGCGGCGCTGGGCGAGTTGCCCCGTGCCGCCGGCGGCGCGGCGCTCGACGGGGTGTCCGGTGAGGTGGAGGTGAGCGGCATCCTGCTCGACCTCGAGCCCGGTGCCCTGGCCCTGCTCGACCTCGACGCTGACCTCGACCTGGTGGTGGGCGCCGACGACCTCCTCGCCCTGGCCGACGCTGGCGTCGCGTCGCCGGGGCCCGACACGGGCGACGGCCCCGGTGGAGGGTCGGCCCCGGTCGACGCGGACGCGGTCCGCCGGGCCGTCCGCGACGCCACCGCGACCCACGACGTGCTCGCCGCCTCGCTCGCCGAGCTCCAGGACGCCCACCGACGGGTCCTTGCCCGTCGCTCGTCCCTCGCCCTGGCGCTCGCCTCGGCGGGTGCTCGCCCCGCGCCGTCGGGCCACCCCGCCGATCCGCGGCCCGATGCCGGCGACCTGCGGGGCGAGGTCAACCCCGCCACCCACACCGTCATGCGTGCCGCGACGGTGGTGCTCGACAGCCCCGGGCCCTCGCCCGAGGCGGTCGCCGCGATCGCCTCGACGGCGGCACGCGTGGACCGGCTGCGCACCCGGCGTGACGAGCTCCTCGGTGCCCTCGCCCCGCTGGTCGACATCGACGTCGCCGCGGTGGCCGACGCCGTCGCCGCCGTGCAGGCCCGACCCGATGTCGAGGAGGTGCCCGACGTCGAGGCCCAGCGCCTCGCCGACGCGCTGGTCGCCGCCATCGAGGCCCTCGACGCCTACGACGCCCAGGTCGAGGCCACCGGGCACGGCCCGCTGGCCGCGTACCGACGTCTGGACGAGGCGCAGCGCCGGTTCCTCGCCGCGGATGCGGCCGTGCGGCCTCCGGTCATCGACCCCGCCGACGCCGAGGCGCTCGAAGCGGCCCACGACGAGCTGCTCGAGGCCGAGCTCAAGCTGACCGCCGCCCGCATCCCCGGCAAGAGCCTCAAGAAGCGCCTCGATGACGCCGCCGCCGCCGAGCAGGTCGTGCTCGAACGGATGGGCTTCGCCACCTACACGGCCTACGTGATGTCGACGAGCGTGCCGCTCGTGAGCCCCGAGCTGCGCACCGTGCACGAGCGGGCGCAGCGTGACTGGGAGCAGGCCGAGGTCGTGTTCCGCGAAGCGGTCGCCGCCGCAGAGGCCGACCCGCAGCGCTCGGCGCTGGTGGCGACGGTCGAGGCCACCCGCGACGCCGCTCGGACCCTGGTCGGTGACCTCGACGAGCCGGAGCTGGAGGCCGCCCTGCGGGCCCGGACGGTCGTCGAGGACCAGGCCGCCGACCTGGCCGCCGGCGCGGTCGACGAGCTCCGCGCCGCATTGGGCACGGTCGGCGTCGACTTCGGCGACCTCGCCCTCACCGACGACGAGGTGGTCGACGTCGCGGTCGTGTGGCTGGCCGACATGGACGAGGCCCTACGCGAGCGGGGCGAGCTCGAGGAGGCGCTGGCCTCGATCGAGGACGAGATCGCGGGCGCCGAGCTCGACCTGGCGCAGCTCGAGACCTCGGCACCGAACCTGGCCGACCTGGGCGCCGTCGTGGCGCCCGCCGAGGCGACCCCGTCACCTCCGCCGGCGCCCGCCGAACCGGCGGCCCCCACCCACGACGCCGCCGCCGTCGACCTGGGGGACGCCGCCCTCGACGACCTCGAGACCGGCCTCGCCGAGATCGACGCCGAGCTGCGGGTCCTCGACGAGCAGATCGACGCCCAGTCGGCCCTGCTCGACGCCGCCGCCCGCGCGCTGTCGTCCGCGCAGGCCCAGGCGGCCGCCGTCGACGTCGACGGCGGTGGCGAGGCGTTCGCGGTGGCGACCACCATCGCGGCCGTGGACGGCCGGGCCGCCACCGTGGCCCCGGTCGAGCGCATCGAGTGGTACCTCCTCTCCCGGCTCGCCGAACTGCGCTCGGTGTCCTACGCCGGGTCACTGCCCCTCGTGCTCGACGAGCCGTTCGGCCACGTGGCCGACGACGACGTCGACTACCTGCTCGAGCGCCTCGTCCGCATGAGCGACGCCGTGCAGGTGGTGTTCCTCGGCGACGACCCGCGCGTCGTGCGGTGGGCGGCGTCGGCGGGCGACGAGGTCGCCGCCGTGCTCACCCTCTGAGCCGGCCGGGCGCCGCCCCGACCGGGGACCCGGACCGCGACCCCGGGACCACTGAGTACCATCGCCGCGATGGCGAACCTCAACGAAGACACCGTCCGCGAGCTGGCCGGGGTCTCGGGCGGAGGATCACCGGTCGTCAGCTGCTACCTCGACGTCGACGGGCGCCGCTACCCGCGTCGCCAGGACTACGAGGCCCAGCTCGACCACCTGGTGCGCCGCGCGAAGGCACGGGGTGAGGGCGACGGCTCGGTCGCCGCCGACCTGGCCCGGATCACCGAGCACGTCCACGGCGGCTTCGACCGCACCGAGACCCGCGGCCTGGCCCTGTTCAGCTGCCAGTCCACCGGGTTCTGGAAGGCGCTTCCGCTGTCGGTCGCCGTGCGCAACCAGCTCGTGGTCAACCAGTCGCCGGCCGTCGGCCAGCTCGAGCAGCTCCTGCACGCCTACGAGCGGATCGGCGTGCTGCTCGTCGACCGCCAGCAGGCCCGCTTCTTCGTCTACGAGCTCGGGGTGCTGGTGGACCGCTCCGAGCTGTTCGACGAGCTCCCGCGCGACTACGACCACCGCGGCGAGCGCGAGCGGGGCGACACCCAGCACCACGTCGACGACCTCGTCGACCAGCACCTGCGCCGCGCCGCGGCCGTCGCCTTCCAGGCCTTCCAGGACGCGGAGTACGCCCACCTGTTGGTGGGTGCGCCGGCCGAGCTCGCCGGCGCGGTGGAGAGCTACCTGCACCCGTACCTCACCGAGCGCCTCGGCGGCCGCCTGAGCGTGCCGGTGGGGGCGTCCGACGCCGCCCTCCGGGAGGCCGTCCTCGAGGCCGAGGACCGCCTCGTGCGGGCCCGCGAGACCAAGGTGGTCGAGCGGCTGCGGGAGGGCGTCGGGTCCGGTCGCAAGGCGGTGGCGGGCCTCGAGGCCGTCCTGCAGGCCCTCGTCGAGCGGCGGGTCGACCTGCTCGTCGTCTCCGAGGGCTACAGCGAGGGCGGCTGGCGGTGCCCGGGCTGCTCGCACCTGGCCGCGGTGGGCCGCCGTTGCCCGCTGTGCGGGACCGACATGGTCGAGGTGCCCGACGTGGTCGAGGACGCGCTCGAAGAGGCGCTCCTCCAGTCCTGCCGCATCGAGATCTGCGTCGGCAACGCCGACCTGGACGTCCTCGGTCGCATCGGCGCGCTCCTGCGCTACTGACGTGCGCCCCACCGTCGGGGTCGACGTGGGGGGCACGAAGCTCCTCGGGCTCGTCCTCGACGCCGACGACCCGACCGCGCCGGCCCGTGCCGCGGTGCGCCGGCCCACCCCTCGCGGCGCGGACGCTTTGGTGGGGGCGGTCGTGGAGGTCGTCCGTGCGGTGGCCGCCGAGGCCGGCCTCGGCGACGATCCCGGGGGCAACGGGGGAGGCGGGAGCGTGGCGGCGGTCGGTCTGGGGCTACCGGGCCTGATCGACCACGAGGGCGTCCTGCGCATGGGGCCGAACCTCCCCCAGGTGGTGGACTTCGACGTCGACCACCTGCTGGCCGGTGCCCTGGGCCTCGCCGTCCACGTCGACAACGACGCCAACTGCGCGGCCTGGGCCGAGCACGTGCGGGGCGCCAGCCGCGGCCGGGCGCACTCGCTGCTCGTCACCCTCGGCACGGGGATCGGGGCGGGGATCGTCACCGACGGCGCCCTGTACCGGGGCGCCCACGGGATGGCGGGCGAGCCCGGCCACATGATCGTCGACCCCGGAGGCCCCCGCTGCCCCTGCGGCCAGCGCGGTTGCTGGGAGCGGTACGCGTCGGGGAGCGGCCTGGGGTTCCTCGCCCGGGAGGCGGCGCGGGCGGGCCGGGCGGACGCCGTGGTCGACCTCGCCGGCGGTGACCCCGAGGCGGTGCGGGGCGAACACGTCACCGCGGCCGCCCGGGCCGGCGACGACGACGCAACGGCGGTGCTCGCGACGTTTGGCTGGTGGGTCGCCCTGGGCGTCGCCAACCTCGTCAACGTGCTCGACCCGGAGGTCGTCGTGCTCGGCGGCGGGCTGGTCGGCGAGGCCGACCTGTTCCTCGACGCCACGCGATCGGCCTACGACGACCTGGTCCTCGGTCACGGCCACCGGCCGCCGGTGCCGATCGTCGCGGCGGCGACGGGGGAGCAGGCGGGGGCCCTCGGCGCGGCCCTCCTGGCCGCCGAAAGGCACTGGGGCCACCAGGACCCCACCCGGTAGCCTCGCCCCGATGGAGTTCCGCCGCATCACCTCGCTGCCCCCGTACGTCTTCACCATCATCGACGGTCTGAAGATCGAGGCCCGCCGGGCCGGGGAGGACGTGATCGACCTCGGCTTCGGCAACCCCGACCTGCCGTCGCCCGATGTGGCGGTGGAGAAGCTGGCCGAGGCCGCCCGCAACCCGCGGAACCACAAGTACTCGTCGAGCCGCGGCATCCCGAAGCTGCGCGAAGCGGTGAGCGAGCTCTACCGGCGCCGCTTCGGCGTGGAGCTCGACCCCGACACCGAGGTGATCAACACCATCGGCGCCAAGGAGGGCTTCTCCCACCTGATGTGGGTGCTGCTCCAGCCCGGAGACGCCGCCCTCGTGCCCTCGCCGTCCTACCCGATCCACATCTGGGGCCCCCTCTTCGCCGGCGCGGACGTGCGGGAGATGCCCTTCGGCCCCGACAACGACTTCTTCGCCACGATGCAGGAGGCCTGGGAGTACTCGTGGCCCAAGCCCCGGGCCATCGTGCTGTCGTTCCCCCACAACCCGACCACCGCCTGCGTCGACCTCGACTTCATGCAGCGGGTCGTCGACTTCGCCCGCGAGAAGGAGGTCGTGCTCGTGCACGACTTCGCCTACGCGGACCTCGGCTTCGACGGCTACCTGCCGCCGTCGATCCTGCAGGCCGAGGGCGCCAAGGAGGTGGCCGTCGAGCTGTACTCGATGACCAAGTCCTTCTCCATGGCCGGGTGGCGCTCCGCCTTCCTCGTCGGCAACCCCGAGGTCGTGCAGGCGCTGGCGAAGCTCAAGTCCTACCTCGACTACGGCACCTTCCAGCCCATCCAGATCGCGACGACGGTCACCCTGAACGAGGTGCCGGAGTTCCCCCAGGAGGTCCAGAAGATCTACCAGGGTCGGCGGGACGCCCTCTGCGACGGCCTCGACCGGATCGGCTGGTCGTTCCCGAAGCCCATGGGCACGATGTTCGCCTGGGCGCCCATCCCCGAGCCCTACGCCGAGATGGGCTCGATCGAGTTCGCCTCGTTCCTCGTCAAGGAGGCCAACGTGGCGGTGTCGCCCGGCATCGGCTTCGGGCCGGGTGGCGAGGGCTTCGTGCGCTTCGCGCTGATCGAGAACGAGCAGCGCATCAACCAGGCCATCCGCTCACTGCGCAAGGCCCTCGTCAAGCTGAACTGACCGGATCGCCCGGCGCGCTCAGCGGGCGTAGGTGCGGTAGACGACCCCGGCGAACTGCGCCCGAGTCAGGCCGTGCGACGCGCCGAAGGTGCCGTCGCGACCGCCGGCCAGGCGTTGCGGGTGCGGGCAGGGGTCGGTCAGCCAGCGCACCGCGTCGGCCGCTCCGGCGCCCACATCGCGCCAGCCCGGGTCGGGGATGTCGCCCACGGCGGGGGCACCCACGAGCCGGTAGAGCCAGCGGGCGGCGGTCACCCGGTTCAGCGTGCGGTCGGGGGCGAAGGTGTCGGCGTCGATGCCCGTGCCGACGGCCGTCGCCGGCCCCGCTCCGTCCGGGTCCGACGTGAGCCACCGCGCGGCGTCGGCGTTGGCCGGGGCCAGGTCGGTGAACGGTGAGGGCGGAAGGGCCGACACGTCGGGCATGCCGGCCAGGCGGTAGAGCCAGCGGGCCGCCTCCCCTCGCGTCATCGCCGCCGTCGGGCGGAAGGTGCCGCTCCAGGGCGGCGGGAGGTACCGGTGGTCCGGGTCGGCGAGCCACGACACGGCCGCGTCGGCGGCGGTGGGCACGTCGGTGTACGCGTTCGCGGGCGAGGCCGCCGGGCGGATCCGGGCGCCGAGGGCGAAGCGGTCCACGACGGTGCCGCCGACGGTGGTGAACGACCCCCGGACGTTGGTGGCGCAGGCATCGAGGGTGAGGGCCCCGAAGGCGCCGGCGAAGCGGACCCGGCTGCCGGCCACCGGCGGGGCGGCGCCGAACGGGTAGCGCTCGGCACCACCGAGGCCGTTGACCACGTAGGTCAGCGGCGTGCCGTCCCGGTCGTCGTCGCGTCGGAGGCGCTCGTAGTCGTGGTCGTGGCCCGAGAGCACGAGGTCGGCGCCCCAGCGCTCGAACGGCCACCGGAGGCGGGCGGTGCTGCCGTGGCGCGAGCTCGACGAGAAGGGCGACTGGTGCACGACGACCACCTGGAAGGGCAGGTCGGAGCCGCGCAGGCCCGCCTTCAGCCACTGGGCCTGGATCGAGGAGGCGTCGTCGTGGGGGTCGCCGTCCACCACGAACAGGTGCACCGGCCCCCAGCGGGCGTCGTAGTACCGCTCGCTGCCGGACGTGGCGTCGCTGGCCACGCCGGGGCCGGGCAGGGTGAAGAAGTCGAGGTAGTCGGTGACGCCGTCGTGGCCGTCCCACGTGTACAGGTCGTGGTTGCCGACCGCGGGGAAGAAGCGGTTGGTGGCCGAGCCCGCGCCGTGGACGCCGGCGTAGGCGCCCACCCACTCCTGGTAGAACGCGCCCACCACGTCGTCGTAGCCGGCCGGGTCGTAGACGTTGTCGCCCACGCTGACGACGGCATCGGGTTCCATGGCGGCGACCAGGGCGGCCACCGCCGCCGTGCCCGCGTCGCCCGTGCCCAGGTCACCGACGCCGGCGAGCCGCTCGCTCGGCTGGGGCGCGTCGGGTGGGGCCGCGGCCGGCGGGGGAGCGGCCGCCGCCGGCCCGGCGAGGACGGTGGCGAGCGCCACCGGGGCGACGAGCAGCGCCACCACGCGGGCCAGGGCACGGCGTGGGCGGCGAGGCACGGCGGCGAGGCTACCGGGCCGGGTTCGGCGCTCCGAGGCGCTCTGGAGCGCTCCTGGGTGCTCCCGGGGCGCCTCCGGGGCGCTCCGTGGCGTCTCCTCGGGGGTCGGCGGCGGGTCGGCGCCGGCGGCGGGCCGGCGCCGGTGCTCACCGGAACCGAGGGGGTGGCTCGCGGCGCGAGGCCATAGGGTCGGATGGTGGCCACGACCGAACTGCCCGCGACGACCGCGCGGCGCCCCATGGCCGGCGCGATCGCCGCGGTGGTGGGTGTCGTGATGTGGGGCTCGTTCTCGGTGCTGGCCCGCAAGGCGGAGGGCCTCGACGGCCTCGGCCTGGCCTTCCACCGGATGTGGATGGGCGCCCTGGCCGCCGTCGTGGTGCTCCGCCTCCGGGGCACCCGCCTCACCTGGACCGTGCTCGTGGCCTCGGCCCCCGGCGGCCTGCTCTTCGCCCTCGACGTGGCGCTGTTCTTCACCGCGCTCAAGACGACCACCATCGCCAACGCCAACATCATCTCCTCGCTCCAGCCCGTGCTCGTGGCCCTGGTCGTCGGGAAGCTCTTCGGCGAGCGTCTCGACCGCACGTTCTTCCTCTGGACCGCGCTGGCCCTCGTGGGCGTCGTGGCGGTGCTGACGGGTTCGGCGGCCAGCAACGACGACACCCACAGCCTCCACGGCGACCTCCTCGCCCTGGCCGCCACGTGCTCGTGGGCCGCCTTCTTCGTGGCCTCGAAGCACGCCCGGCGCACGCTCACGTCGCTCGAGTACCTCGCCGGCCTGCTGGCCGTCGCCTTCGTCGCCATCACCCCCGTCGCCCTGGTGGCCCGCACGCCGTTGGCGGTGCCCGACGGCGGGACGTGGCTCGTGATCGCGCTGATCGCCCTCGTCTCCGGCGGCCTCGGGCACTGGCTCATGAACTGGGCCCACGGCCACATCCCGCTGGCCACGGCATCGCTGCTCACCCTCGTGATCCCGGTGGCGGCGGTGGCGACCTCGGCGCTGGTCCTCGACGAGACCATCACCCTCCAGCAGGTGGTGGGGATCGCCGTGGTGGTGGCCGCGCTGGCCATGGTGATCGTGCGGTCGCCGGTGAGCGCCGCCGAGCCGGTCGAGGCCGTCGACGCCGTCGGCGGGACCGAGCCGTAGGGTCAGGCGCGGGCCAGGATCCCCTCGAGGCAGAAGGTGACCGCGGCGTCGGCCACCTCGTCGGTGGGCTCCTCCCGCTCGTGGATGAACACGCGTGACAGGTGGCCGGTCACGCCGAGGATGGCGTGGGCGATGAGGGTGGGGTCGCCGTCGCGGATGCGCCCGGCGACGATGCCCTCCTTCACGTGGCGGACCACGTCGTCGATGGCGATGTCCTGGCCGCGGCGCAGCGCCGGGGCGAAGCGCTCCTCGGTGGCGGCGAACTGGAACAGGGCCAGCAGGTCGCGGTGGTCGCTCGACCACGCCATCGTCGCCCGGATGCCGAGCTCGATGCGCCGGATCGGATCGTCCTCGTCGGTGATGGCCGCCATCTGGGCACGGCGCAGGTCCTGCTGCGCATCGCGCAGGATGTGCAGGAAGAGCTCTTCCTTGGAGGAGAAGTACCAGTAGAAGACGCCCTTGCCCACGCCCAGGCCGCCGACGATCTCCTGCACCGACGTGGGGTGGTAGCCGTTCTCCGAGAACCGGATGGTGGCGTAGTCCATGAGCTGACGCCGCCGTTCCTTGCCCCGGGGGGTCAGCCGCCTCGTCACCGAGCCGACCGTAGGCAGACTTGACCGCACGGTCAAGAGCGGAAACCGACCCCCACGAGAAACATGGCGTTCATCTCCGGCCCCTACGGTGGGCCCGTGGAGTCGTTCATCGTGCGCGTGTGGATGCCCGACCGCCCGGGTGCCCTCGGGGCCGTGGCCAGCCGCATCGGCGCGGCCGGTGGCGACGTGGCGGGCATCGAGATCATCGAGCAGGGCGCCGGCCGGGCCATCGACGAGCTCGTCGTCCACCTCCCCGACGCCGGCCGCGTGCAGCTGCTCATCGACGAGGTGTCCGAGGTCGACGGCGTCGACGTGGAGGAGGTGCGCCCCACGAGCGACGTGGTCCACGACCCCCGGGTCGAGGCGCTCGAGATGGCGGCCGACCTGGTGGACGCCCCGGACCGCGCCGCCCTGCTCGAGGCGCTCTGCCGCCAGACCACGACGCTCACCGAGGCGCAGTGGACCGCCGTGCTCGACGTGGCCGAGGGCCGTGCGCTCGTGAGCCACGGCGACCACCCGCCCGTGGCGTGGCTCCTGGCCTTCGACAGCGGCGCCGGCGAGCACGGGGTGGCCGACGTCATCCGCACGACCCTGCTGGCGGGGCAGCTCGCCCTGGTGCTCGGGCGCGAGGGCGGCGACTTCCGGACCCGCCAGCGCGACCGGGTGGCGCTGCTCGCCCGGATCGCGGCGGCGCGCTGGGCCGAGCTGGGCTCAGCGGGCCCAGTCGCGCGAGCGCTCGACGGCCCGTAGCCACATCGCGTGGGCGGCGTCGGCGACGCCGCGGTCCATGACCGGCTCGGCCCGGTGCTCGAGGGCCCAGTGGCCCGCCAGCTCGTCGAGCGACGACCACACCCCTTCGGCCAGGCCCGCGAGGTAGGCGGCGCCGAGCGCGGTGGTCTCCTGGATCTCGGGGCGGGCCACCGGCACGCCGAGCTGATCCGCCTGGAGCTGCAGGAGCAGGTCCATGGCCGAGGCGCCGCCGTCGACCCGCAGCTCGGCGACGGTGCGACCCGACACCGCGGCCATGGCGTCGACCACGTCGCGGGTCTGGTACGCCATCGACTCCACGGTGGCCCGGGCGAGGTGGGCCCGGGTCGTCCCCCGGGTGATCCCCACGATCGCACCCCGGGCGTAGGGGTCCCACCAGGGGCTGCCCAGGCCGGTGAACGCCGGCACGAGGAACACGCCGCCGGTGTCCTCGCAGGTCTCGGCCAGCGGGCCGGTCTCGGCCGCGTCGGTGATGATCCCGAGGCCGTCACGGAGCCACTGCACCGCCGCGCCCGTCACGAAGATCGCGCCCTCCAAGGCGTAGGTGGGCACCAGCCCGCCGTCGTCGCCGGCGACGGCCCAGGCCACCGTCGAGAGCAGCCCATCGACGGGCTCGGGGCACTCGGACCCGATGTTCATGAGGACGAACGAGCCGGTGCCGTAGGTGTTCTTGGTCATGCCCGGGGTGAAGCAGGCCTGGCCGAACAGCGCCGCCTGCTGGTCGCCGGCCATGCCGCTGACGGGGATCCCCGCGCCCACCGGGGTGTCCGCAGCGGTCACACCGAAGCGGCCCGAGGTGGGGCGCACCTCCGGCAGCGCCGACGTCGGCACGCCGAACAGGTCGCACAGCTCCTCCGACCACGCCATGGCACCGATGTCGAACAGCAGGGTGCGGCTGGCGTTGGACCCCTCCGTGGCGTGCTCGGCGCCACCGGTGAGCTTCCAGAGCAGCCAGGAGTCGATGGTGCCGAACGCGAGGTTCGGCCCCGCCTCGACGCCGCCCGGACCGAGCAGCCACTCGAGCTTGCTGGCGGAGAAGTACGGGTCCAGGACCAGGCCGCTGGTGCGGCGGACCAGGGGGAGGTGGCCGGCAGCCTCGAGGGCCTCGCACCGGTCGGCCGTGCGCCGGTCCTGCCAGACGATGGCCCGGTGGAGGGGCTCACCCGTGCGGCGGTCCCAGACCACGGTGGTCTCCCGTTGGTCGGTGATGCCGATGGCGGCGATGGGCCGGTCGAGCTGGGCCACCAGCTCGGCCAGCGTCACCTGGACGGCCTCCCAGATCTCGGTGGCGTCGTGCTCGACCCAGCCCGGCTGGGGGAAGTGCTGGGTGAACTCCCGGTACGTGTAGCCGGTGGGCCGGCCCGACTCGTCCACGGCGAACGAGCGCACGCCCGTGGTCCCCGCATCGATGGCGATCACGACTCCCATGCGCGCAACCTACTCCGGGCCGGAGGGCCGACCGGGTGCCGGGGAGCGACCGGCGATCGGCTCGATCGGCATTCGGCGCGATCGGTGCGCGGCGGTCAGTCCCCGACGCGGGTGGTGACCGGGCGGAGGGTGGCGTAGTCGCTGGGGCTGACCGACCGGTCGAGCTCGACGCCCTCGTCGTTCGGCACGGTGATCGTGTCGCCGTCGATCTGGATCACGACCTGGTAGGTGCCGTCGGGACGGTCGGGCGTGATGCCGGCGGCGGTGTAGACGATCTGGGCGATCGCGAACACGAGCCCGTTGCTCTCCACCCCGCCGAGCTCGTCGCTGAAGTCGAGAGTGACGGTGTCGCCGCTGATCTCCGCGCTGCGCAGGCGGGTGCCGCTCGGGATCGCCGACCGCACGCCGGCGGGGACACCGAGGCCGCTGGTGCCCTCGAGGAGCTGCGTCACGGCCGCCTTCGGGTCGAAGACGTCGCCGGCGCTGCCCTCGGGGACCTCGGCGGGGACGGCGATGAGGCGCTCGTCGTTCTGGAAGAACAGGTTGACGATGTGGGTGTTGCCGCTCTGGGGGGTGTCCGGGACCGTCGTCGACGCCGGGGCGAGCAGGTCGAACGGCACCGCATCGGCATCGATGTCGTGGGCGGTGTCGTCCGAGGGCAAGCCGCAGCCGGCGGCCACCACGGCGAGGCCCGCGGCCACGGCGACGACGGCGAGCAGGCGGCGCCTCATCCCGCCACCGCCACGAGCACGTCCTGGTGGACGGGGAGCTCGACCACGAAGGCCGAGCCCGCCTCGCCGTCGTCACGGTCGTCGACCCACACCCGCCCGCCGTGGAGGCGGACGTGCTCGGCGACCAGCGCCAGCCCCAGCCCGACGCCGCGGTCACCGCCGCGCCGACCCGCCTCCTCGCCGCGGGCGAAGCGGTCGAAGATCGTCTCGCGCTGCTCGGGGCTGATGCCGGGGCCTCGGTCCTCCACCACGATCTGCACCTTCTCACCCGCGCGGCGCAAGATGATCGCGGTCGCCCCGTCGGCGTACTTCCGGGCGTTGTCGAGGAGGTTGGCGATGACCCGCTCGAGGCGGCGCTTGTCGGCCGGGATGACGAGCTCGGCGAGGTCCTCGTCGTACTGGACGGGCACGCCCACGGCCGACGACGAGCCGACCGCGTGGATCACGAGCTCGGCCAGGTTGACCTCCTCGAGCTCGAGGTGGGCGGCGCCGGCGTCGAACCGGGAGATCTCGAGCAGGTCGTTCACGAGGCGCTCGAAGCGGGCCACGTCGGCCACGAGCAGGTCCAGGGCGGCACGGGCCCGCTCGGGCATCTCGTCCTGGCGCTTCTTCAGCACCTCGATGGACGCGGACAGCGTCATCAGGGGCGAGCGCAGCTCGTGGCTCACGTCGGAGGCGAAGCGGGCGTCCCGCTCGATGCGGTCCTCGAGGGCCTGCGCCATGTCGTTGAACGACGCGGTGAGCAGGTTGAGGTCGGGGTCGTTGGGGCTGACGAGGCGGGTGTCGAGGCGGCCGCCGGCGATGGCCTGGGCGGCCTGGCCGACCTCGGTGAGGGGGCGCAGGGCCCGGCCCGCCACCGCCCAGCCGAGGGCGGCGCCGGCGAGGGTGGTCAGGAACGCCGCACCCATGAGCACGATGGCGAGGGACCGCAGGGTGTCGTCGAGCTCCTCGAGCGAGACGACCTCGAAGTACTCGGCGCCCACGGCGGGGATGGGGATGCCGATGGCGAGCACGGGCTCGCCCCGGTGCACGTAGCGCATCGTGGCGGCGTCGCCGTCGACCACGGCGCCCCGGATCGGGTCGGGGAGCGAGCCCTCACCGAACTCGACGGGGGACTGCGAGTAGAACTCGCCCTGGAACACGAGCATGGGCTGGGCGCCGACCGGGGTCTGCAGCGAGCCCAGCAGGTCGAGGGCGTTGAAGTCGCTGGCGTCCTCGGCCGAGCTGAGGCCGTCGCGGACGAGGCGGGCGTTCAGGTACGCCTGGCGCAGTGAGGTGCGCTCGCGCTGGTCGAGCAGCTGCGAGCGGGTGAGCGTCCACGTCGTGCCCGCCAGGATCGTGGAGAGCAGCAGGGCGCCCAGTGCGAAGGCCAGGGTGATGCGGGCCCGCAGTCCGGGGCGGTGGGGGCGCAGGCGCACCGGCGGCTCAGGGCTGCAGCTTGTAGCCGAGGCCGCGCACGGTCACCACGTGGCGGGGGTTGGCCGGATCGGCCTCGATCTTGGTGCGCAGACGCCGGATGTGGACGTCCACGAGTCGACCGTCGCCGAAGTAGCCGTACCCCCACACCCGCTCGAGGAGGACCTCCCGGCTGAAGACCCGGCCCGGGCTGGCGGCGAGCTCCACGAGGAGCCGGAACTCGGTCTTGGTGAGGTGGACCTGCTCGCCGCCGCGCGTGACGGTGCCCTCGTCGGGGACGATCTCGAGGTCGTCGAACTGCAGGTGGGTGGTGGCGGGGTTCGCGCTGCGGGCCCGGCGCAGCAGGGCGCGGATGCGCGCCGACAGCTCCTTCGGGGCGAACGGCTTGGTGAGGTAGTCGTCGGCGCCCGCCTCCAGGCCGGCGACCACGTCGTGGGTGTCGACCCGGGCCGTGACCATGACGATGGGGACGTCGCTGACGCGGCGGATCGACCGGCACACGTCGAAGCCGTCGATGCCGGGCAGCATGATGTCGATCAGCACGACGTCGGCGGGGTGGCGGGTGAACGCCTCGAGGGCCTGCTCGCCGTCGACGGCCTCCTCGACCTCCCAGCCCTCGTCCTCGAGGGCCAGCTTGACGGCCGTGCGGATGCGTTCGTCGTCCTCGACGGTCAGGATCCGGGTACCCACGGTGTCAATCGTGCCAAACGCGCGGCCCGATCGGGGCCATACCCGCCGATTTTCCGCCCGATCGCTCCGTCACGCCTCCCGGGCGCCCGCCTCGCGAAGCAGCCCGGCCAGCTCGTCGAAGCGCTCCGGGTGCGCCACGAGCACGCCGTGCCCGCCGGCGGTACCGCCGTCGAGGTCGCCGACCCGGGCACCGGCCTCCGCTGCGACGAGGGCGCCGGCGGCGAGGTCCCAGGGGGCGAGACCCCGTTCGAAGAAGGCGTCGAGCCGCCCCCGCCCCACCCAGCACTGGTCGACGGCCGCAGCGCCGCCCCGGCGGACGTCGCGCACGTGGGGGAGGACCTGGGCGAGGACGGCGCCCTGGCGGGCCCGGCGGTCGGGGTCGTATGAGAAGCCCGTGCCCAGCAGGGTCTCTGCGAGCGGCGCCGGGCCGGGGCCGGCCAAGCGCTCGCCGTTGCACCAGGCGCCCCCGCCGGCGACGGCGGTGAAGGTCTCGCGGTGGATCGGATCGACGACGACGCCGGCGACCGTGCGCCCCTCGGCGACCGCGGCGATCGAGACCGAGAAGCCCGGGTATCCGTAGAGGTAGTTCGTGGTGCCGTCCAGCGGGTCGATCACCCAGGTCACACCGCTCGTGCCCGCCTGCTCGGCGCCCTCCTCCCCGAGCACGCCGTCGTCGGGCCGGGCCGCGAGCAGGCGCTCGACGATCAGGGCCTCCGACGCCCGGTCGACCTCGGTGACCATGTCGGTGCCGGAGGACTTGGTGGCGACCATCGTGCGGGCCCGTCCGAGGCCGTCGAGCAGCAAGGTGGCCGCGGCCTCACCGACCTCGGTGGCGAGGGCCACCAGCGCCGACGGGTCGGGTGGCGCCATCAGGACGGGCGCTGCTGGCGCTCCTGCACCGTCTCCCACTCGGCCATGGCCCGCAGGGCGAGCACGGCGACGACGGCCACGCCGCCGGCCGCGATCACGGCGCCGACGAGGGCGCCGAGGCCCACCAGGACGGGGGCGTCGGTGGTCTGCAGGTCGGCCACCGCGTAGCCGATGAGGCCGCCGCACAACCCGGCGACCACGATCAGGAACACCGCGAAGGCCCGCGCCCCGGGCGACGGCAGCGGCGCGGTCGCCTCGGCAGGCGCGGATGGGGCCCGATCGGGCTCGGCGGGCGGGTGGTCGGGGGTCGGGTCGATGCGGCGATGATACGGGCGAGGGGCCGCGGTTCTAACATCGGCGCCCGTGTTGCGTGCCCTCATCGTGCTGCCGACCTACAACGAGGCCGAGAACATCGACGACGTCCTGCGCAAGGTGCGCGCCGTCGTCCCTGACGCCGGTGTCCTCGTGGTCGACGACGGCAGCCCCGACGGCACCGCCGACCTGGCCGACGCCCTCGGCGAGGAGCTCGGGCAGATCACGGTGATGCGCCGGACCGAGAAGAACGGCCTCGGCGCCGCTTACCGGGCGGGGTTCCGCTGGGGGCTGGACGAGGGCTACGAGGCCCTGGTCGAGATGGACTCCGACCTCTCCCACGACCCGGCGGCGCTGCCGTCGATCCTGGCGGCCCTCGAGCACGCCGCCGACCTGGTCATCGGCTCGCGCTACGTGCCCGGCGGCACCATCCCCGAGTGGAAGTGGCACCGCCGCGCGCTGTCGCGGTGGGGCAACCGGTACGCCGCCGGACTGCTCGGCCTCGCCGTCAACGACGCCACCGCGGGCTATCGGGCCTACCGGGCGACCATGCTCGACCGGATCGACCTCGAGTCGGTCGTGGCCGAGGGCTACGGCTTCCAGATCGAGATGACCTACCAGGTCGTCGAGCTCGGCGGCCGCATCGTCGAGGTGCCCATCTCGTTCACCGACCGGGTGCGCGGCACCTCGAAGATGTCGAGTCGCATCGTGGTCGAGGCCTTCGGCCTCGTCACCTGGTGGGCCGTGCGGGACCGCCTCCTCGGCGGGGCCCGGCGTCGCCGCCGGCGCGCCCTCACGGCCTAGCGGTCCACGCCCCGCCAGGGGGGCACGCCGCGACCGCGGCGACCGGTCGTCCGCGTGGCGCGCCCGCCGACGGCTGCCCGGGCCGTCGGCCCGGGCCGCTCCCGCACCGCTCGGCCGAGCGCCGGGCGGTGGGCGGTGGGCGGTGGGGGAGGACCGGGCGACCCGCCGGGCAGACGCGAAGAGGCCCCGGCCGGAGCCGGGGCCTCCTCGAGTTCACTTCGCTCGGCCGTCGAGCGGCCGTCAGTGATCGCTCAGGCGGTGGCCTTCTTGGAGCGATCGCGGGCGGCGACGATGAGCAGGCCACCGGCGGCGATCAGCACGATGGCGATCTTGGCCAGCGGGAGGCTGCTGTCGGTACCGGTGCGGGGCAGGGCCCCGGCGGTGGCACCGACGACCGTGACGGTCAGCACGGCCGAGTTGCAGGAGTTGGTGATCTGGTGGGTGCTGCCGGGAGCGCCGGTGATGGTGACGTCCACGGTCACGGTGCCGTCGGCGTCGGTCTGGCCGCTGCCCGCAGCGGTGCCGTCCACGAAGACGGTGACGTCGGTGCCGGCGGGCACGTCACAGGTGACGGTCACGGTGACGGTGTCACCGGAGCTCACCGTGCTGTCGCTCACGGACGCCCCGGGCTGACCCGGGATGTACTGAGCGTGTGCTGCCGGAACGAACAGCGCCAGCGCCATCGCTCCGAGGATCAACATGCGTCGGATCATTTGGGTTTCCTCCACCGCCGAACGGCCTTGTCGCGGATGCGAACTTCTGCTGGTCCGTCGTTTTAGCGGCTCGCCAGGCTCATGTCCAGCATTGTGGGTGTCCATCGGTGTCATCGATCGCTTGTTGAGGGGCGCTCGGATGCGACAGGCTCCGGGGCCGACCTCCCCAGGAGCCCCCGCATGTCCCTCCGTCCCCGCCTCGATCAGGCCGCCAAGCTCGCCGACGTGGCCCTCACCCCCGGCGCGTATGCGGCGGCGCGGGCTGGCAAGCCGTTCTCGCTGAGCGCGTTCCGCCTGGTGACACAGATCCGGGCGCGGGTCGGGGCGGTGCGGGTCGTGCTGGACGCCGGCGCCAACAAGGGCCAGTTCAGCCGGGCCGCCGCCACGGCGTTCCCCGGCGCCCGCCTCATCGCCTTCGAGCCGCTCGAGGCGGTGGCGGCCGAGTGGCGGGCCAACCTCGCGGACGTCGCCGGCGCCGAGGTGCACGCGTGCGCGCTCGGTGCCGAGGACGGCACCGTGACCTTCCACCCCCACGAGTACTCGCTGTCGTCGTCGGTGCTGCCCCTCGTGGCCGACGCCAAGGCCGAGGGCGGGGGCGCGGCCGGCGAGCTCGCGCCCGTCGAGGTCCCGGTGCGGCGCCTCGACGACGTCGTCGCCGCGGCCGACCTGGCGCCCGGGCCGGTGCTGTTGAAGCTGGACGTGCAGGGCTACGAGCTCGAGGTGCTGCGGGGCGCCACCGCCACGCTGGCCCACGTGGACGCGCTGGTCGTGGAGCTCGCCTTCGAGCGCCAGTACGAGGGCCAGCCCACCTTCACCGAGGTCCTCGACGCGGTCGCGGGCCTGGGCTTCGCGCTCGACGTGCCGATCGACGTGCGGCGCGACGAGTCCGGCACCATCGTGGAGATGGACGGCCTGTTCCGACCCGCCTCCTAGCGTGGCGGCGATGCGGGTGCTGCACGTCGTCCACTCGCTGGACGACCACATGGGCGGGGCGGTGCACGCCGCGGTCGGGCTCGCCGCCCACGTCGGCGCCCGTGACGACGTCGAGACCGTGCTCGCGTCGACCGTGCAGCCCGGCGACGACCACGCCTATCTCGACCGCGTGGCCCCCGGCGTCGAGCGCCACGTCTTCCCCCGGTCGTGGCCGGCCGGTCGCTTCCAGAGCGCCGGGCTCGCCTCGTGGCTCGGGCGGTCCGTGCCCTCGTTCGACCTCGTGCACCTCCACGGCGTCTTCCACGCGCCGGCGCTGGCGGTGCGCCGGGCCTGCCGCCGGGCGGGCGTGCCGTACGTCCTGTCGCCGCACGGCCAGCTCGACCCGTTCGACCTGGCCAAGCACCGCCGCCAGAAGCAGGTGGTCGGCGCCCTCGCGGTGCGACCGCTCGTGCGCGACGCGGCGGCCGTGGTCCTGACCACGGCCGAGGAGGAGGCCCGCCTGGTGACCTTCGGCGCCGCGGCCGACACCGTCGTGGTTCCCCTCCCGGTGGCCCCGCCCGGTCCCGGTGACGGCGCCGGGTTCCGTGCCCGCCACGGCGTCCCCGCCGAGGCGGTGGTGGTGCTGTTCCTCTCCCGCCTCGACGTGAAGAAGGGGCTCGACCTGCTGACCGCGGCGATGGCCGGCGTCGACGACGCCTGGCTGGTGGTGGCGGGCTCGGGCGACCCCGCGGTGGAGGCCGACCTGGTCGCGGCGCTCGACGGCACCGGGCTCGGACGGCGCACGGTGCGGACCGGCTTCGTCAGCGGCGCCGACAAGGACGACGCGTTCGCGGCCGCCGACGTGTTCGCCCTGCCGTCGCGCAACGAGAACTTCGGGATCGTCGTGGTCGAGGCGATGGGCGCCGGGCTCCCCGTCGTCGTCTCCGACGAGACCTACATCTGCGGCGAGATCGCGGCCGCCGGCGCCGGCGCGGTGTGCGCCGTGGACGCCGACTCGTGCCGGGAGGCCCTACGCCCCCTCGTCGCCGACCCCGCCCGGCGCGCCGAGGCCGGGCGCCGGGCCGCCGAGCTGGCGAGCACCCGGTTCTCGCCCGAGGCGGCCACGTCGGCCATGGTGGAGGCGTACCGATCGCTGCCCACCGGAGCCCGTCGCTGATGCCCCGCTTCGTCATCGAACGCCAGGACGACGGCGTCCTCGCCGCCGTGCGCCGTGTCGCCGAGGGCCTCGACCTCGCCGGCCGGGTGGGCGACGCCGTGTTCCTCAAGCCGAACTTCACGTACCCGTTCCCCAAGGCGGGGGTGACGACGACCCGCCCGCTGCTCGAGGCCGTCGTCACCGTGCTCGCCGACGCGGGCTGCCGGCGCATCTGCATCGGCGAGGGCGAGGGCGGGTACAACGCGTTCAGCATGGACGAGACCTTCCGGGCCTTCGCGCTCGACGAGCTCGTCGACCGGTTCGGGGTCGAGGTCGTCAACGCCAGCGCGTGGCCCAGCCTGGAGGTGCGCGTCGAGGGCCGGCGCGGCACCTACGACGTGCACCTCCCGAAGCCGCTGTTCGAGGAGTTCGACTCCTTCATCAGCCTCCCGGTGCCCAAGGTGCACTGCATGACGGGCATCAGCGGTGCGGTGAAGAACGAGTGGGGGATCGTCCAGGACCAGATGCGCCTGGCCTTCCACTGCGCCTTCGACGAGATCATCACCGAGGTGGTCGACCGCCTGCCCAACCCGTTCGCCCTGGTCGACGGCACGTACGGCCTGACCCGCAACGGCCCCATGATCGAGGGCGAGACCGTCGACCTGGGCTGGGTGGCCGGCGCCGACGACCTGTGGCTGGCCGACGCCGTGCTCTGCCGGATCATGGACGTGCCGCTGCGCTCGGTCGCCCACCTGCGGTACGGCCTCGACCGGGGCCGGGTGCCGGCGCTCGACGCCGCCGAGCTGCCCGAGGACCTCGACGAGTTCCTCGACGACCGGTTCTACCTGAAGCGCAACCTCTGGAACCGGGTGGCCAAGCTCACCTGGTACTCGCCACGGCTCAACCACCTCGTGTACTTCTCGGGGGCGTCGAGCGCCCTGCACAAGGTCATGTACTCGATCCGCGAGAAGCCCGACGAGCTCTCGGCCCGGGGCGTCGACTGGGACTGAGCGGCCACCCGTCGCCGGCGGCGGACGCCACGGCGGCACCCCGCCGCGGCGCGGCCACCACTACGATGCCGCCGATGGACGGGGACCCGGCGGGCGCCGGCGCGACGGCGGCCACCGGGTCGGCCGACGGCTCCGCGACCCTGCCCGCGCCCCGCCCGGTGACGCGCGCCCGTCGCCCCGCGCCGAGGAAGGGCCGCCCCGCCGGCGCCTTCGCGAGCTGGTTCGGCGCCACCCTGCTGTTCCTGTTCCTCGGCCTCGTCGTGCCGGTGGCGGTCATGGGCCAGAACTTCGCCCCCTTGGGCAAGGTGTCGACGCTGATGGCGGTGTTCCTCACCTGGTACGCCGCGTTCCGCCTGGCGGGCCACTACCACTCGGGCCGCCCCCAGCTCGTCCAGATCACGTTCTGGGCCTTCGTCTACCTGTTCCTCGGACTGGCCTCGTTCGCCCAGCTGACCGCGGACGAGTTCCCGATCCCGTACCAGTTCTTCGACGAGCAGATCCGGTTCCAGGCGCTCGCCGGCGTGATCCTGGGCTGCCTGTGCTTCGACGCCGGTCGGATCCTCGCGCTGAGCGTGCGACGCCACCGCCTGCGCGAGCGGCTCGAGTACCGCGTCATGGACGCCCGCCGCGTCTGGGTCCTCGCCATCTTCGGCATCGTGGCGACGATGGGCGTGGTGATGACCACGGGCGGGCTGGGCACGCGCTTCCGGAGCCGTCAGGCCGCCGAGGAGGCGCTGTTCGGCAAGCCCCCGTGGGGTGTGCGCATCGACCAGCTCGACGACAAGACCGCGGGCCTGATCAAGACCAGCCTCACCTGGTTGCCGGTGTTCCTCGGCCTGATCCTGCTGCTGTTCCTCCGCCAGGTCGCGACGAACCGGTTCGGGCCCGACCGCCAGGTCAAGTGGGTGCGCAACCCGCCCGCCACGCTGCTGCTCTGGGCCCTGATCCTGGTCAACATCGTGGCCAACAACCCCATCGCGAACCCCCGTATCCGCTTCGGCGGCGTGGCCTTCGCCGTCGCGCTCGTGATGGTGCACGTGGAGCGGCCGCGCCGCCTGCGGGCGTTCCTCGTCGCCCTGCTGATGCTCATCCTGTTGGTGTTCCCCTACGCGGACCTCTTCCGCTACGACGTCCAGCAGACGATCAAGGTCGACACGCTGCGGGACCAGCTCGTCGAGAGCCCGGACTACGCGATGTTCCAGCAGGAGATGAACGGCATCGTCTACGTGCGCGAGCACGGCTTCAGCAAGGGGTACCAGACCCTCGGCGCCGCCCTGCCCTTCGTGCCCAAGTCCCTCTGGGCGAACCAGCCGCAGGCCACCGGCGACCTCATCTCGCGCACCGACGACATCAACGCCTCCAGCACGCTCTGGACGGAGGCCAACGTCGAGTTCGGCTGGCTCGGGATCACCCTGGTGTTCGTGGGCTACGGGTTCCTGGCCATGCTCGCCGACGAGAGCTACGAGCGGTGGACGCGCAGCCGCCCCTCGATCATCGGCATCGCGGTGCCGCTGTTCGCGGCGTTCCAGTTCTTCGTGCTCCGCGGCGCCCTGCTGCCGGTGGTGGGCGACCTGGCCCCGATCGTCGTGATCGTGCTGCTGTGCTCGCGTCGCGCCCGGCGGGTCGCGCCGGCGGGCGATCGTGCCGCCTCGACCGACGGGGCGGCTCAGGCCCCGTCGCCGGCGGTCTCGGGTGCCGGCGCCGGGCCGTCCCGGTCCGTCACCGCGAACGCCCGGCCGTAGACGCCGACGCCGGCGGTCTCGGCCGTCGCGATGCCCGCCATAGCGCCCCGGGCGGCGCCCACCAGCGCGCCGGCGCACCCGAGCGCCAGGGTCGCGACCGCGACCGTGCCCCGGGCCCGCAGGCTGCGCCTGGCGGCGGCGTGGGCCCGCAGGCCGACGACGAAGGCGAAGCCGATGCCGCCGGCGACGGCCGACCAGGTCATGAGCCCGAGCACCGTGGTGGTCCCCGCCCACGTGTCGCCGAGGAGCGCCTCACCGACCCGGTCGGGGAGGTTGCAGGCCACCAGGCCCCACACGAGGGTCACCAGGCCGAGGCCCGCCGCGAGCAGCCGCACGAGCCGGCCGGTGCGCTCGGGCGCCTCGGTGTGGGTGCGCACGAGGGTGGGCGTGAACGCCACCCGGACGCCGGCGTAGAGCGCGTAGATCGGCCCGAACAGGATCTGGGCGCCGCGGACCTTGGCGACCTCGTCGAGGCCGGCGACCGCGCCGAGGAACAGCACGACCACCTGGGTGGTGCCGTAGAGGAGCATGAACTCGGCCGCGTAGCGCAGGCCGAGGTGGGCGTGGTCGGGGATCCAGCGCCGGGCGCCGCCGAGGTGGGGGACCACCCGGAGCTGGAAGGCGCCCACGAGGGCGGCGGCGGCACCGGCCGCGCCCCACGCGAAGAGGAACCAGCCGACGGTGTCGAGCGGCGTTCGGGCCAGCACGATGATGGCGACGGTCGACCCGCCGCCCCACACCAGGTCGTTGAGCGCGGCGGCGCGGGGCAGCCCCTCCGCGAACAGGGCGAAGCGCCACAGGTCCTGGAGGAACAGGCCCGGCAGGACCACGCCGAGGATCGGGAGCAGGTCGCCGATGGGGCCGGGCACGACGAGGCCGGCGAGCACGCAGATCGCGCCCAGCGCGGCGCCGAACCCGAGCGCCGACGCCGCCGCCCCGGCCAGCATCGAGCGGCGGCGGGCCTCGTCGGCGGCGCTGTACGCGACGGCGAAGGCCTCGCCGTGGATGCCCTCGTTCACGCCCTGGCTGCAGACGTAGACGATGTAGACGGTCGAGAACGCGCCGAACTCCTCGGCGGTCACCTGGCGGGCGACCAGGATGGCGAGGACGACGTTGCTGAGGCTGTAGATGGCCTGGTCGACCGCCGACCAGCTGGCCCCCCGCAGGCCGGCGGGCAGCTTCACCGGCCCGGCCCGCGGCGACTCACGTGCTCATCTGGTCGTGGATCCACCGGTAGGTGCGCTCGAGGCCGTCGGCCAGGCTGGTCGAGGGCTGCCAGCCGTAGCGCTCGAGGATCATGGTGTTGTCGCTGTTGCGACCGCGCACGCCCTGGGGGGCGTCGAGCTTGTAGTTGCGCTCGAGGGTGACGCCGGCGATCCCCTCGACGATGTCGACGAGCTGGTTGATGGTGACGAGCTCGCTGCTGCCCACGTTCACCGGGTCGGTCGAGTCGCCGTCGGTGACGAGGTGGATGCCGTGGAGGCAGTCGTCGATGTAGGTGAAGCTGCGGGTCTGCTGGCCGTCACCCCAGATCTCGATGGTGTGATCGCCGCTGAGCTGGGCCTGCACGACCTTGCGGCAGATGGCCGCCGGCGCCTTCTCCCGGCCGCCGTCGTAGGAGCCGTGGGGGCCGTAGATGTTGTGGAAGCGGGCCACCCGGGTCTGGAGGCCGAAGTCCTCGAAGAAGTGGTGGCACATCCGCTCGGTGAAGAGCTTCTCCCAGCCGTAGCCGTCCTCGGGCATGGCCGGGTAGGCGTCGGCCTCGCGCAGGGCCTCGACCTCGGCGGAGGTCTGCTTCTCGGCGGCGTACACGCACGCCGACGAGGCGAAGAAGAAGCGCTCGACGCCGGCGTCGCGGGCGGCGAGGAGCAGGTGGGTGCCGATCAGCGAGGACAGCATGCACAGGGCCTTGTTGTTCTCGATGAAACCCATGCCGCCCATGTCGGCGGCGAGGTCGTACACGACCGTCGCGCCGTCGAGGGCCTCGTGGCAGGCGTCGAGGCCCATGAGGTCGAGCTGGCGCTCGTCGACGCCCTCGACGTGCTGGAACCACTCGTCCTTCGGCTTCACGTCGACGGCGCGCACGTTGGTGTGCCCCCGTTCGACGAGGTCGCGCACGAGGTGGCCCCCGATGAAGCCCCCGCCTCCGGCGACGACGATCAGCCCGTCCTGGCTCACGATGCCCTGCCCCTCCTGGCCCGGCCCCGGCCGGTGCGGTCGTTCACGGTGCGGTCGGTGCTGCGGTCGATCATGGCGCGATCTCGCGGAAGATGGCGTCGAAGCGGTCGCCGATGCGGTGCACGTCGAACGCCCGCTCCGCGTGGGCCCGTGCCTTCGCCCCGAGATCGTGCCGCAGCGCGGGGTCGTCGAGCAATCGCCGCGCCGCGGCCACGAAGCCGTCGGCGTCGTCGGGCTCGACGGTGAGGCCGCTGCCCGCCTCGGCGATGGTGCGGGCCGCGAGGTTGGCCGACGGCACCGACGCGAGGATCGGCCGGCCCGCGCAGTGGTAGCTGAGCACCTTCGACGGCACCGAGAAGACGCCGGCCTCGGGCTCGAGGATGGCGAGCAGCACGTCGGCGCTGCCGAGCACGTCGGGGAACACGTCGATGGGCTGGAAGGGGAGCTGCACGACCCGCTCGAGGCGCTCCTCGGCGACCCGCTCGGCCAGCCAGTCGGCGCCCATGCCCTCGGACGCGACGACGAGGGCCACGTCGGGCTCGTCCTGCACGGCCACGGCGAGGCGGCGCAGCAGGTCGGGGTTGTGCTTGAGGCCGAGGGTGCCGGAGTAGAGCAGAACCCGGCGGTCGTCGAGGCCGTGGGCCGCCGACCAGTCGTTGTGGCGGGGGCGCTCGGGGAGGTCCTCGAGCGGGGCCCAGTTCTCGACGACGTGCACCCGCTCGTCGGGGATGCCCCACTCGCGGAGGATGGGGAGGAAGTCGGGGGAGATGGTGACGACCGCGTCGCTGCGGCGCAGCATCCGCTTCTCCATGTGCACGAACCAGCCGCCGGCGAGGTGGCCGACGCCGGGGAGCTTGCGCTTCACGGTGTCGCGCATGGCGAACGAGTACACGTCCTGCTGCCAGAAGAGGAACGGCGTGCGGGTGCGGCGGGCCCAGCGCTGGATCTGCTCCTGGGCGAACAGCGGCACGTTGCACGACACGAGGATCTCGGGGCGGAGCTCGTCGGCGAGGGCCGAGAACAGCTTCCCGTAGCGGACCTCCTGTCGGAGACGGCGGCCGAAGTGGTACTTGTCGAAGGGCTCGCCGAGGTCGACCTCGAGCACCCGGAAGCCCTCGGGGTCGCCGGGGCGGCGCACCAGCGAGCCCTTGCCCGTGGTGTAGGAGGGGCAGTGGACGTGGTCGACGTGGTGCCCCCGGGCGGCCAGCTCCCGGCTGAGCTGCACCTGGAACGGGTGGCCCGAGTAGTCGTGGAGGAGGATCCGCATGGGCGCCGGGAGCGTAGTCTCGCGGTCGATGGCCGACGGGGGAGCGGTGCCGTTCGGGGGGCTCTACCCCGAGGTCGGGGCGGGTGGGTTCAGCCGCGTCGACGGGACGGTCCAGTTCTACGGGCGGGTCCGGTCGCTGCTGCGGCCCGACATGGTCGTGCTCGACTTCGGCGCCGGCCGCGGCGTCGGCCCCCAGGAGGACCCGGTCGACTACCGCCGGGGGCTGCAGGTCCACCAGGGCCACGTGGCCCGGGTGATCGGCGCCGACATCGACCCGGTCGTGAAGGAGAACCCGGTGCTCGACGAGGCCCACGTGCTCGACGGGGTGTCGGCGGTGCTGCCCCTCGACGACGCCTCGGTCGACCTGGTGGTGTCGGACTTCACCTTCGAGCACCTCGACGACCCCGCCCACACCGCGCGCGAGCTCGAGCGGGTGCTGCGGCCGGGAGGCTGGATCTGCGCCCGCACGCCCAACAAGTGGGGCTACATCGGCGTCGGCGCGCGGCTGGTGCCGAACTCGTTCCACACCCGGTTCCTGCGGCGCCTCCAACCCGACCGCAAGGCCGAGGACGTCTTCCCCACCCGGTACCGGTGCAACACGCTCCACGACGTGCGGCGCCACTTCCCGGCCGACCGCTTCGACGACTTCTCCTACCGCCACGAGAGCGAGCCGCTCTACGCCGGCTCGTCCCGGGCGGCGCAGCGGTTGCAGCGCGGCGTGCTCACGGTGCTGCCGGGCTCGATGGCCTCGATGCTGATGATCTTCGTGCGCAAGCGCGGCGGCGGGGACGGCGACGACGCGGGTGGCGGTAGCCGTACCGGTCGGGCGGAGGGCTCCGGCGCGAGCACCGCCGAGGCCAGCGGAGGCGGCCCAACCGATCCGACGGGTGGCTTCGATGACCATGACGGTGGGCGGTCGGCCGATGGCTGAGGCGGGCTCGGCCGGTGAGCCCGACGAGGCGCCCGAGCCGGCGGCGCTGATGGGCGCCTCGGGCGCGGACGAGCGCCCCGACGACGAGCACCTCGCCGACGACATCGCCGCGGCGGCGGCTGCGGCAGCGCCACCGGCGGCGTCCGAGGTGCTGCTGGCGCAGCCGGTGCACCACGCCGTCGAGCGCTACCGGCGGGTCGTGGTCGTGGTCGACGCGCTGTCGGCGCTGGCCGGGGCCATGCTCGCCCAGGTCCTGCGCGAGGTGCTGTTCGGGGCCTCGCTCACCGTCGACGGCCGACACGTGCCCTACCTCCTGGTGGCGGTGGTGGTGGTCGCCTCCTGGCTGGCGATCCTGGCCGTGAGCGGGGCCTACCAGCACGCGATCCTCGGGTCCGGCACCGAGGAGTACCGGCGCATCATCCGGGCCGCGGTGGGCGCGCTGGCCGTGGCGGTGCTGATAGTCTTCCTCACCCGGGCCCAGGTCGCCCGAGGCTTCGTGATGGGGTTGGCGCCGCTGGTGGCGGGCTGGACCCTCTTCGGCCGCTACCTGGCCCGGAACTGGCTGGCCCGCCAGCGGGCCCAGGGCCTGCAGATGCGGCGGGTGGTGGTGCTGGGCCGGCCCGAGGCGGTGCTCGAGGCGGTCCGCCACTTCCGGGGCGCGGTCGACCAGGGGTACCAGGTGGTCAGCGCCTGCGTCGTGGGCGACGCGCCCGCCGACGTCGTGGACGAGCTCGGCATGCCGGTGCTGCCCGCCGCCGACCCGATCAGCGCCGTCCGGGACGAGCGGGCCGAGATCCTCGCCATCGCCGGCACGGAGGCGCTGCCCACGGGGGCCCTGCGCACGCTGGCGTGGGACCTCGAGGGCACCGGCGTCGACCTCATCGTCGTCCCGACCATCACCGACGTGGCCGGGCCGCGGGTGAGCGTGCAGCCGGTGGCGGGCCTGCCGCTGCTGCTGGTCGAACCGCCGCGGCTGACCGGCGGCGCCCGCCTGGTGAAGTCGATGGTCGACCGGGCGACGGGGCTCGTCCTGGTCGTGCTGCTGCTGCCGGTCTTCGTGGTGATCGGCCTGCTCGTGCGCCTCACCAGCCGGGGGCCGGCGATCTTCCGCCAGACCCGGATCGGGCGGGACGGCAAGCCCTTCACCATGTGGAAGTTCCGCACGATGACCGAGCGGGCCGAGCAGGACCTCGACACGCTCGTCACGCTGAACGAGCACGACGGGCTGCTGTTCAAGATCCGCGACGACCCGCGGCGCACGACGGTGGGGAAGTGGCTGCGGCGGTTCTCGCTCGACGAGCTGCCCCAGCTCGTGCACGTGCTGTCCGGGAAGATGTCGCTCGTCGGACCCCGCCCGCCGCTCCCGTCGGAGGTGGCGAAGTACCCCGAGGACGTGCGCCGCCGCCTCCTCGTCAAGCCCGGCATCACCGGCCTGTGGCAGGTCTCGGGCCGTGCCGACCTCCCGTGGGCCGAGTCCGTCCGCCTCGACCTCTACTACGTGGACAACTGGTCGCTCTCCATGGACCTGGTGATCGTGTTGAAGACGGCAACCGCCGTCCTCCACGGCAAGGGCGCCTACTAGCCCGAGGTCCGGCGGGCCGTGGGTACGCTCCAGCGCATGCCGACCTGGTGCGCGAGCTGCGGGGCGGCCCTCGGCGGCGGGGAGGCGTTCTGCGGTGAGTGCGGCGCCGCCCAGGCGCCGTCGACACCTGCGGCGGGCGGGCCCGGGCCGGCTCCTGTGTCGCCACCCCCGATGCCACCACCACCCTCACGACCAGCGGAGGCGCCCCCCGGTCCGGCGTCGGCGGCGCCGTGGGGTCCGGCGCCACCGGCCACTGCGGGCC
Source organism: Acidimicrobiales bacterium (assembly GCA_041908445.1). Lineage (GTDB taxonomy): Bacteria > Actinomycetota > Acidimicrobiia > Acidimicrobiales > DATDAH01 > JAEUJM01. Next base: position 152,307 of record JAYRFK010000119.1, on the reverse strand, counting down.
GACCCCGCGTGCCCGGTCGCAACGTGGCCGCCGGGGTGCTCGCCCTCGTCGGCGTCGTGCTCGTCGTCGTGGGCACCTTCCTGCCGATCGTGGAGATCGACGTCCCCGGCCTCAGTGCGTCGACCAACGGCTGGGGTGCCGACCTGAACGACGGCCCCATCCACCTCGTCGTGTGCGTCGTGCCGGTGGTGATGGCCGTCCTGGCGCTGCTCGGCCGGGCCCGGATCGTCGTGAAGGTGCTGCTGATCGTGTCGGCCCTCATCGGCTTCTTCTGGGTGACGGTGCGCTTCGCCGACATCTCCGGGTCGCTCGAGGAGGGGACCACCGGCGCGTTCGTGGCCGAGGTGACCGACCCTGGCGTCGGGCTGTTCGTCATCACCTTCGGCTGGGTGCTCGTCCTGGTGGCGGGCCTCGTCGCCACCGCCGCTCGCCCGCCCAAGGTCCTCGCGCCGCCCCGGGTGTACCCGCCGGTGCCTCGGCCCGACCGCCGGAGCCAGCCGGCGTAGATCCCCACGGGGCGTCGATCGTGGCCGGTGCGTCGGCGGCGGCCGTACCAGGGTGTGCCGACCGGTGCGTCGGTCCCGAGCGCTCGAGTGGCCGGCGAAATCCCCCAGATGTGTCGACGGTCGCCGCCCTAGCGTCGGCGGCGTGGCCGGCCGGATGCACGCCGACGAGGTGGACGTGCCGCCGGCGCTGGTCCGGCGCCTCCTCGCCGAGCAGCACCCGCAGTGGGCCGATCTGCCCCTGAGCGTCGCAGGGGAGTGGGGCACCGACCACGCCATGTACCGGCTCGGCGACGAGCTGGTCGTGCGCCTGCCCCGCATCGGCTGGGCGGTGAAGGCCGTCGCCGCCGAACAGCGGTGGCTGCCGTTCCTCGGCCCGCAGGTCCCGGTAGAGATCCCCGGGGTGGTGGCGACGGGGGAGCCCGGCGAGGGCTACCCCTGGCCCTGGACGATCCTGCGCTGGATCTGGGGCGAGCACCCGCCCCCGGTCGACTGGTGGGGCGCCGAGCGCCTCGCCATCCAGCTCGCCGGCTTCAACCGGGCGCTCGCTGCGATCGATCCCAGCGGCGGGCCGGTGGCCGGATCGCCGGGTGGTCCCCAGCGTGGGATACCGATCCGCTGGCGCGACGAGCAGGTCCGCACCTGCATCAGCGAGCTCGCCGACGAGCTCGACGCCGACGCATTGCTGGCGGCGTGGGAGGCGGACGCCTTCGTGGCCGCCCACGCCGGCGACCCGGTGTGGGTCCACGGGGACCTGACCCCGGGGAACCTGCTCTGGGGGAACGGACATCTCCGGGGGGTCCTCGACTGGGGTGGCGTCGCCGTGGGCGACCCGGCCGTCGGCCTCCTGCCGGCGTGGAATTTGTTCAGCGGCTGGACCCGCCACGCCTTCCGGGAGGCCAGCGAGGCCGACGAGGCGCGGTGGCGGCGCGGCCGCGCCTGGGCCCTCTCCGTCGCCGTCGTGGCGCTGCCGTACTACCGGGAGACGTATCCGGCCATCTGCGCGTCGTCCCGCCGCGTGATCACCGAGGTGCTCGCCGACCACGAGCGGGAGGCCCTCGGCCCGGCGGCGCCGCCGCTCACCCGCCCCGACCGCTTCGACCTCGACCCGTACGAGGCCCACCAGCTGGGACGGCCGCCGCGCACTCGCGAGGGGACGCCGTCCTTCGGCGCCACCGTCCGGCCCGCGCGCGACGTGGTCGAGGCGTCGTGGGTCCGCAAGGGTCAGGCCGGGCGGGGGACGGCCGAGGAGTACGGGGTGGGGCAGTTCGTCCCCGCAGGCTTCGAGCGGGTGCTCTTCGTCGACGACGTGCCCGGCGACCAGGACGACTGGTGGGAGCTCGAGAAGGCCCACACGATGGCGATCGCCGAGGTCGCAGCTCGCCACACGACGACGCCCGACCGCGTCTACTTCGCAGTCTGGGAGGGGCACGGCTACGACTGCCGTGGGCTCGACCACCTCCTGCGCTTCGCCTCCGGCCACCGCCACCGGGAGTATTTCCTGCTGGAGGGGCCCCTGTCGGCGCTCGCCGACCTCGTCCAGCCCAACGACCGCTTCCCGCACTGGCGTCAGCCCGACCTCTGGTGGCCCGCCGATCGAGCGTGGATCGTCTGCACCGACGTCGACTTCTGGTGCAACTACGTCGCCGGCACCCAAGCCCTGATCGACGAGGTCGCCGCCGCCGTCACCACCGAGACCCACCTCGTCGCCCGCACCGACCCCCTCGAGCGCGTCGACTGAAGGTGGGCGGGCACCTGTCCGTCAGCGTGCCGAGCGCGAGATGTCAATGACGGATCGACATCGCCATGCGCCGTCGATCCGTCATCGATTCCGAGCGCGAGCTGGTCCGAAGCGGCGCGTGCGTCACTTGGTCGATTCCTGTCGAGCGCCAGCTGCTCGAGCGTCGAGGGAGGCGTCGAGGACGGTGATCGCGAGGGCGGCGACGATCGCGCCGCCGGCGACGAGGAGCCCGGTCCGGGACACTCAGCCGGCCGCCTCGGACGGCGACGCGGACGCTCGGGCGTCGAGGGCGGCGTCGAGGTGGTCCCACCTGGCGGCGGTCCGCTGTGAGGACCACCAGAGCACCGGCGTCAGGGCGATGAACGCAAGGCTGATCCCGATGCGGGCGACATCACCGGATGCGATGCCGAGGAGCAACTGGAAGCCCGCCGGCACCAGCAGGTACAGCCAGGCCGTTCGGTTGAACGCCCCGTATCGGGCGCGAGTCTGCTGTACGAGTGCTCGGATCTCCGGATCAGCGGCGGGATCGTCCGGCAATTCGCCGGTTCCGAGCGCACGGCCGGCGGCCACCCTCGACGGATGCGTGTCGACCCCGGCTTCCGCCCACTCGCGGCGGCGGCGGCGAGAGGAGTAGAGCACCACCAACGGCACCGTGATGACCAGCACCGGCCAGGGAGACGCGGCCCACGGCGCCCGGTCCTCGAGGGCTGGCGCCACCACGGCCGCCCACAGGATGAGGACGGGCACGAACACCGCGACGAAGATCAAGCCAGCTCGGTCGAATGGACCCGCATTTCGCTTCGTTCGTCGCCCCTCCACGGCCCTCATTCTTGTCATACCCCTTGGGGATGATGGGTCCATGAACAGCGAGGTGTTCGACTGGACCGGCCGGATCCGTCGGCATCTGGCGGCGGTCCTCGCGCACGAGCTCGACATGACCGACGTCTCCGGGGCCGACGCCGCCAGGGCGGTCGAGGAGTACGCCGAGATCGAACGGTACGCGGCGATGGCCAAGGTCCGTGCCGCCCGCCGGGTCGCCGAGACCCAGGCGTACAAGCGGTCCGGCGACAAGGACGCGGCGGGGTGGTTCGCCCGCACCACGGGTAGCTCGAAGCGCGACGCCGGGCGGTCGCTCGCCGCGGCCAAGTCGCTCGACGACCTGCCCGCCACCCGCGCCGCCGCCGAGCGCGGCGAGCTGTCCGAGCAGCAACTCCGCGAGATCACCGACGCCGCCACCGCCAACCCCGCCGCCGAACAAGAGCTCCTCGACGCCGCCCGCACCGACACCATGGCGGGCCTGAAGGACAAGGCGCTCAAGGCCAAGGGCTCCGCAGGGGACCGTCGGACCCGCCACGAACGCATCCGGCTGTCGCGCTACGTCCGCCACGGGGTCGACGCCGAGGGCGCGTTCTGGATGAACGTCCGCAACACCGCCGACGTCGGCGCCGCCATGGTCGCCGCGCTCCGCCCCTTCGAGGACGCCGTGTTCGAACGCAACCGCGGCCGAGACGTCCGCGAGCAACGCGAGGCCTACGCCGCGGACGCCCTCGCCGGCGCCCTCTGCGGCCCACCCGACACCCCCGACACCCCCGTGGCCGGCGACCAGCCCGTGCCCGCACCGACCCGCCGACGCAGCCGGGACGTGAAGGTGATCGTGCGGGTCGACCTCGCCGCCCTCCGCCGCGGTCACACCCAGCCCGGCGAGCTCGCCGAGATCGCCGGGCTCGGCCACGTGCCCGTGTCGACCATCCGCGCCATGTTCCACGACGCGTTCCTGGCCACCGTGTTGACCGACGGCGTCGACGTCCGCACCGTCACCCACCACGGCCGACGCCCCAACGCCTTCCAACAGACCGTCCTCGAGCTCACCCACCCCACCTGCGAGGTCGAAGGCTGCTCACGCGAGATGTTCCTCGAAGCCGACCACCGCACCGGCTACGCGATCACCCACACCACCGACCTCGCCGACCTCGACCGCCTCTGCGAACACCACCACGACCTCAAGACCCACCACGGCTGGCGCCTCGCCCCCGGCACCGGCAAACGCCCCTTCCTCGCACCCGGCCAACCTCTGGACGCCCGGGGGCCTGCGGGCACCACGACCCGATCTCGGGGCCGACCCACGACGACGGCCAAGCGCCGCACCGGCAGATCGACTTCTCCGTCTCGCGCGCCTTGACGAGCTCGTCCGCTCAGTCGTTCTGGTGCGACTGCTGCTGGTCCATGCGGTAAAGGCGCTCGGTCGAACGCAGAAAGCCGAGGCCGGTGGCGAAGGCGAGCGCGTACGCCAGCGCGACCAATGGCCAGCCTGCGGATGCCACGAACGGCAGGAACGACGAGCCCAGCAGGAGCGTCCACACAGCCACGACCGCCACCGGGTGGCGGTGCGCCCACGCGCGCCGCTCGACCGCCGTGCCCGACGGGATCACGTCGTGGTCGGTGGGCCAACGAGGGACACCCATGGACCCGCCCTTTCAGAGCGTCAGTCGGTAGCAGTAGAGCAGGAGGTCGTCGTCGACGTGCCAGTCGCGGTCGGGCTGGCGGACGTAGCCACGGCGCTCGTAGAGGACCTGGGCCGCGGTCATGTGGGGGCCGGTCGAGAGCACCACGGCCTCGAGGCTCCGGTCGCGGGCGCGCTGCTCGGTGGCGTCCATGAGGCGGTCGGCGATGCCGAGACGGCGGGCGGCGGGGTCGACGCCGAGCATGCGCACCTCGAGCTCACCGTCCAGGGCGACCTCGGCGTAGGGCGTGCCGGCCTCGGCCAGGGTCACCGAGCCGACCATGCGCAGGCCGGCGAAGGCGACCAGGACGTGCGCCTCGCGCACCCGGGCGTCGCCGTCGCCGAGCTCCTTGGCGTACTCCTCGTCGACCACCCGGTCGCCCCGGTAGGCAGCGAGGGTCAGCAAGCCGATCTCGCCGCCCTCGTCCGAGGCGGCCCGACGCACGACGATCGGTGAGGTCACGCCGAGGTTCTACTGCGATTGCCGGCCGTCGCCACGGCTTCGGGATCGCGGCGCTGATGCCCGGATCGACCGGCTGGTGCTCCGCGGCCCACCGCCGGTCGGGCCGAGACCGCTCGTCGGGTCGGCTGCCGGAGCGCCGCCCACGGGCGGCCCGACGCAATCGCCGCCGAGCGTGCGACGCTGATCGGATCGCCGACGAACCGGGGGATGGCCCCGACCTCCGTGCGGAGCTGGACGAGCTCCAGGCCACGCCGCCCGACGAGTTCGTCGCGGCCCGCAACGCGCTGGTCAAGCGCCTCCGGGCCGAGAAGCGGCGGGCGGAGGCCACCGAGGTGGCGGCGCTGCGGAAGCCGCCGCGTGCGGTCTGGGCCCTCAACCGCCTGGCCCTGAGCGACGACCCCCACCTCGCCGACCTGCTCGATGCCATCGACGCCGTCGCCGGGGCCGACGCCGCGGGCTATCGGGAGGCGGTCGGTGCCCTGCGGGACCGGATCGGGGACACCGTCGACGCGGCCGTCGCCGGTGTCGGGGCGCCGCGACCCGACGACCACCCGGAGGTGATGGCCGCCCTCCAGGCCGTGCTCGGCGATCCCGGCGCCCTGGCCCTGCTCGTCGACGGCCGCCTCGCCGAGGTGCCGACCGGCGGGCTCGGAGCGCTCGGCCTCCTGCCCGGACCGCCGGCCGGGGGCACCGAGCGGGCGCCCCGGCCGTCGGGTCGGGCCCGGCCCAAGCTCGGCATCCCTCGAGCACCCGTCGCCGACGACGAAGAGGGCGAAGACGACGAGGCGCGGGAGGACGAGGTTGCGGAGGGGCAGGCCGACGCCGACGTCGACGAGTCCCTGGCGGAGCGCCGGCGAGCCAAGGTGCGGGAGCGGCTCGAGCGCGAGCTCGTCGCCGCGGTCACGGCTCGCGACCAGGCCGCCACCGCCCTCGCCGGCGCGACGTCCGAGCGCGAGGCCGCAGCCGATGCTCTCGCGGTCAGCGAGGACGAGGTCGCCTCCGCCGAGGCGGCGCTGGCCGAGGCGCGTGCCCGTCGCGACGAGGAGGCCGACGCTCTCACCGCGGCCGAGGCCGCCGAGCAGGAGGCGGCGGCCGCCGACGAGCAGGCCGCCGAGCGCGAGGCCGCCGCCCGGGCCGCCCTTGTCGAGCACGGCCCCTGACGCCACCCGCCGCTCGACCCCGGTCCGAACCGGGTCCACCCCGGTCTCACCGGGCGCATCGGGACCCCCGTTCTGGGTACACCCCTGCGTCACGGGCGCCCCGTGCGTGTACCCAGAAGCACGTTGCGTTCCGGGCATCGCCCCCGGGTCGCAGGACGAGTGACGGGGTGCCCAGCAGCGACGGTGTTCCGTTCTGGGTACACGCCTGCGTCACGGGCGCCCCGTGCGTGTACCCAGAAGCACCTGGGGTTCCGGGTAGGGCGGTCGATCGGGCGCCGGCGCAGCCCGGTTCTCTCAGGAAGCGTTCAGCTTCTCTCGGGCGATCCCGGCGAGTTCGCAGAGCGTCCTGAGGGTGCTCCAAGGCGGGGACCGGACCATGGCCTTCATCGGAACCGCCCCCCACCAAGGAGCCACCATGAAGCGCCACCGCACCCCCCGGTCCGAGGCCGTCGAGGCCCGCGACATCGCCGAGGGCCCGCTGCTCGACCGCCGCCGGTTCCTCACCTTCGCGGCCCTGGGCACGGGCGCCGCCGTCACCAGCTTCGGGCTGGCCAAGTACGTCTTCGCCGACAGCGCCGGCGCCAGCGCGTCGAGTGCCTCGTCGAGCGGGGCCACCACCGCCACCACGGCGGCCAGCTCGAGCTCGAGCAGCACGAGCACCACCGCCGCCGCCACCGCCGTGGCCGACGAGCTCGCCTACGGCATGGGCGACGTCTCGACCGACCACCTCACCATCACGGTGGCCGACGGCTACCGGACGATCGTGACGGCCTCGTACCCCGACCACGACATCGACGCCGGCTTCCAGTACCCGGGCACGCCGCTGGCCCAGGACCCGGGCTACACGTTCCAGGTGACGACCGACCCGCAGATCGCCGACTCGCCGACCTTCGTGCAGACCGGCCAGGTGTTCGGCATCCACCTCGACAGCGTGGTCTTCGACCCGAAGACCGCCGGCTACTGGAACAACGACATGTCGAGCGGCTGGAACTACGTCGCCACCGCGAACCAGCTGGACGCCTACGGCGCCCACACCCGCCCGGAGACCGGCTTCTACCACTACCACCTGATCACCGAGCAGTGGGTGTCCGACGAGAGCGCCCACTCGGCCCTCGTGGGCTGGGCCGCCGACGGGTTCCCGATCTACCTGCGCTACGGCTACGTCGACCCGACCGACCCGTCGAGCGGGGTGAAGAACCTGTCGTCGAGCTACCAGCTCCAGAGCGGCAGCCGGCCGAGCGGTTCGCCCGGCGGGAGCTACGACGGCACCTACGTGGCCGACTACGAGTACGTCGAGGGCCTGGGCGACCTCGACGAGTGCAACGGCCGAGAGTGCGTCACGCCCGAGTTCCCCGACGGCACCTACGCCTACTTCCTGAGCGACCAGTGGCCGTGGGTCCCGACCTACCTGAAGGGCACGCCCGACGCGAGCTTCAGCCCCGGCAACGGCGGCGGCTCGGGCGCCCCGCAGTCCGGCGGCCAGGCGCCCGCCTGAGCCCGGCTCGGCGGCGGTGCCCCACCCGCCACCCGGCCCGCCCTGCGGGAGCCACCCGGCCCGCCGACCGGCAACGACGCCGGCGGCGGGCCGGTCGCTGGGGACGATCTGGTCGGTGTCCACGGACCAGACCACCACGTCCTGGAAATCTTGTTGAGAAACCCCCGATACGGGGGTTTCTCAACAAGAAATCCCAGCAATGGGCGGAGAACCGGAGTCGCTCGGAGTCGGCCGCCGGCCGGCAACGGCGCCGGTCAGCGGGCCAGGTCGGCCACGGTGCCGCCGGCGACCCGGACGAGGTCGTCGGGGGTGAGGGGGAACACGTCGTTCGGGGTGCCCGCCGCCGCCCAGACCTCGTCGTAGGCGAGCAGGTCCCGGTCGACGAAGACGTCGAGGGCGGTGGCGTGGCCGAACGGGGGCACGCCGCCGATGGCGTAGCCGGTGGCCGCCCGCACCTCGTCGGCGTCGGCCCGCTCGGTGTGGTCGGCGCCGGCCACCGCGGCCAGGGCCTTCTCGTCGAGGCGGTTCGACCCGCTCACCAGGGCCATCACGACCGCGGTCGAGCCGTCCTCGTGGACGGCGCGGAAGGCCAGCGACTTCACGATCTGGCCGACGTCGACCCCGATCGCGGCGGCGGCGTCCTCGGCGGTGCGGGTGCCTTCGGGGAAGGTTCGGGGGACGACCTCGATGCCGAGGTCACGGGCGGTCGCCACGAAGGCGGCGGTCGTCGGGTGCACCGGGCAATGCTGCCAGACTGACGCGGTGCACCAGTGGCTCGTCGGAGGAGCGTTGATCGAAGGCCCCGACGGCCTCCTCCTCGTCCAGAACCGCCGCCGCAACGGCCGGGTCGACTGGTCACCACCGGGCGGCGTGATCGACGACGGCGAGTCCCTGATCGAGGGCCTCGGGCGGGAGGTGCAGGAGGAGACCGGCCTGGTCGTCACCGCCTGGGAGGGCCCCGTCTACTCGATCGAGGCCGAGGCGCCTGGCCTGGGTTGGACGCTGCGGGTCGAGGTCCACCGGGCGGTCGCCTTCGAGGGCGAGGTCGTCGTGGACGACCCCGACGGCATCGTGGTCGACGCCCGCTTCGTCGACCCCGTGGCCTGCGCCGACCACCTCACCGACGGCCACCCGTGGGTCCGCGAGCCCCTCGTCGAGTGGCTCGGCGAGCGCTGGGCGGGCACCCGCGGGTTCGGCTACCGCATCGAGGGCGACGACCCCGCCACCCTCTCCGTGCGCCGCCTCTGATGGGCGTGGGGCCGGCGGCGGGCGCCGACGAGCCGCACACCGACCCGCACCCCGCCGACCGTTCGCCCGCCGGGACGCAGCCGGCTGACGACGAGCGCCCGCCCGCCGGCACGGCCCACGCCGGCGCACCGCAGCGCACGATCCTGCACGTCGACATGGATGCCTTCTTCGTCGCGGTCGAGCGCAACCGCGACCCCGGCCTCGTGGGCAAGGCGGTGGTCGTCGGCGGCGAGGGTGACCGGGGCGTGGTGGCGGCCGCGTCGTACGAGGCCCGGATGTACGGCGTGCACTCGGCCATGCCGAGCAGCCGGGCCCGGCGGCTGTGCCCGCACGCCGTGTTCGTCCGGGGCGACCACGCCGCCTACAGCGAGGTCAGCGCCCGGGTGATGGAGCTCTTCCGCACCTACACGCCGCTCGTCGAGCCCCTCTCGCTCGACGAGGCCTTCCTCGACCTGACCGGCGCGATGCGCCGCTGGGGGAGCGGGGAGGCCGCCGGCCACGACATCCGCCGCCGGGTCGACGAGCAGGAGCACCTGACCTGCTGCGTCGGCGTCGCCCCCAACAAGTTCCTGGCCAAGCTGGCCTCGCAGGAGGCCAAGCCCCGGGCGTCGGTGCAGGGCATCGAGCCCGGCGCCGGCGTCACCGTGGTGGCACCCGGCCAGGAGCTCGCCTTCCTGCACCCGCTGCCGGTGGGGCGCCTCTGGGGGGTGGGTCCCGTCACGCGCCAGCGCCTCGAGCGCCTCGGGGTGCTGACCGTCGGCGACCTGGCGACCCTGCCCCTCGACGTGGTCGTGGGTGCGCTGGGCAAGGCCTCGGGCACCCACCTGCACGCGCTCGCCCGCGCGGTCGACGACCGTGCCGTCGTGCCCGACCAGGCGCCCAAGTCCATCAGCCACGAGGAGACCTTCGCCCGGGACCACCACAGCCGGGCCGCCCTCGAGCGCGAGATCGTCCGCATGGCCGACGCCGTGGCGGCTCGGCTGCGGGCGCACGAGGTGGCGGCGCGGACAGTCGTGCTGAAGGTCCGCTTCGGCGACTTCCGCACCATCACCCGTTCGGTCACCCTCGACGAGGCGGTCGACACCGGCCCCGACCTGGCCCGCGCCGCCAAGGGGCTGCTCGCCTCGGTGGACCCGTCACCGGGCGTGCGCCTGCTGGGGGTCGGTGGCGGGGGGCTCACCGCCGCGATCGCGCACCAGTTGGCCCTGTTCGACGAGGACCTCGCCCCCGCCGATGACGGGCCGGGTTGGGGGGAGGCCAGCCGGGCGGTCGACGAGATCCGCGAGCGCTTCGGCACCACCGCGATCGGCCCCGCCCGCCTCGCCGGGCCCGGCGGCCTCACCGTGAAGCAGCGGGGTGACCAGCAGTGGGGGCCCGACGCACCCCGCCCCTGAGCGGTCGTCCACCCACCCATCGCCGGGGGAAATGCACCCCATGCGCGTTGTTGGCGGGGAGCGCTTGTGGAATCATGTTTCCGTGCCGCTTTCCGAGGACGAACAACGGATCCTCTTCGAGATCGAGCAGCGGCTGACCGAGAGCGATCCGCAGCTCGCCCGTGAGGTCGGCTCGACCACGATCTACACCCACGCGTTCCGCAACATGAAGTGGGCGACGCTCACGTTCATCCTCGGCGTGGTGCTGATGATCGCCACCCTCTCGCAGTCGTTCCTGCTCGCCTTCGGCGGCTTCCTGGTCATGCTCGTCAGCGCCCTGTGGTTCGAGCGCAACGCCCGCAAGCTGGGCCGCGCCGGCCTCGAGCAGATGACCCGCTCCAACCGCTCCGCCGGCCTGAAGGACTACCTGGGGTCCACCAGCCAGCGCATGCGGGACCGCTTCAACCGCGAGGACTGAGCGCCGCCGGCGCCCGAGCGCCGCTCGCCGCGCCGGCGCCCGAGTCGTCGAGCGCCCAGCAGATCAGCCGGCGGACCGGTCGCGTCGCCGGTCGAGCCCGAGTCGGCGCGCCGCCCGCTGCCGCCACGGCGTGCGCCGGCGCACCCCGTCCACCACGGTGCGGGCGTGGGCCTCGGCCTGCGCCGCGTCGTCGGCGCTGACCCCGCCGTCGGCGTAGTCCGCGGCGGTGGTGGCGAGGGCGAGCGCACGGTGGGCCTCCCGACCGGTCTCGACGCGGGCCCCGGCCCTCGCCGCGAACTCGAGGGGGGTCTCAGCGGGCTCGGGGGCCAGGCCGGTGACGGCGAGGGCGTCGTTGGCCTCGAGCCACGCGACGCGCGTGCGCTCGTCGGGGCCTCGTCGGGCCCGGGCCCGCCAGCGGAGCCGCCGCACCCCCAGCGCGGTCGCCACGGCGAGCACGTAGAGCGCCGCCGCGGCGAGCACCAGGAAGGCGCCGAGCGCGAGGCGGCCGGGCCACGGCGACCCCGTCGTGTCGCCACCCGTGTCGGCGGGCCCGGTCGGCTCGGCGCTCGGCACCGGGCGGGCGACCGTGGCCGGGGGCACCGTGGTGGCGGGGGTGGCCGAGGACTGCAGCGTGATCTCGTCGCCGCTCGAGGTGGCCTGGTCGGGGCGCACCCCGGTGTAGGACTCGGCGTTCGGGGCGCCCCGCCCGGGGGTCGGCTCGAACGCCACCCAACCGAACCCGCTCAGGTAGACCTCGGGCCAAGCGTGGGCGTTCTCGCCCCGCACGATCCACTCGTCGAGGTCGGCGGCGTTGCGCTCGCCCGGCGTGAAGCCCACCGCCACCCGAGCCGGGAGGCCGAGGCTGCGGGCCATGGCCGCGTAGGCGCCGGCGAACTGCTCGCAGAAGCCGGCCCGGCGGGCGAGGAAGGCGTCGATGGCGCTCTCGCCGTGGCCAGCGGGGATGTCGGTGCGGTACTCGAAGCGGTCCCGGAACCAGTCCTGCAGGGCCCGGGCGCGGTCGTAGTCGGTGGTGGCGCGGGCGACGACCCGCTGGGCGGTGGCGACCGCGCCCGGGCTGAAGCCGTCGGGCAGGGCGGTGTAGTGGGCGAGCAGGTCCTCGGGGGCCGACGGCGCCGACCGCAGCTCCGCAGGGTCGAGCTGGGGGAGCGACGACACCACCCGGTAGGTCGTGCCGTCGGAGGTGGCCCGGTCCCGGTCGACGATCAGGGTCGACGAGGCCGGCTCCCACCGCACCTCGAGGCCGCGGGCGTCGACCGACGACGGCTCGAACGCGGCCGGCAGCCAGATGGCCGACAACGCCTCGATGTGGAACTCCTGCGCCACCTGCACCGAGCGACGCTCGGGGGCGAGGCCGTTGGGCAGGCTGCCGTCGGCCTCCTCGAAGGTGCCGCCGGAGGACCACAGCTCGCCGTCGAAGCGGTCGAGCGAGGTCATGCGCCAGTAGGAGGGCACCGCCGACCGGACGGTGAAGACCTCGGTGCGGCGCTGGTCGAGCAGGCGGGAGCGGATGTCGACCAGGGGGCTCAGCGTCACCCGGGAGCCACCGCCCGGGCCGCGGCCGTCGAGGCTGATGAGCCCGGGCTCGTCGGCACCGGGCAGGCGCGGGGCCACCAGCACGCCGGCGACCAGCGCGGCCACCGCCAGCGCCGCGCCCACGCCGACGAGGGCGCGCACCCCGCGGCCCGTGCCGGTGGCGACCCACCGCACGGTGGTCTCCTGGCGGTGGGCGCGGTGCAGGAGGAGGAAGGCCAGGGCGGTGGCCAGGTAGGCGATGGTGCCGGTGACGGCGTGGTCCTCGCCGCCGAGCACCGCGGCGAAGGCCACGAGGCCGGCCGTGGGCACGATGGCCTCGAACGGCGCCGACAGGCGGAACGCCGCCCAGTCGGCGATGAAGGCCGCGAGCCACACCGCCACCGCGGTGGCGAGGAGGAAGCCGGTGCTCGCCGGCGTCGGGGCGACGACCTCCTGGAAGGACGTCCACCCGCGGGCGAGGTCGTCCGACGCGGCGTGCCACGTGGCCGCGGTGGGCAGCCCGTACCAGGTGGTCGACGCCTCGAAGATCCACGTGGTCGTGAGGACGAAGGCGGCGCTCGCCGCCAGGCCGGCCACCACGAGGCGGCCGCCGAGGAGGCGCACGGCGATCACCGTGGCGTGGGCGGCCAGGGCCACGATCACGAGGCGGGGGAGGTAGGACCAGCCCACGAACAGGGGGTGCAGGCCGACGAGGGCGGCGAGCGTCACCGCCACGAGGGCGGCCTCGGCGGGCACCCGGAGGCGGGCGCGGCGGGCGGTGCCGGTCACGGCGCCGGCACCTCGACGTCGGGGGTCGCCTCGGTGCGGGCGCCGGTGGTCCCGACCCGTCCGGGCGCGCCGGGTGAACCGGGCGCGCCGGGCGCCCGGGTCGCGCCGGTCCCGCGGCGGCCGGCGGCGCCACCCGGCACGGGGGAGAGGTGGGCCGACCAGGCGACGGGGAAGGGGTGGGCGGCGGTGACGCGGACGACCTGGCCCAGGTGGGGACGCGACGGGGCCGCCGCCCCCGGGTCCCAGCAGGACGGCTCGAACAGGACCACGATCACCCGGCCGTAGCGGGTGCTCAGGCGCCGCAGCCGGGCGACGTCCTCGGGCACCACGTCGGCGGGCAGCAGCAGCACGAGGGTCCCGCCGCACCGGCGACCCAGCCGGTCGAGCGCCACCCGCAGGTCGTGCGCCGGCGTCGTCCCCACCACGGCGAGCCGCTCGAACACCCCCTCCACCTGGGCGTGGGACGCGGCGAACCCGGAGTCCTCGCCGTCCGCGGTCACGAGGCGCACCTGCTGGTGGTGGCGCCGGCCGGCGTGGACGAGCGAGGCGGCCGCCCGCACGGCGGGCTCGAGGGCCTCGTCGGGTCGGTAGCCGGCCCGGTTGTCGAGGAAGATCGTGGCGCGCCCCTGCCACGGCAGCTCGTCCTGGCGGACCATGAGCTGGTCCCGGCGGGCGGTCGACGCCCAGTGCACCCGGCGCAGGTCGTCGCCGACGACGTACTCGCGCAGGGCGAAGAACTCCTCGCCGGCGGGGCTGAGGCGGTGGCGCTGGTCCCGGCCGGCGTGGGGGTCGGTGCCCGACGACAGGGGCACCGGCGCCACGTCGTCGACCGCCGGGTAGACGGTGAGCTCGGACACGCCGGCGGCGGGCACCCGGGCCTGGGCGAGGCCGAACGGGTCGGTGACCACCACCTCGAGGGGGCCGACCGCGAGCAGGCCCCGCCGCTCGGTCGGCAGCTCGTAGGCGGCACCGGTGGCCGCCTCGCGCTCGAGCGGCGCCACCGCCAGCCGGGCGCCCCTGGTGCCCGCCACCCGGTCGACGAGGTGGAGCACCGGCGTCCGACGCCGTCCCCGGTTGCGGACCTCCAGGACCACGCTGCTCGACGCGCCGGCGTGCACCCGGGCCGGGTGCAGGTCGCGGGCCACGTCGATGCGCACCCGGACGAGGGCCACGCCCACGGCCGCGAGCACGACGAGGACGCCGATGGTCGCGCCGGCCACGAAGGCCTCGTCGAGGGCGAAGAGCCGGCCGGCGGCCAGCAGCGCGACCGCCCCGCCGGCGGCGAGCCAGCCGGTGCGGGTGAGCACGTGGCCCGCCTAGCCCCGGTCGCCCCGGTCGGCCCGGTCGCCGCGCCCGCTCGGGATGGGCACGGTGCGCAGCAGGTCCTCGACCGCGTCGGCTGCCGAGTAGCCCTGGAGCTGCGCCTCGGGGGTGAGCAGGAGGCGGTGGTCGAGCACGGGGTGGGCCAGCGCCTTCACGTCGTCGGGGACGACGAAGGCCCGGCCTCCGGCGGCGGCCCGGGCCCGGGCGACCCGCTGGAGCCCCAGCGCCGCCCGGGGGGACATGCCGAGGGCGAGGTGGGGGTGGTGGCGGGAGGCATCGGCCAGGTCGACCAGGTACTCCCGCAGCGCCGGCGCCACGTGCACCTCGCGGGCGGCGGCGGCCAGGGCGGCGATGTCCTCGGTGCCGGCCACCGCGGCCAGGCCCTCGAGGGGGTCGTGGTCGCCGTGGGCCTCGAGGACCTCCATCTCGGCCTCCCTGGAGGGGTAGCCCACCGACAGGCGCATGAGGAAGCGGTCGAGCTGGCTCTCGGGCAGGGGATAGGTGCCCTCGTGCTCGACCGGGTTCTGGGTGGCGATCACCATGAACGGCGGCGCCATGGGATAGGTGACGCCGTCGACGGTGACCTGGCGCTCGCCCATGGCCTCGAGGAGGGCCGACTGGGTCTTGGGCGAGGCCCGGTTGATCTCGTCGCCGAGGACGATGCCGGCGAAGATCGGGCCCGGCCGGAACTCGAAGCGGCCCTCGGCCCGGCTCCACACGTTGACGCCGACGAGGTCGGACGGCAGCAGGTCGGGCGTGAACTGCACCCGGCCGAACGTGCAGTCGAGGGAGGCGGCGAGGGCCTTGGCCAGGCTGGTCTTGCCGACGCCGGGCACGTCCTCGAGCAGGAGGTGCCCCTCGGCCACGAGGCACAGCAGCAGTTGGCGGACCACGCCGCTCTTGCCCTGGATGACCTGCTCGATGTTGGCCTGGACGCGGGCGAAGACGTCTGCCTGCGGCTCCGGCTCACGCAGCGCCATCCGGTCGAGCCTAGAGGGGCCGCGCGCACAATGGGGGGCGTGACCACCGTGCTCGCGGTCGACGTGGGCGGCACCAAGATGGCCGCCGGGCTGGTGTCGCCCGACGGCGCCCTGCGCCATGCCCGCCGGGCGCCCACCCCGGCGGTCGCCGACGCCGAGGCGGTGTTCGCCCCCCTGGCGGCGCTGGTCGACGAGGTGCTGGCGCTCGCGGCGGCCGAGGGCGACCCGCCCGCGGCGTGCGGCGTGGGCAGCGGCGGCCCGATGGAGCGGGGTGGGGCGACCGTCAGCCCCCTGAACATCGCCGGGTGGCGGGGGTTCCCCCTGCGGGCGCGCCTGGCCGAGCGCACCGGGCTGCCCACCTTCGTCGACAACGACGCCAAGGCGCTGGCCCTCGGCGAGGGCTGGATCGGTGCGGCAGCGGGGGAGCGGGACTTCCTGGCCATGGTCGTGTCGACCGGCGTCGGCGGGGGGATCGTGCTCGACGGCCGACTGCTGGAGGGGGCCCAGGGCAACGCGGGCCACATCGGCCACGTCATCGTCGAGCCTGGGGGGCGGGTGTGCGGCTGCGGCGCCCGGGGGTGCCTGGAGGCCGAGGCCTCGGGGACCGCCATCGCCGCCGTCACCGGCCGCCCCGCCGCCGAGGCGACGCCCGAGGTGCGCGAGCGCACGGGGCGGCTGGTCGGGCGCACCGTGGCGTCGGTCGCGAACCTGCTCGACCTCCGCCTCGCCGTGGTCGCCGGCTCGGTCGCGCTGGGCTTCGGCGACGACTTCTTCGGGCCCGCCCAGGACGAGCTCGACCGGTGCGCCCGCCTCGCCTTCTCCGCCGGGGCCCGGATCCGGCCGGCCGGGCTCGGCGCGGACGGGCCGCTGGTCGGCGCCGCCGCGGTGGCGCGGGCCGGGTTGGGGCACCCGATCCTCGCCGCGCCGGCGATCTCGCCACCGGAGGCGTCGGCGGGCACCGTCGGGGCCGCGCCCGGCGACCGGTAGGTTGGCCCCGATGAGCTGGGGGCTGCGCGCGACGCTGGCGGTGCTGGCTCGACCCCGGCTGTGGGCCACGGCACTCGGCCAGCTCCTTCGCCTGGCCCGACCCGGCTGGTGGCACCGCTGGCCCCTGCTGCCGCTGCCCGACGAGGAGTACCTGCGCTTCCGCCTGGTCACCGCCTACGGCGATCCCGAGCGCGACCCCGAGGTCGCGGATCTGATCACCTACCTGCACTGGTGCCGCGCCTGGCCCCGCGTCGCCGGCGGCTGAGGGCGGTCGGACGGTGGCCGAGCGCTCCCCGGCCGAGGACGCGGCTGAGCGGGCCGCCCGCAAGGCACTCAAGCAGGCCAAGAAGGAGCGCAAGGCCCGTCGCAAGGGCCGGTGGCGCATCGAGCATCGGCTCGGCTCGCCCGCCTTCCTGCACGGCCTGGCCCTCCCGGAGGTCGTGAAGCGCTCGGTCTGGGTCATGGGGGCCACGACGCCGGCGGTGGCCCTCGGCAGCGCGCAGGCGCCCGACGCCGTCGACGTCGCCCGCGCCGAGGCCGCCGGCCTCGAGGTGGTCCGCCGCCGCAGCGGCGGCGGCGCCGTCCTGCTGGTGCCGGGGGAGATGCGCTGGCTCGACGTCCTGCTGCCCGCGACCGACCCCTACTGGGACGACGACGTGAGCCGTTCGTTCCGCTGGTTGGGGGAGGTCTGGGTCGACGCCCTCGCCGCGGTCGGCATCGACGCCGAGGTCCACGAGGGCCCGCCGGTGCGCACCGAGTGGTCCTCCCGGGTGTGCTTCGCCGGGCTCGGGTCGGGCGAGGTCACCATCGGTGGCCGCAAGGTGGTGGGGCTCTCGCAGCGCCGCACCCGGGCCGGTGCCCGCTTCCAGTGCCTCGTGCTGGCGGACTGGGACCCGCGGCCGCTGCTCGACGTCCTCGCCCTCGACCCCGCCGAACGGGCGGAGGGCGCCGCGGCCCTGGCCGATGTGGCCACCGGCGTGGGCAGGGATCGGCTGGGCCCGCTGGCCGCGGCCCTGCTCACGACCATCGAGGGGAGGCGCTGACCAGGAAAACCCACGATCGAGCCTCTGCAGGGTGAAAAAACCACTCTGAGGCAGAAAATGTTGACGTTTGGGGAGAAGTGGTCGATAGTGGCACCTATCGCCCACGCCGACCCACGGGTCGGCGCGCGGCGGTGAGGGACCCACCACCACCACCACCACCACCGGAGACCGATCGTGAAGTTCGCGGGGCAGTTCGAGCGCTCGCTCGACGACAAGGGACGCGTCGTGCTCCCGTCCCGCCTCCGCGACGGCCTGCCCAGCGACCACGTCCTCATCACCGACATGGGCGACCGGCTGAGCATCTGGCCCGAGGACGCCTTCGACGCCTTCGTCGAGAAGCTCACCGTCGACCTGCAGTCCCGGGCCGAGGCGGGCGACATCGAGGACGCCGACATCAACGACGCCCTCGACTACCTGTGGGCCTCCGCCCAGCCCGTGAAGCCCGACGGCCAGGGCCGGATCGTCATCCCCGAGGAGCTGCTGACCGACGAGCTCCGGGGCGCCGACGTGATCATGGCCGGCAACAAGGACCACATCGACGTGTTCCCGGCATCGCGCTTCAAGGCCCGCCGCGCCGAGGTGCGCCCGAAGGTCGCCGACGCGATCGCCATGCGGAAGCGGTGAGCGCCGTGCACCCGAGCCGCCGCCACACCCATCCCTCCCTCCGGCAGCAGGGCGCGGCCATCGCGCTCATCCGCTGCCTCCCGGCCGACGAGGTGGCAGACCCCTACTCCGCCCGTCTCCCATCCCGCCCGATCGGGGAGAAATCCCGACGTGCTCCCGTTGGCCGGGGGGCAGCCGATGAGCGCGGTGGCGCCGCGCCCGCCCGCCTCGTCGCCGTGGTGACGACGCCGTGGGTGGCGCCCGCATGAGCGACTTCGCCCACACCCCGGTGATGGTCGACGAGATCGTCGAGCTCTTCGCCCCGGTCCCCGCGGGCCTGCTCGTCGACGCCACCGTCGGCGGCGGCGGCCACGCCGAGGCCCTGCTCAGCGCCCACGACCACCTCACGCTCCTCGGCCTCGACCGGGACGAGGATGCCCTGGCCGCCACCGCGGCCCGGCTCGCCCCCTTCGGCGACCGGGTGGCGCTGCGCCACACGCGCTTCGACCACCTGGCCGAGGCGGTCCAGGACCTCGGCGTCGACGAGGTCTCCGGCGTCCTCTGCGACCTGGGCGTCAGCTCGCCGCAGCTCGACCGGCCGGAGCGCGGCTTCAGCTACCGCTCGGACGCCCCCCTCGACATGCGCATGGACCGCACCCAGGAGCGCACCGTCGCCGACGTGGTGAACGGGTGGGACGAGGTCGCCCTGGCCGACCTGCTCCGCGACGCCGGTGGCGAGCGCTACGCCCGCCCGATCGCCCGTGCCATCGTCGCCGCCCGCCCGATCGAGCGCACCGACGAGCTGGCCGAGATCGTCCGCAACGCCCTCCCCGCCGCCGCCCGCCGCACGGGCGGCGACCCCGCCCGCCGCGCCTTCCAGGCGCTCCGCATCGCCGTCAACGACGAGCTCGAGATCCTCGAAGGCACCCTCGACCAGGCCATCGACCTGCTGCGCCCGGCCGGCCGGGCTGCGGTGCTGGCCTACCACTCGGGCGAGGACACCATCGTCAAGGCGACCTTCCGCTCGGCCGCCACCGGCGACTGCACCTGCCCGCCCACCCTGCCCTGCGCCTGCGGGGCGCGACCCACCGTGCGCCTCCTCAAGCGGGGCGCGTGGAAGCCCTCGGCGGCCGAGGTGGCCGCCAACCGGCGCGCCGAGAGCGCCCGTCTCCGTGCCGTCGAGAAGCTCCCCCTGGAGGACGCTGAATGAGCCCCGCACTCGCCCCGGTCACGGCGCCGCGCCGTCACCCGCGCCACGCGCCGGCACCGGCGCCGGCCAGCCGCCCGTCGCACCTGCGCCTCGTCGAGCCGGCGCCCCGGACGCGGCCCACCGTCGTCCGCAAGGCCAAGGTCAACCGCCGCGCCGCCCTGCTCATCGGCGCCGGCGTGCTCTTCGCCGTCCTGTTCGCGGTGGCGGTCCTCCAGACCCAGAACGTGGCCGGCCAGATGCACCTCGACCGGGTGCAGCAGGAGATCTCGGACCGCCAGGCCGAGGCCCAGGCCCTGCGCCTCCAGGCCGCCGAGCTCGCCGCCCCCGAGCGCATCGTCAGCGAGGCCCAGCGCCTCGGCATGGTCGCCCCCGCCGGCGGTCCCACCTTCGTCAGCCAGGTGCCCGCCACCACCGCCCCCGCCGGCGCCGATCCCACGGCCACCGCGACCGGCCAGGTCGCCGCGCCCGAGGCCGAGGTGTCCCTGGACGAGACCGCGGCCGGCCCGGTCGACGAGGTCCTGGCACCGTGACCGCCCCGGCGGGCCCCCGCCGTCGCCCCCCTTCCCGGCCCGCGCGGGCGCCGGGAAGGGCGGGCGCCGCCCGTCCCGCCACCGGCGGGCCCGGGACGGCCCGGAGTCGATCCGACCGCCCCGGCGCCGAGCGCCCCCGGACCGATCCGGCCGGGGGCCGTTCCGCGTCGCGGCCCGCGCGCCGCCCGGCAGGGGACCGTCCCGCCGCCGAGCGCCACGCCTCGCCCCAGCCGGCGCGCCGCCGCACGGGCCGCGGCCCCCACCCGCGCCGGCGCCTGATGTCGCTGCTGTTCGTGCTGCTGTTCCTCTTCAGCCTGCTCCTGGTGCGGGTGGCCGAGCTCCAGACCGTGAGCCCCGAGCGCTACGTCGCGTTCGGCGAGCAGCAGCGGGTGCGCTCCATCGACCTCCCCGCGGCGCGCGGCTCGATCCTCGACCGCAACGGCGAGGACCTCGCCCTCAGCGTCAACCAGAGCACCGTGTACGCCAACCCGCAGGAGATCGAGGACCCGGTGGCCGCCGCGGCGCACCTCGCGCCGGTGCTGGGCATGGACCAGGCCGAGCTGGTCGAGAAGCTGAGCGCGGACACCGAGTTCACCTACCTCGTCCGCCAGCAGCCCGACGAGCTCGCCGAGCAGGTGCGCGACCTCGACCTCGCCGGCATCCACCTCATGGACGAGCCCGCCCGCTTCGAGCCCTCGGGCGACCTGGCCCGTTCGGTCATCGGGGCCGTCGGCGTCGACAACACCGGCCTGTCGGGCATCGAGCAGCAGTACGAGCAGGCCCTCACCGGCACGCCGGGTGAGCTCACCGTCGAGCGCGCGCCCGACGGCGACACCATCTCGTCGGGCGAGCAGCACCTGACCCCCGCCCAGCAGGGCGACAGCCTCGTGCTCACCCTGGACCGGGGGCTGCAGTTCGAGGCCGAGCGGGCCCTCGCCCAGCAGGTCGACGCCACCGGGGCCCTCGGCGGCATCGCCATCGTCAGCCGGGTCGGCACCGGCGAGGTGCTCGCCATGGCCAACGTGGAGGCCACCCAGAACGAGGACGGCAGCCGCGGCCCGGCGGTCCCGAGCAGCAACAACCGGGCCCTGACCGCGATGTACGAGCCCGGCTCGGTGATCAAGGTGGTCACCATGGCCGCCGCGCTCGAGGAGGGCGTGGTGGAGCCCGCCACCCGCTTCCTGGTGCCCGACGGCATCCAGGTGGCCGACCACCGCTTCACCGACCACGACCCGCACGCGCCGGTCGACTTGAGCGTCAACGACATCCTCGCCCAGTCGTCGAACGTCGGGACGATCATGGTCGCCCAGCGGCTCGGCGCCGAGCGCCTCGACGACTACCTCGGCCGCTTCGGCTTCGGCCGGCCCACGGCGCTCGACTTCCCGCACGAGGCCGCCGGCATCACCCTGCCGCTCGACGAGTGGTCGGGCACCTCGATCGGCTCGATCCCGATCGGCCAGGGCATCTCGGTCACCGCCATGCAGATGCTCAGCGCCTTCAACGTGGTCGCCAACGACGGCGTCTACGTCCCGCCCCGCCTCGTGCTCGCCCGGGTGGGCGACGACGGCACCCGCCACCCGGTCGCCGCCCCCGAGCCGCACCGGGTGGTGTCGACGAGCACCGCCCGCCAGCTCACCACGATGATGATGTCGGTGGTCGACACCGGCACCGGCACGTCGGCCGCCATCCCCGGCTACAGCGTGGCCGGCAAGACCGGCACCGCCCGCAAGCCCCAGGACACCGGGGGCTACGAGGACGCCGCGGGCAACTACCACTACGTGGCGACCTTCGCCGGCTTCGTGCCCGCCGAGGACCCCGAGCTCACGATGATCGTCGTGCTGGACGAGCCCACCTCGTCGATCTACGGCGGCGAGGTCTCGGCCCCGGTCTTCTCGCAGCTCGGCCAGTTCGCTCTGGCCCGCTACGGGATCGCCCCGCCCGCGCAGCTCGAGACGGCCACGCCGCCCGTTGCGGGCATCGATCCCAGCCAGGACGGCCTCGGCACCCCGGTGCCGTGATCGTGACGGTGCGGTGGACCTGAACGCGCTGCTCGCCGAGCTGCCCGGGGCCGAGCGGGCCCCGGGCACCGGTGACGCCGGCGTCGAGCTGTCGGGCGTGAGCCACGACAGTCGCGCCGTTGCGTCCGGTGACCTGTTCTGCTGCGTGCGGGGCGAGCACGCCGACGGCCACGACCACGCCGCGGCGGCGGTCGCCGCGGGCGCGGTGGCGCTGCTCTGCGAACGCCCCCTGGACCTGCCCGTGCCGCAGGTCGTCGTGCCCGACGTGCGCCTGGCCATGGCGCCGGCGTCGGCGGCGGTCTACGGCCACCCCTCCCGGGCCCTGGACGTGGTCGGCGTCACCGGCACCAACGGCAAGACCACGACCGTGCATCTCCTGCGCTCGGTGCTCGAGGCCGCCGGACGGCGGGCCGAGGTCATCGGCACGCTGACCGGCGCCCGCACGACCCCCGAGGCGCCGGAGCTGCAGCGCCTGCTGGCCGGTTTCGTCGCCGACGGCGTCGACGCCGTGGCCATGGAGGTCTCGTCGCACGCCCTGGCGCTGCACCGCGTGGACGGCACCCGCTACCGCGTCGCCGTGTTCACCAACCTGAGCGCCGAGCACCTGGACTTCCACGCCTCGATGGAGGAGTACTTCCAGGCCAAGGCCCGCCTCTTCACCCCGGAGCTGGCCGATTCCGCGGTCGTCAACGTCGACGATCCGCGGGGTCGGCTGCTCCTCGACGCCGCCGTCGTGCCCACGCGGGGCTACTCGGTGGGCGACGTCGAGGACCTGGAGGTCGGGCAGGCCACCAGCCGCTTCCACTGGCGGGGCGTCGACGTGACCCTGCCCCTCGGCGGCCGGTTCAACGTCAGCAACGCCCTGGCCGCCGCGGAGGCCGCGATCACCCTGGGCATCGAGCCGGCGGCGGTGGCCGAGGGGCTCGCCGCCGCCGGACCGGTGCCCGGACGCTTCGAGGCGGTCGAGGCGGGCCAGCCCTTCGGCGTGGTCGTCGACTACGCCCACACCCCCGACGGCCTCGAGCACGTGCTGGAGACGGCCCGCGAGCTCGTCGGCGCCGGCCGCGTGCTGGTCGTGTTCGGGTGCGGCGGCGACCGCGACACGGTGAAGCGCCCGCTGATGGGGGAGGTGGCCGCCCGCCTGGCCGACCGGGTCGTGCTGACGTCGGATAACCCCCGCAGCGAGGACCCAGCAGCCATCATCTCCCAGGTGAGATCAGGCATCGCAGACGACACGACCCTGGCGGTGGAGCCGGACCGCCGCCGGGCCATCGCCCTCGCGCTCGAGGAGGCCCGCCCGGGTGACCTCGTCGTCATCGCCGGCAAGGGCCACGAGACGTACCAGCAGGTCGGGGACGAGCGCCGCCCCTTCGACGACCGCGCCGTGGCCCGGGAGCTGCTGTCGTGAAGACCCTCCTCGTCGCCGGCGGCATCGGCCTCGTGGTCTCGCTCGTCGTGACCCGGCTGCTGATCACGTGGCTCACGAACGCGCACCTCGGCCAGCCCATCCGCGAGGACGGCCCCGAGGGCCACATCACCAAGGCGGGCACGCCCACCATGGGCGGCCTCGCCATCGTGATCGGCGCCGTGGCCGGCTACGTCATCAGCGACATCTCCAACAGCCGGATCATCACCCGCTCGGGCCTCCTGGTCATGGCCGCCATCGTGGGCGCCGGCCTCGTGGGGCTCGTCGACGACTACCTGAAGGTCTCCCGGGAGCGGAACCTCGGCCTCAACAAGCGGGCCAAGATCATCGGCCTGCTCATCGTGGCCGTGGGCTTCGCGGTGCTGACCGTGATCCACACGCCGGTGCACACCACCCTGGCCATCACCCGCTGGGACCAGTTCGACATCGAGCTCGGCACGGTCGCGTGGGTCGTGTTCGCCGTGCTGCTGATCCTCGGCAGCGCCAACGCCGTGAACCTCACCGACGGGCTCGACGGCCTGGCCGGCGGGTCGGCGGTGTTCGCGTTCATGGCCTTCACCATCATCGGGTTCTGGGCGTTCCGGCACCCGCTCACCTACGACGTCGTCCACGCGCTGGACCTGGCGGTGGTGGCCGCAGCCATGACCGGCGCCTGCACGGGCTTCCTGTGGTGGAACGCAGCACCCGCGCGCATCTTCATGGGCGACACGGGCTCGCTGGCCATCGGTGCCGGCCTGGCCGGCCTGGCCCTGACCACCAGCACCGCCCTGCTGCTCGTCGTCATCGGCGGCCTGTTCGTGGTGGAGACGCTCTCGGTGATCCTCCAGGTCACCGCCTTCCGGCTCTTCGGCGGTCGCCGCATCTTCCGGATGGCGCCCATCCACCACCACTTCGAGCTCGGTGGCTGGCCCGAGACCACCGTGATCATCCGCTTCTGGATCATCGCCGGCCTGCTCACCGCCGTCGCCCTCGGCTTCTTCTACGCCGACTTCATCAACACCGGGGCCATCGACTGATGGGTGCCCCCCACCTCGTGGTCGGCCTGGGCGTCACCGGCGCGGCGGTCGCTCGCGCCCTGGTCGCGCACGGCGTCGAGGTGGTGGTCGTCGAGGACCGGCCGACCGGGGACAAGGTGGCCGCCGCCGCCGCCCTCGGCGTGGACTTCGTGGCCGCCCCGGAGGCCGACGCCCTGGCCGGCCTGGTCACCGCCGCCGCCGCGGTCGTGCCGAGCCCCGGCGTGCCCGACGCCCACCCGGTGTTCGCCCTCGCCCGCGCCGGCGGCGTGCCCGTCCGCTCCGAGTTCGACCTCGCCGAGGCGTGGGACGACCGGCCGCTGGTCGCGATCACCGGCACGAACGGCAAGACGACCGTCACCACCCTCGTCACCGACATGCTCAACGCCTCCGGGCGACGGGCGGTGGCCGCCGGCAACACCGACGTCCCCCTGGTCGCCGCCATCGAGGACCCGGCCACCGAGGTCTTCGTGGTGGAGGCCTCGTCGTTCCGGTTGGGCCACAGCGAGCGCTTCGCGCCGGCGGTGGCGACGTGGCTGAACTTCGCCCCCGACCACCTCGACGTCCACGCCTCGCTCGGTGCGTACGAGGCGGCCAAGGCCCGCATCTGGGCCGACCAGGGCGCCGACGACCTCGCGGTCGCCAACGCCGACGACCCCGTCGTCTCGGCCCACCACGGCGCCGCCCGGCGCACGACCTTCTCCCTGCGCGAGCGCACCGGCTATCACCTGGCCGAGGGCGTCCTCGTCACCGATGACGGCACCGAGCTGGTCCGGGTCGAGGAGCTGTTCCGCACCTTCCCCCACGACCTCGCCAACGCCCTTGCGGCCAGCGCCACGGCCCTCGGCGCCGGCGCCACCCTCGACGGCGTGCGGTCCACGCTGACCGGCTTCGCGGGCATGCACCACCGCGTCGAGCTCGTACGCGAGCGCGACGGTGTCCGCTTCTACGACGACTCCAAGGCCACCGTGCCCCACGCCGTGGCCGCCGCCCTCTCCGGCTTCGACTCGGTCGTGCTCATCGCCGGCGGCCGCAACAAGGGCATCGACCTCGGCCCGCTGGCGGCCAGTCCCGAGCGGGTGCGCGCCGTCGTCGCCATCGGCGAGGCCGCCCCGGACGTCGCCGCGGCCTTCGCCGGCCGCCGTCCGGTCGAGACCGCCACGTCCATGGACGACGCGGTGGCGCGGGCGGCGGCCCTGGCCCGGCCCGGTGACGCGGTCCTGCTGTCGCCCGGCTGCGCCTCGTTCGACTGGTACTCGTCCTACGGCGAGCGCGGCGACGACTTCGCCCGCGCCGTCCGCGCCCTGACCCCACCTGCGCCCCAACCGGCCTGATCGCCACGGAGGCACCGCCATGGCCACCACGACCACCACGCGCCCGCCCGAGGGCCCCGACCACCTCGAGGGGTCCCGCCGGCGCCATCCCGCGGGCCGGCTCCGGCGGGCGCAGGCCAACACGCCGGCGCTGGCCATCCTGGGCCTGGTCGCCACCCTGGTGCTGTTCGGCCTGGTGATGGTCATCTCGGCCTCGTCGGTGACCGACCTCAAGGACCACGGCACCACGTGGTTCAGCTTCAAGCGCCAGGCGCTGTGGGCCGCGGTCGGCACCTTCGGCCTGGTCATGGCCTACCGCCTCCACTACCGCCGCTGGCGCCAGTGGGTGGGCCCGATGCTCATCGGGACGGTGGTCCTGCTCGTGCTCGTCCTCGTGCCGGGCGTCGGCACCGAGGTGAACGGCTCGTCGCGCTGGCTCGGCGTGGGCGCTCTGCGCATCCAGCCCTCCGAGTTCGCCAAGCTGGCCGTGCTGCTGTTCATCGCCAAGCTGCTCGCCGACCGCGAGCGCGAGGGCAAGGCCCATGTGGTGGCGCTGACCCTCAAGCCCGCCCTGATCGTGTTCGGCGGCGTGGCCGCCCTGCTCATGCTGCAGCCGAACCTGGGCACGACCATCGTGCTCGGTGCGATCGTCCTGACCGTCCTCTACGTGGCGGGCCAGCGCCTCCACCACCTCGGCGGCATCGCCATCGTCGGGGGCCTCGTCGCCGGCTTCCTGGCCTTCGGGGCGAGCTACCGCCGGGCCCGCATGACCGCGTTCCTGAACCCGTGGGCCGACCCCGGCGACACGGGCTACCAGACCATCCAGAGCCTGGTGGGCATCGCCTCGGGCGGCCTGAAGGGCGTCGGGCTCGGCGCCAGCCGCGCCAAGTACGAGTTCCTGCCCGAGGCCCACACCGACTTCATCTTCGCCATCGTCGCCGAGGAGCTCGGCCTCATCGGCGCCGCCTTCGTGATCGGCCTGTTCCTCGCCCTCGCCTACTTCGGGATCCGGGTGGCCCTGTCCACCGCGGACACCTTCGGCCGGCTCGTCGCGGCAGGCATCACCGCCTGGTTCGCGGTGCAGGCGTTCATGAACATCGGGGTCGTCGTCGCCGTGCTGCCCATCACCGGCGTGCCCCTGCCGTTCGTGTCGTTCGGCGGCTCGTCGTTGGTGGTCACCATGGTCGCAGCTGGCATCCTGGCCAACATCGCCTCGCACGCCGACTGAGCGGCGGGGCGCCGGTGAGGTGAGCGCAGGAGTGCAGAACGAGGCGGGCCCGGGCCCCGACACGACCGGGCCGGCGCCCGAACCGGCGGGCGCGCCCGGCGGGGCCGCCACCACCGCCTGGGCGGTGATCGCCGGCGGCGGCACCGCCGGCCACACGCTGCCCGGCATCGCCATCGGCCGCGCCCTCGTGGCCCGGGGCCACGACCCGGCCACCATCCACTTCGTGGGCTCCGAGCGGGGGAGCGAGTCCCGCCTCGTGCCCGCCGCCGGCTTCAGCGTCACCCTGCTGCCCGGCCGGGGCATCCAGCGCAAGCTCACCCTGGCCAACGTCGGGGCGGTGTGGGGCCTCCTGAAGGCGGTGGCCCACGCCTTCGCCATGCTGCGCCGCCACCGGCCCGCGGTCGTGGTCGCCATGGGCGGCTACGCCTCGATCCCGTGCGCCATCGCGGCGATCGTCCTGCGCATCCCCATCGTGGTCGCCGAGCAGAACGCGGTGCCCGGCGCCGCCAACCGCCTGACCGCCCGGTTCGCGAAGGCCGCCGCGGTGTCCTTCCCGGGCACCGACCTGCCTCGCGCGGTGCTGACCGGCAACCCGGTGCGTCCCGAGGTGCTCGCCGTGGACCGCGACCGCGACCGGGCGGGCGCCCGCGAGGCCCTGTCGATCGCCGACGGCCAGACCGTGCTCCTCGCCTTCGGTGGCTCGCTCGGCAGCCTGCGGATCAACGAGGCGGTCGTGGGCGCGCTGGCGTCGTGGCGACCCCGCCGGGAGCTCACCGTGCGCCACGTCATCGGCGAGCGGGACTGGGCGGCGCTCTCGGAGCGGGCGCCGGCACCGGTCGTCGAGGGGGTCACCTACGTCTCCGTCCGCTACGAAGACGACATGCCGCGCGCCTTCGCCGCCGCCGACCTCGTGCTCTCCCGCAGCGGGGCCACGACCGTCGCCGAGCTCGGCGCCATCGGCGTGCCCGCCATCCTCGTGCCGCTGCCCGGGGCCCCCGGCGACCACCAGACCGCCAACGCCCGTGCCCTCGTCGACGCCGGCGCCGCGGTGCTCGTGCCGGACGCCGAGCTCACGGCCGACCGCCTGGTGCGCGAGGTGGACGCCCTCGTGGCCGAGCCGGGCCGACTCGAGGCCATGGGCCGCGCCGCCCGCACCACCGCCCGCCGGGACGCGGGCGACGCGGTGGCGGCGCTGGTCGAGGAGCACGCCCGTGGCTGACCGCCTCGACCTCTCGCAGCCGAGGCGGGTCCACGTCGTCGGCGTGGGCGGCGCGGGCATGAGCGCCATCGCCACCGTCCTCGCCGACATGGGCCACGAGGTGACCGGCAGCGACCTCAAGGCCTCCGCCGGCCTCGAGCGCCTGCGGGCCCGCGGCCTCGACATCGCCGTGGGCCACGCCGCCGAGCACGTCGGCGACGTCGACGCCGTCACCATCTCCACCGCCATCCCGCCCACCAACCCCGAGGTGGTCGTCGCCCGGGAGCGGGGGGTCCCCGTCCTGCGGCGGGCCGACGCGCTGGCGGCCATCGCCGGCACCCGCCGCACCATCGCGGTGGCGGGCACGCACGGCAAGACCACGACCTCGTCGATGCTCGCCCTCGTGCTGATCGAGGCCGGCCTGCAGCCGTCGTTCATCATCGGCGGCGACGTCAACGAGATCGGCACCGGCGCGGTGTGGGACCAGGGCGAGTGGTTCGTGGTCGAGGCCGACGAGAGCGACGGCACCTTCCTCGAGCTCGGGGCCGAGGTCGCCATCGTCACCAACATCGAGCCCGACCACCTCGAGCACTACGGCAGCTACGAGGCCCTGCTCGACGCCTTCGCCCGGTTCCTCACGGAGGCCTCGGGGCCACGGGTCGTGTGCGCCGACGACGGGACCGCCGCCCGCGTGGGACGCGCCGCGGGCGCGGTGACCTACGGGTTCGCCGAGGACGCCGACTACCGCCTCGTCGACGCCGTGGTCGAGCGCAACGGCACGACCTTCGCGCTGCGCCACGAGGGCGCCGACCTCGGCCGGGTGCACCTCCCGGTGCCGGGCCGCCACAACGCGCTGAACGCCGCCGCCGCGCTCGTCACCGGTATCGAGCTGGGCGCGCCCTTCGAGGCGGGGCGGGCCGCGCTCGAGCGCTTCGCCGGCGTGGCCCGGCGCTTCGAGTTCCGGGGTGAGGTCGGCGGCGTCACCTTCGTGGACGACTACGCCCACCTGCCCACCGAGGTCGCCGCCGCGCTCGAGGCCGCCGGGGAGGGGGACTGGGGCCGGATCGTCTGCGTCTTCCAGCCCCACCGCTTCAGCCGCATCTCGGCCCTGTGGCAGGACTTCGCCGACTCCTTCGGTGAGGCCGACCTGCTGGTCGTCACCGACATCTACCCGGCGGGGGAGGCGCCCCGGCCGGGTGTCTCCGGCAAGCTCATCGTGAACGCCGTGCTCGACGCCCACCCGTGGCGGCCCCTCGCCTACCTGCCCAAGCGACCGGACCTCGTCCCGTACCTGCGGTCGGTGCTGCGCCCCGGTGACCTGTGTCTGACCCTGGGGGCCGGTGACCTGACCTCGCTGGCCGACGAGGTGCAGGACGCCCTGCGGCCGTGACCCCGACTGCCGCCCTCGACCGGGTGGCCGCCGCCCTCGGGGAGCGCGCCGGACGCGACGTCCCCCTCGGGCCCCTCACCACCTACCGGGTGGGCGGGGCCGCCGACCTGTTCGTCACGGTGCGCTCGCCGGACGAGCTCGCCGCCGTCGCCCGGGCGGTCCACGCCGACCCGGTGCCGACCCTGGTGGTCGGCCGTGGCTCCAACCTGCTGGTCGCCGACGCCGGGTTCCGGGGTTTGGCGATCCAGTTGGCCGGCGAGTTCGAGGCGGTCACGATCGTGGGGACGAGCGTCACCGCCGGCGGCGCCGCCTCCCTGCCCGTGGTGGCGCGCCAGACCGCGGCGGCGGGCCTCACCGGGTTCGAGTGGGCGGTGGGTGTGCCCGGCTCCATCGGCGGCGCGGTGCGCATGAACGCCGGGGGCCACGGCTCGGACCTGGCCGCCTCGCTCGTGAGGGTCCACCTCGTCGACCTCGCCACCGGTGAGGATGGATGGGTGCCGGCCACCGCCCTCGACCTCGGGTACCGGACGTCCTCGGTGGCGGCCCACCAGGTCGTGGCCGAGGCCGAGCTGGCCCTGGCCGCGGGCGATCGGGCCGAGGCCGAGGCGGCCATCGGGGAGATCGTGCGGTGGCGGCGGGCGAACCAGCCCGGCGGCCAGAACGCCGGCTCGGTCTTCACCAACCCCGACGGCGACTCCGCCGGCCGCCTCATCGACGCCGCCGGCGCCAAGGGGCTGCGCGTCGGCACCGCCCACGTCTCGCCCAAGCACGCCAACTTCATCCAGGCCGACGAGGGGGGCTCGGCCGACGACGTGTTCGCGCTGATGCAGGAGGTGCGCCGGCGCGTGCTCGCCCACGCCGGGGTCGACCTGCACCCCGAGACCCGGTTGGTCGGCTTCGCCACCGCCACCGACGGCGACGGCGACGACGGGGTTGACCCTCAGGTGGAGGGTCGGTGACGACCACCACCCGCGACGCTCGGGCTGCGCGTGAGGTCGACGGCGCGACCCCGGCCATCGACCCCCGGCTGCGGGCGCGCCGGGTCGAGGTCCGGCGCTCCGAGGGCCGCCGCCGGCTACGGGTGCTCGTCATCGCCGCCGGCGTGGTGGGCGTCCTCCTCCTGCTCGTGGGCCTGCTCTTCACGCCGCTGTTCGACGTCGATCACGTCACCGTGGCGGGCCAGTTCCGCACCGATCCCGAGGACGTCGCCGCCGCCGCCGGCATCCAGCGCGGCGAGCCCCTCGTCACCGCCGACCTCGGCGCCGCCGCCCGGCGCATCGAGGCGCTGCCGTGGGTCGACGAGGCGACCGTGGTGCGCTCGTGGCCCGGCACCCTGCGCTACCGCGTGGTCGAACGGGAGCCCGCGGCGGCCGCCCAGGGCGCGGACGGCACCTGGGTCGCCCTCGACGGCGACGGGCGGGTGCTGGTCGGCCTCGACGGGGAGCCCACCGACCTCCCGGTCGTCGAGGGCGTGACCGTCGATCCCACCGTGGGGGCCTCGGCCCCCGAGGACGCGGCCGGGGCGTTCGCGGTGGCCGCCGCCATCCCGGCGTCGGCCCGGCCGGCGATCGACGCCGTCGTCGTCGACGCCGACGGGGCCGTGACCGTCCGGCTCGACTCGGGGGGCGTGGCCACCATCGGGGCCCTCGAGGACCTGCCCGCCAAGGGTGTGGCCCTGGCCAGCGTGGTCGCGGCGGTCGACCCGTGCATCGCCACGCTCGACCTGACGGTGGCGTCGGCGCCGCTGTTGACCCGGGTGCCGGGGTGCGGGTGAGCGGGCCCGGCATCGCCCCGTCCGCCGGCCCCGGAGGTTGCGGGTCCGGACGGGTCTCGGTTAGCGTGAGGTTGAGCGAGGTGACCTTGCGCGCCCTGAACGCAACGTTCAACCTCCTGTCGAGGGTTCGGCCGGGTTCCGCTGGTGCCCGGCTTTTGCCGTTGTCAGGAGATCCGGTGTCCGCCTCGGCCTGAGCACGGGAGCACCCATGGTTGGCATCACCCAGAACTACCTAGCGGTCATCAAGGTCGTCGGCATCGGCGGTGGCGGCGTCAACGCCGTGAACCGCATGATCGACGCCGGGTTGAACGGCGTCGAGTTCGTCGCCATCAACACCGACGCGCAGGCGCTGCTGATGAGCGACGCCGACGTCAAGCTCGACATCGGCCGCGAGCTGACCCGGGGCCTCGGCGCCGGCAGCGACCCCGAGATCGGCCGCCAGGCCGCCGAGGACCACAGCGCCGAGATCGCCGCGGCCCTCGAGGGCGCCGACATGGTCTTCATCACCGCCGGCAAGGGCGGCGGCACCGGCACCGGCGCGGCGCCGGTCGTGGCCGAGATCGCCCGCAACCTCGGCGCCCTCACCATCGGCGTGGTCACCCGGCCCTTCACCTTCGAGGGCCGCCGGCGCACCGTGCAGGCCGAGCAAGGGATCCAGCGCCTGAAGGAGAAGGTCGACACCCAGATCGTCATCCCCAACGACCGCCTGCTGACGGTCTCCGACGACAAGACCTCGATGCTCAACGCCTTCAAGATGGCCGACGAGATCCTGCTCCAGGGCGTCCAGGGCATCACCGACCTCATCACCACCCCCGGCCTCATCAACACCGACTTCGCCGACATCAAGACGGTCATGAGCGACGCCGGCTCCGCCCTCATGGGCATCGGCTACGCCTCCGGTGAGGGCCGGGCCCTGGCCGCCGCCCGCGGCGCCATCTCCAGCCCGATGCTCGAGGCCTCCATCGAGGGCGCCCGGGGCATCGTGCTCAACATCTCCGGCGGCAGCGACCTCGGCCTGCTCGAGGTCAACGAGGCCGCCGAGGTCATCCACGGCGTCGCCCACCCCGACGCCAACATCATCTTCGGCGCCATCATCGACGACGAGATGGGCGACGAGGTGCGGGTGACGGTCATCGCCGCCGGCTTCGACCGCTGGGACGACAAGGACAAGCGCTCGAGCGAGCAGAGCGACGCCGACTTCTTGCGCTCGGTGCCACTCGACCGCGAGCCCACCGGCGACCTGTTCGCCACCCACGACGACGACGACGATCTCGACGGGGGCGACGACTTCGACGTCCCCTCGTTCCTCAAGTAGCGCCCGCGGCGCCGTGACCCCCGGGGCGGGACGCGCCGCGTGGGTCTTCTCGACCCGGGGCGACGGCGACCTCGCCGTCGACGCGCCCGAGGTGGACGCCAGCCGCCGTGCCCTGCTGGCCCGGGCCGGCGGGCCCGACGTCGACTGGAACTGGCTGCGCCAGGTCCACGGCCCCGCGGTCGTGGTGGCCGACCGGCCCGGCGCCCACCGGGGCACCGAGGCCGACGCCCTCGTCACCGCCACCCCCGGGGTGCCCATCGCGGTCCAGACCGCC
Organism: Acidimicrobiales bacterium; assembly: GCA_041908445.1. Classification (GTDB taxonomy): domain Bacteria; phylum Actinomycetota; class Acidimicrobiia; order Acidimicrobiales; family DATDAH01; genus JAEUJM01. The sequence continues at coordinate 119,399 of JAYRFK010000119.1, read as the reverse complement.
GACTGCGGCGCGGTCGTACTGACCAGTGCCGAGGGCGTCGTCGCTGCGGTCCACGCCGGCTGGCGGGGCCTGGCCGCCGGCGTGGTCGACGCCACCGTGGCTGCGATGCGCGAGCTCGGGGCCACGACCGTCGAGGCCCACGCCGGCCCGATGATCCACCCCGGGTGCTACGAGTTCGGCGAGGACGACCTCGCCACCGTCGCCGACGCCCTGGGGCCCGCCGTCATCGGGCGCACCACCGAGGGCGCCCCCGCCCTCGACCTGCCCGCCGGGGTGGCCACCGCCGTGGCGCGGGCCGGCGCCACCCTCGTCACCGCATCGCCGGCGTGCACCGCCTGCGCCGCCGACCGGTACTTCTCGCACCGGGCCCGCCGCGAGGTCGGCCGGCTCGCCGCCGTGGTGTGGGTGGCGCCGTGAGCGGTGACGGCGCGCCCGTCCACGCGTCCACCATCGCCGAGCGGGCCGACGGGGTCCGCGACCGCATCGCCGCCGCCGGGGGCGACCCCGCGGCGGTGACCCTCGTGGCGGTCACCAAGGGCTTCGGCCCCGAGCTCGCCGCCGCGGCTGCAGCAGCGGGGCTCACCGACCTCGGGGAGAACTACGCCCAGGAGCTGGTGGCCAAGGTCGCCACCGTGGAGGCGGCCGGCCACGACGTCCGCTGGCACTTCCTCGGCAACCTCCAGCGCAACAAGGTGCGTGCCCTCGCCCCCCACGTCGCGCTGTGGCAGAGCGTCGACCGGGCGTCGCTGGGAGCCGAGATCGCCAAGCGGGCGCCCGGCGCGGCCGTGCTCGTGCAGGTCAACCTGAGCGGCGAGGAGCAGAAGGGCGGCTGTCGTCGGGACGAGGCGCCGGCCCTGGTCGAGGACCTGGTCTCGGCCGGGCTCGAGGTCCGCGGGCTGATGGGGGTCGCCCCCGCGGGCCCGCCCGACGACGCCCGGGAGGGCTTCCGGTGGCTGCGGTCGACCGTCGACCACCTCGGCCTCACGGTCTGTTCCATGGGGATGAGCGGCGACCTCGAGGTGGCCGTGCAGGAGGGCTCGACCATGGTGCGGGTCGGCACCGGCCTGTTCGGGGCACGCCCGCCCCGGGGCCCGTGAGGTGCCCGGCGGGCCGGTCGCGCTCGGTCGCCGGCATCGGCACGCCCGGTGGCGAGCGACGCTCCGCGCGACCTGGTTCCCGGCGTGCGACACTAACGTTGACGGTTTCGTAGGAGGAACCCCATGTCCAGCACGTGGCGTCGAGCCATGCTCTACCTCGGGCTCGGGCCCGACGAGGAATACGACGACTACGACGCGCACGACGATCGGCACCTGGAGCGGTACCAGTCGCCGGCTGCTGCTCCGTTGGGCTCCGGCGTGGGCCAGCCCGTCCCCGTCCGGCCCGTGCAGCCCGTCGCCCCCGACCCGCGCGACTCGCGCCACGGCGTCACCCCGATCGAGCCGCACCTCGAGGACGGGGTCGCCGCCATCCGACCCATCCCCAACGACGCCCCCGGGCCGACCGGCGTGATGCCCCTCGACTCCGGCGGTTCCACGGTGCGCCCCATCCCCGCCGTGGCCAAGGCCAAGCCCCACGTGGTCTCGCCCCGGTCGTTCACCGACGCCCAGGACGTGGCCGACCGCTTCAAGGGCAACCAGCCCGTCATCGTGAACCTGCAAGGCGCCGACCGGGACCTCGCCCGGCGCCTCATCGACTTCGCCAGCGGCCTCTGCTACGGCCTCAGCGGCCAGATGGAGCGGGTGGCCGACCAGGTCTACCTGCTCACGCCCTCGGACGTGGAGGTCTCCGACGAGGAGCGCCGGCGGTTGCAGGAGCGGGGACTCCACGACTCCTAGGCCGTCATGCAACTCCTCTGCCCGATCCTCACCCTCTACCTCATCGCGCTCTTCGCGCGGATCATCCTGTCCTGGTTCCCGATGCAGCCGGGCACACCGATGGCGTCGATCTACCAGTTCCTCTTCACCGTCACCGAGCCGGTGCTCGGGCCCATCCGGCGGGTGATCCCGCCGGTGGGCGGCGGCGGCTTCCGCATGGACCTCTCGCCCATCATCGTGCTGATCGCCATCCAGCTCATCCAGAGCCGGGTCCTGGGCTGCTGAACCGGCCCGTCGCGGCCCCGATCGCGGTCCCGGAACACGTCCCGGGATCCCCATGGTCTTCCGAGGGGTTCGGTACGCTGCACGGATGGACGTCACCCCGCAGCTCCTGAAAGACGTCGAGTTCCGCGAGAAGAAGTTCGGCGGCTACGACCCCGACGAGGTCGATGACTTCCTCGAGCGGGTCGGCGTCGCCATCGGCCAGCTCCAGCTCCGCCTCCGGGAGATGACCCAGCGGGCCGAGGCCGCCGAGGCCCGACTCGCCGAGCAGCCCGCCCTGCCCGCGCTGCCGCCCACCGAGGCCGACGACACCCTCCGGCGTACCCTCCTGCTGGCCCAGCGCACCGCCGACGCCGCGGTCGCCGAGGCCCAGGAAGAGGCCCAGCGGATCGTCGGCGCGGCCCAGGACGAGGCCGAGCGCATCCGGGCGGAGGACCTCGCCCGCCACGAGCGCGAGCTCCAAGAGTCCCAGGACGAGATCCGCCGCGCCGGCGACGAGACCCGCAACCGCATCCTCGCCGAGGTCGACGAGCTCGAGGGCATCCGCGACCAGCTCATGTCCGACGTCGAGGTGCTCGAGCGCCACGTCGACGACGAGCGGGCCCGCCTGCAGACCACCGTGAACACCCTCCAGGGCCTGCTCGACGCCGCCGGCGCCATGGCCCCCCTCGAGCCGCCGGTCGTCTCCGCCGTCGTGCCACCACGCGAGCCCGAGCCCAACTACGAGGCGCCCGGCGCCGACCCGGCCGGCTACCCCGAGGTCGTGCCCGAGGCCGCCTTCGAGGAGGCCGCCTACGAGCCCATCGGCAGCTTCGAGGCGCCTGCGCCCGCCGAGCCCGCGCCCGCCGACGAGGGCCCGCTCTTCCGTGACCCCGGCCCACCCGAGGCCTCCGCCCCGGTGTTCGAGCCGCTCCCGCCCGCCCCGGCCTTCGGCGAGCCCGAGCCCGCCGGCGCCTCCCCGTGGGACGCCGGCGCCGACGACGTCTTCGCCCCCGAGGGCGACTTCGCCCAGCCGCCCCCGCCGCCGCCCCCGCCCGGCGAGCCCGCCGGCTTCGGCGGCCTCGGCGCCCCGCCGCCCGCCGGCGACGACCCCTGGGCCGACCTGCCCGGCGCGAGCGGCCCCGCCACCCAGCCCATCCAGGCCGTCGGCGACGACAACCCCTGGATGGCCGACCTCGCCCGCGAGGAGGCCGCGAACGCGCCGGCGCCGCCCGTCCCGGCGGCGCCCGAGGGCGAGGGGGACGATGCGATGGCGGAGTGGTATCGGGGCCAGGAGGAAGCGGGCGGCAAGGGCGAGAAGAAGCGCTTCCGGCGCAAGTAAGGGGTTTCGCCGACCCGAGCGAGCCCTGCGGCCGCCGGGTCCTGTCGGCGGATTCCGTTTCGACCCATGCTCGTCCCTGCGCGTGGGTCGAAGCCGTTCCGCCGCCACCCGGCGTCCTCCGGGCTCGACCTGGCGGTCTGCCTCCGCCCTTGTGCGCCGGCTGCGCTTGCGCTCCCCGTTGGCGCCGCTGTTGGCCCCTCGGGTCAGGGGGGTGGTGCGGCTGGTGCCGTACTCGCCTCGCGCCGCTTGTAGCCCCTCGGGGTCGGGTACTGCCACCGGACCTTGACTGCACCGTTGTGTGGCCCTCCCGACGGAGGCGCGGCTGCTAAGCCAGGGTGAGGCTCACCGGGAAGGTTGCCCCGTCGACCGTCACTTCGTGATCGCCTCCTGGCGCGAGCTGGACTTCGGTGGCCAGGACCTCTTGGGCGATCCACTCGTTGTGGGTCGTCACGGCGTCGGCGATCTCGGGCGGGGGGTCGAGGGTCACCGTCACGCGGTCGGCGATGGCGAAGCCGGACTCTTTTCTCAGGTCGTTGAGGGCTCGCACGACTTCTCTGGCGGTGCCCTCGGCTCGTAGCTCGTCGTCGAGCTCGAGGTCGAGGGCGACGGCCCAGCCGGACTCCTCGGCGAGGGCGAGCTCCTCGTGGCGGCTGGCGCGGACCTCGACGTCGTCGCTCGACAGGGTCTCGCCGGCGATCTCGACCTGGCCGTCGGCGTCGAGGGCGGCCTTGATCACGACGCCGTCGGCGGCGGCCAGGGCCGCCTTGACCTCGTTCACCTTGGCGCCCAGGCGGGGGCCGAGGGCCTTGAAGTTGGGGACGACCGTCCAGGTCATCAGGCCCGAGAGGGTGTCGATGGCCTCGAGCTCCTTCACGTTCAGCTCGGTGGCGATCTCGGCCAGCACCTCGTCGCCGAGGTCCGCGCCGGGGGCGAGGAGCATGGCCCGGCGCAGGGGCTGGCGCACCTTCATCTTGGCGTCGGTGCGGGCGGCCCGGCCGAGGGCCACCAGGCGGCGGGCGCCCGCCATCTCCTCGGTGAGGTGGGCGTCGCGCACACCGAGTGGCTCAGGCCAGTCCGACAGGTGGACCGAGGTCTCGCCCGTGAGCGTCGTGTAGAGCTCGTCGGCCAGGAACGGCGTGTAGGGCGCCAGCAGCTGGGCGGTGACCACCAGGCAGCGGTGCAGGGTGGCGTGGGCGGCCGGGTCGGAGCTCTTCCAGAAGCGCGAGCGGGACCGCCGGACGTACCAGTTCGACAGGTCGTCGACGAAGCGGACGATCCGGGTGGCGCCGCCGAGGGCGTCGAAGCCCTCGAGCGCCGCGGTGACGGTCTCGACGGTGTCGTCGAGCTCGGAGAGGATCCACCGGTCGAGCACGTGGGTGGGGGAGAGGGCCTCGCCGGTGGGGGACCACCCGTCCAGGTCCGCGTAGGTCACGAAGAAGGAGTGGACGTTCCAGAGCGTGACGAGGGTCTGGCGGGTCGTCTCGCGGATGCCCTCCTCGAAGACCCGGCGGGGGGTCCAGGGCTGGCCGGCGGCGAAGAAGTACCAGCGCACCGAGTCGGCGCCGAAGCGGTCGAAGAGGTCCCAGGGGTCCATGACGTTGCCCTTGGACTTGGACATCTTCGCCCCGTGCTCGTCCACGATGTGCCCGAGGCACACCACGTTGCGGTACGGGGTCTGGTCGAACACCAGCGTGTTGACCGCGAGCAGCGAGTAGAACCAGCCGCGGGTCTGGTCGATGGCCTCGCAGATGAAGTCGGCGGGGAACGCCGCCGCGAAGTGGTCGTCGGGGGCGAACGGGTGGTGGTGCTGCGCCGACGGCATCGAGCCCGAGTCGAACCAGGCGTCGAGCACCGGTGCGAGGCGGGCGGCCGGGGCGCCGCAGCCGTCGACCGGGCAGGCGAAGCCCACCTCGTCCACGTACGGGCGGTGCAGGTCGAGCTCGCTGAGGTCGTCGCCGGCCAGCTCGGCCAGCTCGGCGACCGAGCCGACGCAGGTGTCGTGGCCGGCCTCGCAGCGCCACACCGGCAGCGGGGTGCCCCAGTAGCGGTCGCGCGACAGCGCCCAGTCGACGTTGCCCTCGAGCCACTTGCCGAAGCGGCCGTGCTTGAGGTGCTCGGGGTGCCAGCCGATCGTCTCGTTCTCGCGGAGCAGGTCGGGGCGCCGCTCGGAGGTGCGGGCGAACCAGGAGGTCTTGGCCCAGTAGAGCAGCGGCGTGCCGCACCGCCAGCAGTGCGGGTAGGCGTGCTCGTAGGCCTCCTCGGCCTCGAGGCGGCCCCGGGCGGTGAGGTCGTCGATGATGCCCCGGTCGGCGTCCTTGACGAACACGCCCGCCCACGGCGTGACCTCGGCGGTGAAGGCGCCGTCGGGGCCCACGGGGTTGAGGACGGGCAGGTCGTGGGCGCGGCCGGTGGCGGCGTCCTCCTCGCCGAACGCCGGGGCGGTGTGCACGAGGCCCGACCCGTCCTCGGTGGTCACGTACTCGGCGGTGACGACCTTGGCGCCGCGCTCGTCGATCTCGAGCAGCGTGAACGGGCGCTCGTAGCGCCAGCCGGCCAGGTCGGCCGCGGAGAAGCGCTCGACGATCGGTGCCTCGGGGTAGCGGCGGGCGGCGGCGGCCTCGGCCATGACCAGGTCGGGGCGGGCGTCGTCGGTGTGGACCCGGACGTAGGCGATGTCGGGGCCGATGGCCACGCCCACGTTGGAGATCAGGGTCCAGGGGGTCGTCGTCCAGACCAGCAGGTCGACGGGGTCGTCGTCGGGGCGGCCGGTCACCGGGAAGCGCACGTAGATCGAGGGGTCCACGACGTCCTGGTAGCCCTGGGCCACCTCGTGGGACGACAGGGCGGTGCCGCAGCGCGGGCAGTAGGGGGACACCCGGTGGCCCTCGTAGAGCAGGCCCTCGTCCCACATCTGCTTGGCCAGCCACCACACCGACTCGACGTAGGTGTTGTCGAGGGTCCAGTAGGCGTCGGCGGTGTCGATCCAGGTGCCCGAGCGCTCGGTGAGCGCGGTCCAGTCCTCGACGTAGCGGCGCACCGAGGCGCGGCACTTCGCGTTGAACTCGGCGATGCCGTAGGCCTCGATGTCGCCCTTGGTGGCGAGGCCGAGCTCCTTCTCCACCTCGAGCTCGACCGGTAGGCCGTGGCAGTCCCAGCCACCCTTGCGGGGGACCTTTCGGCCGCGCATGGTCTGGAAGCGGGGGAAGATGTCCTTGTAGACGCGGGCCCAGACGTGGTGCAGGCCGGGGCGCCCGTTGGCGGTGGGCGGGCCCTCGTAGAAGATCCACGGCTCGCCGTCCTTGCGGGCACGGGCCACGGCGGCGACCACGTCACCGTCGCGCCAGCGCGCCGCGGTCCGCGCCTCGAGCGCGGGGAGGTCCAGGTTGGGGTCCACGGGGCCGAACGCCATAGCGCTCCTAGAGTAAGAGGTGGCGCGCCGATGCCGGCGCGCCGTCCCGCGATCCGGGACGACCGGCACAGCACCCGAAGGAGCCGCCCGTGCCCGACGTGCACCAGCTCGACGGCTCGGGCGCGCTCCTGCTCTGGGTCCACGTCCAGCCCGGCGCCCGTCGCACCGAACTGGTGGGACGCCACGGCGACGCCCTCAAGGTGCGCGTCGCGGCGCCGCCGGTGGACGGCAAGGCCACGGCCGCCGTCGCCGCCGCCCTCGCCGCCCACTTCGGGGTGCCGGCCCGCGACGTGACCCTCGTCGCGGGCGCGACCTCGCGACGGAAGCGATTTCGCCTCGTGGGGGTCCGCGGGGACCGGATCGATGACCTCGTCGAGGCCGCGTTGGCGGCGGGGAATACCCCGCCGCCCCCCGATGTTCGGGAGGCTCGTCGTCCTTGACCCTCGACACCCTCTGGCGTACAGTCCGGCACCTTTTGCCCGCCAGCAGCGGGCCCGCGGGCGCCCCCGATGCGCCCGGCTACGAACGGAGTTCCATGCCCTCCACCAAGAAGACCGCGGGCACGGCCGCCCCCGCCACCAAGAAGGCGCCGGCCAAGAAGGCCGCCACCTCGGCGAAGAAGGCCGGCGCCAAGCAGGCCGCCCCGGCGGCCAAGAAGGCGCCCGCAGCCAAGAAGGCGCCCGCAGCCAAGAAGACCCCGGCCAAGGCTCCCGCCAAGAAGGCCGCACCGGCGGCCAAGGCCCCCGCCAAGAAGGCCACCCCCGCGGCCAAGGCCCCGGCAGCCAAGAAGACCACCAAGAAGCGGGTGGCCCCGGCGACGGCCAAGGCCCCGGTCAAGCTCGACGCCTTCCAGTCCCGCCAGCGCGACATCCTCGTCGAGGAGCGTGAGGAGCTCGAGCGCTCGGCCGCCGTCTGGCAGGCCGAGGCCGACGCCCTCGCCGCCGACCGCGAGCCCGGCGACGTGCAGTTCGACGAGGAGTCCGGGGAGGGCGACACCCTCGCCGTCGAGCGGGAGCGCGACCTCGCCATCAGCGCCGAGAAGCGTGCCGCGATCGAGGAGATCGACGCCGCCCTCGCCCGCCTGGCCGACGGCACCTACGGCACCTGCCAGTCGTGCGGCAAGAAGATCAAGAAGGAGCGCCTCGAGGCGCTGCCCGCCGCCGCGCTGTGCGTCGACTGCAAGGCGGGCGGCCTCGGCCGCCTGTAGGCCGGGGACGATCACCCGTGTCCGAGCGGGGCGCGCCCAGCCGCCACCCGTGGCTCATCGCCGGGGTGGCGCTCGCGGTCTACGCCCTCGACCAGGCGTCGAAGTCGTGGGCGGTGCACCGCCTGTCCGACGGCTCGACCATCGACCTCGTGGGGAGCCTGAGGTTCAACCTCGCCTTCAACAGCGGGGCGGCGTTCAGCCGGGGAACGGGCTTCGGCCCGCTCATCGCGCTCCTGGCCATCGGCATCGTCGTGGTCCTGATCTGGACCAGTCGGTCCTCCACGGGCCGGCTCACGTCGGTGGCGATGGGCCTCGTCCTCGGCGGGGCCATCGGCAACCTGTCCGACCGCCTGCTGCGTGAGGGCCCCGGTGGCTTCCTCGGCGGCGCCGTGGTCGACTTCATCGACCTCCAGTGGTGGCCCATCTTCAACATCGCCGACAGCGCGGTCGTGGTCGGGGGCATCCTGCTGGTGCTGAGCGCCGGCTTCGGTCTGGGGCGCGGCGAGGACGACGAGGGGGTGCCCGCCGACGCATCCGACGCCGGCGCCGAGGACGCACGGGAGCGCACGGTCGACGGCGACGGCGCCCCGGTCGACGTCGACCCGTGAGCGACGGGCTCGCCACGCCCGTCCCCGACGCCCTCGACGGGGAGCGGGTCGACCGGGTCATCGCCTTGCTCACCGGCTGCAGCCGGTCGACCGCCGCGGGCCTGGTCGCCGCCGGCGCGGTGCTGCTCGACGGCGAGGTGGTCACCACCCGGTCGACGAAGGTCGCCGCGGGCCAGTCCCTCACCGTGCCCGAGGTCGACCTCGAGCCCGTGCCCGCCGAGGCCGACCCGTCGGTCGTGCTCGTGATCGTCCACGAGGACGACGACGTGCTCGTGGTGGACAAGCCCGCCGGCCTCGTCGTGCACCCGGGCGCGGGCCACGACCGGGGCACCCTCGTCCAGGGCGCGCTGGCCCACGTCCCCTCGCTCGCCGGTGTGGGCGACCCGGCTCGCCCCGGCATCGTCCACCGCCTCGACCACGGCACCTCCGGCCTGCTCGTCGTGGCCAAGACCCCGGTGGCCTACGAGTCGCTCGTCGACCAGTTCGGCTCGCGCTCGGTGGACCGCCGCTACCTGGCGCTCGTCTGGGGCCACCCCGAGGACGATGCCGGCCTCGTCGACGCGCCGATCGGCCGCTCCCAGCGCCGCCCGACGCGCATGACCGTCTCCGCCGCCGGCCGGGAGGCCCGGACCCGCTTCGAGGTGCAGCGGCGCTTCCAGGAGCCCGTGCCGACCGCCCTCGTCGCGTGCACCCTCGAGACGGGACGCACCCACCAGATCCGCGTGCACCTGTCGGCCATCGGCCACCCGGTGGTCGGCGACGACCAGTACGGCGGGGTCCGCGCCGGGCTGCGGCCCGAGCGGCCGCTCCTGCACGCCGCCACGCTCGGCTTCACCCACCCGGTCACCGGTGAGCGGCTCGCCTTCGAGGCGCCCCTGCCGCCTGACTTCGTGGCCGTGCTCGACTCGCTGGCCTGAGCGCCGGCGCCGGGAGGGCCGCTCAGGCCCCGACGGGGGCGGCGGGCTCGCCGCCCGGGTCCGACTCCGGCCACGGCAGCTCGCCGCGGGTCATCAGGGCCAGGTCGCCCAGGTGGTACGACTCGAGGAAACGGCGCATGTGCTCGCCCGCGTCGCCCCAGATCGCCAGGAGCACGCACTGGCCCTCGTGGTCGCACGCCCCGTTGGTGTGCGGCTGGCCGAAGTCGCCGGCGACGATCGGGCCGTCGACCGCGCTGACGATGTCCGACAGGGTGATCTCCTCGGGCGCCCGCGCCAGCACGTAGCCGCCGCCCACACCCCGCTTGGAGCGCACGAGGCCCGCGCCCTTCAGGGCCAGCAGGATCTGCTCGAGGTAGGGCTGGGGGAGGCCGGTGCGCTCGGCGATGTCACGGACCGAGGTCGGGCCCTCGCCGCCCCCGTGGAGGGCCAGCGACAGCAGCGCGCGGCTGGCGTAGTCGCCACGGGTCGACACCTTCACGCCGCCCATCGTAGGACGAGGCCGCGCTAGAACTGGCCGAGGGCGGGCGGACATGGTGGAGTGTGAGCACGACCGGGCCCTCGCCCCGGTCGGCGAAAGGACCGAGGTGGGCGATCACCCGCTCGTCCCCGACTACGGGGGCGCCTGTTTGAGCAACGTGGTGCCGGCGCTCATCGAGCCCGGCGACACCGCACCGGCCTGGCTCCCCGCGGTCGCCGCGGAGGCCGACCAGGTCGTCCTGCTCGTGCTCGACGGCCTGGGCTGGGAGCAGCTCGAGGCTCGCCGCGCGCTGGCCCCCAACCTGTCCGCCATGGCGGGGGCCGACATCCTCACCGTGGCGCCGAGCACCACGGCCACCGCCCTCACCTCGCTGGCCACGGGCACGCCCCCCGGCGTCCACGGCGTGGTCGGCTACCGCATCGCCGAGCAGGGCGACATCCTCAACGTCCTCCGCTGGAGCACGCCGTCCGGGGACGCCCGCCGGCGGATCGATCCCCGGGGCCTGCAGCGCGAAGTGTCGTTCGGCGGCCAGCGCCCGCCGGTCGTGACCCGGGCGGAGTTCGTCGAGACGGGCTTCACCCAGGCCCACCTCCACCAGGTGCGCTTCACCGGTTACCGGGTGCCGTCCACCCTCGTCACCGAGGTGCGGCGACTCACCAATGCCGGCGAGCCGTTCGTGTACGTGTACTACGACGGCATCGACAAGGTCTCCCACGAGTACGGCCTGCGCGAGCACTACGACGCCGAGCTCACCTTCAGCGACCGCCTGGTCGCCGACCTGCTCGCGGTGCTCCCCGCCGGCGCGGTGCTCGTCGTCACCGCCGACCACGGCCAGGTCGACGTCGGCCCCAACATCGTGCCCCCCGATCCCGAGGTGCTCGCCCACGTGCGCCTGCAGTCGGGCGAGGGCCGGTTCCGCTGGCTCCATGCGGTCCCCGGCCACGAGCACGCCCTGGCCGAGGCGGCCCGGGCCTGCCATGGCGATCAGGCGTGGGTCCGCACCCTGGCCGAGGTCGAGATGGAGGGCTGGTTCGGGCCCACGCTGACCCCGGAGGCCCGGGGCCGGCTCGGCGACGTCGCCCTGGTGGCGCGCGAGGACGTCTCGTTCTCCGACCCGGCGGACAGCGGGGTGTTCGAGCTGGTGGGCCGCCACGGCTCGCTCACGCCGGCCGAGATGCGGGTGCCGCTCCTGGCGGCTGCCGCGGGCTGAGCCCGGCCCGGGCGCGCGATGCCGTCGGGCCGCGGGTAGACAGGGGAGATGTCCGACGTGCCCGACGCCTCCGAACCCAGCGACGACCGGCCCGACGTGGAGCGGGGCGAGATCGTCCTGCCGACCGACGGGGCCACGACGGCCCCGGACGGCGACGGCGAGGCCGAGGCCCCGCGCGAGTCGGTGTCCGAGCCCGCCAAGGTGATGCGGGTCGGCTCCATGATCAAGCAGCTCCTCGACGAGGTGCGCTCCACCGAGCTCGACGAGTCGAGCCGCGAGCGGGTCAAGGAGATCTACGAGACCTCCGTCCGGGAGCTCGCCTCGGCCCTCTCGCCCGACCTGCAGGCCGAGCTGGAGCGCCTCTCGCCGCCCTTCGACGACGACGAGGTGCCGAGCGAGGCCGAGCTGCGGGTGGCCAAGGCGCAGCTCGTGGGGTGGCTCGAGGGCCTGTTCCACGGCATCCAGGCCACCCTGTTCGCCCAGCAGGTGGCCGCCCGCCAGCAGCTCGACGGGATGCGGGGCCAGCTCCCGCCGGGCGTGGTCGAGGCCGAGCAGCGCCCCGCGGGGCAGTACCTCTAGCGCCGCCGGCACGCGTCCCGGGCCGCCCGCCGGTGGCGACCCGGTCCCGCCCCCGCCTCAGAGGTCCAGCGTGGCCCCCGGCGTGACGCCGGAGAAGCGCAGGATCTTCGCCTTGGTGTCCGCCAGCAGCGGCCGGGGCGCCTCGGCCGTGGCCACCGCGACGGCCAGCGCCTCGTCGACCACCTGCTCGACCGGCACCACCGACCGCAGCAGGCCGAGGCGGTGGGCCTCGGCCGCGTCCAGGGTCCGCCCCGTCAGGCACAGGTCGCGGGCGACGGCCCCGCCGACGAGCTCGCGCAGCGGGCCGTAGACGACCGGGCCGAACGTGCGCTCGGGGTGCGCGAAGCGGGCGGTGTCGGCGCCGACCCGGACGTCGCAGAGCACGGCCAGGTCGAACCCGCCGGCGATGGCCGGCCCGTTCACCGCGGCGACGAGGGGGAGCGGGAACGACAGCACCGTGGTGTGGTACCGGTCGCTCGACGCCCAGAGGCGCTCGGCGACGGCGGGGTCCTCGGCCGCCGTGGCGAACTCGCCCAGGTCGAAGCCGGCCGAGAACGTCGAGCCCGCCCCCGTGAGCACCACGCAGCGCACCGACTCGTCGGCGGCGAGGGCGTCGAGGGCGTCGGCGAGAGCGTCGCGCAGCGAGATCGACAGGGCGTTGCGCCGCTCGGGGCGGTCGAGGGTGAGCAGGGCCACGCCGTCGGCGGGGCGGTCCTCGCGGAGCTCTGGCATCGGGTGACGCTCCCTTCTCGTTTCGGCTACCGTGGCGAATCACACGGGTGTAACTCTCGTCCACAGGCTGGGGACGAGCGTTGTGGACCGTGTGGGGAAATCACCGCGACGAGCAGTATCGGCGCTCGCGGCACCACGAGCACACCAGGGAGGCCCGGACCGGGTGCCAGATTCGTTCACCCACCTCCACACCCACACCGAATTCTCCATGCTCGACGGGGCGTCGCGCATCGGCGAGGTCGTCGCGGCCGCCGCCGAGGACGGCATGCCGGCGCTCGGCATCACCGACCACGGCAACATGTACGGCGTCCTCGACTTCTACCGGGAGTGCCGGGCGAAGGACATCAAGCCGATCATCGGCAGCGAGCTCTACCAGGCCTGGGACAGCCGCCACGAGCGCCCGCCGCGCCGGGGCCGCCAGGACGACACGGGTGGCGAGACCGAGGGCGGTCGCAAGCTCTACTACCACCTGACCGCGCTGGCCGAGAACGCCGCCGGCTACAAGAACCTCATCCAGCTCGCGAGCCGGGCGTTCCTCGAGGGCTACTACTACAAGCCCCGGGTCGACTGGGAGCTGCTCGAGAGCCACAGCGAGGGCGTCATCGTCACCACGGGCTGCCTCGGCGGCCACGTGCTGCAGTCGCTGCTCCAGGACGACTTCGAGGGGGCGCTCAAGAAGGCCGGGCGCCTCCAGGACATCTTCGGGCGCGACAACGTCTTCGTCGAGCTCCAGGACCACGGCATCCCCGAGCAGCTCCGCACCAACCCCCAGCTCATCGAGATCGCCCGCCAGCTCGACGCGCCGCTGCTGGCCACCAACGACAGCCACTACACCCACCGCGAGGACGCGGTCGCCCACGACGCCCTGCTCTGCGTGCAGACCGGCGCCCTGGTCAGCGACCCCGACCGCTTCAAGTTCACCGGCGACGGCCACTACCTCAAGTCCGCCGCGGAGATGCGCCACCTGTTCCGCGAGGTGCCCGAGGCCTGCGACAACAGCCTCTGGATCGCCGAGCGCTGCGAGCTCGAGATCGAGTTCGGCAAGCCCCAGCTCCCCGTGTTCCCGTTGCCCCCCGAGTTCGCCCCCGACCTGTCCGGCGTCGAGCTCGGCCTCATCGACGACGCCCGGGCCGACGAGCTGCGCGAGCACGCCGCCGCCACCTACCTCGAGCACCTCACCTTCGAGGGCGCGCGCGAGCGCTGGGGCAACCCGCTGCCCGACAAGGTCGTCGAGCGCATCGCCTACGAGCTCAAGGTCATCCAGGACATGGGGTTCTCCCAGTACTTCCTCATCACCTGGGACCTCATCCGCCACGCCCGAGACTCGGGCATCCGGGTCGGCCCCGGCCGAGGCAGCGCGGCGGGCTGCTGCGTCGCCTACTGCCTGCGCATCACCGACCTCGACCCCATCAAGTACGACCTGCTCTTCGAGCGCTTCCTCAACCCGTCCCGCGTCTCGATGCCCGACATCGACATGGACTTCGACTCCCGCTACCGGGACGAGATGATCCGGTACGCGGCGGAGCGCTACGGCCGCACCCACGTGGCCCAGATCGTCACCTTCTCCACCATCAAGGCCCGGGCCGCGGTCCGCGACGCCGCCCGGGTGCTCGGCTACCCCTACGTGGTGGGCGACAAGATCGCCAAGCTCATGCCCCCGCTGATCATGGGCCGCGACACCCCGCTGTGGGCGTGCCTCGACCAGCACGAGAAGTACACCGACGGCTACAAGATGGCCGGCGACCTGCGCTCGCTCTACGAGACCGACGCCGACGCCAAGTCGGTCATCGACGTGGCCCGGGGCCTCGAGAACCTGCGGCGCCAGGACGGCATCCACGCCGCCGCGGTGGTGATCACCAAGGACGAGCTCACCGACTACCTGCCGATCCAGCGCAAGCCCGAGTCCGGCCAGGACCCGGAGGACGCCCCGGTCGTCACCCAGTACGAGATGCACGGCGTCGAGGACCTCGGCCTGCTGAAGATGGACTTCCTCGGCCTGCGCAACCTCGACGTCATCTCCGACACCGTCGAGCTGATCAAGGCCGTGCGCGGCGTCGACCTCGACGTCGACCACCTGCCCCTCGACGACGAGAAGACCTTCGCCATGCTCCAGGCGGGCGACTCGATCGGCGTGTTCCAGCTGGAGGGCGGCCCGATGCGCGCCCTGATGCGCTCGCTCGCCCCCACCTGCTTCGACGACGTCGCCGCCCTCGTGGCCCTCTACCGGCCGGGCCCCATGTCGGCGAACATGCACAACGACTACGCGGACCGCAAGAACGGCCGCAAGGACATCGCCTACGAGCACGCCGACCTCGAGCCCATCCTGGGCGACACCTACGGGCTGATGATCTACCAGGAGTCGGTGATGCGGGTCGCGCAGAGCATCGCCGGCTACTCGCTGGCCGAGGCCGACAACCTCCGGAAGGCGTGCGGCAAGAAGAACCGCGAGCTCATCGCCAAGGAGCGCGAGAAGTTCATCGAGGGCTGCACCAACGAGGGCTACGGGCCCGAGCTGGGCACGACCCTGTTCGACATCATCGAGCCCTTCGCCGACTACGCCTTCAACAAGAGCCACGCCTACGGCTACGGCCTGGTCGCCTACCAGACCGCCTACCTGAAGGCGCACTACCCGGTCGAGTACCTCGCCGCCCTGCTCACCAGCGTCAAGACCTCGCTGGAGAAGGCCGCGGTCTACCTGAACGAGTGCCGCCAGATCGGCGTGCCGGTGCTGGTGCCCGACGTCAACGTCTCCCAGTCCAACTTCACCGCCCTGGTCGACCGCACCGCGCCGCCCGTCGAGGAGGGCGGCGACCCGGTGCCGCTGCCCGACGCCATCCCCTTCGGCCTGTCGGCCATCCGCAACGTCGGCGAGGGCCTCGTCGGCCTCATCATCGAAGAGCGCGAGGCCAACGGCCCCTACACCGACTTCTACGACTTCTGCGAGCGGGTCGACACCGCGGTGCTGAACAAGCGCACCATCGAGTCGCTCATCAAGGCGGGCGCCTTCGACTCGATGGGCCACCCGCGCAAGGGCCTGCTCACCGTGTTCGAGCGCATCGTCGACATCACGGTGGCGCGCCGGCGCGAGCGGGACATGGGGGTGATGACGCTGTTCGGCGACGCCGCGGACACCGGCGGCGGCGGGTTCGACGAGCGCCCGAAGATCCCGGACCTCGTGTTCGACAAGCGCCAGCAGCTCGCCTTCGAGAAGGAGATGCTGGGGCTCTACGTGAGCGACCACCCGCTCATGGGGGCGGAGGCGTCGCTGCGGCGGCGCACGGACGCGTCGCTCGACGAGCTCCCCGAGCTCGACGACGGCGCCATGCGCACCTTCGGCGGCGTGGTCACCGCCCTTCAGAAGAAGTGGACCAAGAAGGGCGACCTCATGGCGGTGTTCACCCTCGAGGACCTGCGCTCGTCCACCGAGGTCATGGTGTTCCCGAAGACCATGCAGGAGCACGGCTTCAAGCTCGAGGACGACGTCGTGCTGTGCGTGAAGGGCCGGGTCGACAAGCGCGACGACACCCCCAAGGTGATCGCCATGGAGCTCGACGTGTTCGAGCCCATCACCACCGCGCCGGCGCTGCGCATCTCGCTCAACGGCTCGGGGCTGCAGCCGGCGCTGGTCGACCAGCTCAAGGCGCTGCTGCACGAACACCCGGGCGACTCCGAGGTCTTCATCCGCCTCGGCCCCCGTCAGACGGTGCGGCTCCCCGCCGACTACAGCGTCGACCCGTCGACGGTGCTGCTGGCCGAGCTGCGGGTCCTCCTGGGGCCCGACGCGGTCCTCGTCTGAGGGCCCGCGCCGGCCTCACGCCGGCCCCGGGCGGCACGGCTCCTGTCCCGCGGCGGGGGCGCGAGTTGCGGAATCGCCCGGATCACGCTGGACTAGAGGGGAACGTTTCCGCAGCACATCGGGGGCTCCGCAGCGCATGGCCATTGAGGTTGAGACCAAGGACTGCACCGCACTGAGCGATGCCGAGCTCGCCGAGATGGCGGACATCTGCGCCGACGGGCCCAGTCGCTTCGAGGCCGGACTGCTCTCGAAGCAGGCCGAGGAGTGGGTGCTGATCACCATGTCCCGCGAGGGCAGCCGCCTGAAGGGCTTCTCCTTCAGCACCCTCGAGCGCATCGGCGGCACGCCGAGCGTGCTCATCGGGCTCGCCTCCGTGCGCCGCACGTCCAAGCGCGACTCCGTGCTGCGGGCCATGATGGCCGACCAGTTCCGGCGGGCCGTGCTGGCCTTCCCCGACGAGGACGTGCTCGTCGGCACCCGCCTGTTCCACGCCTCGGGCTTCGAGGCCTTCAAGGCCCTCGACGACGTCGTGCCCCGCCCGGACTACCGCCCCTCGGGCGAGGACCGGGCCTGGGGGCGCCGCCTGGCCAAGCGCTTCGGGATCGACCTCGAGAGCTACGACGACCGCACCTTCCTCGCCACCGGCGACGGCAGCTTCCCGTGCGTGCTCGACCACGAGACCCTCAAGCCGGAGTCCATCTCGCCGGACGTGGCCGCCTTCTTCGCCGACCACCAGCCCGACCGCGGCGACTCGCTCGTGGTGTTCGGCTGGGCCATGGCCGAAGACCTCGCCAAGTACGCCTGAGCCCGGCGCGTCCCGGTGGAGCTCCGGGAGGTCCTGACCGGCCGGCGCATGTGCCGGTCCTTCCTGGCTGACCCCGTCGCGCCCGACGTGCTCGACCGGGTCCTCGACGCCGGCCGACGCGCCCCGGCCGCAGGCAACAGCGCCGGCACCCACCTGGTCGTGCTGGAGGGTCCCACGCAGACCGCCCGCTACTGGGACGTCACCCTGCCCGCCGAGCGCCGGCCGGGGTTCCGCTGGCCCCACCTGCTCGACGCCCCCGTGCTGGTGCTGCCCCTGGCCGACCCCGCCGCTTACGTGGCCCGGTACGCCGAGCCGGACAAGGCCCGCACCGGCCTGGGGGAGGGCACCGACGCCTGGCCCACCCCGTACTGGACGGTCGACACCGCCTTCGCGGCCATGAGCATGCTGCTGGCCGCCGAGGACGAAGGCCTGGGTGCGCTCTTCTTCGGGATCTTCCGGGGCCGCGAGGAGCTGCTCGACACGCTCGGCGTGCCCGCCGACCTGGAGCCCATCGGGACCCTCGCGCTGGGCCACCGCCGGGGCGACGACCGCCCGGGGCGCTCCGCCGGCCGGGGCCGCCCGAGCCTGGCCGAGTACGCCCACCGCGGCGGCTGGTAGCGGGGGATGCTGTTCCCGAACGCCCTGCACGACGGGCTGCGCGACGGGACGATCACGCTGACCGTGCGGCGCTGGACCCGCCCCCAGGCCAAGGTCGGCGGCCGCTACAAGAGCGGCGGCGGGCTGCTGGAGGTGACGGCGATCGACGTGGTGCCGGCGTCGGCCATCACCGACGACGACGCCCGCCGGTGCGGGTCGACGGACCGGGCCGCGCTCTTCGCCGCCATCGGCGTCGAGTCCGAGGACGACGTGGTCCACCGCATCGAGCTGCACCGGGTGGGCGAGGTGCCGATCGACCCGCTGCCCCTCGACGCCGAGCTGTCCGCCGACGACGTGGCCGACCTGACCCGTCGCCTCGACCGCATGGGCGACTGGGCGATCGAGACCCTGCGCCTGATCGAGGCCCACCCCGCCCGCCGCGCCGGCGACCTCGCCGACATGGTGGGACGTGAGCGCCTGCCCTTCAAGGCCGACGTCCGCAAGCTCAAGCGCCTCGGCCTCACCGAGAGCCTGGAGGTCGGCTACCGCCTCTCGCCGCGCGGCGCGGCCTACCTCCGCCGGCGCTGAGCCGCCCCCGCCCCACCCGCGCCTCCGTTCTGGTAACGCAAACGCGAGGTACCACCTCGCGAATCCGTGACCAGAGGCAGTGCAGGAGGGGCGGCGAGGTCAGGTCGTGGGGGAGGCGGCGCCGTCGAGCTGGGCGGCGAGGGCGTCGGGGTCGGTGACGGGGAGGAGGCAGGCGAAGTCGCGGCAGACGTGGGCGGCGCCGGGGGCCCGGTCGGCCCAGAGCGGCGAGTCGTAGGGCTCGCCCCAGGCCAGCACCGCGTCGGGCAGGTAGCGGTGGTGGGCGACGGCCACGAGGTCGGGGCGGTCGCCGGTGACCACCACCTCGGTGGTGCCGGCGGTGGCGAGGTCGACGGCGGCCAGGAGGTGGGCGAAGGCGGCGGCGTAGCGGCCGGCGAGGGGGCCGAAGAGCCGGAGGATGCCCTCGACGGCGTCGAGGTAGCGGTCCTCGCCCGTGAGCGCCGCCAGCCGCAGCAGCGCGAGGGCGGCGGCGCTGTTGGCCGACGGCGTGGCGTTGTCCTGGAAGTCCTTCTGGCGGGCGATGAGGGCATCGGCGTCGTGGCCGGTGGTGAACACCCCACCGGCCTCCTCGTCCCAGAAGCGGTCGAGCAGCGCGTCGGCGACGGCGCGGGCCTCGGTGATCCAGCGGGCCTCGCCGGTGGCCTCGGCCAGGCGGGTGAAGGCGTCGACGAGGGCGGCGTGGTCGGCGGCGTAGGCCGGGTGCTGCGCGCGGGCGGGCCCGCCGTCGGCGCCCGCCTGCCACGACCGCAACCAGCGCCCGTCCGCTCGGCGCAGGTGGGTGAGCAGGAACTCGGCGGTCTGCACCGCGTCGGCGAGCCACCGCTCGTCACCGGTGGCGGCCGCCGCTTCGGCGAGGGTGGCGAGCATGAGGCCGTTCCACTCGGTGAGCACCTTGTCGTCGAGGCCGGGACGCACCCGCTGGGCGCGGGCCTCGGCCAGGGCGGCCCGGCCCCGCTCGACCGCCTCGGGGCGTACCAGGTCGCCGCGGGCGGGCCGGTGGAGGATGTTCGAGCCCTCGAAGTTGCCGTTGCGGGTGACGCCGTACCAGTCGATGACCGCGGCGGCGGTCTCGGCGTCGAGCACGGCCTCGATCTCCTCGGGCCGCCAGACGTAGAAGCGGCCCTCCTCGCCCTCGGAGTCGGCGTCCTCGGCGGAGTAGAAGCCACCGGCGGGGTCGCGCAGGTCGCGGCGGACGTAGTCGACGGTCTCGTCGAGCACCTGGCGGTAGACCGGCTCGCCGGTGACGAGCCAGGCGTGCAGGTAGACGCGGGCCAGCAGGGCCTGGTCGTAGAGCATCTTCTCGAAGTGGGGGACCATCCAGAAGGCGTCGACGGAGTAGCGGGCGAAGCCGCCGCCGAGGTGGTCGTAGATCCCGCCGGACGCCATGGCGTCGAGCGAGGTGGTCACCACGTCGAGCAGGGCGGGCGAGCCGGTGCGGTGGTGGGCACGGAGCAGCAGCTCGAGGCTCATGCTCTGGGGGAACTTGGGCTGGCGGCCGAAGCCGCCCCACTCGCGGTCGTGCTGGTCGAGGAGCTGGTCCACCGCGGCGGCCACGACCTCGGCGCCGGGCACGTCGTCGGCGGCGGCGAGCTGGGCGCTGCGGCTGATCGCCTCGGTGAGCTGCTCGGCGTTCGAGAGCAGCTCGTCGCGCTCGTCGCGCCAGTGCTCGGCGACCGCCCGGCAGAGGTCGGTGAACGCGGGCATGCCGTGGCGGGCCTCGTTCGGGAAGTACGTGCCGCCGAAGAAGGGACGGCCGTCGGGGGTGAGGAACACGGTCATGGGCCAGCCGCCCTGGCCGGTGAGCTGCTGGACCGCGTCCATGTAGACCGCGTCGACGTCGGGGCGCTCCTCCCGGTCGACCTTCACGTTCACGAACAGCTCGTTCATCACCGCCGCCGTGGCGGGGTCCTCGAAGGACTCGTGGGCCATGACGTGGCACCAGTGGCAGGCGGAGTAGCCCACCGACAGCAGGATCGGCTTGTCCTCCGCCGCCGCGAGTGCGAAGGCCTCGTCGCCCCACGGGTACCAGTCGACGGGGTTGTCCCGGTGCTGGCGCAGGTACGGGCTGGTCTCGTCGGCGAGGCGGTTCGGCACGGCGCCAGGCTACGAGCGCCGGGCGCGTGCGCCGTCGCCGTCGTAGCCTCCGCGCATGCGGATCACGGAGCGTTGGGAGTACCTGGTCATCGAGGACATCCCCGAGGGCCAGCTGGAGTCGCTGAAGGAGAGCTACGCCGAGCTCGGCTACGACGAGACCGAGCGCGGCGAGGGCCGCCTCGTCGTGCGCAAGGAGTTCCCGGTCACGGGCCAGATCCTGGTGGACTGACCCGGCGGGTCAGAGCTCGCCCCGGCGGATCTTGCCGAGGGCGGTGCGGGGGAGCCGGTCGTGCAGGACGAGCTCCCGGGGGGCCGTGTAGGCGGGCAGGGTGGCGCGCACGTGGTCGCGCAGGGCCGCGAGGGTGGGCGGCGCGGCCGGGTCGACGGGCACGACGTGGGCCACGACCCGCTGGCCCCACTCGGGGTCAGGGGCGCCGGCCACGGCCACGTCGGCGACGCCGGGGGCGTCCCGCAGCGCCTCCTCCACGGGCACCGGCCACACCTTCTCGCCGCCGCTCACGATGACGTCACCGGTGCGGCCGTGGACGCGCAGGACACCGTCGGCCGTGAGCTCGCCGGCGTCGCCGGTGGGCAGCCAGCCGCCGGGGCCCTTGGGGTCGGTGCCGTCGCGGTAGGCCCGGAGGAGCATCGGGCCCCGCACCTGCACTTCGCCGGCGACGATCCGCAGCTCGACTCCCTCGAGGGGCACCCCGTCGTAGGCGACCGTGCTGCCCGTCTCGGTCATCGCGTAGCTGGCGACGACGTTCGGGGGCAGGTCGGCAGGTGGGGCGGCGCCACCGACGACGATGCGCTCGAAGAGCGAGGCGTCGATGCGGCCGAGGGCGGTGGGGACGAGGGAGGCGTGGGTGGCGCCGGCCCGGGCGGCGGCCTCGACCGCAGCGGCGTCGAAGCGGCCGTGGACGACGACCGGGGTGCCGGTCACCAGGCCCCGCATCACGACGGCGAGCCCGGCGATGTGGGCGAGGGGGAGGCAGGAGAGCCAGCGGTGGCGGTCGGGGTCGATGCCGAGGCCGTGGTGCACGGCGAGGGCGGAGACCTCGACGGCGTCGTGCGTGAGCACGACTCCCTTGGGCTCGCCGGTCGAGCCGCTCGTGGGGACGACGACGGCGTCGCCCTCCTCGACGGGGCGGCCGGCGCCGGCGGGACGGCGGGTCACGGTGCCGTCGGCGGCCACGATCACGGTCGGCTGCAGCCGGTCGAGGAGGCGGTCGACCGCGGGACGGGGGAGGCGGGGGTCGAGGGGCAGCAGCGCGTCGCCCGCGTCCCAGGTGCGGCGCAGGACGTCGGCGAAGGCGCCGCCCCCCACCGTGCTCACGGCCTCGACCGCCACCAACTCGCGCACGTCAGGAGGGTACGGGTAGAACTGTGCGCCATGAACAAGTGGGTGGCGGGTGCACGTCCGCGGACGCTTCCGGCGGCGGTGGTGCCGGTGGCGGTCGGCACCGCCACGGCGGTGGGACGGGTCGACGGCGGGCTGATCTGGTGGCGCGCCGGTGCCGCCCTCGTGGTGGCCGTCGCCATCCAGGTCGCGACCAACTACGCCAACGACTACTCCGACGGCGTGAAGGGGACCGACAACGAGACCCGGGTCGGGCCCATGCGCCTCGTGGGGTCCGGCGCCGCCAGCCCCGGTGCGGTGAAGCGGGCCGCCTTCCTCGCGTTCGGCGTCGCCGCGATCGCCGGCCTGGCGCTGACCGTGGCCGTGGGCCCGATCCTGCTGGTCGTCGGTGCGGCGTCGTTCGCAGCGGGTTGGTTCTACACGGGCGGCCCCCGGCCCTACGGGTACGCCGGGCTCGGCGAGGTCTTCGTCTTCGTGTTCTTCGGCCTGGTGGCGACGATCGGGTCCGCCTACGTGCAGACCGAGTCGCTCTTCTGGCTGGCGGTCGGCTGTGCCGTGCCCGTCGGCTTCCTCGCCACGGCGCTGCTCGTGGTGAACAACCTGCGGGACATCCCGACCGACGCCGAGTCCGGGAAGATCACGCTGGCGGTGCGGATGGGCGACCTCCGCACCCGGTGGTTCTACGTGGGCCTGCTCATCGGTGCGTTCCTCTGCCTGATCCCCATCGCCGGCCTGGCCGCCATCGGCGCCGCCTTCGCGTTCATCGGGATCCCCTTCGCCCGCAAGCCCGTCGAGAAGGTGCTCGGCGGCGCCACCGGCCCCGCCCTCATCCCGGTGCTCGGCGCCACCGGCCGCGTCCAGATGATCTTCGGCGCCCTCCTCACCCTCGGTCTCGCCCTCTCCCTCTAGCCCCGTTCTGGTACCGGAAACGCGAGGTGGTACCTCGCGAATTCGTGACCAGAAGGGAGTGGGAGGGTGGGATCGGCGACGCCGGGGGACGCGTCAGGGGGCGTGGGCGGCGAGCCAGGGGAGGACGGTCGCCAGGAAGGCCTCGGGGGCCTCGAGGTGGGTGGTGTGGCCGACGCCGGGGAGGACGGCGAGGGTGGCGTTGGCCCCGATCGATTCGGCGAGGCGGTGGGCGAGGGCGGTGAACTTGGTGTCCTCGGCGCCGGCGACGACGAGCACGGGCATGTCGAGGGTGGCGAGGCGGTCCCAGGAGGGCGACTGGGTCCCCGCCCCGGCCAACCGCAGGCTGGCGGCCAGGCCCGCCGCGGTGTTGGAGCGGCGCTCGGACTCGAAGCGGGCCTCGGGCGGGAGCCCGGCGAAGAGCGGGAGCCCGAGCCAGTGGTCGATGAAGTGGTCGACGCCGTCGCTCTCGATCCAGTCGGCGAGGGCCTCGTCGGCGGCCCGGCGCTTGGGCCGCTCCTCCTCGGTGTCGATGCCGGCGGTGGCACTGACCAGCACCAGGGCCTCCACTGCCTCCGGGTGGCGCAGCGCGGTCTCCAGGCACATGCGCCCGCCCATCGAGTAGCCGAGGTAGGTGGCGGGGCCGAGGCCGGCGAGCAGCTCGGCCGTGGCCGGAAGGTCGGCCCGGACGTCGGCGGACCGGCCGTGGCCCGGCGCGTCGACCCGCACCGCCTCGTGGCCCTCGGCCAGGGCGGGGCCGATCGGTCCCCAGCACCGGGCGGTCTGGGTGAACCCGTGGACCAGCACGAGTCGGGGGCCCGTGCCCTCGCCCTCGGACGCGAGCATTGCGTCCATCACGGCGACGGGAACGAGTCGGGCCGACCCGGGCGTCGACGTGGGCCGGAGGACGGCGCGGCGGGACAGCGAAGGCGGACGGTGGGCATGGGCCGCAACCGTAGGCTGGTCGACCGTGACCCAGGGGCCCGAGGTGACCGCGGCGGCGACGTTCTGCGCCGCCCTCGTCGACGAGTGGGCGAGGGCCGGGCTGCGCCATGCCGTCGTCTGCCCCGGCAGCCGCTCGACGCCGCTGGCGCTGACGCTCGCCGCCGACGGGCGCCTCGCGGTCGAGGTCGTCCACGACGAGCGCTCGGCGGCGTTCCTCGCCCTCGGCATCGGGCTGGCGACCGGGCAGCCGGCCGTCGTGCTCACCACCAGCGGGACCGCCGCCGCCCAGCTCCACCCCGCCGTCGTCGAGGCCGGCCTCTCCGACGTGCCGATGATCGTCTGCACCGCCGACCGCCCGCCCGAGCTGCAGGACGTCGGCGCGCCGCAGACCATCGACCAGGCCCACCTGTACGGGCGCTCGGTGCGCTGGTTCGCGGCGCCCGAGGTGCCCGACGAGGCCCGGGCATGGACCTGGCGCCCCCTCGCCGCTCGAGCGGTGACGGAGGCGACGAGCGGCCGCCCCGGGCCGGTGCACCTGAACCTCGGCTTCCGCGACCCGTTGGTCGGCGTTCCCGGCGACCTTCCCCCGGGCCGCGACGACGGGCGCGCCTGGACGGTGGTCGAGCCCGCCGGCGACGCAGTCGGCACCGCCGGCGACGACGTGGTGGCCGCGGTCTCGGATCGGCGGGGCGTGCTCGTCGCCGGTGGCCCCGTGGCCGACCCAGATGCGGTCGTGGCGCTGGCCGGCGCGCTGGGCTGGCCGATCGTGGCCACGCCCCGCGCGGACGGGCTGTGGGGGCGCGGCGTGGAGGCCGGCGTGATCAGCCACGCCGATGCGCTCGTCCGGGTCCCCGCCTTCACCGCCGAGCGACCGGAGGTGGTCCTGCGGGTGGGGGAACCCCCCGCCTCCAAGCTCCTCGGCCAGTGGCTCGGCGGCGCCCCCGTCGTGGCCGCCCGTGGTCGGGGCCGTTGGATCGATCCCGACGGCCGGGTCGCCCACGTCGTCCCCGAGGCGGCGCTGGCAGCGCTCGGCGCTCGGGCCCAGCCCGTGGAGGCGGCGTGGCGGCACCGCTGGGTCGTCGCGGAACGGGCGGCCGTCGAGGCGCTCGCCGGGGCGATCGCCGCCCACGCCGAGCCCACGGAACCGGCGATCGCCCGGGACGTCGTCACCGCCCTGCCCGACGGTGCCGCCCTGGTCGTGGCCTCGTCGATGCCCGTCCGCGACGTCGAGTGGTACGCCGAGCCCCGGCCCGGGCTCCGGGTGCTGTCCAACCGCGGCGCCAACGGCATCGACGGGGTGGTGTCCACCGGTGTCGGCGTGGCACTGGCGACCGGCGCGCCCACCGCCGTCCTGCTCGGCGACGTCGCCTTCCTCCACGACTCGAACGCCCTGCTCGGCCTCGGCGACCGGGGCGTGGACCTCACCGTCGTGGTCGTCGACAACGACGGCGGCGGGATCTTCTCGTTCCTGCCCCAGGCCGCGGCGTTGGAGCCCGACCGCTTCGAGCTGCTCTTCGGCACGCCCCACGGCGTCGACCTGCCGGTGCTCGTGGCCGCCCACGGCATCGGATGCCGGGTGGTGCGCACCCAGTCCGAGGTCGGCGCCGCCGTGGCCGAGTCCGCCGGCCGCCCCGGCGCCGAGGTGATCGTCGTGCGCACCGACCGCGCCACGAACGTCGCCGTCCACGACGAGCTCCACGCCGCCGTGGCCGCCACCGTCACCGCCGCCCTCGTCTGACCCTCGTTCCTCCAGCAGGAACGCGCGGTACCACCTTCCGTTTCTGCTGGAGGAAGGAGTTCGGCGTGCGGGGAGGCCGGCGTCAGGGGCGGAGGATGGCGCCGAGGAGGGCCTGGAACTTGGCCCTCGTCTCGGCCAGCTCCGTCGCCGGGTCCGAGTCCTCGACGATGCCGTTGCCGGCGAAGAGCCGGGCCCGGTTCCCGTCGAGCTCGGCGCAGCGCAGGCCCACGGCCCAGCGGCCGTTGCCGGCGCCGTCGACCCAGCCGACCGGGCCGGCGTAGCGCCCCCGGTCGAGATGCTCGAGCTCGGCGATGGTGGCCAGGGCGAGATCCCGTGGCACCCCGCAGACCGCCGGCGTGGGGTGCAGTGCCGCCACCAGCTCCAGCACCGACGCCGCCGGCGCCGACAGCCGCCCCTCGACCATCGTCGCCAGGTGCTGCACGTTGGCGACGGGCACGACCGAGGGCTCGGCCTCGGCGTCGAGGTACGAGCAGAACGGCAGCAGGGTGTCGTGGACCATGTCGATGGTCAGCTGGTGCTCGTGGCGGTCCTTGGCCGAGGCCAGCAGCGTCGCGGCCAGACGGGCGTCGGCGGTGGGGTCGCCGCCCCGGGGCGTTGTGCCGGCCATGGGGTGCGAGCGCACGACGTCGCCGGTGCGGGAGACGAGCAGCTCGGGGCTGGCGCCGACCATGCCGTCGATCGAGCTGATCATGCAGCCCGGGTAGGTGCGGCGGAGCCGGTCGAGGATGGTGACCGGGTCGAGGGCCTCGTCGGCCTCGATGACCACCTCGCGGGCGAGGACGGCCTTGTGCAGGTCGGTGGCGGCCATGCGCTCGGTGGCCTCGCGCACCGAGGAGCACCACTCGGCGGGCGGCCGGACGGGGCGCACGGAGAAGGCGGACGGCTCGGGCGTCGTCGCTCCGGGGCCGGCGGACTCGGTGAGGGCCTCGACGAGACGGGCCTCGGCGGCGGCGTGCTCGGCGTCGTCCCGGCCCACCGTCGTGCACCAGCGGGTGCCGTCCTCGGCCCGGCCCACCACCAGAGCGGGCACCACCAGGGTGCCGGGCGCGCCGGGGTCGAAGGGCAGCGCCCCGAAGGCGACGGGCCCGGTGCCCGGCAGGCGGACGTCGTCCTCGCCGGCCATCGCCGCCAGCGCCTCGTGGGCGGCGGTCACGGAGGTGGTGCGCTCGGCGCCGCCGGCGACCTCCAGGCGGACGGCCTCGCCCCGTGCGGCCAGGCCGCTGCCGCGCTGCTCGAAGAGCAGGCCGTGGGCGCCGGCGACCGCCAGCAGGTCGATGTCGTCGTCGAGGCGCCGGGTGACCGCCCGCAGCCCCCAGAGGTCGCCGCTCACGGGGTCAGTACACCCGGGTGGCGGTGATGAGCTGGCTGATGCCGGTGGTCAGCAGGGTGCGCTTCACCTCGGCGAAGCCGGCGTCGGCGAGGCGGTCGAGCATCACCTTCGGCTCGGGCAGGTAGGCCACCGACTTCGGAAGGTAGCGGTAGGCGGACGGGTCGGACAGCAGGCCGCCGATGCGGGGCACGACCTTGCCGAAGTAGATCGAGTGGCCCCAGCGCAGCACCGGGTTCGGCGGCTCGGCCACCTCGAGCAGGGCGATGCGGCCACCGGGGCGCACGACCCGGCCCAGCTCGTCGAAGAACGGATCGAGCTCGACGAAGTTCCGCAGGGCGAAGCCGCAGGTGACGCCGTCGGCCGACCCCGTCCGCACCGGCAGTCGGAGCGCGTCGGCCTGGGCGAGGGGGGCGCTGGTGCGGGCGGCGGCCAGCATCCCGAAGGAGAGGTCGAAGCCCAGGGGCCGCAGGCCGGCGTCGGTGAGCTCCCGGCAGAAGTCGCCGGTACCCGCGGCGAGGTCGAGGACGGTGGCGCCCGGCGCGAGGTCGAGCTCGGTGATCGTGCGCCGACGCCAGCCCACGTCCATGCGGAACGTCATCACCCGGTTCACGAGGTCGTAGCGGGGGGCGATGGTGTCGAACATCTCCCGCACGGCGACGACCTTCTCGTCGCCCTCGGGCAGCGGCTCGGCGTCGGCGGGCATCGTCCCGATCGTACGGGCGGGCCACGGCGGCCCCCCAACCCTCCGTCGAGCCCCACCGTCCGTTCCTCCAGCAGGAACGCGCGGTCCCACCTTCCGTTTCTGCTGGAGGAACGGTGGGCGGGGGCTCAGGCGTCGGCGCGCTCGGCGCCGCAGTGCTTGCACCGGGGGTAGGCCCGCGAGGTGGGCCGGCCGCACTCGGCGCAGCGCACCACCCGGATCTCGCCGCGGCGCAGGCGGGCGATGCTCGACCAGAGGATGCCGCCGACGGCGACGACCATCCCGACCTCGAGCAGGTCCCGGAAGTACTCGGCGGCGAAGACCACGGCCCCCATTCTGGCGGCGCCGGCTGCCTATGGTGGGCCGATGGCCATCGACTTCACGTTCCCGCCCGAGCTCGACGAGATCCGCCTCAAGGTGCGGGCCTTCGTCGACGAGGTCGTCCGCCCGGTCGAGGACGCCGCCGCGGCCGAGGACTGGGACCGCGACCAGTGGATCAAGGGCATCATCGAGATGCGGGGCAAGGCCAAGGAGTGGGGCCTCTGGCTGCCCCACATGCCGAAGGAGTGGGGCGGGATGGGCCTCGGCCACGTGGCCATGGCCAGCGTCTCCGCCGAGGCCGCCCGCAGCCGGATGGGCCCGTTCGCCCTCAACGCCCAGGCCCCCGACGAGGGCAACATGCACACCCTCCTGCACTGGGCCACCGACGAGCAGAAGGAGAAGTACCTCCGGCCGCTCTGCGACGGCTACAAGCGCTCCTGCTTCGCCATGACCGAGCCCGAGGTCGCCGGCTCGGACCCGACCCTCATCCAGACCCGCGCCTACCAGGACGGCGACGAGTGGGTCATCAACGGCCACAAGTGGTTCATCTCGGGTGCCCGGGGCGCCGCCTTCGCCATCCTCATCGCCCGCACCGAGGACGACCCCGAGCTGCCCCAGGCGGCCAACAGCGCCTTCCTCGTCGACATCCCGAGTGAGGGCTGGGAGGTCGTCCGCGACGTCCAGACCATGTCCGGCGGGCACAACCACTGCGAGATCCGCATCACCGACCTGCGGGTGCACAAGGACCAGCTGCTCGGCGGGCGGGGTGAGGGCCACCTGCTCGGCCAGGCCCGCCTCGGGCCCGCCCGCCTGGCCCACTGCATGCGCTGGATCGGCCAGGCCGAGACCGCCCTCGAGATGATGGTCGCCCGCTCGCTCGAGCGGTTCTCCCACGGCTCCCTGCTCGCCGAGAAGCAGGGCATCCAGTGGATGATCGCCGACTCCACCATGGAGCTCTACCAGTCCAAGCTCATGGTGCTGCACGCCGCCTACCTCATCGACAGCGGCAAGGACTTCAAGTCCGAGGTCTCGATGGCCAAGCACCACGTGGCCAACGCCCTCTGGAAGATCATCGACCGGGCCATCCAGGTCCACGGCGCCCTCGGCTACTCCACCGACACCCCGCTGGCCGACATGCTCACCCAGGCCCGCTGGAGCCGCTTCGCCGACGGCGCCGACGAGATCCACCAGATGCGCATCGCCCAGCGCACCATCGCCGCCTACAAGGACACCGGCTCCACCCGCTCCGCCACCGGCGACCTGCCCCTCTGATCGCTCTTCGCCCAAGCGCTCATCGCATCGTCAAGGCTCGCTCGTCGCGTCCGACCGTTCTTCGGCTGACGCCTCATCACATCGTCATGGCTCGCTCGTCCCTCGCTCGCCGCGCGGGCAAGCGGTGCGCGGCTGCTACCCCTCGCAGGTGGTGCCCTCCGCCGGCAGGGTGAGGTCGATGAGGTAGGCGGTGCTGGCGTCGTCGACGCAGGCGCTGCGGCCGGAGCCGACGTGGCCGGTGGCGTCGAGCGTCAGCAGGTGGCCGTCCTCGAGGTTGGCGGCCACGTCCACGGCCTGCTGGTACGGCGTGGCCGCGTCGCCGGTGTTGCCGATCACGAGCACGGCGGGGGAGCCGGGCGCGGTCACCGCGTGGGGGTCGCCCGAAGGCGGCGCCGACCAGAAGGCGCACGGGAGGAGCTCGTTGGCGACCGACGCGCCCGTCCGGGGCGCCAGCTCGATGAGCTGGTCGGCGAACGCCTGGAACTCCTCGCTGCCCTGGGGCACGTCGGAGTCGACGCACTCGACCGCCGCGTACGGCGTGTAGCTGCTGAGGTCGTAGTACTGCTGGGCGAGCGCGGCGATGGCGTCGCCGTCACCGGCGTCCGCGTCGGCGAGCGCCTGCCACAGGGCCTGGGCGTCGTTGCCGTTGAACCCGTAGGTGGCCAGCACCGCGCCGGTCTGCAGCTCGGAGGGCCCGACCTCGCCGTCACCGCCGGGCAGCGGCGCCTCGTCCAGGGCCGCGGCGACGCGGTCGTAGGTGGCGCCGGCGTCGTCGAGGGGGCAGGTCGGGTCGTCGTCGCAGCCGTCGAGCAGGGCGTTGACCTGCTCCTCGATGGCCTGACCCTGGACCAACAGGAAGCCCTCGAGGTCCTGCGTGGGGTCGACGACGCCGTCGAGGACCATGGCCCGTACCCGCTCGGGGAACGTCTCGAGGTAGCCGAGGCCCAGCGCGGTGCCGTACGAGTAGCCGGCGTAGCTGATCTGCTCCTCGCCGAGGGCCTCGCGGATGGCGTCCATGTCCTGGACGACGTCGCGGGTGCCGACGAAGGGCAGCAGGTCGCCGTCGGTCTGCTCGCACTCGTCGGCGACGGCCTGGGCGGCCTCGTCGAGCTGTCGCTGCTCACGGTTCGAGTCGGGGCCCGGGTCGATGTCGAGGAAGGCGTCGACCTCGGCGCCGCAGGTGAGGCCCTCCGTGTCGCCCACGCCGCGTGGGTCCCAGCCGATGATGTCGAAGCGGTCCAGCACCTCCTGGGGGAAGGGCTCGGCCAGGGCGAACTCGATGCCGCTGGCCCCCGGGCCGCCGGGGTTGGTCAGGAGCACGCCGATGCGTTCCGCCGGGTTGGCGGCCGGGATGCGGGAGACGGCGACGTCGATGGTCGGCCCGTCGGGGTCCTCGTGGTCGAGGGGGACGGTGACCGTCCCGCACTCGCCGAAGCCGACGTCGCAGGGTGCGAAGTCGATGGTGGCGCCGGCCGTCGCGCCGGTGGTGGCGGTGGTGCCGTTCGTGGCGACGCTCGACGGGGTGGCGCCGCCGTCGGCGACATCGGTCGTCTGGACCCCGCTGCCGCACGCCGTGACCACCAGGCCGACGCCGGCCACCAGGGCCCAGACGGGGGCGCTGCGGAACACGGGACGGGACGGTCGCCTGCGCATCTCCGAGAGGCTACGAGGCCCGTACAGTGCAGCCATGTCACGACCCTTCCACGTCGGCGTCTTCACCCCCCAGGGCTGGAAGACCGAGCTGAAGTCCATCCCCGACCCGCAGGACCAGTGGCAGCGGGTCGTCGACACCTCGGTGCTCGCCGAGGAGCTCGGCTACGACTCGATCTGGGTCTACGACCACGTGCACAACGTGCCGGTGCCGTCCAACGAGTCCATCTTCGAGTGCTGGACGACCATGGCGGCGCTGAGCCAGGTGACGACCACGATCCGCCTCGGCCAGATGGTGGGCTGCGCCGCCTACCGCAACCCCGGCCTGCTGGCCAAGATCACCTCGAACATCGACGTGATGAGCGGTGGCCGCCTCGACTGGGGCGTCGGCGGCGGGTGGTACGAGCACGAGTACAACGCCTACGGCTACCCCTTCCCGGCGGCCAAGGAGCGCCTCGGCATCCTGCGCGACACCGTCGAGATCGTCACCCGCATGTGGCGCGACGCCGAGGCCACCTACGAGGGCACGTACCTCTCGGTCGCCGGCGCCCAGTGCGACCCCAAGCCGCTGCAGGACCCGCACCCGCCCATCTGGATCGGCGGCGGCGGCGAGAAGGTCACCCTGCGCATCGTCGCCCGCAAGGCGGACTACTCGAACTTCGGGGGCAAGCCCGACGAGTGGACCCACAAGCGCGACGTGCTGCTCGGGCACTGCGCCGACGTCGGCCGTGACCCCGACGAGATCACCATGACGTGGTCGCCCGAGCTGTTCGTGCGAGAGACCGAGGAGGAGATCGTCCAGGCCGGCTCGCAGTCGTTCTGGGGCGAGCCCTTCGACTCGTGGCGCGCCGGCAACCTCGTGGGCACGCCCGAGCAGGTGCTCGCCCGCATCCGCGAGTACCAGGACCTCGGCTGTGGCGGCATCGTGGCCTGGTGCTCGGACCTGCCCGAGCACGAGACCCTGCGCCTCTTCGCGGAGCAGGTCCTGCCCGAGCTGCGCTGAGCGCCCCCGGCGGGCCGGGGGCGCCCGCCGCTACTCGTAGTAGCGGTAGACGACCTCGGCCACGCAGGACGGCTTCGACGCCCCCTCGACCTCGAAGGTCAGCTTCATCGACACCTGCACCCCGCCGGCGACGTCGTCGACGCCGACCAGCTCGGCGCCGGCCCGCAGCTTCGAGCCGACCGGGACGGGGGACGGGAAGCGCACCTTCTCGCAGCCGTAGTTCACCCCCATGGAGAAGCCGTGCACCTGCACGACCTCGGGGATGAGCGAGGGCGCCAGCGACAGGGTGAGGTAGCCGTGGGCGATGGGGCCGCCGAAGGGGCCCGACTTCGCGCGCTCGGGGTCGACGTGGATCCACTGGTGGTCGCCGGTGGCGTCGGCGAACAGGTTCACCTGCTCCTGGGTGATCTCGTGGTACTCGCTGTAGCCGAGGTGCTCGCCGACCTTGGCCTTGAGCTCGTCGGCGCCGTTCAGGATCGTGGTCATGGCCCGATCATGCCCCGACGGCGGCCGGGGGGACCAGCCCCGTGGACGCGCCCGTCAGCGGAACCAGATGCGCTGGTAGTCGCGGCTCTGCGGGTGCACGAGCAGGGCGAACATGGCCACGGGGAACATGGCCTGGATCAGCAGGTTCAGGCTGAGCCCGTCGGCGACCGCCCAGAGCACGAAGGGGATCAGCGCGAGGCCGGTGACGGCGACGCCGAGCCAGTAGCCCCACTTGCGCTCGTTGGCGATGCCGTAGCCTGCGCCCACGTTGGCCGCGGCGATGGCGAGCACGATGGGGTGGAAGCCGCCGAAGAGCACGTCGAACGCGGCGCTGATGTAGAGCAGGAACACGGCGATCTGGAGGGTCTGCGGTTGCGAGGCGTTGGTCCAGCGACGGGTCTGCATGCCTGACAGTGTGGCAGGGGGCGACCCCGACGAGGCGGTCGGCGACCCGGTCGACGGCGTGGTGGGCATCGTCCTCGCGGCCGGCGCCGGCACCCGGCTGCGACCCCTCACCCTCGAGCGCCCGAAGGCCCTGTGCCCGGTCGGTGACGTGCCGCTCGTCGACCTCGCCGTGGACCGGGTCGCGCCGTTCGTCGGGGCGGTGGCG
Source organism: Acidimicrobiales bacterium (assembly GCA_041908445.1). Taxonomy (GTDB): domain Bacteria; phylum Actinomycetota; class Acidimicrobiia; order Acidimicrobiales; family DATDAH01; genus JAEUJM01. The sequence continues at coordinate 86,581 of JAYRFK010000119.1, read as the reverse complement.
GTGAACGTGCACCACGGTCGCGACCAGCTCGAGCCGCACCTGTTCGCCCGGGGTGACGTGCACGTCTCCGTCGAGGCCGAGGAGGCCCTCGGGACCGCCGGCGCCGTGGGCCACCTCCGGCCCTGGATCGACGGCCGCGCCGCGGCGGTCCTCAACGCCGACGCCTGGTGCCCGGACCCCCTCACGCCGCTCGTGGACGGCTGGGACGGGTCCCGGGTCCGGCTGCGGGGCGTCGGGGCCCCCGAGCGGCGGCCCAGGGTCGGGGGGGCGGGGTGGCAGCGGCCCTGGGACCCGATGGCGGGCCGGCCGGGCCGGGTCGCGGGTCCGGCGGCTGCCCGCCCCCGCCCCCCCGCTGCGGCCCTCGGTCCGGGTCGCGGGCTGCCTGCTGCCCTGGACCGCGATGGCGGACCTGCCGGCCACGCCGTCCGGGCTCTACGAGACCTGCTGGCGACCGTGGGCGGACCGGGGCGCCGTGGAGGTCGTGCGCCACGACGGCGCCTTCGTGGACTGCGGCACGCCGGCGGACTACCTGGCCGCCAACCTGGCGGCCACCGGCGGCGCCACCGCCGCGGCCGGCGCCGTGGTCGAGGGGGTGGCGGAGCGCTGCGTGCTCTGGCCCGGCGCCGTGGTCCCGGCCGGCGAGGTCCTGCGCGACGCGATCCGCACCTCGGCGGGCCGCACCGTGCTCGTCCGCTAGCCGACCTCGACGGCCCGATCGCGGCGCCGCACGTGGACGGCCCGGAGTTGGCCGCACGCGGCGTCGATCTCGGTGCCACGGTTGCGGCGCACGGTGGCGTTCGCGCCGAGGTCCGCCAGGCGGTCGGCGAAGGCGCGCACGCGGTCGGCCGGGGTGCCCCGGGTGCGGTAGCCGTCGGTCGGGTTGAGGGGGATGAGGTTGACGTGGGCGCGCAGCGAGCGGGCGTAGTCCGCCAGCTCGACCGCGTCGCCCGGTCGGTCGTTGACGCCGTCGATGAGCGCCCACTCGAAGCTGAGCCGCCGGTTCTTGGCCCGCAGGTAGTCCTGGCACGCGTCGTGCAGCGCCGCCAGGGGGTAGCGCCGGTTGATCGGCACGAGCTCGTCCCGCAGGGCGTCGTTGGCGGCGTGCAGGGAGACGGCCAGGTTCACCGGCAGGTCCTCGCCGGCGAGGCGCCGGATGCCGGGGACGATCCCGACCGTGGACAGGGTCAGGTGGCGCGCCGAGAGGCCGAGCTCCCCGTGGAGCACCTCGACCGCCCGCCAGACCGCGTCGTAGTTGGCCAGCGGCTCGCCCATGCCCATGAACACGACGTTCGAGAGCCGGCGGGGCGCGGCCGCGGCCCGCGCCCGCACGACCTGCTCGACGATCTCACCGGTCGTGAGGTGCCGCTCGAAACCGGCCTGGCCGGTCGCACAGAACCCGCAGGCCATGGCGCAGCCCGCCTGGGTGGAGATGCACACCGTCGAGCGGTCGGGGTAGTGCATCAGCACGGTCTCGACCTCACGGCCGTCGGCGAGCGCCCACAGCCACTTGACGGTGTCCCCGTCGTCACCGACCGACTCCGCCAGGGAGGCGAGGGCCGGGGGCAGCTCGCCGACGAGGCGCTCCCGCAGGGCCGCCGGCAGGTTGGTCATCGCCTCCGGGCCGACCCCCTGCGCGTACAGCCCCTCCCACACCTGGGTGGCCCGGAAGCGCGGCTCGCCGGCGAGGAGCGCGTCGAGCTCGTCGCGGGACGTGTCGTAGCGACTGGGCACCGTTCCGAGGCTAGGGCGGTCGGGGGGCCACCGGTAACGTGACCGCCGTGGCGAGCGACGACGGGACGGACGAGCAGCCGGCGACGACGGCCCCCGGGCCCGACCCGGTCGAGCACCTCGAGGCCGCCTTCACCACCGCCGGCGCCGACGCCGCGGTCCCCAAGCACCAGCACCGCGACGTGCAGGGCGGCGTCGCCCGCGCCGCGGTGTTCGGCGCCAGCGACGGCCTGGTGTCCAACGTCTCGCTCATCCTCGGGGTCGCGGGCGCCAGCCCCGGTGCCGGGGTCGTCCGCCTGGCGGGGCTCGCCGGCTGGATCGCCGGCGCCATCTCCATGGCCGCCGGCGAGTACGGCTCCATGAAGGCCCAGACCGAGCTGCTCGAGCACGAGCTCAACCTCGAGCGCATCGAGCTGCGGCGCAACCCGCACGTCGAGACGCGCGAGCTGGCCGAGCTGTACCAGCGACGCGGCCTCGACAAGGAGCTGGCCCAGGACCTCGCCGTGGCCATGATGCGCGACCCCGAGACGGCCCTCGAGGCCCACGCCCGGGAGGAGCTCGGCATCGACCCCGAGGCCCTCGGCTCGCCCATCGGCGCCGCCGCGGCGAGCTTCGGCACCTTCTCCGTGGGCGCCCTGCTGCCCCTCGTCCCCTGGCTCGTGGGCAGCGGCACCGCGGCGGTGGTCGCGTCGGTCGTGCTCGGCCTGCTGGGCGCGGCCACGGTCGGGATCCTGCTGGCCCGGTCGACCCACGGTTCGTACGTCCGGATGGTGGCCCGCTACGTCGGCATCGCCGTCGTGGCGAGCGCGGTGACCTACCTCGTCGGGTCCATCGTGGGGGTCTCCACGGGCTGACCCCCGCCCGCCGTGAACTCGACGTCGCGCTGCACGGTGACGAAGCCGAGGGACCGGTACAGCCCGACGGCGGGCCCGTTGTCCGCGTCGACGTAGAGCATCCCCTGGGTGAGCCCGGCGCGGTGGAGGTGGTCGAGGCCGGCGAGCACGAGGGCTTTGCCCAAGCCGGTGCCGTGGGCCGACGGATCGACCCCGATCACGAAGATCTCGCCGACCGGCGGGTCGAGGTCCGCGTGCTCCTTGGTCCAGCAGAACCCGTCCACGCGGCCCTCGTGCTCGTGCAGGACGAAGCCGGCCGGATCGAACCACGGCTCCGCTTCCTTGGCGAGCAGGCGCTCGAGGGTCTGGCCGCCCTGGTCCCGGTGGGTGGCGAAGGCCCGGTTGTTGACCGCGAGCCAGGCCGCCTCGTCCTGCCCGGGGACGAACGGGCGCCAGTCGAGGTCGGCGGGCTCGGGGCGGGGGAGGGGGACGCGCATCTGCCACAGCTCCCGCGTGGGCGTGAGCCCGAGCGCCGCCGCGATCGCCCGCTCGGTCGGCGTCGCGCCCTGGGCCCACCAGCGCGACGGCTCGGCCCCGGTGTCCGCGGTCAGGCGCCCGACGAGGGTGACGGCCACGGCGACGGGGTCCTCGGTGTCATCGTGCACGAGCAGCTCGAGGTCGCCCGTGTCGCGCACCCGGGCGTAGCCCACGGTCACCCCGGCGGTCTCGGCGAGCGCCCACGGGGCGCTGGGGGAGCCGGGCGCCGGCCGCACGGTGCGCACGATCGGGTCGCCGGTCATGCCCGGTAGCCTCGCACGCCGTGGGCCGACCGAGATCACCGAAGGGGAGGGCCCGCGAGACGCTGGTGCGCCTCGCCGAGGAGTACCCCGAGGCGCACTGCGAGCTCGACCACGAGAACCCCTACCAGCTGCTCGTGGCCACGATCTTGTCGGCGCAGTGCACCGACGCCCGGGTCAACATGGTCACGCCGGCGGTGTTCGCCCGCTACCCCGAGCCCGAGGACCTCGCCGTGGCGAACCCCCTCGAGCTCGAGGAGCTCATCCACTCCACCGGTTTCTACCGGAACAAGGCCAAGAGCCTGCTCGGGATGGCCAACGCCCTGGTCGAGCGCCACGGCGGCGAGGTGCCGACCGCCATGGCGGACCTCGCCACGCTCCCGGGGGTCGGGCGCAAGACCGCCAACGTCGTGCGCAGCGTCGCGTTCGACCTCCCCGGGCTGCCCGTCGACACCCACGTGGGCCGGATCTCGCGCCTGCTCGGCCTCACCACCGAGACCGACCCGGTCAAGGTCGAGTACGAGCTCAACGCCATGATCCCCGCGGCCGAGCGGGGCCGGTTCAGCCTCCGCCTGATCCTCCACGGCCGCCGCGTCTGCGTCGCCCGCCGGCCCCGGTGCGAGGACTGCGTCCTCAACGACTTCTGCCCGTCGTCGCAGGTCTGACCCCGCCGGCGCGGGCCCCCTCCGACGGGGCTCACGGAAATTCGTCCCGATTCGGGCAAGAAATTCCTACGGAGGGTGCGTGCCTCGCGGCGCACGGTGGGGTTAAGATGCAGCCAACCAGGTTCCCGCCACCTGGTAGAAGGCGACAGACGGGTCCGCCGCCCGATGTCGCCCGCACCGGCGCCCCTTCGGGGGCGCCGGTGACGTTTTCGGCCGAGATCGGCGGACCCGGGGCGTCGGTGGACCGGCCCGGCGAGGCCCCTCAGCCCAGGCGGCGCACGAGCTGGGCGAGGCGGCGCGACGCCGCCCGCAGCGACCGCTCCACCTCGTAGAGGTCGGCCGCGAAGTCGTCACGGCCGATCGAGCGCTCGGCCTCCGCGGCGTCCGACACCCGCTGCACGAGCTCGTCGAGGCCCGTGGCGATGGACGACAGCTGGGCGTGGTCGGGGGGCACGGCGGGGCTCCTGGCTCGGGGGAGGCCCCTGTCTACCCGGTGGCCACCCCGACGGGGCCGGAACCGGCTCGTTCGGCCGACCCGGGCACCGGTACCGTGAGACCTCCATGTCGCGCCGCCGTACCGACCTCCCGGGCCCCACGGGGCCGTGGCCGTGCTGAACCGCCTCGACCTGCGGGGCGTCACCGGCGACCTGCGCGAGCGCCTGCCCCGGCCCGTGGTGGCCGGCGAGGAGCCGGTGGCGGCGGTGCGGGCCATCCTCGACGACGTCCGGGCCCGGGGCGACGCCGCCCTGCGGGAGCTGTCCGAGCGCTTCGACGGGGTGGTGCCCGACCCGCTGCAGGTGTCGGCCGCCGAGATCGTCGCCGCCCTCGAGGGGCTGGCCCCGCCGCTGCGCGAGGCGCTCGAGGCCGCCGCCGCCGGCATCACCGACTTCCAGCGCAGCCAGCTCGCGCCCGAGCACGACTACGAGCGCGGCGGGCTGCGGGTCCGCGACCTGCGCCGCCCCGTCGACCGGGCCGGCTGCTACGTGCCGGGCGGACGGGCGCTCTACCCGTCGACCGTGCTCATGACCGCCATCCCGGCGCGGGTGGCGGGCGTGCCCGAGGTGGCCCTCTGCGTCCCGCCGGACCGCACGGGGCACGTGCCGTCCGTGACCCTCGCCGCGGCCGCGGTCGCCGGCGTGGACGAGGTCTACGCCGTCGGCGGCGCCCAGGCCGTGGCCGCCATGGCCTACGGCACCGACTCGATCCGCCCGGTCGACGTGATCGTCGGCCCGGGCAACGTCTACGTCTCGATCGCCAAGCGCGAGGTCGCCGGCACCGTCGGCGTCCCCTCCGCCTTCGCCGGGCCCTCCGAGATCGTCGTGGTCGCCGACGACACCACGCCGGCCACCTACGCCGCCGTCGACCTGCTCGTGCAGGCCGAGCACGGCCCGGGCGGCCTGGCCTGGCTGCTGTCGTGGTCCGAGGCGGCGCTGGCGGCGATCGTGGCCGAGGTCGAGCGCCTCACCGAGGCCGCGCCCCGCCGCGACGAGATCCTCTCGACGTTCGCCGAGGGCGGCTACGCCGTGTTGTGCGACGGGCCCGAGCAGGCCCTCGAGGTCGCCAACCTCATCGCCCCCGAGCACCTCCAGCTGATGACCGCCGACCCCGACGCCCTCGTGCCGCTCGTCCGCCACGCCGGCGCCGTGTTCACGGGCACCCTCGCCCCTGCCTCGGTGGGCGACTACGTGGCCGGCCCGAGCCACGTGCTGCCCACCGACGGCTCCGCCCGCTTCGGCAGCGCGCTCACCGTCGACGACTTCCAGAAACGCCTCCACGTGATCTCGCTCGACGAGGCCGCCTTCGCCGAGGCCGCCCCGGTGGTCGAGGCGCTCGCCACCGCCGAGGGCCTCGTCGCCCACGCCGACTCGGTCCGCCTCCGCCGGGAGGGTGGGCGATGACGGTGTCGCCCCGCGACGACCTCGTCGCCCTCGAGGGGTACCACTCACCTCAGGTCGCCGTCGACATCCGCCTGAACACCAACGAGGCGCCCGAGCCGCCGCCGGCGGCGTGGATCGCCGACGTGGCCCGGGCCGCCGCCGAGGTCGACTGGCACCGCTACCCCGACCGGGCCGCCACCGAGCTGCGGGCGGCCATCGGCAAGACCCACGGCGTCGGACCCGAGCAGGTGTTCGCGGCCAACGGCTCCAACGAGGTGCTCCAGTGCCTCCTGCTCACCTACGGCGGCCCCGGCCGCTCGGTGGGCGTGTTCGAGCCCACCTACGCCCTGCACTCGCACCTGGCCCACATCACCGGCACCGGCGTGCTGGTGGGCGAGCGCACCGCCGACTTCGCCCTCGACCCGGACGAGGTCGAGCGGGTCGTCACCGGCGGTCGTCCCACTGTGACGTTCCTGTGCTCGCCGAACAACCCCACGGGCGTGGTCGAGCCCGAGGACGCCGTGCGCTCGGTGCTCGCGAAGGTCGAGGCGGTGGACGGGCTCCTGCTCGTCGACGAGGCCTACGGGCAGTTCGCCCCGTGGTCGGCGCTCACCCTGGTGGACGACGCCGCCCCGCTCTGCGTGACCCGCACCTTCTCCAAGACCTGGTCGATGGCCGCGGCCCGCCTCGGCTACCTCGTCGGGCCGACCTGGCTCGTGGCCGAGCTCGACAAGGTGACCCTGCCGTACCACCTCGACGCCCTGAAGCAGGCCGCGGGGCGCCTGGCCCTCGACTACCAGGACGAGATGGACCAGCGGGTCGCCACCATCGTCGAGGAGCGGGGCCGCCTCACCGCCCGCCTGGCGGAGCTGCCCGTCGACGTCTGGCCCTCGGGCGCCAACTTCATCCTGTTCCGCCCGCGCTCGGGCGACGGCGACGGCGTCTGGCAGGCCCTGGTCGACCGCTCCGTGCTCGTGCGCAACTGCGCCTCGTGGCCCCGCCTCGACGGCTGCCTGCGCGTCACCATCGGTACCCCCGAGGAGGACGACCGCTTCCTCACCGCCCTGGAGGAGATCCTGTGAGCCGATTCGCGAGCACCCAGCGGACGACCAAGGAGACGGACATCTCCATCGAGCTGGACGTCGACGGCTCGGGGATCACCGAGGTCGGCACCGGCATCCCGTTCTTCGACCACATGCTGAGCCAGCTCGGCCGCCACGGGGGGATGGACCTCCAGGTGCGGGCGGTCGGCGACCTCGAGATCGACGCCCACCACACCGTGGAGGACGTCGGCATCGCCCTGGGCTCGGTCCTGGCGGAGGCCCTCGGCGACAAGGCCGGCGTGCGCCGCTTCGCCTCCTCGCTCGTCCCGCTCGACGAAGCCCTCGTGGAGGTCGCCCTCGACCTGTCGGGCCGGCCCTACCTGCACTACGAGGTCGACTTCCCCGGCGAGAAGATCCTGGGCGACCCGCCCTTCGACCCCCAGTTGGTCGAGGAGTTCTGGCGCGCCTTCGTGATGGCGTCGTCGATCACGCTGCACATCACCTCGCGGCGGGGCAAGAACACCCACCACCTCATCGAGGCCGAGTTCAAGGGCGTCGCCCACGCGCTGCGCAACGCCGTGCGCATCGAGGGCTCGGGCGTGCCGTCCACCAAGGGCACACTGTGACCGGCCTGCGTGGCCTGAACGCACGAAGCGAGCCCCTGCGCCCCGTCGTCGCCGTCGTCGACTACGGCATCGGGAACCTGCGCTCGGCCGAGAAAGCCCTCGACCGGGTCGGCGCGGACGCCCGCCTGACCGCCGACGTGGACGTGATCGCCGCCGCCGACGCCGTGGTGATCGCCGGCGTGGGCAACTTCGGCCGCTGCATGGAGGCGCTGCGGGCGGGCGGGCTCGATCGGCCCACGCTCGCCGCCGTCGAGGCGGGCACGCCCGTCATGGGCATCTGCGTCGGCATGCAGATGCTCTACGAGGCCTCCGAGGAGGCGCCGGGCGTCCCGGGCCTGGGCGTGGTGCCCGGCACCGTGGCGCTCCTGCCCGACACCGTGAAGCGCCCGCAGATCCAGTGGAACCTCGTCGAGCGCCGAGGCCCGTCGGGCCTCTTCGACGGGGTCGACGACCCGATCTGGGCCTACTTCGTCCACTCGTACGCCGCGCCCCTGTCCGACGCCGTCGTCGCCACCTGCGACTACGGCGGCCCGGTGCCGGCGGCCATCGAGCAGGGCACGGTCTGGGCCACCCAGTTCCACCCCGAGAAGTCGAGCGACAAGGGCCTCGCGGTGCTGGCCAACTTCGCCCGCGCCGCGGCCCGGGCGGCCGACGGCGTGCAGGCGCCGGCGTGATGGACCTCTATCCCGCCATCGACCTGCGGGGCGGCCGCTGCGTGCGCCTCTACCAGGGGGACTACGCCCAGGAGACCGTCTACGCCGACGACCCGGTGGCCCAGGCCCGCGCCTTCGCCGACGCCGGCGCGCCCTGGGTGCACGTGGTCGACCTCGACGGCGCCCGCTCGGGCGTGCCCGCCCACACCGAGCAGATCGCGGCCATCGCCGCCGCGGTCGACGTGCCCGTGCAGACCGGCGGCGGCATCCGCGACGAGGCCGCCGCCGAGGCGCTCTTCGCCGCCGGCGTCGCCCGCGTCGTCTTCGGCACCGTGGCGCTGGAGCAGCCCGAGCTCGTGGCCCGGGTGGCCGCCCGCCACCCCGTGGCCGTGGGCCTCGACGCCCGGGGCGGCCAGGTGGCCGTGCGGGGCTGGGAGGAGACCTCCGGGCGCTCGGTGCTCGACGTGGCGCAGGAGTTCGAGTCCGCCGGCATCGCCGCCCTGGTCGTCACCGACATCGGCCGGGACGGCACCCTGGAGGGGCCCGACGTCGACGGGCTCGCCGCGGTGCTCACCGCCACGACCGTCGACGTGGTCGCATCGGGGGGCGTCGGCACGCTCGCCGACCTCGAGGCCCTGCGCGCCCTCGACGCCGGCGGCCGCCGCCTCAGCGGCGCCATCGTGGGCCGGGCGCTCTACGAGGGCGCCTTCACCCTCGACGCGGCGCTGGCCGCCTCGGTGGGCTGACGTGCGCACCGCCCGGGTGATCCCGTGCCTCGACGTCGACGCCGGCCGCGTCGTCAAGGGCGTCAACTTCGTGGACCTGGTCGACGCCGGCGACCCCGTCGAGCTGGCCGCCCGCTACGACCGCGAGGGCGCCGACGAGGTGGTCTTCCTCGACATCACCGCCTCCTCCGACGCCCGCGACACCATCGTCGAGGTCGCCCGCCGCACCGCGGAGCAGGTGTTCATCCCCTTCACCATCGGGGGCGGCATCCGCTCGGTCGACGACGCCCGCCGCCTGCTGCGGGCCGGGGCCGACAAGGTCTCCATCAACACCGCCGCCATCGAGCGCCCCGACCTCATCGGGGAGATCGCCACCGAGTTCGGCGTGCAGTGCGTGGTGGTGGCCATCGACGCCCGCCGGGCGACCGCCGACCACGATGGCCCCGCCTTCGAGGTGTACACCCACGGCGGGCGCCGCCCGACCGGCCTCGACGCCGTGGCCTGGGCCGCCGAGTGCGAGCAGCGGGGCGCCGGCGAGATCCTCCTCACGTCGATGGACCGCGACGGCACCCGCGACGGCTTCGACCTCGAGCTCACCAGGGCGGTCAGCGACGCCTGCAACATCCCGGTGATCGCCAGTGGGGGTGTCGGCAGCCTCGACCACCTCGCCGACGGCGTGGAGCAGGGCGGCGCCGACGCGGTGCTGGCGGCGTCGATCTTCCACTTCGGTGAGCACACGGTGGCCGAGGCCAAGGCCCGCATGGCGGAGCGGGGGATCGCGGTCCGCCCGGCGTGAGCCGCCGCCGATTCCCTCTGGTGGCGCCGGTGCTGGCGCTGCTGATCCTCGGCACCGCGGCGTGCGGCTCGGACGGGGGCTCGGGCGCGGCGGACGACCCCGCCCACCCCGCCGCCGATGCCGGCGGCTCCACCGACGACACGGCGTCGGGTGACGGCGGCGACGCCGTGCTGATCCCGCCGGCGGGGGAGACCAGCCCCACGAGTGGCCCGCCCAACACCGACCCCCTGGCGTCGGCCGCCGCCCCCGCCGCCGTCACGTGCGAGGGGCGCACGGCGAGCCCCGCGGCGGCCGCGGACGACCTCGATCTGCGGGTCGTGCTCGGCGAGACGCTGGAGACGGGCCGGATCCGCTGGGCCCTCGAGGTCCGCAACCAGGGCGACGGTCCCGTCACACTGGTGTACCCGACCGCCCAGGACGGCGACGTCGTGCTGCGCCAAGGGGGCGACGAGGCGTACCGGTGGAGCGCTGGGCGGTCGTTCGCCGCCGGCGAGCGGTGCCAGGTCATCGGTGCGGCCCAGTCGTACCGGGTGGAGTTGCCCGGGTCGCCGCTCGCGGTCGAGCCGGGGGACTACGAGCTGGTGGCCCGCCTCAGCGCGACACCTGCGCCCGCTGCGGCCCGGCTCGACGTGACCGTCGAGGACCCGGATGCCGGGTGACGGCCGGTACGGTGGCCGCCATGGCTGACAACGGAGCGGCGCCGCCGTCGACCGGCGACGAGAAGCTCCCCATCAAGATGCTGAACGACCGCATCCTGGTGAAGACGTCGGCGGAGGGCGAGCGGCGGTCCACGGGCGGCATCGTCATCCCCGCCACCGCGCAGGTGGGCAAGCGCCTCGTGTGGGCCGAGGTCGTCGCCTCCGGGCCCAACGTGCGCAGCATCGAGCAGGGCGACCACGTGCTGTTCAACCCCGAGGACCGCTACGAGGTCGAGGTGCGCGGCCAGGACTACGTGATCCTGCGCGAGCGCGACATCCACGCCGTGGCCGCCCCCCGCATCGACGCCTCGGGCTCCACCGGCCTCTACCTCTGAGCGGTCCCGGCACCCCGCAACGCGTTGGGGAGCGCCGGAGCGCCGCCCGTACGATGCCCGGGTGACGTTCGTGGCCGAGCCCATCGAGGTGACCCCCGAGGAGCTCGGCCGGGTCAGCTACAACGCCGACGGGCTCGTGCCGGCCATCGTGCAGGACGCCTCGAACGGCGAGGTGCTGATGATGGCGTGGATGAACGCCGAGTCGCTCGAGCGCACCCTCGCGACGGGGCGCACCTGGTTCTGGAGCCGGTCCCGGGCCGAGCTGTGGTGCAAGGGGGAGACCTCGGGCGACCGCCAGTACGTGCGGGCCGCGTTCTACGACTGTGACGGCGACACCCTGCTGTTCGTGGTCGACCAGGAGGGCGACGGCGCCTGTCACACGGGCGAGCGCTCATGCTTCTTCCGGGCCTTCGGCCGCCCCGACCTCGACCCGACCGCCGCCTCTGCGGCCGACGACGCCTGAACCTCGGAAGGACGGACCCGACGGTGCCCCAGCCCAGCCGCGACGAGTTCCACGCCCTGGCCCGCGACCACACGGTCGTGCCGGTGTGGCGCGACCTGCTGGCCGACATGATCACGCCCGTCGCCGCCTTCGCCCGCCTCGTGGGCGACGGCCCCGGCTTCCTGCTCGAGTCGGTGGAGCACGGCGAGCGCTGGAGCCGCTGGTCGTTCGTCGGGCGCAACCCCCTCACCACCATCGTGGCCAAGGGCGGGCGGCTCGACGTCGACGGCGAGCTGCCCCTCGGCGTCCCCACCGACCAGGGCGTGCTCGCCACCCTCGAGCACCTGCTCGAGGTCTACCGGTCGCCGCAGCTGCCCGACCTGCCCCCGCTGCACGGCGGCGTGATCGGCTACCTGGGCTACGACGTCGTCCGTGAGGTCGAGCACCTGCCCGACGTGCCGCCCGACGACCAGGGCCGGCCCGACGCCGTGCTGTCGGTGATCGGCGAGCTCGCCGCCTTCGACCACTGGCGCCAGCGCGTCACCCTCATCGAGAACGTGATCGTCGAACCGGGGGCCGGCCCGGAGGCGCTCGACGCCGCCTACGACGCCGCCGTGGCCCGGCTCGAGCAGTTGGCCGCCGACGGCGCCCGGCCCGTGGACGAGCCCCTCGTCGAGCCACCCGACCCCGGCGAGCCGCTGCCCGAGGTCACCTCGACCATGGGCGCCGAGCTCTACTGCGCCGCGGTCGACGTGGCCAAGGAGCACATCCTCGCCGGCGACATCTTCCAGGTGGTGCTGGCCCAGCGCTTCGACCTCGAGCTGGGCGCCGACCCGTTCGCGGTGTACCGGGTGCTCCGCCAGGTGAACCCGAGCCCGTACATGTACTTCCTGCGCCACCCCGAGGTCACCATCGTGGGCTCGTCGCCCGAGCCGATGGTCCAGCTCCTCGACGGCCGGGTGGTCTCCCGTCCCATCGCCGGCACCCGCCCGCGGGGCAAGACCGACGAGGAGGACCGCCGCCTCGGCGCCGAGCTGGCCGAGCACCCCAAGGAGGTCGCCGAGCACGTGATGCTGGTCGACCTCGCCCGCAACGACGTGGGTCGGGTCGTGCGCTTCGGCACCGAGAAGGTCGACGAGATGATGACCCTCGAGCACTACAGCCACGTGATGCACCTCACCTCGCAGGTGTCCGGTGAGCTGGCCGAGGGCAAGACGCCGATCGACGTGCTGCGGGCCACGCTGCCGGCGGGCACGGTCTCCGGTGCCCCGAAGGTGCGGGCCATGGAGATCATCGACGCCCTCGAACCGGTGAAGCGGGGGCCCTACGCCGGGGTCGTCGGCTACCTCGACTTCTCCGGCAACATCGACACCGCCATCGCCATCCGCACCATGGTGATCGGCCCCGACGGGATCGCCTCGGTCCAGGCCGGCGCCGGCATCGTGGCCGACAGCGACCCCATGGCCGAGCACGAGGAGACCCAGAACAAGGCCCGGGCCCTCCTGGCCGCGGTGCCCGCCGCCCGCCGGATGACCGCCGCCGCCAAGGACGAGCCCGAGGAGGGCGCATGAGCCTGGTCGAGGACGCCGCCGCGCTGCGGTCCGCCGTCGGTGGCGTGGTCACCGACCGGGAGGTCGTGGAGGTCGCCGGCCCCGACGCCGCCACCTTCCTCCAGGGCCAGCTCAGCCAAGACGTGCTGGGCCTCGGTGAGGGCGACTCGGCGTGGACCTTCGTGCTCCACCCCGACGGCAAGGTGGCCGTCTGGGGGCGGGTGACCCGCCTCGGCCCCGAGCGCTTCGTGCTCGACGTGGACGGGGGTGCCGGCGACGCCGTGGTGACCCGCCTGTCGCGCTTCAAGCTGCGGGTCGACGCGACCATCGAGCGCCTCGACTGGACGGTCGTGGCGCTCCGTGGCCCGGAGTCGCCGGCGGTCGACACCGGCGGTGCGGTCACCGCCGACCCGGCCTGGCCCGGCGTCGTGGGCGTCGATCTGCTGGGTCCGGAGGTGGCCGTCCCCGGCGGCGTCCGTCCGTGCGACCCCGCCGCCCTCGAGGCGCTGCGCATCGAAGCCGGCGTGCCCGCCATGGGCGCCGAGCTCGACGATCACACCATCCCCGCCGAGGCCGGCGTGGTCGAGCGCTCCGTGAGCTTCACCAAGGGCTGCTACACGGGCCAGGAGCTCACGGCCCGCATCGACAGCCGGGGCGGCAACGTCCCGCGGCACCTGCGGGGTCTCGTGCTCGGCGGTGACGGCGCCGAGGTGCCGCCCGCCGGCGCCGAGATCGTGGTCGGCGGCGACGTGGTCGGTGCCGTCACCAGCGCCGCCCCGGGCGCCGCCGGCGAGGTCGTCGCCCTCGGGTACGTGAAGCGGGTGGTCGAGCCGCCCACGGCCGCCACCGTGCGCTGGGACGGCGGGGAGTCGGGCGGTGAGGTGCGGGCACTGCCCCTCCTACCATTGCCCGCGTGACCCACTACGAGGTGCTGGGCGTCGCGCCCACGGCCGACGCCGCCACCGTGCGGCGCGCCTACCTGCGCCTCGCCCGGGAGAACCACCCCGACTTCCACAACGGCGACGACGTCGGCCGGCGCCGGGCCGAGCGGCGCATGCAGGAGGTCAACGCCGCCTGGGCCGTGCTCGGCGACGAGGACGCGCGGCGCGACTACGACCGTGCGCTCGGACAGCCCACCCGGCCCCGTCCCGGATTCGAGCCCAAGTCGGGGCCATCCTGGCACCCCGGCGGCGCGGACGAGGACCCGACCCTCGCCGCCGACCTCGAGGACGACGAGCCGCTCACGGGCGCCTCGGTGCGGGGCTCGTGGACGCTGGTGCCGGTGGCCCTGTTCGCCTCGTCGGTCGTGCTGTTCGCCGTGGCCATGGTGCTACAGGCGGCGCCGCTGCTCGCACTGGCGATGGTCTGCTTCGCCTTCTCCCTGCTCGGCTTCGTGATCCTGCCCTTCGTGGCCATGGGCTCGAGCCGGCGTGACGACCTCGCCGACGGAGGCCGGGCATGACCCCGACGTACCTCGACCGCATCCTCGCCGCCCACCGGGCGGCTGCCGCCCGGGACGATCGCGACCTCGACGACCTCGTCCAGCAGGCACGCGCCCTGCCCCCCACCCGGGGCTTCGAGGCCGCCCTCGAGCGGGCCGGGTTGGGCGTGATCGCCGAGGTGAAGCGCCGCTCGCCGTCGAAGGGCGACCTGCGCCCCGACCTCGATCCGGCCGAGGTGGCCCGGGCCTACGAGCGGGGCGGGGCCGCCTGCCTGTCGGTGCTCACCGACGGGGAGTTCTTCGGCGGTTCGCCCGAGGACCTCGCCGCCGCCCGCTCGGCGGTGTCGCTCCCCGTGATCCGGAAGGACTTCACCGTGTCGTCCCACGACGTGTGCGACGCCCGCCTCATGGGCGCCGACGCCGTCCTGCTCATCGTGGCCGCCCTCGACGACCGCGAGCTGGCCCACCTGCACCTCCTGGCCCTCCAGCTCGGCCTCGACGTGCTGGTCGAGGTCCACGACGCCGACGAGCTCGACCGGGCCCTCGACGTCGGCGCCACCATGATCGGGGTCAACCAGCGGGACCTCGTCACCTTCGCCGTCGACCGCCACCGCGCCGCCGACCTCCGCCCCCTGATGCCCGGGGGCACCGTGTCGGTGGCCGAGTCGGGCGTCGGCGGCCCCGAGGACGCCGCCGCGCTGCGCGCCGCCGGCTACGACGCCATCCTCGTGGGCGAGTCGGTGGTCACCGCCGGCGACCCCGAGGCCGCCGTGCGCGCCTTGGCGTCGGCGTGAACCTCGCCGACTGGGCCGACCTGGCGGCGTCCGAGCAGGGCCTGGTCGTCGTGTCGACCGTGCGCGCCGACGGCACCGTGCAGGCGTCGCTGGTGAACGCCGGCGTGCTGGCCCACCCGTTCGACGACGCCGGCGGCGAGGTCGCCGCCTTCGTCACCTACGGCCCGGCCAAGCTGGCCAACCTGCGGGCCCGGCCCCAGCTCGCGCTCACCGTCCGCTCCGGCTGGCGGTGGGCGACGCTCGAAGGCACCGCGGAGATCGTCGGGCCAGACGACCCCCACCCCGACGTCGACGCCGAGCGCCTCCGCCTGCTGCTCCGCGGCGTCTTCACCGCCGCCGGTGGCACCCACGACGACTGGGACGCCTACGACGCCACCATGGCCGCCGACCGCCGCGCCGCCGTCCTCGTCACCCCCACCCGGATCTACACCAACCCCGGCTGACCGGCCGGGGCGTTCAACGGAACGCCCGCCCCTCAGACCGGTGAGAGCTCCACCTCCGCCGTGTAACCGATGAACCGGAGAGGCCCGTCGTCTTGCTCCCGCCCGTCAGCCCTCGTCCGGGGCTGGAGAACCGTCGAACCGGGGAGCGGGACGAGCGTGCCGTTGTGGGCTTCGAAGCGCTGGTAGACGGCGTTGATGGCACGCACCGCGACCGATGTCGGCGTTTCGACCTCATCGGAGTGGTGGTCGTAGGCCCAGGCGACGGCCCCGACGACCTCGGCGTCGCGAGGCGACGGCCAGTGGAGCGACGGCTCGGCGCGGATCCGCCACGAAACGACGTCACCGACCGCGAAGGGCTCCCCGCAGCACTGGAGCTCCCAATCGGCGATCCACACCACCCCGGCCATGCGACGAGGCTCGCACGTCCACCACCGGGCCACCATCGAAGATCCGCTGCCGCGACGGGCGAGCGGGCGCTCCGGGTGCGTTCCGTGGAACGTTTTCGGGGCGGGGTTCTTGTCGGTGGGGGTGGGGATGATGGACCTCCGAACCCCGCTCTCGAGGAGGTCCTGTCATGGCCGTTGCCGCCGTTGTCGTGGATGCGAGCGAGGTGGCGCCGGGGGACCCGGCGGGACTGTCCGATGACCGGTTGGCGGCGGAGATCTCGACGCTGGCGGGGCACATCGCGGCGGCGATGTGTCGGTGGTTGCTGCTGGTGGCGGAGTTCGATCGGCGTGAGGCGTGCGGGGCGTGGGACTGCCGGTCGTGTGCGCACTGGTTGTCGTGGCGGTGCGGGGTGAACCTGCGCACCGCCCAGGAACAGCTCCGGGTCGCGCATGCCCTGGGGCGGCTCCCGCGGGTGCGGGCGCACTCTGTGGGCACGCCCTCGCCGGGTCCGGCGACGACGAGCACGGACTGGTCGCCGACCCGGCTGCGACGGTGGTGGTCCACGTCGACGACGGCGTGATGGGCCACGACGCCGACGGGGCCTGCCGCCTCGCGGACGGCCCCAACCTCGCCCCTGAGACCGCGAGGCGCCTCGCCTGTGACGCGACGACGTTCACGATCGCGACGGGGCCCGACGGGACGCCCAGGCTGGTGGACAAGGCCGCCAAGACCGTCAGTCGCACCCTGCGCCGCGAGGTCGCCGCCCGCGACCAGGGGCACTGCCGGTTCCCGGGCTGCGACCTGCTCGGCCGCCACCAGGTCCACCACATGGTCCACCAGGAACACGGCGGCCCCCACGCCGTCGAGAACCTCATCACCCTCTGTGCGTTCCACCACCGCGTCGTGCACGAACGCGGCTATCGCATCGAGCTCCTGATGGGCGAGACCATCGTCCACCGCCCCGGACGCACCCCCGTCACCAACGCCCCCATCCCGGCGCCCGACGGGCCCGACCTCACCACCCTGCACCACCTCGCCGACCTCGCCATCGCCGAAGAGACCATCACCGGCCACTGGGACGGCACCCGCCTCCGCCACGACGACCTCTCCTGGGCCATCGCCTTCCTCAACGCCCGCCGCACCACCCCCACCGACCCCACCACCAACTGACCCGCCCTCGCCGACGCTCCACGGAACGCCGACGCTGTGGATGCACCGCGGCGTCGTCGGCTGGCTCGTCACCGAACACCGGTGAACGCGCATCCACGGCGCTAGCGCCGCCGGCAGCGGCCACGACGCCCTGGTCGTCGGCCATTGCCGCATTCGGGCCGGGGAATGCTTGGGGGGACGCCGACGCGCTCCGGTAGCGTCCACCCCGCATGTTCGTGAAGATCTGCGGGATCACCTCCGAGGAGGACGCGCTGCTGGCGGTGGCCATGGGCGCCGACGCCGTGGGGTTCATCTTCGCCCCGTCGACCCGCCAGGTGCAGGCGACGCGGGTGCGTGACATCGTCACCCGGCTGCCGCGCGAGATCCTCACCGTGGGCGTGTTCCGCGACGCCGCCCCCGAGCAGGTGCTCGACATCTACCAGGAGTGCCGCCTCACCGGCGTCCAGCTCCACGGCCACGAGACCATCGAGGAGAGCCAGTGGCTGTCCCAGCGGGTCGAGTTCCTGATCCAGGCCCTGCCCGCCGGTTCGCCCGACCTGGCCCACATCGACGACTACGCCGCCAACGCGGTGCTCATCGACTCCGCCACCCCTGGGTCCGGTGAGGTGTTCGACTGGTCGCTCGCCGAGGGCGCCCCGTCGCACCGCAAGGTGATCCTCGCCGGCGGCCTCACGCCCGACAACGTCGCCGACGCCATCCGCACGGTCGAGCCGTGGGGCGTGGACGTGGCCACGGGGGTCGAGTCCGAGCCCGGCCGCAAGGACGCCACCAAGCTGAAGGCCTTCATCAACGCGGCCCGAGCGGCGGCCCCGGCGGGCTACGAGGGCACCGGGGTGGGCCCGTACGACTGGCAGGAGGACCTGTGACCGTCATGGCCGATCCCGGGGCGGACGGCCGCTTCGGGGAGTTCGGGGGCCGCTTCGTGCCCGAGACCCTCGTGCCGGCCTGCGCCGAGCTCGAGCGGGCGTTCACCGAGGCCTGGGCCGATCCGACCTTCCGCACCGAGCTCGACGACCTGCTGCGGGACTACGCCGGCCGCCCCTCGCTGCTCACCGAGTGCGGGCGCCTGTCCGAGCACCTGGGCCTGCGCCTCGTGCTCAAGCGGGAGGACCTCAACCACACGGGCTCGCACAAGATCAACAACGTGCTGGGTCAGGCCCTGCTGGCCAAGCGCATGGGCAAGACCCGACTCGTGGCCGAGACCGGCGCCGGCCAGCACGGCGTCGCCTCCGCCACCGCGGCGGCGCTGCTCGGCATGGAGTGCATGGTCTACATGGGCGCGGTCGACATGGAGCGACAGGCCCTCAACGTGTTCCGGATGCGCCTGCTGGGGGCCGAGGTGCGGTCCGCCGAGTCCGGCAGCCGCACGCTCAAGGACGCCATCAACGAGGCCATGCGGGACTGGGTCGCCACCGTCGAGGACAGCCACTACTGCCTCGGCTCGGTGATGGGTCCGCACCCGTACCCGTGGATGGTCCGCCAGTTCCACCGGGTCATCGGCGACGAGGCCCGGGCCCAGTGCCTCGACCGCCTCGGCGCGCTGCCCGACGTCGTCACCGCCTGCGTGGGGGGCGGCTCGAACGCCATCGGCATCTTCTCGGGCTTCGCCGACGACGAGGACGTCGAGCTGGTCGGTGTCGAGCCCGCCGGCGGCGCGGCCGTGGGCCGGGGCGTCCCCGGCGTGGTCCACGGCTCGAAGTCGTTCCTGCTGCAGGACGAGTGGGGGCAGGTGCTCGAGGCCGAGTCGATCTCCGCCGGCCTCGACTACCCGGGCGTCGGGCCCGAGCACGCCCACCTCGCCGCCATCGGTCGGGCCCGCTACGAGCAGGTGACCGACGCCGAGGTGCTCGACGCCTTCACCCTGCTGTCCCGCTACGAGGGCATCATCCCGGCCCTCGAGCCCGCCCACGCCCTGGCCTGGGTGTCCCGGGAGCGGGCCTCCCTGGCGGGCAAGACCGTGCTGTTGAACCTGTCGGGCCGCGGCGACAAGGACGTCGACCAGGTGATGGGGATCCTGGGGTGAGCGCCGACGCGGGCGGGTACGGGGCCCTCGAGGCCCACCTGCGGGCGCGCCGGGAGTCGGGCGCCAAGCTGCTCGTGCCCTACGTGACCGGGGGCTACGACGACGAGTGGCTCGAGGTCGTGCGGGCCGTGGCCGACGCCGGCGCCGACGCGGTCGAGATCGGCATCCCGTTCTCGGACCCCGTGATGGACGGCCCCGTCATCCAGCAGGCGTCCGAGCAGGCGCTGCGCCGCGGCACCACGCCGATGTCGATCCTGACCCAGCTGGCCGACCTCGACGCCGGGATCCCGCTGACGGTGATGCTCTACTACAACACCGTCTTCCACATGGGCCACGAGCGCTTCGCCGCCGAGCTCGTCGAGGCGGGCGTGGCCGGCGCGATCGTGCCCGACCTGCCCCTCGAGGAGGTCGGGCCGTGGGCCGAGGCCGCCGATGCCGCCGGCGTCGAGACGGTGATGCTGGCGGCGCCCACCGCCCCCGACGAGCGCCTGCCCCGGATCTGCGCCCGGGCCCGTGGCTTCGTCTACGCCGTGGGCCTGCTCGGCGTGACGGGGGAGCGCGACGCGCTGGCGGCGTCCGCCACGGTCATCGCCCACCGGGTGAAGGCGGTCACCGACCACCCGGTGCTCATCGGCGTCGGGGTGGGGACACCGGCCCAGGCGGTCGAGGCGTCGCAGGCCGCCGACGGGGTGGTCGTGGGCTCGGCCCTCGTGCGACGCCTCCTCGAGGGCGCCGGGCCGGAGGGCGCGGGCGCCTTCGTGGGCGAGCTGCGGGCCGCACTCGACGCCTGAAACGCCCCTTTATCACAGGGATCTCGCGATCTCGCGGACCCCATTCGGCGAATCGGACGCAGGCTCCGAAATGCTTGACACGGGGGTGCGGATCTACTCGTCTGGTGCCTCAGAGGCCCGAAAACCCCGACTCCCACTGGCCTTTCAGGAGGTCCAAACCCATGAACAAGACCGAGCTGGTCGATGCCATCGCCACCAAGACCGGTGTGACCAAGGCCGACGCCGCCAAGGTGCTCGACGGTTTCTTCGAGGTCGCGTCGGAGGTCGTCGGCAAGGGCGACGAGAAGATCACCCTGCCCGGCTTCCTGGCCATCGAGCGGACCCACCGGTCCGCCCGCGAGGGCCGCAACCCGGCCACCGGCGAGACCATCCAGATCCCCGCCGGCTACGGCGTGAAGGTCTCGGCGGGCAGCAAGCTGAAGGCCGCCGCCAAGTAGCAGCGGTTCGCACCAGTGAGATCAGGACGGGGGGCGGCGCTGCGGCGCCGCCCCCCGCCGCGTCCGGGCGGCGATCGACCGGCGACGGCCGCCACGGGGTCGTGGCCCCCGTCGGTCGCGGTGGCTACGGTCGGGGCATGGCACTCGAATCCGGCGACAAGGCCCCTGCGTTCACCCTCCTCGACCAGTCGGGCAACAAGGTGCGGCTGTCCTCGTTCAAGGGCCGCAAGGTGATGCTGTACTTCTACCCGAAGGCCGACACGCCGGGTTGCACGACGCAGTCCTGCAACCTGCGCGACATCGCCGGCGACATCGGCGACACGCAGATCCTGGGCGTCAGCCCCGACAAGCCCGAGAAGCAGGCCAAGTTCGACGAGAAGTACGGGCTGGGCTTCCCCCTCCTCGCCGACGAGGACCACGCCGTGGCCGAGGCCTACGGCGTCTGGGGCGAGAAGAAGAACTATGGCCGCACCTACATGGGCATCATCCGCTCGGCGTTCCTGATCGACGAGAAGGGCAAGATCGCCCACGCCTGGTACAAGATCAGCCCCAAGGACACCCCGCTGAAGCTCCAGGCTGCCCTGGACGAGGCCTGAACGGCCCCGTGGCGCCCCTGCCGCCCCCCGAGGCGGTCCTGCCCCATCGGGAGCCGTTCCTCTTCCTGGACGACGTCACCGAGCTCACCGACGCCGGCACCGCCCGGGGCACGTGGCACCTCACCGGCGACGAACCCTTCTTCGCCGGCCACTTTCCGGGCCTGCCCACCCTGCCGGGCGTCCTCATGCTCGAGGCCATCGCCCAGCTGGGCGCCTATGCGGTCCTGAGCGACGAGCGCACCGCCGGCAAGCTCCCGCTCTTCGGCGGCGTCGACGGCGCGAGGTTCCGCCGCCAGGTGAGCCCCGGCGACACCCTCACGTTGGAGGTAGAGCTCGGGAGGATGTCCAGCCGAGCCGGCAAGGGCCACGGAAGAGCCCGGGTGGACGATCAGTTGGCCTGCGAGTGCGACCTGTTGTTCGTCCTGGTGGACGCCCCGACGTAGGCAGGCGGGGGCGACGAGCCGAAGGCAAGTGCGCTCCGCGAGGCGTGACGAAGCGAGCGGGGCGCCGAGCCCTTCACGAGGGTCGGGACGACCGGCCGCCAGGGCACGGCCGGCGGGCGAACGGGTGGCGCCGCTCCGAGGGTCCACGAAGACCGGCGCACGGCTCGAAGCACGCACCGGTGGAAGTCTCTGAGGACGGACCGCCAGGCGCCGGTCTCCAGTGGAGACGGAGCGGTGACAGGACCCGTTCGACCAGAGGCCGTGGAACCCCAGCGCTACGCAGGCGGACCGAACACGAGGCACCCGTTGTGGCCGCCGAACCCGAAGCTGTTCGACAGCAGCGCCGACGGGGTCCAGGGCCGGTAGGTGCCGGTGACCACGTCGATGCCGGGGATCTCGGGATCGACGGTGGTGGTGCCCATGGTGGGCGGGATCAGCCCGCGCTGGATCGAGAGCACGGACGCCGCCGCCTCCAGGGCGCCGGCGGCGCCGAGGGAGTGGCCGGTGACGCCCTTGATGGAGGTGACGGGCGGGCCGTTGGCCCCGAAGACCTTGGCGATGGCCTCGGCCTCGGCGGCGTCGTTGAGCGGGGTGGAGGTGCCGTGGGCGTTGATCTGGCCGACCGCCGAGGCGGGCACGCCGGCGTCGGCGAGGGCCTGCTCCATGCAGGAGACGGCGCCGGACCCGCCGGGGGAGGGGGCGGTGATGTGGTGGGCGTCGGCGGTGCTGGCGCCGCCGAGGACCTCGGCGAGGATGGTGGCGCCGCGGGCGACGGCCCGGTCCCAGTTCTCGAGGCACAGCACGCCGGCGCCCTCGGCGATGACGAAGCCGTCGCGCTCGGCGTCGAAGGGGCACGAGCGGCCCGACGACGAGATCGCGGTCATGTTGATGAAGCCCTGGATGGCGGTGGGCGTGAGCGCGGCTTCGGCGCTGCCGCCGAGCACGACCTCGCAGCGACCGGCGGCGATGAGCATCGCCGCGTGGGTGATGGAGTGCGTGCCGGCGGCGCAGGCGGTGCTGATGGTCTCGCAGGGGCCCCGCCAGCCGTGGCGCATCGACACCGAGGCGGCGCCGGCGTTGGCCATCATCATGGGGACCAGGAAGGGGGAGACCCGGCGGGCGCCCTTCATGTAGTAGGTCTGCACCCCGTTCTCGAGGGTGTTGAGCCCGCCGACGCCGGTGCCGATGATCACGCCGGCCCGGTCGGGGTCGGGGTTGAGGTCGCCGGCCTGCTCGAGGGCCTGCTGCGCCGCCGCGAGCGCGAACTGCGCGAAGCGGTCGGTGCGCCGGGCCTCCTTCGGGTTCTCGAACCAGTCGTCGGCGTCGAAGTCGGGCACCTCGCGGCGGTCGGACGGCTCGACAGGTGTGCCGAGGCCGTCCCAGAACGCGTCGCGGCCCACGCCGCACGGCGCGACCACACCCACTCCGGTGACGGCGACGCGGGCGCCCAGCATCGTGCTAGCCGAGCTTGCCCTTGACGAGGTCGAAGGCCTGCCCGACGGTCTCGATGCCTTCGAGCTCCTCCTCGTCGACGGTCACGTCGAACTCCTCCTCGAGGGCCATGACCAGCTCGACGAGGTCGAGGCTGTCGGCGTCGAGGTCGTCGCCGAAGGTGGCCTCACGGGTCACCTGGGCGGGCTCGACGGAGAGGATCTCCACCGCGCACCGCTTGAACCGTTCGAAATCTGCGTCGTCGCTCACGCTGTCTCCGCTTGTCTGTGATCGTGGGGGCGATCGGTCGTCGGACGGGGAATGGCCCTAGGTTCCCATGCCCATGCCACCGTCGACGGGGATCACCGCGCCGGTGATGTAGGCGGCCTCGTCGGAGGCCAGGAACCTGATCGTCGACGCTACCTCGTCGGGCGTGCCGAACCTCCCGAGGGGGACCACGCCGGCGATGGCCTCGCGGCGGTCCTCGGCGAGGGCGTCGGTCATGTCCGTGGCGATGGGGCCGGGCGCCACGACGTTGACGGTGATGCTGCGCGAGCCGAACTCCCGGGCCATCGAACGGGCGAGGCCCACGAGGCCGGCCTTGGAGGCCGCGTAGTTGGCCTGGCCGGCCGAGCCGAGGTGGGCCACCACCGAGGAGAGGAAGATCACGCGGCCCCAGCGGGCCCGCATCATCTTGGTCACGGCCCGCTTGGCGACCCGGTAGGAGCCGGTCAGGTTGGTGTCGACCACCGTGGTGAAGTCGTCCTCCGACATCCGCACGAGGAGGCCGTCGCCCGTGGCGCCGGCGTTCGACACGAGCACCTCGACGGGCCCCAGCTCGGCCTCGATGGTCGTGAACGCGGCCTCGACCTGGTCCCCGTCGGTCACGTCGCACGGCACCCAGAGCACCCCTTCCAGACCGGTCGTGTCGTCCGGGGGGCCGCTGCGGTGGGTGACGGCGACGCGGTCGCCGGCGGCCACGAAGGCGCGGGCGGTGGCGAGGCCGATCCCACGGGACCCGCCGGTGACGAGGACGACGCGGCTCACAGGGCGGGCTCGGTGGCGTTCACGGCTGCCACCGTAGAACAGCACTGCCCCAGGCCAGGCCGGCGCCCACGCCGCTGAGCAGGACCAGATCACCGGGCGTGAGCCGTCCGGACCCGAGCGCGTCGGCGAGGGCGAGGGGGATCGACGCGGCCGAGGTGTTGCCGGTGCGCTCGAGCACGATCGCGGTGCGCTCGACCGGGATCCCCAGCCGGTCGCCGGCACCCTCGATGATGCGGCGGTTGGCCTGGTGGGGGACGAACAGGTCGACCTCCGCGGCGGTGACGCCCGCCTGCGCCAGCGCCGCGGTCGACGACTCGACCATGGCCCGCACCGCTCGCCGGTAGACCTCGCGCCCGTCCATGCGCAGGAAGGCGCCGCGGTCGGCGTAGAGCAGGCCGGCGCCGTGGCCGTCGCCGCCCAGGTGGTGGCCGAGCAGGGTCTCCGGGCCGTCGTCGGCCTCGAGGACCACGGCGGCGGCACCGTCACCGAAGAGCACGGCCGTCTCGCGGTCGTCCCAGTCGGTGATGCGGCTGAGGGTCTCGGCCCCCACGAGGAGGACACGCCGCATCCCGGTGGCCATCAGGCCCCGAGCCACGACCAGGCCGTAGACGAAGCCGGAGCAGGCCGCGTGCAGGTCGAACGCGGCGCACCGGTCCAGGCCCAGCGCCGCCTGCACCACGGAGGCCGTCGCCGGCGTGGTCTGGTCCGGGGTGATGGTGGCGACGAGGACGAGGTCGACCGGCCCGGGCGAGCGCTCCAGCGCCTCACGCGCCGCGGCGACGGCCAGCTCGGTGGTGCTCGACCCCACCCGGCGCTCGGCGATGCCCGTGCGCTCCCGGATCCACTCGTCCGAGGTGTCGAGCCAGCCCTCCAGGTCCGTGTTGGTGACGGTCTTGTCCGGCAGGACCGAACCCCAGCCGGTCAGCCGCACCGTGGTCACGCGCCGTCGACCGCCAGCCAGGCGACGGGCTGGCTGGGCGTCACCCGCTCGAGGTCGAGGGCGAGGAACCCCGCGAACCGTCCGGCGAAGGCGGAGTGCACCGGCTCGTCGCCGACGTGGCCGACGACGGCGCCGGGCTCGACGAGGGCACCGTGCTCGTGGTGGGTGTGGCGCTGGAAGACGCCGGCCGTCGGGGCCAGGACCAGGCGGGCGTCGATGGCCACGTGCTCACCGATGCGGCCCTGGTAGGGACCGGGGCCGGCGAGGTCCTCGACCAGGCCCACGAGGTCGTCCGGGGTCGACACCGACAGGGCCCGGGCGTCGGGGGCGCAGCGCTTGGCCAGGCCGGTCAGGACGTTGCCCGGCCCGAGCTCGATCAGCTTGGTGACCCCCTCCTCGACCAGTGCGGCGACGCTCTGGCGCCACCGCACCGGGGTGCACAGCTGCGCGAGGAGCAGGTCCTCCCACCCCGACGCCTCCCGGTGGACCATGGCGTCGACGTTGGTGACGACGGGGGTGTCCGCGTCTCGCCACACCGGGGCGTCCAGGGCCTTGGCCAGGCGGTCGCGGGCGCCCGCCATCAGGGGGCTGTGGAAGGCGCCGCCGACCTTGAGCGGCACCACCTTGCGGGCACCGAGCTCCTTGGCGACGACCTTGGCGCTCTCGAGGCCCTCGGGGGTGCCGGCCACGACGGTGTGGCCGGGCGCGTTGTAGTTGGCCGCCCACACGTCGCCGCCGGCACGGGCGCAGGCGACCGCGACCTGGTCCTCGTCGAGGCCGAGGACGGAGGCCATGGAGCCGGCGCGCTCGTCGGCGGCCCGCTGCATGGCCTCGCCCCGCTCGACGACGAGCCGGACGCCCTCCTCGAAGCTCACTACGCCCGCGGCGGTGAGGGCGCTGTACTCGCCGAGGCTGTGGCCCGCGACGAGGGCGGGGCTCACGCCGAGCCGCTCGACCGCGTCGAGGGCGACCATCGAGGCGACGTAGGTCGCGAGCTGGGCGTTGCGGGTCTCCTGGAGCTCCTCGGCCTCGGCGTGGAGCAGGAGGTGGGCCACGTCGCGCCCCGCCGCGCCTGTCGCCTCCTCGACCAGCTCCCAGGACGGGTGGCCCGTCCACGCCTCACCGAAGCCGGGTCGCTGGGAGCCCTGGCCGGGGAAGGTGAAGGCGATCATCGAGGGTTCCGACCGGGCGGCCGGCGCCGCCGTTACATCGGGCCCCCGGGCCCGGAGGGTCAGCCCTGCCAGCGGAGGAGGGCGCTGGCCCAGGCCATGCCCGCGCCGAAGCCCACGAAGAGCACGTCGTCGCCGTCGTGGATGCGGCCCTGGTCGAGCGCCGCGGCGAGCGCCAGGGGCACGGAGGCCGCCGAGGTGTTGCCCACGGTCTCGATGACCATCGAGGCCCTCTCCCGGGGGATGCTGAGCCCGTCGAGGCCGGCCTCGATGATGCGGGCGTTGGCCTGGTGGGGGACGACGAGGTCGACGTCGGCGGTCGTGCGCCCGGCCCGCTCGAGGGTGCGACCGCACGAGCCCACCATCGCGTCGACCGCCCGCCGGAAGACCTCCTTGCCGTCCATGCGGAGGTAGCCGCCGAGGTCGGCGCGCAGGATGCCCTCGGCGGCGCCGTCGCTGCCGACGTCGTAGCCGAGGAGGTTGTCCTCGCCGTCGGTCGCCTCCAGCACCACGGCGCCGGCGCCGTCGGCGAAGATGATCGCGGTGCGCCGGTCCTCCCAGTCGGTGATCCGGCTGAGCGTGTCGACGCCGACCAGCAGGATGCGCCGCATGCCTGTGGCGAGCAGTCCCCGGGCGGTGACGAGGCCGTAGACGAAGCCGGAGCAGGCGGCGGCGAGGTCGAAGGCGC
This sequence comes from Acidimicrobiales bacterium, assembly GCA_041908445.1. Taxonomy (GTDB): domain Bacteria; phylum Actinomycetota; class Acidimicrobiia; order Acidimicrobiales; family DATDAH01; genus JAEUJM01. The sequence continues at coordinate 60,013 of JAYRFK010000119.1, read as the reverse complement.
CGCAGTCCTCGAGGCCGAGCGCGGCCTGCACGTAGGACGCCGTGGCCGGCGTGACCTGGTCGGGCGTGATGGTCGCGACGAGGACGAGGTCGACGGGCCCGGGAGACCGCTCCAGCGCCTGGCGGCCCGCGGCGACCGCGAGCTCCGTGGTGCTGTCGCCGACCCGGCGTTCGGCGATGCCGGTGCGCTCGCGGATCCAGGCGTCCTCGGTGTCGAGCCAGCCCTCGAGGTCGGCGTTGGTCACCGTCTTGTCGGGCAGGGCGGTGCCCCACCCGGTGATGCGGAAGCCGGCCACGGTCGTTCGCTACCTGCTCGTCACCCGGTCGCGCTCACGAGTCGCGGCCCGGACCACCGGGCGGCGGGCCGTAGCGGCGCTCGTTGCGGGTGATCAGCTGGTCGCGCACGATCGCGAGCGCGCCGACCAGCACCACCAGGACCAACAGCCGCCGTGGCCAACGGCGCTTCTTCGTACCCTCGGACATCGCCCACGAGGGTACGCTCCGTGGCCCCTCGAACCCACGCCCGGGTGGAGGAACGGCAGACTCGGTGGATTCAAAATCCACTGTCCGTGAGGACGTGCGGGTTCGAATCCCGCCCCGGGCACCACGCGACGGCGCCGGGGCCGGGGCGGGCACGGCCGGCTACTGCGGCGAGCCGCTGGTGATCGCCCCACCCCGGTTGGCAGCGCAGAACTCGGGCGCCGAGTGGGTGGCGCAGGCCTCGCCGACGGAGGGGAAGTCCACGACGACACGGTCCACCCCGGGGGCGGCCTGCAGCAGGCGCTGGAGGGTGCGCTCGGTGCTCTGGCGACCCAGCTCGAACAGCTCGGTGTCCTGGCGGGCGCCGTCGAGCATGCGCGATCGGCCGGCGTCGGCGAGCTCCTGCTGCTGGATCGCCTGACCGTCACCGGTGACGACCTCGGCACCCCGGCTGAGCAGGCCGGTCGACTCGTCGATGGTCTGCACCGGGCCCTCGTCCACCTCGGCGATGCGGGGCAGGGGTGCCCGGACGTGGACCACGCCGTCCGCGACCGTGATGTCGGCCGGCGTCAGCTCGCTCAGGTCGACCCGCAACTCGACGCGGCCCGGTCCCACCTCGGCCACCTCGTGCTCGCCGGCGAGGGCGCCGGGCACCTCCTGGGATCCCAGCAGCGGTACCTGGACGGTGATGTCGTTGTCGGCCTCCACCGTGGTGGCGGCGATGTTGCGCTCGGCCACGACGAGGTCGGCCTGCTCGGTCAGCGCCTCGAGGATCACCGTGGGGTCGGCCTCGACCTCGGTGTCCGACGTGATCTGCGCGTGGAGGAACGACGGGTCGATCAGGCCGGCGCGCACGGCTAGGGCGCCGAGCACCAGGGCGCCGAGCGCCGAGACGAGGACGAACCAGCGGAGGGGCAGGCGCGCAGCGCGGCCGCGGTCAGCAGTGGCGAGGACCACAGGGAAGCTCCTGTCGAAGAAGGGGAACCGTCACCCTGGCGGTAGGCGACGGGTGTGACCGCAGCGCTGCGCAGTACGGCCCACACGGGTATCAACGACGCGGATCGTGCCCCGGTTCCCACCGGGCCCGGCGGTAGGGTGCGCCGCATGGCCCGCTCGCTCGTCGAACGCCGCCTCATCGAGGTCGGCGACCGGCTGAAGGCCCTGCGCACCGACCTGCGCGTGGCCGACGAGCAGCTCGCCCACCTCGCCGAGGAGGCCGAGGACACCCGCCTGCGCTCCCTGGTCTCGGAGACGCCGCTGGCCGAGCGGGAGTACCGCGACGCCCAGCGCCACGCGGACGCGATGGAGCGCCACCGGCGGGAGGTGAGCACCGAGATCGCCCGCCTCGAGCAGGCGCAGGACGAGCTCCTCGACCGCCTCCTCGTCGAACCGGACTGACGACACCGCGGCGAGCGGATCGGCGTCGGGAACGGCCTCACGGCCGGCGCCGCCGATCCGATGGGAGACGATGGAGACGGTCGTCCTCGACCCCGCGCGCATCCGGGGCGGCGCCGACGAGGTGGACGACCCCCGCTGGGCCCTCGCCACGTGGGCGTGCGTGGCCGTCGCGGTGGCGTTCCACGTCGTGACCATCCTGCGGGGCAGCTGGGCCTGGCTCGTCGACCAGCTCCCCGACGACGCCTTCTACTACCTCGAGATCGCCCGACACCTCGGCGCGGGGGACGGGGCGACGTTCGACGGCATCAACCAGACGAACGGCTTCCACCCGCTGTGGCAGTTCATCCTCGTGCCGCTCGCGATGGCCCTGCCGGGCGACGCCGCGCTCGTGCGGGCGGCGATGCTGCTGGGCGTGGCCCTCGGGGTCGGCGGGGTCGTGCTCGTCGCCCGCTTCGTCCGGCCCGTCGTGGGTGGCGGCGCGGCCGCACTCGGGGCCCTCCTGGCGATCCACGGCGACGTGGGCACCTGGTGGCTGCGCAACGGCATGGAGTCCTCGCTGCTGGTGTTCGCGCTCAGCCTGCTCCTGGTGGCGTTGGGCCGCTTCGACCGCCGGCGGGACCCGCGCTCGGCGTTGCTGGTGGGCCTGGCCTGCGGCGCGGTCGTCCTGGCCCGGATGGACTTCGCCCTCGTCGTCGGCGCCGTGCCGCTGGTGCTGGCCGTCCGCGTGCGACGGTGGTGGCCCCTCGTCCGCAGTGCGATCGGTGCCGCCGCGGTGGCCGGGCCGGTGCTGGCCTGGGAGCTCCTCGCCTTCGGGCACGTCCTGAGCGTCAGCGGGACCGTGAAGCTGGCCGAGGTGCGGCGCGGCGCCGAGGCGGAATGGGGCGGCATGGCGAGCCCGGGCTACCTGGCCCACGCCGGCGGGGCGGCGGTCGACGTCGCCCGCTCGGTGGGCAGGGACCTCGGCGGGACGGTCTTCAGCCCCGGGGGCGGGTTCCTGGGGACGATGGCGGGCTACGCCTTCGTGATCGTCGGCGCCGCCGGCTGCGTCCTGCTGGCCCGCCGCCGACGCGAGGAGCGGGCCGGGGCGGCACGCACCGACGCGCCGAACCGGGGGGCGGACGCCGGGCCTGGCTCGACCAGCGGGGTCGTGTTCGCCGTCGCCACCGTGGGCGGCATGGTCCTGGCCAAGACCGTCGTCGACGTCCTGGTCATGCCCGACTGGGCCGCGATGTGGTACTCGGCGCCGTTGCGCGTCGCCGTGGGCATGATCCTCGGCATCGGCACCTGGGAGGTCCTCGTCCGCCTGGCGACCGCCGGTGGCCGCCGGGCGCTGGCCGTGGGCCTCGCCGTGGTGCTGCTCCTCGCGCTGCCGGTGACCGCCTGGGGCCGATCCGCCACCGACGCGACGCAGGGCGCCAGCTGGCAGCAGACGCTGGTCCAGGCGGGGGACTGGGTGCGCTCGGCGGGACCCGACGGGCGCTACGGCGCCTTCGACGCCGGCGTCCTGGGCTACCGACTCGACGGCGAGCGCACCGTGGTGAACCTCGACGGCCTCGTGAACGACTACGACTACGCCCGGTTCCTGGGCCAGCAGCCGTCGCTGCGGGCCCGGCTCGCCCACCAGGGCATCGACGTCCTCGTCAACCGGCTGAGCGCGGCGGAGCGGGCCGAGCTCGACTGCGCGCGACCGCTCTGGCGGTCCCCGGAGCCCGCCATCTACGACGGCGTCGCGTCGTACGTCTACGTGCTCGACGTGCGCACCTGTCGGTAGCCCGACCGCCCTCCCGCGCGGCCCCGGTGGCGGGCACGGGTCCGCCGCGGGCACGGGCTACCCTGCGTTGGCACCCGAGCGAAAGGCGCCGACGTTGCCCACCCGAGTCGTGATCGCCGAGGACGAGGCCATCATCCGCCTCGACCTCAAGGAGACCCTCGAAGAGGAGGGCTACGACGTGGTGGGCGAGACCGGCCGCGGCGACGAGGCCGTCGAGCTCGTGAAGCAGCACGAGCCCGACATCGCCATCCTCGACATCAAGATGCCGGGCCTCGACGGCCTGTCTGCCGCCCGGGAGATCGCCGGCGAGCGCCGGGCCGCGGTGCTGATCCTGACCGCGTTCAGCCAGCGCGACCTGATCGAGCAGGCCCGCGACGCCGGCGCCCTGGCCTACCTCGTCAAGCCGTTCCAGCGCAGCGAGCTCATCCCCGCCGTCGAGGTCGCCCTCGGCGTCTTCAAGGAGATGAAGGCGCTGCACGAGCAGACCGCGAGCCTCGAGGAGCAGCTCGAGACCCGCAAGATCGTCGACCGGGCCAAGGGCCAGATCATGGACGCCCACGGCCTGTCCGAGCACGAGGCCTTCGGGTTCATCCAGAAGCGGGCCATGCAGGAGCGCCAGACCATGAAGGCCGTGGCCGAGCGCGTGATCGCCGGGGAGCTCTCGCCGGAGCCCCGCTGATGGGCACCAACGCCGACTCCCGGCGCGTGATGCTGATCGACGGCAACTCGCTCACCTACCGCGCCTTCTTCGCCCTGCCGACCGACCTGGCCACCGCCTCGGGCCAGGTGACCAACGCCGTCCTCGGCTTCACCACGATGCTCACGTACCTCCTGCGCGAGCACCAGCCCGACTCGATCGTCGTGGCCTTCGACCGGCCCGAGCCGACGTTCCGCCACGAGCGCATCCCCACCTACAAGGGCAACCGCGACGAGGCCCCGGACATCCTGCGCCAGCAGATGGGCCTGGTGCGCCAGGTGCTCGACGTCCTGCACATCACCACGGTGGAGATCGCCGGCTTCGAGGCCGACGACGTGATCGCCACCCTGGCCGAGCAGGCCAAGGGCCAAGGCCACGAGGTCGTGATCGTCACGGGCGACCGGGACGCCTACCAGCTCGTCGAAGACCCCCACATCCGGGTGCTCTACAACAAGCGGGGCGTATCGGACTACGCGCTCTACGACGAGGCCGGCATCGAGGAGCGCACCGGCGTGCACCCCCGGCTCTACGTCCAGTACGCGGCCATGCGCGGCGACCAGTCCGACAACCTCCCCGGGGTCCCCGGGGTGGGGGAGAAGACTGCCGCCAAGCTGCTCAACACCTACGGCTCGCTCGACGGCATCTTCGCCCACGTCGACGAGCAGACCCCGAAGCTCCGCGAGAACCTCGCCGCCCACGAGGAGCAGGTCCGGCTCAACGCCGAGGTCATGGTCCTGGTGCGCGACGTGGACGTGTCGTGCGACTTCGCGGCGGCCACCATCGACGACGTCGATCCCGAGGAGGTCCGCCAGCTCTTCGACTTCCTCGAGTTCCGGGGCAAGTTCGAACTGCTCGACGAGGCCCTCGGTGGCCGCCTGGGCAGCGGCGGCACGGGTGGCGGCGGCCGTGGCGGTGCCGAGGTCCTGGAGGCGGAGCTCACCGAGGTCGACACCGCCGAGGCGGCGGCGGCCCTGCTCGGGCGCCTCGCGGCAGGCGACGGCCCGCTCGCCGTCGCGCCGGCGTGGTCGGGCGCCGAGGGTCGGTCGGCCCTGGCGGGCCTGGCCGTCGTCGTCGACGGCGCCACCGCCGAGGTCGCCTGGCTGGACGGCGCCCTCCTCGCCGACGGCGCCACCCGTGCCGCGCTGACGGCCCTGCTCGGCGCCGACGGCCGGCCGCTGGCGGCCCACGGCGCCAAGGCGCTGATGCGGCGCCTCGGCGAGGACGGCGTGGACGTGCGCTCGCTCCAGGTCGACACGATGCTCGCCGCCTACCTGCTCGACCCGGCCGAGGCCCGCTACCTGCTCGGCGACCTGCTCCTGCGCTACGCGAACCTCGAGCTTCCCGACGACACCCCGGCCGCGGAGGGCCAGCTCGACCTCGACGGCGGCTCGGTGGCCCCCTCGCTCGAGGCCGCCCGGCGGGCGCTGGCGGTCGACCGCTTGGTGGGCCCGCTGTGCGACGCGCTCGACGTCCAGGGCCTGCGTCGCCTCTTCGACGACATCGAGGTCCCGCTGGTGCGGGTGCTGGCCAAGATGGAGGAGGTCGGCGTCGCCGTCGACCGCGGCGAGCTCGAGGCCCTCAACGCCGCCCTCGTCGAGGAGTGCGCCGCGCTCACCGAGCAGATCAAGGAGGACGCCGGGGAGGACTTCAACGTCAACTCCACGCTCCAACTACGCGAGATCCTGTTCGACAAGCTCGGGTTGACCCCGCAGAAGAAGACCAAGACCGGCTTCTCCACGGACGCGTCCTCCCTCGAGAAGCTGCTCGGCCAGCACCCGATCATCGAGCACCTGCTGCGCTACCGGGAGGTCGAGAAGCTGCGCTCCACCTACGGCGAGGGCCTGCTCGCCGAGGTCGCCGCCGACGGGCGCATCCACGCCACCTTCAACCAGACCGTCGCCCGCACCGGTCGGCTCAGCTCGGACGCCCCCAACCTGCACAACATCCCGGTGCGCACCGAGGGTGGCCGGGCCTTCCGCCGGGCCTTCGTCCCCGGCCCCGGCTACGAGCTCCTCGTCGCCGACTACAACCAGATCGAGCTGCGCTGCATCGCCCACCTGGCCGAGGACCCGGGCCTCGTCGCCGCCTTCGAGAGCGGCTCGGACATCCACAACGAGACCGCCTCGCGGGTCTTCGGCGTGGACCCCGCCGAGGTGACGATCGAACAGCGCTCCAAGGCCAAGATGGTCTCCTACGGCCTCGCCTACGGCATGGAGGCCTACGGCCTCGGCCAGCGCCTCGGGATCCCCACCGAGGAGGCCGCCGAGATCCTCAACGCCTACTTCGCGGCCTTCCCGTCGGTGAAGTCGTACATGGAGGGCACGGTGGCCGAGGCCCGGGAGCGGGGCTACACCGAGACGTTGTTCGGCCGCCGCCGCCAGATCCCCGAGCTCAGCTCGAACAACTTCCGCATCCGCCAGGCCGGCGAGCGCCAGGCCATGAACGCCGGCATCCAGGGCCTGGCCGCGGACATCTTCAAGGTCGCCCTGGTCGCGCTCGACCGCGCCCTCGAGGAGCGCGGCGCCGAGAGCCGCCTCATCCTGCAGGTGCACGACGAGGTGGTCCTCGAGGTGCCGCCGGCAGAGCGCGACGAGGTGGCCCGGCTCACCCGCGACACGCTCGCCGACGCCGCCGACCTGCGGGTCCCGCTCGAGGTGAACCTGGCCTTCGGCGCGAGCTGGGCGGACGCCAAGTCCTGATGGCGTTCAGGTCGGGCGTGGATCTGCCGACGAGGTGGGGGAGTCCCCCGTCCCCGGAGCCCGGCCATGCCCACCACTGCGAAGACCCGTTCGAGCCTCTGGTTCTTCGTGCTGCTGGCGCTCACGGTCTACGCCCTGACCTCGGTCGGGATCGCGGTGGCGACGGACGGGGACTGCGGCGGTCCGAACGCCTCCCGGCACTGGGTGGTGTTCCCGCCCGGCTGGGAGTGCGGCGCGGCCCGGCTCCCCGGCCAGCAGTAGGGCACCACCCGTGAGCGCCGACGAGGCGCGCGACCACTGGTTCGAGGACCTCGCCGACCACCTCGGCTCGGCCTACCTCCGCTACTCGTTCACCAAGGGCACCGAGCAGGAGGTCGCCTTCCTCGTGGACGCGCTCGGCCTGTCCGAGGGGGACCGGGTGCTCGACGTGGGCTGCGGCCCCGGCCGTCACGCCCACGCCCTCGGGCGGCGGGGCATCGAGGTCGTCGGCGTGGACGTGTCGGCCCGCTTCGTCGAGATCGCCGGCCGGGACGCGCCCGACGGGGTGACGTTCCGCCAGGGCGACGCCCGGGCGCTCGGGTTCGACGGGGAGTTCGACGCCGCCATCTCGCTCTGCCAGGGCGCGCTCGGCCTCGGCGGCCCCGACGGCGCGCTGGCGTCGGACCGGGCGGTGCTCGCCGGCATGGCGCGGGCGCTGCGCCCCGGTGGCCGGCTGGCCGCCAGTGCCTTCTCCGCCTACTTCCAGGTGCGCTGGCTCGAGGACACCGACGCCTTCGACGCCGCCACGGGCGTGAACCACGAGCGCACGGTGCTGCGCAGCGAGGACGGGGCCGAGGCCGAGCACGACCTCTGGACGACCTGCTTCACCCCGAGGGAGCTGACCCTGCTGGCCGAGGAGGCCGGCCTCACGGTCGAGGCGATCTGGTCGGTGACGCCCGGCGCGTACGGCCGGAACGCCCCGAGCCTCGACTCCCACGAGTTCCTCCTGGTGGCCCGGCGAGCCGACCGGTAGCGACCGCCGGCAGGCCCGTTCGCACCCCTTCCTGCTACCTTGGTGCGCCGGTGTGCGCGGACGGACCCGCCACCGCTACCCCACGAACGTTGGGGCGTCCGGAAAACCCAGAGAAGAGCGAACAACGTGTCACAGGTCGATACCCCTCCCCAGCCGTCCACCGACGGCGACGAGTCCCTCCCCATGGGGACCTTCGACGAGGAGGGCAACTACATCCCCCGCCCGATCACCGAGAACGACCTCGGTGACGTCTCCATGGAGGACGCCTACACGGGCACCATGGTCGACGTCGACGACGGCCAGATGGTCGAGGGGACGGTGGTGAAGGTCGACCGGGACGAGGTCCTGCTCGACATCGGGTACAAGTCCGAGGGCGTCATCCCCGCCCGGGAGCTGTCCATCCGCAACGACGTCGATCCCGCCGAGATCGTCAAGCTCGGCGAGACCGTCGAGGCCCTGGTCCTCACCAAGGAGGACAAGGAGGGTCGCCTGATCCTGTCCAAGAAGCGGGCCCAGTACGAGCGGGCCTGGGGCAAGATCGAGGAGATCAAGGAGTCCGAGGGCGTCGTCAGCGGCCCGGTCATCGAGGTCGTCAAGGGCGGCCTCATCCTCGACATCGGCCTGCGGGGCTTCCTCCCCGCCTCGCTGGTGGAGCTGCGCCGGGTGCGCGACCTGCAGCCCTACGTGGGTCGCAGCCTCGAGGCCAAGATCATCGAGCTCGACAAGAACCGGAACAACGTCGTGCTGTCGCGCCGGGCCTGGCTGGAGGAGACCCAGAAGGAGCAGCGCGAGGAGTTCCTCGACAACCTCAAGCCGGGCGAGATCCGCACGGGCACGGTCTCGTCGGTGGTCAACTTCGGCGCCTTCGTCGACCTGGGCGGCATGGACGGCCTCGTGCACGTCTCCGAGCTGTCCTGGAAGCACGTCGACCACCCCGGCTCGGTCGTGCAGGTGGGCGACGAGATCCAGGTGCAGGTCCTCGAGGTCGACCTCGACCGCGAGCGCATCAGCCTCTCGCTGAAGGCCACCCAGCAGGACCCCTGGCAGGAGTTCGCCACCAACCACCGCGTCGGCGAGCTCGTGTACGGCCGGGTCACCAAGCTGGTCCCGTTCGGCGCCTTCGTCCAGGTGGGCGACGGCATCGAGGGCCTGGTGCACATCTCCGAGATGTCCGCCCACCACGTCGACCTGCCCGAGCAGGTCGTCACCCCGGGCGAGGAGCTGTGGGTCAAGATCATCGACCTCGACCTCCAGCGCCGTCGGATCAGCCTGTCGATCAAGCAGGCCGCCGAGGGTGGCGTCGTGGCCGCGGAGTACCAGGAGCACTTCGGCGAGCACGCCTACGACACCGAGGGCAACTACATCGGCCCCACCGGCGAGCTCGACGGCGACACCCCCAGCGACGGCCAGGAGGCGTGGGCCGAGTACTACGCCAACGCCGACCCGAACGCCATCCCGCCGGGCGGTGAGCCGCCGGCCCAGGAGGGCGAGGCGCCTGCCGACGCCCCGGAGGTGACCGAGGCCGCCGTCGAGGCACCCGCCGACGTGGTCGCAGCGGCGGCCGACGAGGTGGTCGACGAGGCGCCTGCGGACGCCCCGGAGGAGCCCGAGGCCCCCGCCGAGGCGGCCCCCGAGGCCGAGGAGCCCGAGGCCCCCGAGGCCTGATCCACCCCGCTCCGAGCACGACCCATCGCCGCCCTCCGGGGCGGCGGTGGCGCGCCCGCCACCAGAAACCGGTGGCGGAGACCTAAGCCGGAGGACCTATGCGGCCGACGAAGGGAGGGACATCCCCGGCGCGTCGGGAGCCTGCGCTCCAGCGTCGACCAATCGAGGAGCGAGGTCCGCAGTGAGCTCTCGGAGAACCATGATCCTTATCGCCGCCATCGCCGTCGGGGCGCTGGCCGCGTTCATGATCTTCAACTACGTCGGCGGCGTCGAGGACAAGGCCAACGAAGGGGCCGAGCGGGTCGACGTCTACGTCGTCCGCAAGGACATCCCCAAGGGCCTCCCGGGCGAACAGGCCCGCGACGAGGGCTACATCGTGCAGGACAAGATCCCGCGCGAGTTCCTCCCCGCGACCGCCGTGCGCAGCCTGGACCAGATCGACGGCCGGGTCGCGCTGAACAACCTGGCCGCCAACCAGGTGCTGGTCGACGGGATGTTCGTGGATCCGGCCCAGGCCCAGATCGGGTTCTCGGCCCGCATCCCGGACAACCAGGTGGCGGTCACCGTCTCCATCGACGAGGTGCGCGGCGTGGCCGGCCTCCTCGTGCCGGGTGACAAGGTCGACCTCCTCGTCGCTTCGACGAGCGGCACCGACAGCGGCAGCGACAGCTCGTCGGGCTCCTCCGGCGACGCCAGCAGCGTGCCCGCCGGCGGCGAGTCCCGGGTCGTGTACCACAGCGTCGAGATCCTGGCCATCGGCCAGACCGCGACGCCCCAGCCGGGGGAGAACATCACCGCCGCGGGCGACGGCACCACCGCCACCACGGCGGCTGCGGTCCCGAGCAGCGGGCTGATCACCTTCCTGGTGCCCCTCGAGGCCGCCCAGCTCATCACCGCCCTCGATCCCGGTCAGCTCTACCTGACCCTCGTCGGCCCGGACTACGAGCCCGAGCCCATCCCGTCCTTCCAGCTGAGCCCGGGCGACCCGCTCCCCGGTGAGAACGGCAGCGAGCTGACCCCCTACGGGCCGGACGGTGCCCCCGAATGAGCCTCTCCAGCTTCTTCGGCAGCCGGGGTGACCCCGGTGGGAACGGCCAGGGGGGTGGTCCGCCCGGTGGCGGCACGACCCTCGAGCCGCCCGCCCCGGTCGCCGACGGCTACGGGGCGGCCAACGGCTACGACGCCCCGTACGGCACCGACGCCGGCTACGGCGACCCGGGCACCTCGAACGGGACCTCGAACGGGTACGGCTCGGGTGGCGGGTACGACCCGCTCCCGCCCCTGACCCCCGAGCCGGCGGCCCCCGCCGCCCCGGCGGGCTACGCACCGGCCCCGGCCTACCCGGCGGCGCCGGCGGCCCCCTCGTCCAACCTGCCCACCCCGAGCCTGAGCCACATCGCCATCGCGGTGGTGGACGCCGACCAGACCATCCGCACCCGCCTGGCGCTGCAGCTGGGCGACACGGCGGCGCCGTTCCCCACGGTCGACTCCCTGGCGGAGCGCCTGAACGGCACCCCCGTGGTGACGGTCCTCGGGCCCTCCTGCGCCCACGGCAGCGAGCTCGCCGCGCTCGAGCGCCTGCTCGCGGCCCGCCCCGAGGTCGGGGCCATCCTCATCGCCGCCGAGATGTCGACCACCCTGCTCCAGCAGGCGCTGCGGGCCGGCGTGAAGGACGTGCTGGCCATCCCGCTCGACGGCAACCAGCTGGTCCAGACGGTGCAGCGGGTCGCGGACCAGCTGTCCCACCAGGCCGCGGCCCTGGCGCCCCGCCAGCCGGAGTTCACCGGCCCGGAGGTGCTCGACCCCACCGAGCAGGGCCAGGTCATCACCGTCTTCTCGACCAAGGGCGGCTCGGGCAAGTCGGTCATCGCCTCCAACGTGGCGGTGCGCCTGGCCATGAAGAGCGACCGACCGGTCTGCCTCGTCGACGCCGACCTGCAGTTCGGCGACGTCGCCGTCATGCTCAAGCTGGCGCCGCAGCACACCATCGTCGACGCGGTCAGCGCCATCGACCGCCTGGACGTGGGCCTGCTCCAGAACCTGCTCGTGACCCACGAGCCCTCCGGCCTGCTCGTGCTGCCCGCGCCGCTCGAGCCGGCCTTCGCCGACCAGATCGGCGGCCCGGAGATGGTGCGCATCGTCGAGGTGCTCCGCAGCTTCTGCTCGCACGTCGTGATCGACACCCCGGCCTACTTCAACGACGTGGTGCTGAACCTCATCGAGGTGAGCGACGACGTGCTGCTGGTCGCCGGCATGGACATCCCGAACATCAAGAACGTGAAGATCGGGCTCCAGACCCTGCGCCTCCTCAACACCCCCATGTCGAAGCTCCGCCTCGTGCTCAACCGGGCCAACTCCAAGGTGAAGCTCGAGGTGGGCGAGGTCGAGAAGACCCTCCAGGTCAAGGCCGACTCGCTCATCCCGAGCGACGTGGTCGTGCCCCAGGCCGTCAACAAGGGGACCCCCGTGATCCTGTCGGCCCCCAAGGCCGCCGTCAGCCGCGCCCTCGAGCAGTTGGCCGACACCTTCATCCCGGCCCCCGCCGGGCGCCGCTAGCAACAACCCGCCGTAATCCCGAGGAGGATCGATGTCGCTCTACAAGCGGCTCCACGAGGTGCAGCAGGCTCCGGGCGTGGGCCCGACCGGAACCAAGCGCCGTGACCCGGTGCTGGACGAGCTGCGCCACAAGATCCACCACGTCCTGATCGACGAGCTCGGCCCGATCCTCTACGACAAGCGGCTGTCCGAGGACGACCTGCGCCGGCGCGTCCACGAGCAGCTCCACGCGGCGCTGGCCCAGGAGCGGGCCCCGCTGTCGGCGGCGGACAAGGCCCAGCTGATCCAGGACGTCTCCGACGACATCCTCGGCTACGGCCCCATCGACCGGCTGCTGAAGGACGACGAGATCAGCGAGGTCATGGTCAACGGGCCCGACAAGGTGTATGTCGAGCGTGGCGGGCGCCTGGAGCGGGCCAACGCCAGCTTCGTGGACGAGGTCCACCTCCGACGCATCATCGACAAGATCGTGGGCGAGATCGGCCGGCGCATCGACGAGAGCTCGCCCCTGTGCGACGCCCGCCTGCCGGACGGCTCCCGCGTGAACGCGGTCATCCACCCCCTGGCCATCGACGGCCCCTTCCTGACCATCCGGAAGTTCTCCAAGGACCCGCTCCAGGTCGACGACCTGATCCGGTTCGGCACCCTGAACGCCCACTCGGCCCGGTTCCTCCAGGCCTGCGTGGTCGGACGCCTGAACGTGATCGTCTCCGGCGGTACCGGCACCGGCAAGACGACGACCCTCAACGTCATGTCGTCGTTCATCCCGCCGGAGGAGCGCATCGTCACGGTCGAGGACTCGAAGGAGCTCCAGCTCCACCAGGAGCACGTGCTCGCGCTCGAGGCCCGACCGCCCAACATCGAAGGCCGCGGCGAGATCACCATCCGTGACCTCGTCAAGAACTGCCTGCGCATGCGCCCTGACCGGATCGTGGTGGGGGAGTGCCGGTCCGGTGAGACCCTCGACATGCTCCAGGCCATGAACACGGGCCACGACGGCTCGATCACCACCATCCACTCGAACAGCCCGCGGGACACCCTCTCCCGCATCGAGACCATGACCCTGATGTCGGGCTTCGACCTGCCGATCCGGGCCATCCGGGAGCAGATGGCGTCGGCGCTCGACCTGATCGTGCACCTGAGCCGCCTCCGGGACGGCACCCGCCGCATCACCCACATCACCGAGGTGCAGGGCATGGAGGGCGACGTCATCACCCTCCAGGACGTGTTCCTCTTCGACTACTCGATGGGCATCGACGAGCACGGCCGCTACAAGGGTCACCTGAAGGCGACGGGCGTGCGCCCCAAGTTCGCCGAGAAGCTCGCCGACCTGGGCATCCGCCTCGGCCCCGAGGTGTTCCAGCCCGAGCCCGCCGGCCGCATGAACGGCATCCGATGAGCCGGCTCGCGCGGCTTCGGCTGCTGCTGCTCAGCGGACTCGTCGTGGTGCTCGGCCTCGCGGGGCCGGGCGCGCTGGCCCAGACGGCCGGGGGCACCGACGGCCAGCCCTACCTGGCGGTCCGCACCGTCGACAGTCGCAACGCCGGCAACACGGTGCTCGACGTCACGTGGACGGGCGACGCCCGGGACCTCGACCGCATGGACGTGACCGAGAACGGCGAGGCCGTCCGGCGCGTCGGCGACGTCGCCGGCGTCGGTGAGCCCCGGGGCGTGGTCATCGTGGTCGACTCGTCGGCCGGCATGGAGACCGCGATGGCGCCGGTCAAGGACGCGGTCGCCGCCTTCGCCGCGGACCTCCCGGCCGGCACCGAGATGGCACTCGTCAGCTACGCCGACTCCGCCGAGGTGGTGCGCGACTTCACCACCGACCCGCAGGCGATCGCCACCGGCGTCGACGGCCTCGCCCCCCGGGGCAACTCGGCCATGTGGGACGGCATCTACACCGCCACCCAGGCGCTCGGCGAGCACCCGGACCTCCAGCCCAACATCGTCGTGATCTCGGCCACGCCGGACACGGCCTCGCTGACACCGGCCTCCCGCGTCACCGGCTTCACCACCGAGCTCGGCACCGCGGTCTTCGCCGTGGGCATCGAGCCCGGCGCGCCGGCGGCCGCCCTCGGCGGCCTGGTCGCCACCACGGGCGGGCGCTACCTGTCGACCACGGACGTCACCCGCACGCTGAAGCGCGAGGTCGTCCCGTCGATCGCGGACCAGTTCCAGGTCGCCGTCGAGTCGGCGGTCAAGGACGGCCAGTCGGTCGACCTCCAGGTCACCGTGGGTGACGTCACCACGAACCTCTCGTACGTCGACGGCGCCGTCGTCAGCGGCAGCCTCGGCTTGGCCCCGATCGTCGCGTCGAGCGACGGCGCCGGCGGCTTCCTGCACTCCAACGCGGGCAAGCTGCTCGCCGTCGTCCTCGTGCTCCTCGCGGTGAGCCTCGGCGCCTACGCCATCATCCTGCTCGTCACGAGGGACCAGGACGGGCTGTCGGCCGTGCTCCAGGTGTACTCGGAGGGCTACGGCACCGAGGCGGATGCCGATGAGGCCGGCGGTGCGGCCACGACGGCGCTGATCCAGCGGGCCGTCGACATGACCGAGGAGTTCGCCGAGCGCCAGGGCTTCCTGTCGAAGACCGAGGGGGCGCTCGAGCGGGCGGCCATGCCCCTGCGGGCGGCCGAGGCGCTGTTCTTCTACGGCGCCCTGACCATCACCGCCTTCATCCTGCTCTTCCTGGTGTCGGGCAACCTCATGACCACGGCACTGGTCGGCGGCATCCTCGCCGCCGTCCCGCCGATGTTCGTGAGCTTCAAGGCCAAGAAGCGCCAGAAGGCCTTCCTCGCCCAACTGCCCGACACCCTCGCCCTGCTGGCCGGGACGCTCCGCGCCGGCTACTCGCTGATGCAGGGCGTGGAGGCCGTGTCGCAGGAGGTCGCCGAGCCCATGGGTGCCGAGCTGCGCCGGGTGGTCACCGAGTCCCGCCTCGGCCGCCCGCTCGAGGAGTCGCTCGAGTCCTCGGCCCAGCGCATGAACAGCCCCGACTTCTCGTGGGCGGTCATGGCCATCCGCATCCAGCGGGAGGTCGGCGGCAACCTGGCCGAGCTGCTCCTGACCGTCGGCGACACCATGACCCAGCGCGAGCGCCTCCGCCGGGACGTGGCGGCGCTCACCGCCGAGGGCAAGGTCAGCGCCATCGTGCTCGGCCTGCTGCCGCTCGGCCTGGCCGCCGCGATGTGGGTGATCAACCCCGAGTACATCTCCACGCTGTTCACGACCAAGGCGGGCAACGTCATGCTCGGCGCTGCGGTCGTCCTCGCCGGCTTCGGCTTCTTCTGGATGAAGAAGACCATCGAGATCGAGATCTGACCATGCTGCTCACGCTCTTCGTCCTGCTCATCGGCGCCGGCATCGCGACGGCCGTCTACACGCTGCTCACCGACGCCGAGGAGAAGGCGGTCGTCCGCAGCTCGTTGCGTCAACTCGACGGCTACGAGGTCGAGAACGTCCGCGACCAGGAGCTGCTCGTCCCCCTGCGCCAGCGGGCCCTCGTCCCGCTGCTGCAGGGCCTGACCGGCCTGGGCCAGCGGTTCACGCCGGTCGGCTACGTCGACGGGGTGCGCCAGAAGTTCGTCTACGCGGGCCGGCCGAGCGCCGACGCCGTCGACCGCTTCCTGGCGGTGCGGGTGATGACGGTCGCGGCCATCCCGGTCGTGTTCATCCTCTCGTTCTTCGTGCTGCCCCTCACCGGCAAGATGCCGTTCCTGATGTTCCTGATGTTCTCGCTGGCGCTCCTGCTCGGCCCCGACGCCCTGTTGAACCGTCGGGTCGAGGCCCGTCAGCACGAGATGCAGGTGCAGCTCCCGGACATCCTCGACCTGCTCGTCATCAGCGTCGAGGCCGGCCTGGGCTTCGAGCAGGCGCTCGACCGCACGGTGCAGGCCGTGCCCGGGGCCCTGTCCGACGAGTTCGCCCGGATGCTGGGCGAGACCCGCGCCGGCGCCTCGCGTGGCGACGCGATGCGCTCGCTCGAGGGCCGCACCAAGGTCCCGGAGATCCGGTCGTTCGTCCTGGCCATCCTCCAGGCCGACACCTTCGGCGTGTCGATCGGCCGGGTGCTTCGGGCCCAGGCGGACGAGATGCGCATCAAGCGGCGCCAGATCGCCCAGGAGAAGGCCCAGAAGGCCCCGGTGAAGATGCTGATCCCGATGGTGTTCTGCATCTTCCCGGCGCTGTTCGTGGTCGTCATCGGCCCCGCGGCCATCAACATCCGCAACAACTTCTGAACCCCGGCCCGGCCCGGCCGACAGGAACCCCGGCGATCGCGAGCGACCCGGTCGCGGCGCCGAGGACCTGGGAGACGGACATGGCGACTGCGGTGGAGGCAACGGCCGGCGAGACCGGTCGCGTCGACGACGCCGGCGCCACGACGAGCGCCGACGGCGTGGCCCGACGGGCCTGGCCGCCCACGATCGCCGGTGTCGTCGGCCTGGCCGTGGCCGTCTGGGGCCTCGTCATCGGCCTGCGGCCGCTCGACGACAACAGCTTCTTCACCCACCTCGCCACGGGCCGCCTGATCCTCGACCAGGGCATCCCCCACGCCGACCCGTACTCGTACACCGTGCCCGGGCAGGCCTGGGTGGTGCAGAGCTGGCTCGCCTCGGTCGTCTACGCCGTCGCCGAGCGCCTCGGCGGCGGCGGCGCCCTGCGGCTGCTCATGGGGCTCCTGTGCCTGGCACTGGGCGCCTGCGTGTGGCGCCTCACGCGGCCCGCCACGACCCTCCTGCCCCGGGTGGCCATCGCCGGCGTGGCCATGGGCGTGGCCACCGACCTGTGGACGGAACGGCCGCTGCTGTTCGGCCTGCTCCTGCTCGCCGTGCTCCTGCTCCAGGCCGAGGAGGGCGCGGATCCCCGCTGGGCGGTGCCGCTGATGTGGATCTGGGTGAACGTGCACGGCTCGTTCCCCCTCGGGCTCGTCGCGGTCGGCCTGCTGGCCCTGGGGCGTCGCCTCGACGGGGACTCGCCGCGGGTCGAGCTGCGGCTGCTCGGCTGGGCGTCGCTCGGCACGGTGCTGGGCGTGGTCGGCCCGTTGGGGCTGCACGCGCTGACGTTCCCCGTCGAGCTCCTGAGCCGCCAGCAGGTGCTGCACCACATCACCGAGTGGCAGTCGCCCACGTTCGACACCTACGGCCAACGGCTCTTCCTGGTGCAGCTCGTGGCCGCCGTCGTGCTCGTCGTGCGTCGTCCGAGCTACCGGGTGGCCCTGCCCCTCGCCGTGTTCACCGCCGCGGCGCTGCTCGGCCTCCGCAACGTCCCCGTGGCGAGCGTCGTGCTGCTGCCCGGCATGGCGGCCGGCGCGGCCGGGCTGGGGTCCATCGACGGCGCCCGCCGTTCCATGGCGAACGCGATCGGTGCCGCCGCCCTGGTGGCCCTCGCCGTGCTCGTCACCGCGAGCCAGCTGGGGCGCTCGGACGTCCAGCTCGAGACCTACCCGGTGGACGCGGTGGCGTGGCTGGACGACCAGGGGCTGCTCGGCCCCGACACCCACCTCGTCAGCCGTGACTACGTGGGGAACTACCTCGAGCTCGAGGACCGCTACGACCAGCCGGTGTTCATCGACGACCGCTACGACATGTACCCGGCGGCACTGACCGAGGACTACGTGCGCCTCGTGCGCAGCCTCGACCCCGGGCCCGTGCTGGGCCGGTACGACACCGACGTCGTCGTGTGGGAGCGGGCCACGCCCCTCGGCGCCTGGCTCGAGGCGGACCAGGGATGGGGCGTCGTGTACCGCGACGACGACTGGCTGGTCGCGTGCCCGAGCGCCGAGCCGGGCGGCGCCGGCCGCTGCGCCCCCGGCGCCTAGCAACCGGCACCTCGACGCCGGCGCCTCGACCCCGGCGCCTCGATCCCTCCTCGATCCGGCCCCGACCCTGGGGCGGACGCGGGCGCGGCCGCCGACCTGGGCCCGGACGCGCCGCTGCCGGTGGCCCGGAGGCCACCGGCAGCGGTCCGCTCGGCGTCGAAGGGGAGGGGCGAACTACCCCGCGACGCCTGCTGCGGGCAGACGGTTCAGGAGATCGAGCTGCCGACGTTGCTGAACTTGTCGCTGGCGTTGCGACCGAGCAGCGTCACGGCCGCGATGCACACCACCGCGATCAGGGCGACCAGGAGGGCGTACTCGACCAGGGAGGCACCCCGCTCGTCGTGGGCGAAGCGGGCTCGGAGCCAGTTGGCGAGGAACTCGTAGGTCTGGATCATCGGTGTCACCGTGCTTTCTTGTCGGCGGTCCAGTGACGGGGCGGCTGCCTCGTCAACGGGTGCTGCAGGTAGTCCTAGGCATCGGCCGAACGGCCCAGGTCCTTGAGACCACATCTGGGTCGTTCGCCCTACCGGGCTGGGAGGCGGTGGGGGCGCCCGGACGCGACGAGGGGGTGGCACCCGGTGGGTGCCACCCCCTCGTTCGTCCTCCTGGCCGATCGGGCCGTGCTGCTAGCCCGCCGACGAGATCAGGTTGCTGGAGCGGTCGAGGCTGCCACCGTTCCCACCCCCGAAGTACGACATGGCGGCGAGGCAGACCAACGCGATCAGCGAGAGCATCAGCACGTACTCGACGAGTGATGCGCCCCGCTGCGTCGTCCCGCCGTACCGGTGCACCAGCCAGGTGAGCAGGTACTCGAGGTGGAGCACCGTGCACCTCCTTCCCGGTTCGGTCCGGGGGCGGGGGGCCGGAGCCCCCGCGCCCCCGGGCGCGGCGGATGCTGGATCAGCTGATCGAGCTGCCGACGTTGCTGAACTTGGTGCTGGCGTTGCGGCCGAGCAGGGTGACGGCGGCGATGCAGACGACGGCGATCAGGGCCACGAGCAGGGCGTACTCCACGAGGGAGGCACCCCGCTCGCCGTCGGCGAAGCGGGCCCGGAGCCAGTTGGCGAGGAATTCGTACGTGGTGATCATGGGGTGTCCTTGGGTCAGACGTTCGGCGTCCCACCCGGACGGGCAGGATCGGTGCTGCTCCTCTGGTCATCGGCCTCCCGGAGGCCTGCCTGTAGCGCCAATCCGGGCCTCCCAGGGCCTCGCAGGGGGGTCGGCGGCCCGACGCGCCCCGACGCGCCACGGCGGGCCCCGGAGGGCCCGCCGTGGAGGGGAGAGGGGACGGGGGAGCGGCCCCCGGGCAGTTCAGTCGAGGTGGACGATGCCCATGCGCACGGCCTGGAGGACGGCCTGGGTGCGGTCGCGGGCGTCGAGCTTCTGGTAGATCGACGCCAGGTGGTTCTTCACGGTCTTCTGGCTGATGTAGAGGCGCTCGGCGACCTCGGGGGTCGAGCAGCCGTCGGCGATGAGCTGGAGGACCTCCTCCTCGCGCCGGGTCACCACCCGCTCCTCGTCGGGCACGCCGGCCGACGGCCGGTCGATGCGGCGGACCTCGTCGAGCATCGACGCCGCCAGGCGGGGCGAGATGATGGTGTCCCCGCGGGCGGTCATGCGCACCGCCTCGGCGATCTCCTCGGTGGAGCAGTCCTTCACGAGGTAGCCGCTGGCCCCGGCACGGATGGCCGAGGCGAGCACGTCCTGGTCGGCGTGCATGGTCAGCATCACGACCTTGACGCCCGGGAGCGAGGAGCGGATGCGGCGGGTGGCCTCGACGCCGTCGAGCTCGGGCATCGTGACGTCCATCAAGATGACGTCGGGCTGCAGGACCCGGGCCAGCTCGACGGCCTCGGCGCCGTCACGCGCCTCGCCCACCATGTCGAAGCCCTGCTCGGCCATGGAGCGGCGGAGGCCTTCGCGCAGCATGCGGTGGTCGTCGGCGAGCATGAGCCGGATGCCGGCGTGCACGGCCGCGAGCGAGGCGGCGCGTGCGGCTTGCGACTGGGTGTCGTAGATGGTCATGGCGGTCAACCCCCTTGGAGAAGGCATCGGACGCGGGTGCCTTTGTTGTGAGCAGAAACCAATTCGAGCGTCGCCCCGATCGAGGAGGCCCGCTCCCGCATGCCGACGATGCCGTACGAGTCGAGGCGGCCGCTGCGGCCCTCGGGGAAGCCGATCCCGTCGTCGAGGACCTCGAGGGCGGCCGACGAGCCGTTGCAGCGCCACACGATCCGGACCTTGCGGGCCTTGGCGTGGCGCTCGACGTTGGTGAGGGCCTCCTGGGCGATCCGCCACATCTCCCGCTCCTGCAGGATGGGGAGGCGGGGCCCGCGGTCGGCGAAGAGCTTGATCTCGAGGTTGCTGCGCTCGGCCACCCGCTTGGCGTAGGCCTCGATGGTGTCGGCCATGTCCTGGCTGTCGGACACGTCCGTGCGCAGGTCGTAGAGCGTGTCCCGGACCTCGCGGATGACGCCGCGCACGTCGCCCCGCAGCTGCTCGAGGGAGGCGCCGACGTCGTCGCCCTTGCCCTCGGCGGACACGATGCGGTCGAGCTCGAAGGCCAGGTAGGCGAGTGACTGGCCGATGCGGTCGTGCAGGTCCCGCGCGATCCGCGTGCGCTCCTCGTCGGCGCCGACGGTGCGCAGACGGGAGAACCAGCGGGCGTTGTCGATGGCGAGCGCAGCGGGCTCGACGAAGCCGTTCAGCAGTTCGACGTCACGGGCGCTGAAGTGGTGGGCGTCGGCGTGCTCGATGGACAGCAGGCCGAGGATCGCGCCGCGGGCCCGCAGGGGTGTGTAGAGCCCCGAGCTGGTCGACGGGACGAGGCCCGGGCCGCCTTCGCGGAGCAGGTTCCCCTGGGCCACGAGGGCCTCCTGGGCGAGCACCTCGCGCAGGGGGGCGGGCAACTGGGTCGTCGGGATGCGCTCGGGCAGGCGGGTGCCGTCGCGGCGGGCGACCACCCACATCGAGCTGTCGGTGTCGTCGAGCAGCAGGATCACGGCGGCGTCGTAGTCGAACAGCCCCCGCAGCCGGCTGACCGTGTTGTCGAGCACCTCGTCGAGGTCGAACGAGGCCGGCAGGGTCTGGGTGACCCGGTGGAGCGAGAAGAGCAGGGCGTTGGCGTCGGCGAGGCGCCCGAGCCGGTCGAGGGCCACCGAGTGCTGGCGGTCGGCCTCGCCGGAGATGCGCCGGGCGTAGCCCGCCACCAGCGCCACCATCAGCATCACCACGACCCACTGGGCCGAGATGCGCAGGTCCTCGCTCTGGAAGTCGGAGCGGGCCAGGTCGGGCAGGGCGACCATCAGCGCGGAGGCCCCGGCCACCCGCAGGGCGAACCCGAACCCCCGGGCGAAGCCGGACACGATGATGGCCGTCACCAGGGAGAACACGAACGGCGAGGACCAGTAGCCGGTCGACACCACCGCCAGCACGGGGATCGCGACCTCGACCAGGACGCTGGCCAGGCTGCGGGTGTCGCCGTTGTACTCGAGGGGTCGAAGCGTCCGGATGATCGTCAGCGCGACGATGACGCCGCACCAGGCGACGACCGTCCAGTCGGCCTGGATGAAGAAGGGGATGGACAGCGCCGCGGAGACGGTGGTGGTGCCCCAGCGGATGGCCAGGATGGCCGGGCTGAAGGGGGCGAGCCGGTCGACGTCGTCGACCAGCCCGGCGGCGACGAGCTCCGAGTCCTCGTCGAGGCCACCGGCCCGGCGCATCCGGGCGGTCTGGCGCTGCCACGAGAACCGGGAACGGGGCGCGAGGTCGCCGGCCTCCTCGGCCTGCTCCACCTCGTCGAGAATCGTGCTCATGCGACCACGGGCTCCCAGTGCCGACGGTCCGGTCCGTGGGTGGGGCCGGCCGGCGCCGGACCCACCTTCGGCACTCCATCGGCAGCGGCGGGAGGGAGCTAAGGTCCCCGCCTCGTGATCCTCGTGGGCCTCACCGGCGGCATCGGAGCCGGGAAGTCGACCGTCTCGGCCCTGCTGGCCGAGCGCGGTGCGGTCATCATCGACGCCGACGCCATCGTGCACGAGGTGCAGCGCCCCGGTACCGCCGTGTTCGACGCGATCGTCGAGCACTTCGGCGACGCCGTGGTCGCCGCCGACGGCACGCTCGACCGGCCCGCGATCGCGGCGATCGTCTTCAACGACCCCGAGCAACTCCAGGCCCTCAACGCCATCGTGCACCCGGCGGTGGGCCTGGAGATGGCCGAGCGCATGGCCCGGGAAGCCGAGACCGACCACGTCGTGGTGCTCGACGTGCCGCTCCTGGTCGAGTCCGGGCGCTCGGACATGGCGGGCACGGTGGTGGTGGACGTCGACCCCGAGGTCGCCCTCGACCGCCTGGTGCACCAGCGGGGCGTCCCCGAGGCCGACGCCCGGGCCCGGATGGCCCGTCAGGCCTCCCGGGAGGAGCGCCTCGCCAAGGCCGACCAGGTCATCGACAACAGCGGTGACCGTGCCGCGCTGGAGGCCCGGGTGGACGAGGTCTGGCGGTGGATGCAGGCCCTGCCGCACCTCGAGCCGCCGGCGGCCGGCTGACCGGGGCCCGCCCGGCCTCGCTGTCACACCCCCTCGGTACGATCGCGGCGTGCCGCCCTTCCGCGTCGTCTCCGACTTCCAGCCCGCCGGCGACCAGCCCGCCGCGATCGCGGCGCTGAGCGAGGGCATCGACCGCGGCGACCGGTTCCAGACGCTGCTCGGCATCACCGGCAGCGGCAAGAGCGCCACCATCGCCTGGACCATCGAGCAGGTCCAGCGGCCGACGCTCGTGATCGCCCCGAACAAGTCGCTGGCGGCCCAGCTCGCCAACGAGTTCCGGGAGTTCTTCCCGGACAACCGGGTCGAGTACTTCGTCTCCTACTACGACTACTACCAGCCCGAGGCCTACATGGCCGCGAGCGACACGTACATCGAGAAGGACTCGTCGGTGAACGACGAGATCGACCGGCTCCGCCACTCGGCCACCTCCGCCCTCCTCACCCGGCGCGACACCATCGTCGTGGCGTCGGTCTCGTGCATCTACGGCCTGGGCTCGCCCGAGGAGTACGAGCAGCAGCTGCTCCACGTACGGGTGGGGGAGGAGCACGACCAGCGGGGCATCCTGCGGCGCCTCGTCGACATGCAGTACGAGCGCAACGACATGAACCTCGTCCGCGGCAAGTTCCGTGTCCGCGGCGACACCGTCGAGATCCACCCCGCCTACGACGAGCACGCCATCCGCATCGAGCTGTTCGGCGACGAGGTGGAGGCCATCACCCAGGTCGACCCCCTCACGGGCCAGCTCGTGGCCACTCTGGACGAGCTCGTGGTGTTCCCCGCCACCCACTACGTGGCCGGCGAGGAGCGCATGCGCGCCGCGATCACCCGGATCGAGGCCGAGCTGCAGGAGCGCCTGGCCTGGTTCGAGTCCGAGGGCAAGCTGCTCGAGGCCCAGCGCCTGCGCATGCGCACCCAGTACGACCTCGAGATGATGCAGGAGCTCGGCTTCTGCAACGGCATCGAGAACTACTCGGCCCCGATCGAGGGGCGCGGGCCGGGCACGCCGCCCAACACGCTGCTCGACTTCTTCCCCGACGACTTCCTCGTGGTGCTCGACGAGTCGCACGTGGCCGTGCCGCAGCTCCACGGGCAGTACGAGGGCGACCGGTCCCGCAAGGAGAACCTCATCGAGTACGGGTTCCGGCTGCCGTCGGCGGCGGACAACCGCCCGCTGCGCTTCGAGGAGTTCGTCGAGAAGGTCAACCAGGTGGTCTTCCTGTCGGCCACCCCCGGCGACTGGGAGCTGTCCCACTCGACCCAGGTGGTCGAGCAGATCGTGCGCCCCACCGGCCTCATCGACCCGGAGATCATCGTGAAGCCCACCAAGGGCCAGATCGACGACCTGGTCGAGGCCATCAACGGGCGCATCACCCAGGACGCCCGGATCCTGGTCACCACCCTCACCAAGAAGATGGCCGAGGACCTCACCGAGTACCTGCTCGAGCTCGGGCTGCGGGTCCGGTACCTCCACAGCGAGGTCGACACCATCGAGCGCATCGAGATCCTCCGCGACCTCCGGCTCGGCGAGTTCGACGTCCTCGTCGGTATCAACCTGCTGCGGGAGGGCCTCGACCTGCCCGAGGTCTCACTGGTGGCCATCCTCGACGCGGACAAGGAGGGCTTCCTCCGCAGCGAGACGTCGCTCATCCAGACCATCGGCCGCGCCGCCCGCAACGTCGACGGCCAGGTCGTGATGTACGCCGACACCGTCACCGACTCGATGCAGCGGGCCATCTCGGAGACGAACCGGCGCCGGGGCCTCCAGCAGGCGTACAACGAGGCCCACGGGATCGACCCGCAGACCATCCGCAAGGCGGTCACCGACATCCTCGCCCAGCTCCGGCCGAGCGAGACCGCGCCGATCCCGGGCGCCGACCGCCGCTCGCGCAAGCGCGACCAGCGCTCGGAGTTCGCCGACCTGCCCCACGACGAGCTCGGCCGCCTCATCCGCACCCTGGAGGAGGAGATGCACCAGGCCTCCGCCGACCTGCGGTTCGAGTACGCCGCCCGCCTGCGCGACGAGATCGCCGACCTCAAGCGGGAGCTGCGCGAGGTCGTCTGACCCGCTCACTTGCCATCGCCGTGTCGCGGCCGATGGAGAGCGATGGAGAGCGCGATGGTCGATGCCCCGACGCGGGCGCGCGCCGAGGACGGCACCGGCGACGCCCCCGGCCCGCACGACGCGGCCGAGCGTCCCGCACCGACGGGCGCCACCCCCCACCGGGGCCCGGCCCTCCTGCGCCGGCCCGTCGTGGCCGCTGCCCTGCTCCTCGCCGCCTACCTCGCGCTGTCGGGCCTCATGCACCCCAACGGGTTCCTGGGCACCGACACCGGCGGCAAGGTCGCCACGGTGAAGGTGATGAGCGAGCGGGGCGACCTCGACCCCGACGTGGGCTACTGGGCCGCCCGCTGGGACCCCGACGCCCGGGTCCACGGCCTCTACTACACGACGCACGTCGGCGACCGCTACGTGCAGGTCACGTCGCTCCCGATGGTCCTGGCCGCCCGGCCGCTCTGGGACCTCGGCGGGTACCGCGCCACGCTCCTGCTCCCGATGCTCGGCGGCATCGCCACGGCCTTCGCCGCCCGTGCGCTGGCACGGCGACTCGGCGACGGGGAGGGCTGGGCCGCCTTCTGGGTGATCGGGCTGGCGTCCCCGGTCGCGGTCTACAGCCTCGACCTGTGGGAGCACAGCCTGGGGCTCGCCCTCATGGGGTGGGCCGCGGTCGTGCTCCTCGACGTGGTCGAGCGCCGTCCGGTGTGGTGGCGGGGCCTCGTCGCCGGCGCCCTGTTCGGCGTCGCGGCGGCGATGCGCACCGAGGCCTTCGTCTACGGGTTCGCGATGATCGGCGTGGCGTGCCTCGTCGTGGCCGTCGGGCGCCGTCGGTCGCTCCCGGGCGCCGTGGGCGTCGGGCTCGCCTCGGTCGGCGGCGTCGTCCTGGCGTTCGGGGCGAACCTGGCCCTCGAGACCGCGGTGCTCGGCGAGCAGATCCGCTCGACCCGGACCGGGGGCGCGGCCGACGCCGCCGGATCGCTCGTGGCGCTCCGCGCCCAGGAGGGGCTGACCACCCTGCTGTCACCCCTACCGCAGAGCGGCCCGGGGCCCTGGCTCGTCGGCGCCGTGCTCGCGCTGGCCCTGGCCTGCGGGGCGGTCAAGGCGACCGAGCCCCGTGACGAGCGGCTGGTCCGGTTCGCGGCGGCCCTCGTGGTCGCCGTGTACCTGTTCCGGCTCGTCGGCGGGCTCGGCTTCGTGCCGGGCATGGTCGCGGCCACCCCGTTCGTCGCCGTCGGCGTCGCCCTCGGTTGGCGGGCGGCCAACACCCGCCTGCTCCTGGCGTTCGCCATCGTCCCGCTGCCCCTGGTGTTCGCGTTCCAGTTCGTGGGGGGCGCGGCGCCGCAATGGGCCGGCCGCTACCTCCTGCCGTCGGGGCTGCTGGCCGCGGTGGTGGGCATCGCCGAGTCGCGCCGGATGCTGGCCTGGGCCCGGACCGGGGTGATCGCCCTGTCCATCGCGGTCACCGCCTTCGGCCTCGGCTGGCTCTCGGTGCGGTCGCACGGGATCGCCCGAGCGGGGGACGAGCTGGCGGCCCGGTCCGAGGACGTCCTCATCTCGCCCGACGGCTTCGTGCCCCGGGAGTTCGGTGCGACCTACGGTGACAAGGACTGGCTCGCCGCCGGCTCCGACGCCGACCTGCGCTTCGCCGTGCGGGTGGCGGGGGAGTCCGGCGCCGAGACCTTCGGCCTCGTCTCGGTCGACCTGACCTCGACGCCACCGACCTTCCCCGGCTGGACCACCGGGTCCTCCGATCGGGTGGCACTGGTCACCGGCACGGACCTCCGGGTCACCACGTACTGCCGCTCGGGCTCCTGCTGAGGGCGGGACGCCCGCACCCGACCGGGCCCTGCCCCCGGCTCAGCCGCCGGCGTCCTCGACCGGGACGTCGTCGAGGCACGACAGCAGGAACTCCCCGCCCACGGGGACCCGCTCGGGACCGCAGGAGGTGCCGGCGTCGAGGTCGGCATCGACGTCGGAGAGCACGCGGTCGGGGGACTCCACGAGCCAGGTGCGGCCCGTCGGCGGCCCGGCACCGACCCGCCACGCGACCGTGACGTCCCATGGCGTGGTGACCGGGTGCAGCACCCGGCCCTCGATCCGGCCGAGCTGCCACTCGACGAGCGTGCCCAGGTTCTCCGGGCGGACCGCCACGACGTCGCCGTCGACCGCCTGCGCCGAGACGGTCGCCGCCATCCGCCCCGCCCCCTCGTCCTTGGCCCGCGCCTCGGCCACGTAGGGGACGGTGAGGAGCGCGAGCAACGCGGCCACGGCGATCCCGGCGACCGGCAGGCGCTTCCAGGCGGCCCCGACGAGCGCGCCCAGCGCCAGCACGACACCCCACGAGAGGGACAGGACCGACTTCGGCAGGAGGAGGGGCACGCGGAAGCTGACGAGCACGAGGCCGAGCAGCGGAGCGGCGAACAGCGCGAGCCACACCCGTGCCTGCGGCCCGCCCCGGCGGATCAGCAGCGTGCCGCCGACGACGAGCAGCGCGATGACGAGCCACTTCTGCGCAGGCACGGGGGCGAGCTGCTCGTTGACCGTGGTCGTGACCCACCCGAGGCTGGTCCTGGGGTAGAAGGTCCGGTCGCCGGCGCGGTCGAGCGCCACGGGGGCGAACACCACCGCGGTGACGACGACCCCCGCGCCGGCCATCGCCCGCAGCGCCCACGCCTCACGGTCCCGGCGGAGCCACGGGACCAGCAGCAGCCCGGCCAGCAGCACGAAGCCGGTGGAGTGCGAGAGCGCGGCGACGGTCGCCGCGGCCGCGGCCACGGCGCCCCAGCGGCGTGACGCGCCGGCGAGCCACCGACAGGACGCCCACGCCACCACCACGCCGGCCAGCACCAGGAGGCCGTACATCCGGGCCTGGCGGCCGTACAGCAGCTGCTCGGGCGCCACCACCAGCAGCACGGTGGCGGTGAGCCCGGCGACGCCCTCGCGCCGCTGCCACACCGCCATCGCGGCGACCGCCAGCGTCGAGAACAGCGCCGGGAGGAAGCGCAGGGCGGCGTTCGAGTCGGCCACGGCGAGGGCCGGCTTCTCGAGGAGGTAGGAGAGCGGCGGGTGGGGGTCGGTCTCACGGATGAAGGCCAACAGGTCGCCCACGGGGCGGGCCGAGGCCACCGCGGTGTAGCTCTCGTCCGGGGTGAGGCCCGCCGTGCCGAGGCCGCCGAAGTGCAGCACCGCGGCGAGGAGGACCACGGCGGCGAACACCCACCACGGGATCGCGGGCGAGGCGATCGCCTCGGACGACGACGGGGTGATGCCCGGCGCCGCCACGGCCGACCCTGCCGGTGCGCCCGTGTCGAGGCCTCGTTCTCGTCCCGTGGGCGGCGAGCGTATTCGACGTCCTGACCGCCGCAGCGGACCCACGCCCGCCACGGGACCAAACACGTGTTCGCACGTTGGTGGCCCCGATATCGTGGCCGGGTGGCCGACCAGCTCGTCATCCGTGGCGCCCGCGAGCACAACCTGCGCAACATCTCCATCGAGCTGCCGCGGGACAAGATCATCGTGTTCACGGGCCTGTCGGGCTCGGGGAAGTCGTCACTGGCCTTCGACACTATCTACGCCGAGGGCCAGCGGCGCTACGTCGAGTCGCTGTCGTCGTACGCCCGCCAGTTCCTCGGCCAGATGGACAAGCCCGACGTCGACTTCATCGAGGGCCTGTCGCCGGCGATCTCGATCGACCAGAAGAGCGCCTCGCGCAACCCTCGCTCCACCGTCGGCACGGTCACCGAGGTCTACGACTACCTGCGGCTCCTCTACGCCCGCATCGGCGTGCCCCACTGCCCGAACGACGGCACCGTCATCACCCGCCAGACGCCCCAGCAGATCGTCGACCGCATCCTCGAGCTGCCCGAGGGCACCCGCTTCCAGGTGCTCGCCCCCGTCGTGCGCGGCCGCAAGGGCAACTACACGACCCTGCTCGCCGACCTCGCCACCCAGGGCTACGCCCGGGCCCGGATCGACGGCGAGATCCACGAGCTCACCGACGCGATCGAGCTCGCCCGCTACGAGACCCACACGATCGAGGTCATCATCGACCGCCTCGTGCGCCGCGAGGGGATCGAGCGTCGCCTCACCGACTCACTGGAGACGGCCCTGCGCCTGGCCGAGGGCGTGGCCGAGGTGCAGGTCGTGCCCAAGGAGGGCCAGGGGTCGGAGGAGACCCTGACCTTCAGCCAGCACCTGGCCTGCCCGACCTGCGGCGCCTCCTACGACGAGCTCGCCCCCCGGAACTTCTCGTTCAACTCGCCCTACGGGGCCTGCCCCCGCTGCGACGGCCTCGGCACGCGCTTCGAGGTCGACCCCGAGCTGGTGGTGCCGAACCCGGCCCTCAGCGTCGACGAGGGCGCGCTGTCGCCCTGGGCCCGGGGCCACAACCAGTACTTCAAGCGCCTGGTCGAGTCGGTGGCGGCCGAGCACGCCATCCCCACCGACGTCCCCTTCGCCGACCTGAACGACGACCAGCGGGAACTGCTGCTCTACGGCGCCGGCGCCGACCGGGTCCACGTCCGCTACAAGAACCGCTACGGGCGCACCCGCTCGTACCACGCCCAGTACGAGGGCCTCATCCCGTACCTCCAGCGTCGCCACGCCGACGCCGAGTCGGACACCCAGCGCGAGCAGATCGAGGGCTACATGCGGGAGGTCCCGTGCCCCGACTGCGGCGGTGCCCGCCTCCAGCCCCTCTCGCTGGGCGTCACCATCGACGGCATCAACATCCACGAGCTGTGCGCGATGTCGATCGCCGACTCGGCGAAGGCGCTCGCCGCGCTCGAGCTCTCCGAACGCGACCGCATGATCGCCGAGCGGGTGGTGAAGGAGGTCAACGCCCGCATGGGCTTCCTCCTCGACGTCGGCCTCGACTACCTCAGCCTGCACCGGTCGTCGGCCACCCTCGCCGGCGGTGAGGCCCAGCGCATCCGCCTCGCCTCGCAGATCGGCAGCGGGCTCGTCGGCGTGCTCTACGTGCTCGACGAGCCGTCCATCGGCCTGCACCAGCGCGACAACCGCAAGCTCATCGACACCCTGGTCCGCCTCCGCGAGCTCGGCAACACGGTGCTCGTGGTGGAGCACGACGAGGACACGATCCGCGTCGCCGACCACGTGGTCGACATCGGGCCCGGCGCCGGCGAGCACGGCGGCGACGTGGTGTTCTCGGGACCGGTCGACAAGCTGCTCAAGAACAAGGCCTCGGTCACCGGCCAGTACCTCTCGGGCAAGAAGACCATCCCCGTGCCGGCCCAGCGGCGGGCGCCGGGGGAGCGGTGGCTGGGTGTGCGGGGGGCGAAGGAGAACAACCTCCGCGACATCGACGTCGACTTCCCCCTCGGGTGCTTCGTGGCGGTCACCGGGGTGTCGGGCTCGGGCAAGTCCACGCTCGTGAACGAGATCCTCTACCGGTCGCTGATGCAGACCATCTACAAGTCGAAGACGCCCCCGGGTCGGCACCGCACGGTCGAGGGGATCGACCTGCTCGACAAGGTCATCAACATCGACCAGTCGCCCATCGGGCGCACCCCACGGTCCAACCCGGCGACCTACACCGGCGTGTTCGACCACATCCGCAAGCTGTTCGCGCAGACCCACGAGGCCAAGGTGCGCGGCTACCTGCCGGGCCGCTTCTCGTTCAACGTGAAGGGCGGCCGCTGCGAGGCCTGCGCCGGCGACGGCACCATCAAGATCGAGATGCACTTCCTCCCGGACGTCTACGTCCCGTGTGAGGTGTGCAAGGGCGCCCGCTACAACCGCGACACGCTCGACATCGCTTTCAAGGACAAGAACATCTCCGAGGTGCTCGACCTGTCCTGCGAGGAGGCGGTGGAGTTCTTCGCGAACCAGCCCGCCATCTCCCGCCACATGCAGACCCTGGTCGACGTGGGCCTGGGCTACGTCCGCCTCGGCCAGCCGGCGCCGACCCTCTCCGGCGGCGAGGCGCAGCGGGTGAAGCTGGCCAGCGAGCTGGCCAAGCGGTCGACCGGCCACACCATGTACATCCTCGACGAGCCCACGACGGGCCTGCACTTCGAGGACATCCGCAAGCTGCTGACCGTGCTGTCCCGCCTCGTGGACCAGGGCAACACGGTGCTCGTCATCGAGCACAACCTCGACGTCATCAAGACCGCCGACTGGATCGTCGACCTCGGCCCCGAGGGGGGCAAGGGCGGCGGCACCGTGGTGGTCGAGGGCCCACCCGAGCTCGTCGCCACGACCCCGGAGAGCTACACCGGCCAGTTCCTGGCGCCCCTGCTCGAACGGGGCTGACCCAGGGCCGGCACGGCCCGGCCGACGTGGCGCCGCCGCCCGCTCACAGCGGGGTCGTGGCCGCCGATGGAGAGATCGTGAGCGCCATCGGAGTGGTCGACGCGTCGGCCCTCGTCACGGTGGTCCCGGTGCCGTGACCCGAGCCGCACGCGCCCTGCTGGTCCTCGGCACCTTCGCGGCCGTGTTCGGGCTGTCCAAGCTGCACGCCAGCCGGATCGCGGTGCTCCCGTACGACTTCACCGGCTCGTTCCGGTTCGGGTGGGCGATCGCCTACGTGATCCTGCTCTCGGTCGCCGCCTACGGCGTCGGGTTGCCCGACCTGCCCCGTACCCGTCGCAGCGCCGTCGCCTCCGCCCTGGTGGCGACGCTCGCCGCCGCGATGGCCATCTCGCTGGCCCAACTCGTCGTCGGCGATGCGCTCCTGCCCCGCTTCGTGGTCTTCACCAGCGTCCTCGTGCTCGTGCCCTGGTACGTCCTGTGCGCGAACGTGGCCGCCGACGGGCACGACCGGGCCCAGCGCCACGACCGGGTCGTGGTCGTCGGCGAGCAGACCGAGATCGCGGCCCTGCGGGACGAGATCGCCGGCTTCGCCGAGATCCCCGCCGAGATCGTGGCGGTGCTGACCCCGGAGGAGGCGGCGGTCACCGGGGTGCACTCCCGCCCGCTCGAGGACGTCGTGGCCGCCGAGCACGCCACGGTCGTCGTCCTCGACCGCACCGCCCAGGTCGAGCCGAGCATCGTGAGCCAGGCCGCGGGGCTGCACGAGGCCGGCATCCGCCTGCGCACGATGTCGCTCTTCTACGAGGAGTGGCTGGGGAAGCTCCCCGTGTCCGAGCTGGAGCGCGTATCGCTCATGTTCGACATCGGCGAGGTGCACCGGGCACGGTACGGCCGGATGAAGCGCCTCCTCGACCTCGCCCTCGCCGGGCTCGGCCTGGTGCCGCTCGTCCTGGCCGTGCCGGTGGTGTGGCTGGGGAACCGCTTCGGCAACCGGGGCCCGCTGCTGTACCGCCAGACCCGCGTGGGCAAGGGCGGCGTGCCGTTCGAGATCCTGAAGTTCCGCACCATGCGGCCCGCGCCCGACGAGACCACCCACAACGAGTGGACGACCGAGGACGACCCCCGCATCACCCCGTTCGGCAAGCTGCTGCGGACCACCCACCTCGACGAGCTGCCCCAGGTCGTGAACATCCTGCGGGGCGAGCTGGCCGTCGTGGGGCCCCGGCCCGAGCAGCCCGCCTACGTCGAGGAGCTCTCCGAGAAGCTGCCCTTCTACTCGATGCGCCACCTCGTGCGCCCCGGCCTGACGGGGTGGGCCCAGGTGAAGTACGGGTACGCCGGTGACGAGCGGGACGCCCTGGAGAAGCTGCAGTACGAGTTCTTCTACCTGCGCCGCCAGGGCGTCGCCCTGGATCTGCGCATCGTCGGTCGCACCCTGCGCTCGGTCACCGGGCGCCAGGGCGGCGGGCGCTGACCGGCCCGATCCGTCCCGCCCGTCGCTCCCGCTGACCGATGGGCCTGCGGACCTGAGGATCGGGGCCGGACTCAGCGCCCGACGGCGCCGAGGACCCGCTTGCGGGTGAGGCTCGCCGCCCGCCGCAACCGGTGCGAGACCGGGGGCCGGACGAGCCGGCCGGCGAACTCGGGATCGAGGCGGTAGCGCTCGACGTCGATCGGCCGACCCTCGGCGAGCCGCGCCACGGCGTCCAGCAGCACGGCACGGGTGGCCCAGTCGCTGGTGTGGCCCCCGACGGGGCGGTAGTCGGCGCTCACGTCGCCGCCGAGGGCGCGCCAGCGCTCGACGAGGGGCACCACCTGCTCGTCGTGCACGCCGGCGTCGTCCTCGCAGGACTGGACGTACAGGCGGGGGAGGGCACGGTCGGCCGACCGGGCGTCGAGTCGGTCCTGGATCTGGCGGGTGTAGACGTGGTTGTGCGGCGCCCCGGGGTCGCCGTCCGGGCAGATCCACGCCACTTCGGCCCGACGGTCCTGGCGCTCGGCGCAGACGTCCAGGTCGATGTGCGGGCAGATCGCCACGATGCCGTCGGCGTCGAGGTCCAGGCCGAACTTGAGCGCCGCCGTGGCGCCCATCGACGAGCCGAGGGTGACGAGCGGCTGGTCTCGGTACCCGAAGCGGTCGAGGTGGTCGGTGATGATCTCGGTCATCGCCCGCTCGACGAAGAGGTCGCCGGCCTGACCGGTGTAGTAGGTGCCGTTGTCGAAGGCCCCGTGGGCGTCGCACAGGAAGAGCCAGTTCCGGCTCGGGTCGCTCCCCAGCATCTTGAGCCGGTGGAAGTAGCCCTGGAACTGGTCGCGGTACGGGCGGGCGTCACCCCAGGCCCCGAAGAAGGCGCTGAAGTGCACCGCGAGGCCGGTGGCGCCCGGGTGGGGCACGTGGACGTAGCCGAACGTGCGGCCGGCCTCGTCGGTGTGCAGGGCGACCGGGGGCAGCCCGGCGTCCACGGTGTCAGGCACCGACCGCCTCCGGGGACGTCACCAGTGGGGCCGCGGGCGCCGGAGGGGCGGAGCGGCTCATGGTGCTCCGCAGTCCGGCCAGCTCGGCCCGCTCGAACGACCACCGCCAGGCGACGGCGGCGTAGGCGGCGAAGCCCAGGGTGCCACCGAGCACCAGCGTGGTGAGGTCCGGCAGTGGCGCCAGCACGGCGGCGCCGGCTACCCCCGCCAGCGCGAGGTTGGGGGCGATCGACGGGAGCACGGACCCGCGCACGAACT
Organism: Acidimicrobiales bacterium; assembly: GCA_041908445.1. GTDB lineage: Bacteria > Actinomycetota > Acidimicrobiia > Acidimicrobiales > DATDAH01 > JAEUJM01. Next base: position 26,306 of record JAYRFK010000119.1, on the reverse strand, counting down.
CGCGGCGGGTCGCGCCGACCTCCTCGAGGGCCGACCGCCGCAGCGGGATGACGAGGAAGCAGGTGCCGATCAGGGTGCCGAGGAACGCCCCGACCGTGCCGACGAGGTGCACCAGCACGATGCTGGCGACGAGGTTCACCACCACCGCACCGATGACCGCCCGCAGGACGGCCCCGGCCCGGCCGGTCCCGACGAGGAGGTTCGAGCCCACCTGGATCGGCGCGGTCATCGCGATGTACACGAGCCCGACGACCGCGAGGCCCGCGGCCGCGGCGTAGGCCGGACCGACCCAGAGGCGCACGAGGGGGCCGGCGAGGATCGCGGGCGCGGTCACGAAGGGCAGGGTCACCAGCAGGGAGTACTTGGTGCCCGTGAGCAGGAGCTCCCGCAACGTGTGGGCGTCCTCACGGGCCCGGAGCCACGACGCGCTGGGGATGACGGCGTACGAGCTCGCGGAGAGCACGGCGTCCGCGCCGTTCTGGATCTGCGTCGCGATCTCCACGAACGCCACCGGCGCCGGCCCCAGGATCGCCCCGACGATGAGGCGGTCCATCGTCCGCTGGATGACGCCGAAGGGCCGGAGCACCGCCACCGTCTTCCCGTACGAGAGCAGGGCTCGGGCCTCGCCGCGGTCGAACCGCAGGCGCCGGTCGGGGAGGTGGACCCAGAGCAGCACGAGGGCGACGATCGAGCCGATGACCGACACGACGAGGCTCGCCAGCGCCACGCCCCGCAGCCCGCCACCGGCGAGCGCGGCGACGCAGGTGGCCGCCGCCACCGCCGTGCGGCGGACGGCGTCAGCGGCCCGGGAGAGGTCGACCCGCTGGAGGCCCTCGAGGGCGCTGTTGGCGGCGCCGAGCAGCAGGTCGGGCACGATCTGCACGGCGAAGGCCACGATCGCGAACTCGAGGTCGGGGACCAGGCGTGCGGGGGTGTCGAACAGGGCGGGGAGCGCGACCCGTCCGACGGTCGCCATCGCCAGCGCGCAGAGCAGCCCGAGCACGAGGAACAGGCCGAGGCTGGACCCGACCCGCGTGGCGATGGCCCGGCGGTCGTCGTGGGACGCGGACTCGGCCACCGCCCGGGTGGTGGCGGTGGCCACACCGAGGTCGGCCAGGGAGAGCCAGCCGTTGACGGCGCTGAAGGTCGACAGCAGGACCCACGTGCCGAAGGCGGCCGGGCCCAGGCCGCCGAGCAGGACGGGCAGGGCCACGAGGGTCACGACCATGGCCCACGCGTTCGCCGCGCCCGTCGACGCGGTGTTGATCAGGACCCGGCGGCGGAAGGGCCGGGCGGGCGCCACGGGCTCCTGCGGCGCACCAGGCTCGGACACCCTCTTCGAATCGGCATCCGCAGGGGGAAGTGAAGGGGCCGCCACGGTCAAGGTGGGGCGCCCGCGGCCGACAGGAAGGGGCGTGCACCCCCCTGTGAAGGCGGCCGTCGGCGGCGCCCGCGACCTGCTGGCCAGCCCCGCGGGCCTGGTGGCCTTCCGCCGCACCGGGGCCACCCCGCACGGGACCTACCGGGTGATGCGCAAGACCCTGTCCGTCGCCCCCCGGCTGGCACCCCGGGCCTACCGCCTGGTGCTGCCCACCCCGGCCGCGACCCCCGAGCCCGACCCCACCGGGGTGCTCGACCGGGTCGGGGCCGGCGACCCGCACGCCACCGTGGCCGCCCTGCGGTCCGACGGGTTCGTGCGCTTCGGCGGGCTGGTCGACCCCGCCACCTGCGACGCACTCGAGCAGCTCGCCCGCCGTGCGCCCTGCGACCTCATGCCGGCACCGACGACCGGGGACGCGACCGGCGTCGTCGACGTCGACGCCCCCCGGGCCCCCAAGTACTCGGTACCCGAGCGGGCCATCGCCGCCGAGGCCGTGGCCCAGTGCCTGATCGCCGACCGCTCCCTGCACGCCGTGGCCGCCGAGTACCTCGGCTGCGAGCCGGTGTGGTCGCTCACCGCGATGTGGTGGTCGTTCCCCTGGGAGGGCGGCCCCAGCACGGAGATCGCCCAGCTCTTCCACGAGGACCGCGACCACCCGACGTTCCTCAAGTTCTTCCTCTACCTGTCGGACGTCGACGAGGGCCACGGGCCGCACGTGTACGTGCGCGGCTCGCACGACGACCGCCGCCCGGCGCTGCGGGCCGACCGGCGGTTCTCCGACGACGAGGTGGCCCGCTGCTACGCGGACGAGGACCTCGTCACGGTGTGCGGTCCGCGCGGCACCCTCTTCGCGGCGGACACCAAGGGCCTCCACAAGGGCCTCCCGCCCGTCGCCGGGCCCCGGCTGGTCTTCCAGCTCGAGTTCGCCGGCTCGCTGTTCGGTGCCCCCTACGAGCGCCTCGAGGACGTCGAGCGGGGCCCCGAGCTCGCCGCCGCCCTCCGCACCCACCCCCACACCTACCAGCGCCTGACGGCCGGAGGCCACGAGTGAGCACCCCCGTCACCATCGTCCTGCCCACCCTCGACGAGCGCGAGCACATCACCGACTGCCTCGACTCGCTGCTCGCCCAGGACTACCCGGCCATCGAGGAGATCCTCGTGGTCGACGGTGGGTCGAGCGACGGTACCCCCGAGCTCGCGGCCCGGCGCGGCGAGCCCGTGCGGGTCGTCCCGAACCCGAAGGTCACCGCGGCCGCGGCCATGAACGTGGGGATCGCCGCCGCCGGCACCGAGGTGATCGTGCGGGCCGACGCCCACACCCTCTACGCCCCGGACTTCGTCACCCGCTGCGTCGAGGTGCTCGAGACCAGCGGTGCCGACGTGGTGGGCGGCCCGATGCGCCCCGTCGGCACCACCGCGTTCGGCCGGGCCGTGGCCGCGGTCACGAGCTCGCCCGTCGGGGTGGGCCCCGGCCGGTTCCACTACGCCGACGAGGCGGAGGACGTCGACACGGTCTACCTCGGCACCTACCGCCGGGACGTCGTGACCGAGGTCGGGGGCTACGACGAGGACCACCTCCAGTGGGCGGCCGAGGACCAGGAGCTCAACTACCGCCTCCGGCTCCAGGGCCGCCGCATCCGCCTCGACCCGTCGATCCGCTCGCAGTACTTCCCCCGCCAGAGCGTGCGGGCGCTGTGGAAGCAGTACTTCAACTACGGCATGTGCAAGGCCTCGACCCTGAAGAAGCACCGCCGCCTGCCGTCGTGGCGTCCCCTGGCCCCGGCGGCCATGGTCGCCGGCGCCGCCGCCCTCGGCGCCGTCGGGATCGTGACCCGGCGACCCGTGCTCGCCTCGGCGCCGGTGGTCGCCTACGTGGCCGGCGCCGGCATCGTGGCCCTGCGGCTCGCCGCCCAGCCGGGCGTGGCACCCCACCGGGCCCTCGGCGCCCTCTCGATCTGCCACTGGGCTTACGGCCTGGGCTTCTGGGCCGGCGTGGCCCGCATCGTGCGGGGCCGCCCGTTCGACACCCGTCCGAGGAAGGGCCGCTGATGCCGCTGCCGGACCGCAACCGCCTGCGTGAGTACGCCGTGAAGGGCGGCCACCTCGCCGCCCGCCAGCTCGCGGTGGCACCCGAGCAGCAGCGCGCCCGCCGCTTGGCCGCCGAGGCGGCGGACCTCCCGCCGGCGGCCGACGACGCCCCGACGGTGGCGATCCTGTCGCCGCGGGACTGGGCCGTGCACGTGCAGTGGGAGGGTGTGATCGCCCAGGCCTTGCGGCTGCGGGGCGCCCGCGTCGAGTTCCTGACCTGCGGCGGCGGCCTGGAGCGCTGCGACCGAGCCAACACCTGGGAGGGGCCGCCGATGCCGTGCAGCTCCTGCACCCGCTACACCGAGGCGTCGATCGACGCCCACGGCTTCGCCCGCACCTCGCTGCGCGAGGGCTGGGAGGACGACGACCCGGGCGCCTGGCCCGAGATCGACGAGGTCTCGCTCGACGGGCTCCGCGACGTGGTGGACCCCGACGGCCTGCCCCTCGGCCTGCTCACCGAGATCCCGGTGAAGTGGTTCCTCATGCGGGCCTCGACGGGGGACGACCCGCTCGCGCCGTCGACGTGGCGGGCCTTCCTGCGCTCCGCCCGCCGCATCGCCGCCGGCGTCGAGGCCGCCCTCGACCGCATCCAGCCCGACGTGGTCCTGCTCTGCAACGGCCTGTTCCTCTTCGAGGCGGTGGCGTGGGAGCTGTGCCGCCGGCGGGGGATCGACGTGGTGACCTACGAGCGCGGCTTCATCAAGGAGACCCTCGTGTTCCGTCGCGGCGCCCCGGCGTGCCTCACCGAGCTCCACGACCTCTGGCCCCGCTTCGCCGACGTGGCGCTGACGCCCGCCCAGGACGACCGCCTCGACCAGTACCTCGACGCCCGCCGCCACGGCCAGCGCACGATCGACCGCTACTGGCGCGACGCCCGCTTCGACGTACCCGAGCGCCAGGGGAGCGGACGGCTCGTGACCCTGTTCACCAACCTGACGTGGGACTCCGCGGTGATCGGCAAGGAGCTGGCCTACCCGTCGATCGAGGCGTGGATCGTGGCCGCGGTCGACGCCATGGCCGAGCGGCCCGAGCACGAGCTCGTCATCCGCCTCCACCCCGCCGAGGTGAAGCTCCCCGGCAAGTGGACCCGCGAGCCCATGTCCGAGGTGCTGGAGCGGCACTTCCCGACGCTGCCCGCCAACGTCCGGGTGATCGAGCCCGACGACCCCACGAGCTCGTACCCCCTCATGGAGGCCAGCGACCTGGGGCTCGTGTTCACCTCGACCACCGGGCTCGAGCTCGCCCTGGCCGGCGTGCCCGTCATCGTGGCCGGCGAGACGCACTACCGGGACAAGGGCTTCACGATCGACGTGTCGGACCCCGAGGAGTTCGTGGCCGCGCTCGACGCCGCCCTCGACGCACCCGAACGGTTCACGCCGGACGCCGAGCGCGCCCGCCGGTACGCCAACCTCTTCTTCTTCGAGACCCCGGTCCCGAGCCCGGGCGTCGAGGAGCACGTCCTCGGCCTGGCCCGCATCACGGTGGGGCACCTCGACGAGCTCGCCCCCGGCCGAAACGAGGGGGTCGACCGCATCTGCGACGGGATCCTCCACGACGGGGACTTCCTCACCCCCGTCGGGGTGACGTTCCCCGAGCCCGCCACCGAGGTGCCTTTGGCCCTCGCGGTGGGCGCCCGCTGAACGGCCGCTCGCCGATCCTGCGGGCCCGCCCCGCCTACGGGTCCAGCGGCTCGATCTCGACCCTGACCCGGTAGCGGCGCCCGTCGACCTCGTACTCCGCGCCGTAGGGCGGGAACGTCCTGGCCCGGAGCCGGTCGATCAGGGCCAGCTCGTCCGCTCGGGGGTCGAGGCCCTCGAGGTCCGCGAGGCGGTGGACGCTGCCGCCGGGCCCCTGCGGGCGCGGTTCGATGGCGGCGACGTCGGGCCAGACGCGACGGAACAGCTCCTCGGACGCGTCCTCGAGGCGTCGGTACAGCGACTCGGCCGTGTCCTCGGGCCGGGTGGGCACCGCCACCTGCTCGACGATGTCGCCGGCGTCGAGCGCCGGCACCATCACGTGGAGGGTCGCGCCGGCCGGGCTCCCGTCGACGAGCGGCCACACGTTGGGCGCGGCGCCGGCGTTGTGGGGCAGCAGGCCGGGGTGGAGGTTGAGCGCCCGCCAGGAGGGGATCGCGAGCCACGTCGGGGGCACGAGGTGCCCGAACAGGACCGAGACCAGCGCCTCGGGGGCCAGGGCGCGCACCTCGTCCTCGCCGTCCGGCCAGGCCCAGACGGGCACACCGAACGCCGCCGGGTCCTCGAAGGCCCGACGCCGAGGGGGCGCGTGGAGCACGAGGCCGACCAGGTCACCCCGCTCGGCGAGGTAGTGGGCGAGCCGCTCGCCGAGCCGGTTGTTGGCCAGCAGCACGCAGCGCATCAGCCCACGAGGTCCCACGACAGCGGGGTGCCCCGCACCACCGCCGCGGTGGCGCGTCGTCCGAGCACGTCGTCCAGGTGCTTCGGCGCGAGGCCGTGTCCCGGTCGGATGCAGCGGACGTTCTCGCGCGTGAAGGGCTCGCCGGCGGCGACGTCGGCGACGACGAACAGCGAGCGTCGGAACACCCGGCTGGCCTCCTCGCCGGCGGTGGGGCCGTACCGCACCCCGCCGAGCGACGCCTCGGCCTCGCGGACCGCGGCCACGAGCTGCCGCAGCTCGTCGGGCTCGAGGGAGAAGGAGGCGTCGGGGCCGCCGTCGGCCCGAGCGAGGGTGACGTGCTTCTCGATCATGCAGGCGCCGAGGGCCACGCCGGTGACCGCCACGGTCGTGCCCAGCGTGTGGTCGGACAGCCCGACCGGCACGTCCCACCGTGCGGCCATGTCGGCCATCGTGCGCAGGTCCATCTCCTCGGGTGGGGCCGGATAGGCGCTGTTGCAGCGCAGCAGCACGACCCCGCCGGCACCGGCGTCGACGGCGGCACCGACCGCGTCGTCGATCTCGTCCTCGGTGGCCATGCCGGTCGACATCACGAGCGTGCGGCCGGTCGCGGCCGCGACCCGGATGAGCTCGAGGTCCACGAGCTCGAACGAGGCGATCTTGTGGACGAGGGGGTCGTACTCCTCAAGCAGCTCGACCGCGGCGGCGTCGAACGGCGTGGAGAACGGCACGAGGCCGTGGGCCTCGGCGGTGGCGAAGAGGTCGTCGTGCCACTCGTAGGGCGTGGCTGCCTCGCCGTAGAGCTCGTACAGCCTCCGGTCCTCCCACGGGGTGCCGGCCCCGATCCGGAAGGCGTCGGTGTCGGCGTCGATGGTCAGGCTGTCCGGGGTGTAGGTCTGGAACTTGACCGCGTCGGCGCCCGCGTCCGCGGCCATGGCGATTAGTTCCAGGGCGCGCTGCTTGTCGCCGTTGTGGTTGCCCGAGAGCTCGGCGACGATCCAGACGCGGTCGCCCCACGGCGGTGAGCCGGCCACGGTCACGACTCCCGGAGGGCCGCCACGACCCGGTCCGCGCCCCGACCGTCCACGAGCGCCGTCGCCGCCACCGCGAGCCGAGCCCGCAGTGGCGGGTCGGCCAGGAGCCGGCGGGCCAGGGCAATGGTCTCCCCGGGGTCGGTCGGGTCGCGGGGGGTGAGGGCCACGCCGGCCTCGCCGAAGGCCCGGGCGATGGGGGCCTGGTTGTCGTGGAAGGCGATGACGACCGAGGGTACGCCGTGGTGGCACAGCGAGTAGACGGTCGACCCCGCCGCGGTGACGGCCACGTCGGCCCGCGCCAGCAGTGGCCCGGGGTCGGGCACGAAGCCGTGGACGCGGAGCCCCGGGAGCGCCGGCAGCTCGGCGGGCGTCGCGCCGCCGATGACGTCCACCGCGAGGCCCTCGGCCGCGAGGGCGTGCGCCACCTCGGCGACGTGGCGCAGCACGGCGTCGGTCGGCTCACCGCCGACCGCGAGCAGGGCCCGCGTGGGCGGGGCGAGCCGGTCGGCCGCGCGGGTCGGCGCCCGGCGCAGGAGCGCGTACGAGGGCCCGAGCAGCAGCCGGCGCACCCGTCGGTCCCGGTACGGCCCGGCGGTGGCGCCCAGGTTCTGGTCGAGCAGCAGCGCCGCGTCGCCGGCGCCGCCGTGCCCGAAGTCGTCGATGACGAGGACGCCCTCCGTGCGGTGCCGCGGGAGGGCGTGGAACCGGTAGCCGTCGACCACGAGCCAGCCGTCGTCGCTCAGCGACGCGGTCGCCTCGGCGTCCGCCCGCGAGCCCGGGGCCACGTCGAGCACCTCGACCTCGACGGACGCACCCATGCGGTGGGCCGCCGTCGCCGCCGACGCGGTCAGGGCCAGGACGGCCGTGCCGCCCGCCCGCTCCCAGGCCTCGGCGAGCGCCAGACACCGCCCGACGTGGCCCGAGCCGACCCCGTCGCCACCGTCGGCCCGCAGGACCAGGCGGCCGGGCCGGGCCGGTGCGGCGACGACCGGGGCGCCGCTACTTCTCGAAGACGTGGTAGGTGACACGGTCGAAGCCGTCCTCCTTGGTGAGGAAGCCCTCCTCCACCAGGCGGAGCTCCGGGAACAGCTCCCGGTAGATGCGGCCGTAGTCCCGCTTGAAGAGCAGGCCGTCGTAGCCGCGGTAGTTGATCTCGGTGGGCTCGTCGGCGTGGTACTCACCGCAGACGATCCAGCGCCGCGAGGTGCGCACCAGCTCGCTCATGACGAGGGGCAGCACCTCGTCGGGCTGGTGGATGAGCAGGCCGACCGTCAGGGTCAGGTCGAACCAGCCGTCGCGGAACGGGAGCTCGCGGGCGCTGCCCCACGTGGCGTTGACGCCGGGGACGTTGGCCTTCAAGGCCTCGAGCACGGTGGTGTTGACGTCGATGCCCCAGACCTCGTGGACCGGGACGTGGCGGGCGATGTGCACGAGGTTGTCGCCCTGGGTGCAGCCCGCCTCGAGGACCCGGCGGGCGGGGAAGCGGCCCATGAACGCGTCCCAGAAGGCGGCGCGGGCCGCACCCGCGTCGGCGTTGCGCTCCAGGTAGGCGTCGCCGAAGCCGCTGGCCCACAGCGCCTCGTTGCGCAGTGCGGCGGGAAGGTCCTCACGGGTGGCGGTGTCGGTCACGTCGGGCTCCTGGGGTCGGCTCAGCGGTGGGCGAGCTGGCGGTCGAGGCGGTGGTTGACGAAGCGGAGGTCGGGGGCGAGCGTGAGGCGGCGGGGCGGCCCGTCCTGCACGCCGGCGACGGCGAGCACGTCGTGCCAGCCGGCCGCGACGGGGTCGTCCAGGGCGGCGACGATGGTGCGGAGGCGCGCCAGGTCCTCCGCCGTGTCCAGGGTCCAGCGCTCGTGGCCGAGCTGCTCCGCGGTCTCGAGGGAGGCGAGGGCGAACCGGTCCGGGCGGTGGTACAGGAACGGGGTGACGTGCTCGCGCTCGTCCGACCGCACGGCTTCGACGGCCGCGACCCGCAGGACGTGCGCTCGCACGACCTCCACGTCGAGGCCGTCGGGGAACGTGCGCTCGAGCGAGTTGGAGGTGTAGTCCGCGCCGGTGCGCCGGTGCAGCCCGACCGCGGCATCGACCACGAGCGGGTCGATCAGCGGGCAGTCGGCGGTGAGGCGGACCACGTCGTCGGCCGGGAAGCGGTCGAGCGCCACCAGGAAGCGACCGAGGACGTCGGCCTCCGATCCCCGCACCACGGGGACGCCGACACGGGTGGCGAGGTCCGCGACGGGATCGTCGCCGGGCAGGTCGCTCGTGGCGACCACCAGGTGGTCGACGTGGGCCCGGGCCAGGCGGTCGAGCATCAGCTCGAGCACGGGGCGGCCGCCGAGGTCGGCGAGCACCTTCCCGGGCAGCCGGGTGGAGCCCATGCGGGCCTGGACCACGGCGAGGGTCACCCGGGTGCCCGGCACGTGACCGCTACTTGCGTCGCCGGGCGGCAGCCGCCCGGATCTGGTCGGCGAGCCGCAGCGAGGCGACCGCCTCGGTCGCGTCGACCGGCGGGGTGGCCTCGTCTCGCAGCCAGGCGAGGAAGCACTCGCTCTGGCGCTCGTACGAGCAGGCGACGGAGTCGATGGCCGGCTCGACCTCGGCGTCGCCGTCGCGCTCGACCTCGATCACCTCGCGGGCCCAGTCGAGCCGCAGGGTCGCCTCGGTGCCGATGACCTCGATGCCCCGCCGGTAGCGGCGGCTGAGGTAGTCGAGGGAGACCTCGGCCAGCGCGCCGCTCTCGTGATGGAGCAGGGTCTTGACCGTGTCCTCCACGTCGATGTCCAGGTCACCCAACCGGGCCACCTCGGCGCCGAGCACCGAGAAGCGCCCACCGAGCAGCCAGACCAGCAGGTCGAGCTCGTGGATGGCGTCGAGCAGCACCCCGCCGCCGAGCTCCGAGCGCGCCGAGTAGGACTCCCGGTAGTCGACGGTGGGCCGCCAGTCGGGCAGGTAGCTGCCGAACCAGGCCCGCACCGCGGTGATGCGGCCCGCCCGCCCGGCGTGGGCGAGCTCCATGATCCGCTGGACCGGCGGGTGGAACCGCAGGTTGAACCCGACCATGACCCGATCGGAGTCGGGCAGGAGCGCCTCGGTACCGGCCAGGGTGAGGTGGATCGGCTTCTCGATGAGCACCTTGGCCCCGGTGTCGAGGGCGGCGAGGGCCTGCTCGAGGTGGGCGCTGGTTGGGCTGGCCACGACCACGCCGTCGTAGCCCGACAGGTGGTCGAGGTCGAACGGCACGGTGCGGGCGTGGCGCACGGCCTTGGCCCGGGCGGGGGAGGGATCGGCGAGCGACACGTCCGCCCCGGCGGCGTGCAGGTTGCGGGCGTGGCGGCTGCCGATCGAGCCCGCGCCGAGGACGAGGACCGAGGCCTTCTTGCGGAGGAGTCGACTGGGCATCAGACCGGCCGGAACACGGGCTCGACGGGTGGGCCCACCAGACGGGTGGCGACGTCGTCGCCGCTGGCGAGGACCGCCAGCGCCTCGTCGAAGACGGCGACCGTGCGGTCGACGTCGGCGTCGGTGTGGCGGGCGCTGATGAAGAACGAGCCGTTGAAGAGGATGCGGGCCTCGGCGAAGCACTGCTGGACCCAGCTCTTGGTCACCAGGGGAGCGGGACCGGCGAAACCGACGACCGTGCGCTGGGGCTCACCTCCGACGGTGACGAGGTCGTCGAGCCCGTGGCGGGTCACCCGATCGGCCAGGCCCGCCCGGAGGCGGCTGCCGAGGGCCTCGATCCCGGCCAGGACGCGGCCGTCGGCGATGGTGTCGAGCACGGCGGCCGCCGCAGCCAGGGACAGCGCCTCACCGCCGTGGGTGCCGGAGAAGAAGATCTCCTCGAACACGCCCATGACCGCCGCCCGGCCGGCGACCGCGGACACGGGCATGCCGTTGCCGAGGGCCTTGCCGTAGCAGGAGAGGTCGGGCTCGACGCCGTAGCGCTCGCGCGCGCCTCCGGGGGCGAGTCGGAAGCCGGTGATCACCTCGTCGAAGATCGAGACCGCGCCGTGGCGGCGGGTCAGGTCGACCACCGCCTCCAGGTAGCCGGGGTCGGGGACCGTGGCGCCCGACGGCTCCAGCACGACCGCGGCGACGTCGTCCGGGTAGGTCGCGAGCGCCCGCTCGAGGCTGCCCAGGTCGCCGAAGGCGAAGGTGGCGGTCAGGTCGACGACGGCCTTCGGGACGCCGGCGTCCCGGGTGGTGGAGCCGATGTACCAGTCGTGCCAGCCGTGGTAGCCCGCCACGAGGACGCGATCGCGGCCGGTGATGGCCCGGGCGGCCCGCACCGCGGCGCTGACCGCGTCGGAGCCCGACTTGCCGAACCGGACGGCGTCGACGCCGGGGCACAGGGCCACGATCCGCTCCGCGACCTCGACCTCGAGGGGGTGCATCAGCGTGAAGGTGATGCCGTGGTCGAGCTGGCGGCGGATCGCCTGGTCGACCACGGGCTCGGCGTAGCCGAGCAGGACGGGGCCCAGGGCCATCGGGTAGTCGAGCCACTCGTTGCCGTCGACGTCCCAGACGTGGGCGCCCTTGCCCCGCTCGAGGTACAGGGGGTGCGCCCCGCGGACCCACTGGCCCGGGTGCTTGGACATCGTCTGGGTGCCCATCGGGATCACCCGCTCGGCCCGGGCGAACCAGGCCTCCGACTCCGCGAACGTCACGCCACCACCTCCGAGAGCGCCGCCTCGAGCTTGACCACCACCGTGTCCTGCTCGTCCTCGGTCAGGTCCGGGAAGAGCGGGAGCGAGAGCAGGCCGCGGTACACCGCCTCGGTGGCCGGGAAGGCCGCCGGGTCGCCGCCGAACCGGGGGTGGCCGTAGAGGGGCACGTAGTGGACCTGCACCATCACCTCATCGGCACGAAGGGCGTCGTACACATGGGTTCGCGCGGGAACCTGCACGGGGAACAGGTGGTAGGCGTGGCGCCAGCCGACGGGGGCGGCCGGCGGGAGCACGACCGGGAGGTCGGTCAGCAGGTCGCGGTAGCGGTCGGCGAGGTGGTTGCGGCGGGTGACGAAGCGCTCGAGCTTGGCCAGCTGGCTCGTGCCGAGCGCCGCGGCGATGTCCGAGAGGCGGAAGTTGTGGCCCTCCTCGGCGATCTCGTAGGCCCAGCCGCCGAGGTCGGGGCGGGGCACGACGCCGTGGCGGCCGAACCGGCGCAGGGCCGCGGCCAGGTCGTCGTCGTTGGTGGTGACCGCGCCACCCTCGCCGGTGGTCACGACCTTCACCGGGTGGAACGAGAAGCAGCACAGGTCGCTGTGGGCGCAGTTGCCGACCGGCCCGTCGGGCGTCCGGGCGCCGAGGGCGTGGGCGGCGTCCTCGATGACCACCCGGGGTCGGGCGGCCAGGCGCCCGAGGTCGACCGGCAGGCCGGCGTAGTGGACCGCGACCAGGGCCTCGAGGTCGGCCGGCACCGCGTCCGGGTCGAGGTTCAGCGTGGCGGGGTCGATGTCGAGCACCACGGGGGTGGCGCCGACGTAGGTCGCGCAGGCCGCGCTCGCCGCGAAGGTCAGCGCGGGGACGCCGACCCGGTCACCGGCACCCAGGCCGGCGGCGAAGCACGCGGCGTGGAGCGCCGCGGTGCCGCTCGAGAAGGCGACGGCGTGGCGGGCGCCGGTGATCTCGCAGAGCCGCGCCTCGAACTCGTCCACCGCGGGCCCCTGGGTCAGCCAGTCGCCCTTCAGGACCGCGGTGACCGCGGCGATGTCGTCGTCGTCGACCGACTGGCGGCCGTACGGGATCACGTCGCCCGCTCCTGGCTCGTCCCTCGCCGGGCCGCTCGGGCCCCGGCCTCCTCCGTCAGCCTCAACCCACCAGCTCCCGGAGCTCCTCCACGGAGAGCCACTCGGCGTTCGTGGCCGAGGAGTAGGTGAAGTCGTCGTCGAGGGGCTTGCCCTCGAGCCAGCGGGGCTCGTCGGTCCACCACGGGTGCTCGGGCAGCACCACGTAGACGTCCTCGGTCTCGACCGAGTGCCGGCTCTCGTCGCCGGTCAGGAGGATCTCGTGGAGCTTCTCGCCGGGACGGATGCCGGTGACGTCGCGGGGCACGCCCGGCGCGATGGCCTCGGCGAGGTCGGTGACCTTCATCGACGGGATCTTGGGGATGAACACCTCGCCGCCGGCCGCGTGGTCGAGGGCGAACAGCACGAGGTCGACCGCCTGGTCGAGGGTGATCCAGAACCGGGTCATGCGCTCGTCGGTGACGGTCAGGCGACCGGTCTCGGCCTGCTTCTTGAACAGCGGGACGACCGAGCCCCGGGAGCCGACCACGTTCCCGTAGCGCACGCAGGAGAGCACCGTGTCGGAGTGGCTCGCGTAGGCGTTGCCCTGCACCACGATCTTCTCCTCGCAGAGCTTGGTGGCGCCGTAGAGGTTGACCGGGTTCACGGCCTTGTCGGTCGAGAGGGCGACGACCTTGGTGACGCTCGAGTCGATGGCGCAGTCGACGATGTGCTGGCTGCCCAGCACGTTGGTCTGCACCGCTTCGAAGGGGTTGTACTCGCACGCCGGCACCTGCTTCATGGCCGCGGCGTGCACGATCACGTCGGCGCCCTGACAGGCCCGGGCCAGGCGGGTCTTGTTGCGGACGTCGCCGAGCAGGTAGCGGACGTTGCGGTCGCCGTAGCGGGCGAGCATCTCGGACTGCTTCAGCTCGTCCCGGCTGTACACCCGGATGACGGCGTCGGGCCACTCGTCGAGCACCCGCTCGACGAACGCGTTGCCGAAGCTGCCTGTGCCACCGGTGAGGAGGATGGTCGCGCCGGAGAGGTCCATGCCCCTCCATCGGCATGGGCCGTGCGACCTACAGCCCTGGCCCGGACTATCACTTTGGGTGGTCACAGCTGCTCACGCAGCGTGCCCTTTCAGGTGATGTCGAGCATGCGCTGGAGGGCGACGCGGGCCCACTCGGCGGTGTCGGGGTCGACGGTGATGCGGTTGACCACCTCGCCGGCCACCAGCGACTCGAGCACCCACGCGAGGTGGGGGCCGTCGATGCGGAACATGGTCGAGCAGGGGCAGATCAGCGGGTCGAGCGAGACCACGGTCTTGTCGGGCGTCTCGGCGTCGAGGCGCTGGACGAGGTGGATCTCGGTGCCCACGCCGATGGTGGCGCCCACGGGCGCCGCGTCCACGGCGCGGATGATGAAGTCGGTCGACCCGACCGAGTCGGCCAGCTCGCACACGTCGTGGGCGCATTCGGGGTGCACGACGACGAGGCCGTCGGGGTGCTCGGCCCGGAAGGCCTCGACGTGCTCGGGGCGGAAGCGCTGGTGCACCGAGCAGTGGCCCCGCCAGAGCAGGAACGTGGCCTCCTTGCAGTCGGCCTCGCTCAGCCCGCCGAGGTCGAAGCGCGGGTTCCAGACCCGCATGTCGGCCTCGGTGTAGCCCATCTGGTAGCCGGTGTTGCGCCCGAGGTGCTGGTCCGGGAAGAACAGGACCTTGTCGCCCCTGGTCATGGCCCAGTCGAGCACCGCCCGGGCGTTGGTCGAGGTGCACACGGCGCCGCCGTGCTCGCCCACGAACGCCTTCAGGGCCGCCGACGAGTTCATGTAGGTGATGGGGACGAGGCGCTCGACGTCGATGACCCCGCTGAGGGCCTCCCACGCCTCCTCGACCTGGTCGAGGTCGGCCATGTCGGCCATCGAGCAGCCGGCGTTCAGGTCGGGGAGGACGACCTGCTGGTCGTCGGCGGTGAGCACGTCGGCCGACTCGGCCATGAAGTGCACGCCGCAGAACACGATGTACTTGGCCTGCGGGCGCTGCTGGGCGAGCACCGACAGGCGGTACGAGTCGCCCCGGGCGTCACACCACTTCATGACCTCGTCGCGCTGGTAGTGGTGGCCGAGCAGGAAGACCTGGTCGCCCAGGGTGTCCTTGGCCGCGGCGATCCACTCGTCGAGCTGTTCCGGGGTGGCGTCGAGGTAGCGCTCGGGGAGCGGGGTCTGGAGCCTCAGCATGTTGTGGGGGACCTCCTGGAGGGAGCTCCGCTGGATGGGCGGTGGGGGCAGCCTGGTCGCCACGCCACGGGGATGTCGCCCACGGAGCTGATATGTCGCCGGAAGCCAGGCCGGCGTGGTTCCAGTGTACGCCGCCGCCCGCGGCCGTCGTGTCCAATCCGTGTCGGTCGGATGACGCCTGGGTGACCCCGGCCCGACCGGACCGTGACCGGGGTGACACGGGACCGGGTGCGTTTCGGGCGATGATCGGGGGCCATGTCGACGCGGCACCCGGAGCTCTGGCGGCTCCTCGAGATCTTCGGCCTGAGCGGCGTCGCCGTCGCGCAGCCCCTCTACGAGGTCTTCGGCGCCAGCCCCGAGGTGTTCGTCTTCGCCGACGCGACCAGCCGGGACATCGTCGCCTTCGCCCTCGTGCTGCTCCTGGTGCCGCCGGTCGTCCTCTGGGGCGTCGGCGCGCTGGTCGGCCTCATCGCGCCCCGCGCCCGCCAGCCGGTCCACCTGGCCACCCTCGGGCTGCTCACCGCGCTCCTGGCCATGTACGTCGTGAAGCACCTCGGGTGGTCGCCGGGCCTCCTGCTGGTGGCGCTCGGCGTCGGCGCCGCCGCGCTGGTGATCTGGCTCTACCGGACCCGCGACGCCACCCGCACCCTGCTGCACTACCTGGCGGTCGGGCCGGTGCTCTTCCTCGTCAGCTTCCTCGTGCTGTCGCCGGCCGGGGAGCTGCTCCGCCCCGAGAACGCCGAGGCGGCCTCGCTCGACATCCGCCGCCCCGAGGAGCTGCCGCCGGTCGTCATGATCGTCTTCGACGAGTGGCCCCTCACCTCGATCGTCGACACCGACGGCGAGATCGACGCCGACCTCTACCCGAACCTCGCCGCGCTGGCGGGGGACGCGACCTGGTACCGCAACACCACGACGGTCACGAACTCGACCCTGTTCGCCGTGCCGTCCGTCGTCACCGGCCAGCTCCCCGAGGACGGACGCGGCGCCGATGCGCGCTCGCACCCCGAGAACCTGTTCACCCTGCTCGGCGGGGTGTACGACCTCCAGGCGGTCGAGCCCATCACCGCCCTGTGCCCGGCGGCGATCTGCAACGAGCCGAAGCCGCGGCACACCCGGGGTGACGGCGGCGCCGCCGAGCCCTCCCCGCTGAACGCCCTGCTCGACGACGCCGGCAGCGTGTACCGCACGCTCGTCAGCCCGTCGGCCGACCTCGGCGCCGGCACCGACCTCGCCGACCCGGAGACCGCCGCGGCCCAGGCCGACGCCGCCGCGGGCCGCGAGGTCGACCGGGCCCTCGACGACAAGGGCCAGGCGGACATCTACGCCATCTTCGGTCCCCGGCCCGAGGGCCTCGCCGGGCTCCTGAGGTCGATCCAGGCCGACGAGGGACCGACGGTGCACTTCCTGCACCTCCTGTTGCCGCACACGCCTTACTCCCGCCTGCCGACGGGGGAGCAGTACACCGCCGACGAGGGCCTCCGGGAGGTCGCCGACGTGCAGGGCGACGACCCCGCGGGCAACCGCCGCGGCCCGGCCGAGCAGGCCGCCGAGTTCGACCGCCACCGCATGCTGCTGCAGGTCGGCTACCTCGACTCGCTCGTGGGCGACCTGCTCCGCCGCCTGCACCGCTCGGGGCTCTACGACGACGCCATGGTGGTCCTGACCGCCGACCACGGCATCACGTTCGAGGCCGGCGAGTCGGTGCGGGGCCTGGGCCCGGAACCGCCGGCGCCCGAGACCATGGACGACATGGCGTGGGTGCCGCTGCTCATCAAGGCGCCCGGGCAGACCGAGGGCCGCGTCGACGACCGCAACGCCCAGACCATCGACGTGGTGCCGACCATGGCCGACCTCCTCGGCATCGACATCCCCTGGGAGGTCGACGGGGTGTCCCTGGCCGGCGAGCCCCGCAGCACCGACCGCAAGCCCTTCCTCCGCGCCGTGGGCCTGTCGGGCGCCAGCTACGACTTCGAGGACCCGATCGACATCAGCGACCAGGCCACCCTCGAGGACGTGTTCGCCGGCGGCGTCGACACCTACCTGCCCGAGGAGACCCGAGCCTCGCGCTGGTACTCGTTCGGGCCCCGACCCAACCTGCTCGGGCGGCGGGTGGCGAACCTGCGGGCGGGGCCCGTGAGCGAGCTGGGACCCGCCCACGTCGAGACCGGCGGCACCGTCGAGGTGGCCGAGGGTGAGGACTTCCCGGCGCTCGTCGTGGGTCGCGTCAACGGCACCGCGCCCGACGGCACCCGGGTGGCGGTGACCGTGGACGACCGCATCGCCGCCGTGGTGCCGCTGTACACCGACCAGTTCGCGCCGGGCCGGGTGGCGGCGATGCTGCTGCGGTCCACCCTCACCGAAGGCACGCACCAGATCCGGTTCTACGAGGTGACCGAGGGCGACGACCCGGCGCTCCGGCCCATCCCGCTGGGCTGAGCCGGCCGCCGCCGGGCCGGTCGGCCTGTCGGTGGGCGGTCGTAGGCTGGCACCCGTCATGGTGCAGCGACCTCCCGCGGGGACGATCCCCGACGCCCCCGGCTCCTACCAGTTCAAGGACAAGGACGGCCGGGTCATCTACGTGGGCAAGGCCAAGTCCCTGCGGTCGCGCCTGTCGAACTACTTCCAGACCCACCTGCCGGTGCGCACCGCCCAGATGGTGGCGTCGGCCGAGAGCGTCGAGTGGATCCAGGTCGGCAACGACGTCGAGGCGCTCATGCTCGAGTACAGCCTCATCAAGCAGCACCGGCCCCGCTTCAACATCCGCCTGGTCGACGACAAGAGCTACCCCTTCCTCGCCGTGACCGTCGGCGACGAGTGGCCGCGCCCGATGGTCATGCGGGGCGCGAAGCGCAAGGGCGTGCGCTACTTCGGGCCCTACGGGCACGCCTACGCCATCCGCGAGACGCTCGACCTCCTGCTGCGCACGTTCCCGTTGCGGACCTGCTCGGACAACAAGTTCACCCGCCACGAGCGCTCGGGGCGGCCGTGCCTGCTGTTCCACATCGAGAAGTGCAGCGGGCCGTGCGTGGGCGAGGTCACCGAGGAGCACTACCGGGAGCTTGTGGACGAGCTGCTCGACTTCCTCGACGGCGACACCGACACGATCGTCAAGCGCCTCGAGGCCGAGATGCGCGAGGCCGCCGACGAGCTGGCCTTCGAGCGGGCCGCCCGCCTCCGCGACAAGCTCACCAGCGTCCGCAAGGCCATCGAGAAGCAGCAGATGGTGGCCGAGCGCAACGAGGACCTCGACGTCATCGGAATCGCCGACGACGACCTCGAGGCCGCGGTCCAGGTGTTCTACGTGCGCCGGGGCCGGGTGGTGGGCCGCAAGGGCTTCGTGATCGACAAGGTCGAGGACGTCACCCCGCCGGAGCTCGTCGGCAACGTGCTCGAGGGCCTCTACTACGACGAGCCGCCGCTCGGCGTGCCCAAGACGGTGCTCGTCCCCACCGAGCCCGACGAGCCCGACCTCTACCAGCGCTGGCTGTCCGAGGGGCGCGGCTCGGCGGTGTCGATCCGGGTGCCCCAGCGCGGGGACAAGCGGGCGCTGCAGGAGACCGTGACCCGCAACGCGAAGGAGGAGCTCACCCGCCACCGCCTGCGGCGGGCCTCCGACCACAACAGCCGGGCCCGGGCCCTCAACGAGCTCCAGGAGTACCTCGGCCTACCCACCGCCCCGCTGCGGATCGAGTGCTACGACATGAGCCACATCCAGGGCAGCGACTACGTGGGCTCGATGGTGGTGGTCGAGGACGGCCTGCCCAAGAAGAGCGACTACCGCCGCTTCAAGATCCGCGAGGTCGACGGCAACGACGACTTCGCGGCCATGGAGGAGGTGCTGACGCGCCGCCTCAAGGCCTACCTGGACGAGCGGGGCAAGCCGCCCGGAGAACGCCCCAACCGCTTCGCCTACCCGCCGCAACTGCTCGTGGTCGACGGCGGCAAAGGCCAGCTGTCGGTGGCGATCCGGGTGCTCGAGGACCTCGGCCTGGAGGACGAGATCCCGGTGGCGTCGCTGGCCAAGCGCTTCGAGGAGGTCTACGTGCCGGGTGAGTCCGACCCCATCCGCATCCCCCGCCAGTCCGAGGCGCTCTACCTGCTGCAGCGGCTGCGGGACGAGGCCCACCGCTTTGCCATCTCGTACCACCGCGAGCTGCGGGGCAAGCGCATGACCAAGAGCGCCCTCGACGACATCCCCGGCCTCGGCCCCACCCGCAAGAAGCGCCTCGTGAAGGAGCTCGGCGGCGTGGGTGCGGTCAAGCAGGCCGACCTCGACACCCTCCGGGCGCTGCCCTGGCTGCCCGACAAGGTGGCCGACGCCGTGTTCGACAAGCTCCACGCGGCGGGCCGGCGATGAGCGCCGAGGAGCCGGGCAACCTCTGGGAGGAGCACGCCGGCTGGTGGCAGGACGGCTTCACCGCCGGCGCCGACCCCGAGTACGAGGAGCAGATCCTGCCGCTGGCGGCCGAGCACCTGGCCGGCGCGCGGACGGTCCTCGACGTGGGGACGGGGGAGGGCCAGGTGGCCCGCCTCGCGGTCGAGGGTGGCGCCACCCGGGTGATCGGCGTCGACCCCACCTGGGCCCAGGTCGCCGAGGCGTCCCGTCGCCGGGGCGGCCCCGCCTACGCGCGGGCCGGCGCCGACGCCCTGCCGGTGGCCGACCACTCGGTCGACGTCGTCGTCGCGTGCCTCGTGTTCGAGCACATCGAGGCGGTCGACGCCGCCATCGCCGAGGTCGCCCGCGTCCTCGCGCCCGGCGGGCGGTTCCTGTTCTTCCTCAACCACCCGCTGCTGCAGACGCCGAACAGCGGCTGGATCGACGACCAGGTGCTCGACCCGCCCGAGCAGTACTGGCGCATCGGCCCGTACCTCGTCGAGGACGCCACCATCGAGGAGGTGGAGAAGGACGTGTTCATCCCGTTCATCCACCGCCCCCTCAGCCGCTACGTCAACGCGCTCGCGGCCAACGGCCTCGTCGTCACCCGGATGGAGGAGCCGGCGCCGCCCCCCGGCTTCCTGGCCCGGGCCGCCGAGTACGCCGAGGCCGCCACCATCCCGCGCCTGCTGTTCCTGCGGGCCGAGCCCCTCGGCCGCCCGGCGCCCCCTCGGTAGGCTGGGCCCATCAGCGAGATCATCATCATCGCCGGGCTGTCGGGGGCCGGCCGCTCCCAGGCGGCCGACAACCTGGAGGACCTCGGCTGGTTCGTCATCGACAACCTGCCGCCCGCCCTCATGCCCAAGGTGTCGGAACTGGCCACCCAGGCCCCCGGCTCCGGCTACGAGCGGGTCGCCCTCGTCGTCGGCGCCTCCGCGCCGGACCACACCGAGGTGCTCGACTCGCTCCGGGCCCTGCGATCCACCGACGAGTCCCGGGTGCGCGTGCTCTTCCTCGAGGCCTCCACCGAGGTGCTCGTGCGTCGCTACGAGAGCACCCGCCGGCGCCACCCCCTTGCGGACAGCGATCGGCTCGCCGACGCCATCGAGCGGGAGCGGGTGCTGCTCGACCCGGTGAAGGCGGGCGCCGACGTCGTCATCGACACCAGCGAGCTGAACGTCCACCAGCTCAAGGCCCGCATCGGCGACCTCTTCGGCGGCGACCCCCGCGACCACGCCATGCAGATTACGGTCGAGTCGTTCGGCTTCAAGCACGGGCTGCCCCTCGACGTCGACCTGGTCCTCGACTGCCGCTTCCTGCCCAACCCGCACTGGGTGGACGAGCTGCGGCCGTTGTCGGGCCTCGACGAGCCGGTGCGGGAGTACGTGCTCGGCCAGCCCACGACCGGCCAGTTCCTCGACCACCTCCAGCGCCTGCTCCGCCTGCTGCTGCCGGCGTACGTGCACGAGGGCAAGTCGTACCTGACCATCGCCTTCGGCTGCACCGGCGGGCGCCACCGCTCGGTGGCCATCGCCGAGGAGGTCGCCGAGCAGCTCCGCCAGCGCGGCGAGCACCCGGTCGTCAGCCACCGCGACATCGACCGTTGACGGCGCCGTTCGTGGCCGTGGCCTCGGCCCGCGGGACGGGGTCCCCGGCCGGTCCGGCAGGCCAGGAGGTGCGCCGGTGACCGCCGGTCGCGCCCCGGGCCCCCGGGTGGCCGCCGTCGGGGGTGGACACGGCCTCGCCGCCTCGTTGCGGGCGGTGCGGCGCTACGCGTCCGAGGTCACCGCGGTGGTGGCGGTCGCCGACGACGGCGGCTCGAGCGGTCGGCTCCGCGAGGTCATCGACCAGCCGCCGCCCGGTGACCTGCGCACCTGCCTGGCCGCGCTCGCCGGCGACGACTCGCTCCTCGCCCGGTCGCTGGAGCACCGGTTCGAGGCGGGGGAGCTGGAGGGCCACGCCCTCGGCAACCTGCTCATCGCCGGTCTGGCCGACTCCGGGGGTGACTTCGTGGCCGCGGTCGACGAGGTCGCCCGCCTGGTCGGCGCCGTCGGCCGGGTGCTGCCCGCCACGACCGAGCCCGTCGTGCTCAAGGCGCAGGCGGGTGGCGACGCGGTCGAGGGCCAGGTCGCGGTGTCGGCGTCCACCGGCATCAGCCGGGTGTCGCTCACCCCACCCGACCCGCCGGTGACCCCGGGCGTGGTCGAGGCCATCGAGGGGGCCGACCAGGTCGTCATCGGGCCGGGTTCGCTCTACACGAGCGTGCTGGCGGCCGTGGCCGTGCCCGGGGTCCGCCAGGCCCTCGCCGCGGCGGGCGGGCGCAAGGTGTACGTGTGCAACCTCGCCGCCAGCGAGGCCGAGACCGCCGGCTACACGGCCGCCGACCACGTCGACGCCCTGCGCGCGCACGGCCTGGACGTGGACGTGGTGGTCTGCCACGAGGGTGGGCTGTCGCCCGACGGGATCGCCGGCGAGGTCGTGGTGGCGCCGATCGCCCGCCCCGGGGGACAGGCCCACGACCCGGCCCTGCTCGCCGACGTGCTCGTCACGCTCGTCTGAGCACACCGCGACTCGGGACCTTCGCAACTGGCAGAGCACCGGGGTCGCGTGGTCGGATAGGGCGCAGATCCCGAACATCCACCCGGAGGCACATCCGTCATGACCATCCGCGTCGGCGTCAACGGCTTCGGCCGCATCGGCCGCAACTTCTTCCGCGCCGCCCGCAAGCAGGGCGCCGACATCGAGTTCGTCGCCGTGAACGACCTGGGCGACGTCAAGACGATGGCCCACCTCCTCAAGTACGACTCGGTGATGGGCACCCTGGACGCCGACGTGAAGGCCGTGGACGGCGGGATCGAGATCGACGGCAAGGTCCTCAAGGTGCTGGCCGAGCGCGACCCGGCTGCCCTGCCGTGGGGCGACCTCGGCGTGGACGTCGTGGTCGAGTCCACCGGCTTCTTCACCGACCGCTCGAAGGCCGCCGCCCACCTCGACGCCGGCGCCCCGCGGGTCATCATCTCGGCCCCGGGCAAGGACGCCGACGCCACCTTCGTGGTCGGCGTGAACGACGACACCTACGACGCCGACGCCCACAAGGTCGTCTCCAACGCCTCCTGCACCACCAACTGCTTCGTGCCCATGATCAAGGTGCTCGACGACGCCTTCGGCGTCGAGCGGGGCCTCATGACCACCGTGCACGCCTACACCGGCGACCAGAGCCTGGTGGACGGCCCCCACAGCGACCTGCGCCGGGCCCGCAGCGCCGCCATCAACATCATCCCGTCGTCGACCGGCGCCGCCCGGGCCACCGGCCTCGTGCTCGAGGCCATGCAGGGCCGCCTCGACGGCACCTCGCTGCGGGTGCCCGTGCCCGACGGCTCCATCACCGACTTCGTGGGCATCCTCGCCAAGGAGGCCTCGGTCGACGAGGTCAACGCCGCGTTCAAGGCGGCGGCCGAGTCCGGCCCGCTGTCCAACGTGCTCAAGTACACCGACGAGCCCATCGTGTCGTCGGACATCGTCGGCACCCCGTACTCCTGCACCTTCGACTCGAAGCTGACCATGGTGTCGGGCAACCTGGTCAAGGTGCTGGGCTGGTACGACAACGAGTGGGGCTACTCGAACCGCCTGGTCGACCTGGTCGGGATCGTCGGCGCCTGAGCGCCGGAGGAGTCCGGGCATGAGCGTGCCGGTCCTGGAGGACCTCGGCGACCTCGACGGTCGCCGGGTGCTCGTCCGCGCCGACTTCAACGTCCCGTTGGAGCACGGCGAGATCACCGACGACCTGCGCATCCGCAGCGCCCTGCCCACCCTGCACTGGCTGCAGGAGCAGGGCGCCACGGTCACCGCGTGCAGCCACCTGGGCCGGCCGAAGGGCGCGCCGGACCCCGCGTACTCGATGGACCCGGTGCGGGCCCGCCTCGCGGAGCTGGCGCCGGGCGTCGAGCTGCTCGAGAACCTGCGCTTCAACCCGGGCGAGACCGCCAACGACCCCGCCTTCGTCCAGGAGCTGATCGCCGGGCAGGACGCCTACGTGAACGACGCGTTCGGAGCGTCGCACCGGGCCCACGCCTCGATCGTGGGGCCGCCGCAGTTCCTGCCCTCGGCCGCCGGGCGCCTGCTCGCCCGTGAGGCCGAGGTGCTGCTCGGGGTCCGCAACGACCCCCGACACCCGTTCGTGGCCATCCTGGGCGGGGCCAAGGTCAGCGACAAGCTGGGTGTGATCGAAGCGCTGCTGCAGGTCGTCGACACCCTGATCGTGGGCGGCGGCATGTGCTTCACCTTCCTCGCCGCCCAGGGCCACCAGATCGGCGCCTCGCTGGTCGAGCCCGACCAGATCGAGACCTGCCGGCGGCTGCTGGCGGAGACCGACGCCATCCACCTGCCGAACGACCTCACCGCGCTCGGCCCGGGCGGCAAGATCGGTGATCCCTCGGCGGGCGGCGAGGTGCGCCAGTTCGGCACCGACCTGCCCGATGGCTGGATGGGCCTCGACATCGGCCCCGGGACCGCCGCCGAGTTCCTCGACGTGATCGGCGAGGCGGGCACCGTGCTGTGGAACGGCCCCATGGGCGTGTTCGAGGACGAGCGCTTCGCGGCCGGCACCCGGGCGGTGGCCGAGGCCGTGGCCGACGCCCGCGGCTTCACCGTGGTCGGCGGCGGCGACAGCGCCGCGGCGCTGGCCAAGTTCGGGCTGGCGGCCGAGGTCGACCACCTGTCCACGGGCGGCGGGGCGTCGCTCGAGCTGCTGGAGCAGGGTGACCTGCCCGGCCTGAAGGCCCTCCGGGAGGCCCCCAATGCCTGACGCTCGCAAGCCGCTGATCAGCGGCAACTGGAAGATGCACCACAACCACTTCGAGGCGATCCAGACGGTGCAGAAGCTGTCGTACGCCCTCGACGTCGAGGACACCCTCGCCGTGGACGTGTCGGTGCACCCGCCCTTCACCGACCTGCGCTCGATCCAGACGGTGATCGAGTCGGACAAGATGCAGATCGCCCTCGGCGCCCAGAACTGCCACTGGGAGGAGAAGGGCGCCTTCACCGGTGAGGTGTCGCCGGCGATGCTGAACAAGCTCAACGTGAAGTACGTGATCGTGGGCCACTCCGAGCGGCGGGAGCTGTTCGGCGAGACCGACGAGGACGTCAACCGCAAGGCCCGGGCCGTGTTCGCCCACGAGATGACGCCGATCCTGTGCTGCGGGGAGACCCTCGACGAGCGTGAGGCCGGCACCACCGAGTCCAAGGTGGAGGGCCAGGTGCGGGCCGGCCTGGCCAAGCTCACCAAGGAGCAGGTCGGCGCCATGGTGATCGCCTACGAGCCCATCTGGGCCATCGGGACGGGCCGCACCGCCAGCGCCGAGGACGCCCAGGCCGTCTGCGGGTTCATCCGCGGCGTGGTGGCGTCGGTCGCCGGCCCCGAGGCCGCGGCGTCGGTGCGGATCCAGTACGGCGGCTCGGTGAAGCCCGGCAACGCCGCCGAGCTCATGGCCCAGCCCGACATCGACGGGGCCCTCGTCGGCGGCGCCAGCCTCGACGCCGACGACTTCTCGAAGATCGTGCGCTACCGCCTGGCCTGACCGGCCCGATAGGATCGACCCTCGTGCTCACCGCCATCGTCATCGGGATCCACGTGATCGTGAGCGGCCTGCTCATCCTGCTCGTGCTCCTGCACAGCGGCAAGGGCGGCGGCCTCTCCGACATGTTCGGTGGCGGCCTGGGTGCGACGGCGGCCGGTTCGACCGTGGTCGAGAAGAACCTCGACCGCATCACCGTCGTGGTGGCGCTGATCTTCAGCTTCACGACGATCTCGCTCGTCCTCCTGCTCGACGGCTGATCGCCTCGCCGGCGTTCACCTGAACGCCGGTGGCACCCCCTGGGTCCGGCTCGCGGCAGCGGGGCCCGCAGCTATCTTCGTACCGTTTTCGTCGCCTGGCGACGAAAACGGTTCATTGAATCCTCGGTGCAGCAGGCATGGCTCCCTTCATCGGCCACCGGCCGGCGTCCGGCGCGGTCGATTCGTCGGAGGAGCGGCCGGTGGCGGCCGTCGGCCGCCCGGTCAGGGGTAGGGCCAGCCGTTGGGGAGGCAGCCGTCGAGTCCCTTGGTCTGCTGGGCCATGACCGGATCGAGCTGCCCGGCGCCGGGGCAGGAGGCGTGGCCGTGGCCCAGGACGTGCCCGTACTCGTGGTTCACCACGTAGTGGCGGTACTCCTCGATCGGCCCGGTCCACACGTCGATGCCGCTGTTCCAGCGATCGAGGTTGAGGACCGCCGTGCCGCCCTGTCCGCAGGAGTAGATCCCGTTCGTGCGCAGCGGGGCGCACATCGAGTCGACGGTGCCCGGCGTGGCCAGGACGATCCGAGTCCCGGCGCCGGCGTCCACCCGCTGCAGCGAGACGCTCCCGTCGGCGATCCAGCTGCGGGGATCGGCGAGCGTGGCGTCGACGGAGGCGGCGAACTCGACCGGGTCGACCCCCGTCGCGGTCTCCACCTCGACGCTGTAGGTCTGCAGCGGCCCGGTGCCCACCACGGCGCTCGTCCCGGGGGCGGTGACGAACGTGCCGGGCAGCGGCGGGGGAGCGGGCAGCGTGCTCGACGTCGGCGGCACCGTCACCGGGCTCACCCCCATCGCGCCCTGCTGGGGAGCCGTCGTGGCCGTCGCCGCCACCGCCTCGGCCGACACCTCGGGTGTCTCGTCGGCGCCCCGCGCCCAGAGCACGAGCCCACTGACCAGGACCACCGCCAGGGCGACGGCGGCCTGCGGCCACCACCCCGGCAGGCGGCGACCGACCGGTTCCATGGGCCCCAACCTAGGCCCGGATCGGTTGTCGGTAGAAGCCGGCGCGTGGGCTAGGATGGCCCCTCGCCCAGAGCACCGGGCGGCCACGTCGGAGTGGCGGAATTTGGTAGACGCGCCAGCTTGAGGGGCTGGTGCCCGCAAGGGCGTGGGGGTTCAAGTCCCCCCTCCGACACGCTGAAACCCCTGCTACGGCGGGGGTTTCGCCGCGTCTCCGGCGGAGTCGCCCGAGGCGACGGCGCGCTCGAGGGGCCGCGAGGTCGCCGCCGACGGCGGGGACGATCGTGGCGCCGAGACCGGTT
>JAYRFK010000118.1:0-2682 GCA_041908445.1 Acidimicrobiales bacterium | reverse complement strand
GATCATCTGCTCCGCCGACGACCTCCCCGACGACCGGGGCCGACCCGTCGCCGACATCGGCGCGTGCCGGGACCTCGACGACGCCCTCGGGCTCGTCCGCGACGCCCTCGCCGACCACGACGTCGACCTCGCCCCCTGGCAGCTCGCCGACCCCGCCAGCCGCCCACCCGAAGGCGCCGCCGCGACCCCCGTCCCGACCGGATCCCAGATCCCGAGAGGAACCACCGCATGAGCATGATCGACCCCACCCCCGCCTCGCCCCTGACCGCGGTCGGGACGACGTCGCCGCCGTGGCTGCGGGAACTGGCCCGCAGCGTCTCCCAGGGCCACCACCCGATCCTGCACGGCGGTGTCCACGACCTCATCCCCTGGCGCGGCGACTACCTGCAGCTCCCGACGCTGTTGGACGCGCTGCTCACCGACGTCGGCTACGAGACGATCGCGTTCTACGACCTGATCGACGGGATGGTGTTCGCCGACACCGCCCGACGCGACTCGTTCGAGGCGCTCACTGGCCGCCACGACCACGCCGAGGAGGAGAACCCCCCCGCCCCGGACGACCCCCCCATCACCAGGCGGGTCCGCGAACACGAGGAACGGCAGCGCCAGCTCCGCGGCGCCCTCGGCGCGGGACGGGCGAGCCTGCGCGAGCCGAGAGACGCGCTCGCCGCCGCCCGACGCGCCCTCAGCCAGAACGAGGCGCCCGTCGCCGTGGTCGTCCGCTACGCCGACGTGTTGTTGCAGGACCCCTCCTTTCCCGACCGGGTCGACCGGGAGACTGCGTTGTGGGTCAAGGCCGCCGGCCACGCGGCCCGTCTGGTCGGCCCTGCGGGCCCCGGGCAGTTGCGCAACCTCCTGGTCCTCGTCGCCGAGGACCTCGACCAGATCCCCCGGTGGCTGCACCACCAGGACCCGCTCTTCGCTCCGGTCCAGGTCCAGCCCCCCGACCCCGCCGCCCGCCGGGCGTTCCTCAGCCGCTTCCTCGACCGCTTCCACGGCACCGGCGATCTCGACGACACGGGCCGCGAGGAGGCCACCCGGCTGCTCACCGACCTCACCGACGGCATGTGGCACTGGGACCTCGACGCGCTCCGCCGCACGTCGGTGGCCGAGCAGATCCCCGTGACCGCAGGGCGACGCCTCAACCTGATGTACCGCTACGGCCAGCGCGACGACCCCTTCGAGCAGCTCACCATGGCCCGCATCCGCGAGATCGGCGGCGAACTGCGCGAACGGGTCATGGGCCAGGACCACGCCGTCGACGCCGTGGTCACCATGCTCGGCCGGGCCCGCCTCGGTCTGGGCGCCGACCCGGACGCGCCGGCCACCCGGCCCCGCGGCGTCTTCTTCTTCGTCGGCCCCACCGGCGTGGGAAAGACCGAGCTGGCCAAGGCGCTCGCCCAGGCGCTGTTCGGCGACGAAGCCGCGCTCGCCCGCTTCGACATGTCGAACTACAAACAGGAGCACACCGCGCTCCGCCTCGTCGGAGCGCCCCCCAGCTACGTCGGTCATGGCCGGGGCGGCGAGCTCACCAACCGGGTGATCCGCCACCCCCACAGCGTCGTGCTCTTCGACGAGATCGAAAAGGCGCACGACTCGCTCATGGACCTGTTCCTCCAGGTGCTCGATGGGGGGCGGCTGACCGACGGCAACGGCCAGGACGCCCACTTCGGCGACACCGTCGTGATCTTCACGTCCAACATCGGTTCGGCCGAGCTGTACGAGCGCATCCACGGCATCGACCGCATGCCCGCCTTCGCCGAGGTCGAGGACCTCTACCAGCAGGCGGTCAAGGGCCACTTCCTCGAGTTGGGCCGCCCCGAGCTGCTGGGCAAGCTCGGCAAGGGCATCGTCGCCTTCGACGTCCTGCGCGAGGCGTCGATGGACGACATCGCCCGCAAGGAGCTCGACCGGTCCCTCGCCTCGCTGCGCCGCGACCGCACCGTCGAGGTCGACTGGCCGCCCGTGCTGCACACGATCCGCACCGAGATGGCCCGCGCCGACAACCTCGCCCTCGGCGGGCGGGCCATCGGCAACCTCATCCGACAGCTCATCGAGGGCGGCCTCACCGACTGGTGGCTCGACCGCGAGCCCCCCGCCCGCGCCGGCCTACGGATCTCGGCCACCGCCGACGGCCGGTTCACCTTCGCCAGCGACGCATGAACCGCACGGCGGAGCGGCCCGTCCGTCCGTCAAACCCCGCCCCCGCCCCCACCCACCCCCCGTCAGCCCCTGAACGAGGAGTTCGCCCCGTGAACCTCATGCGCAGAGCCTGGAGATGGCTCACCGGCAAGACCGACCCCGGACTCTACGAACGGGGCCGCGCTCACGCGGCCACCCGCGACCTGGACACCGAGCCCGCGCGGCCCCCCGAGGCACTCGAGGTGGTCCGCCAGGCGTACGCGGCCCGCGAGCACGACCTGGGCGCCGACTACCACCAGGACGCGGTCGAGCTCGCCAAGGACCAGGCCCGCGAACAGCGCGAGTACGACCGGGCGGTCCGCGACCTCGAGATCGCCGCCTCGCGCGCCCAGGTCGCGGTCCGCGAGCAGGACAAGCGCGCCCGATCCGAGGCGGCCGCCGCGGAGGTCGACGCCCGCGACGGGCGCTCGCGGCTCTCGAGGCATCCGCTGCTGCCGCACGGCATCAAATGGGCCTACCTCGCACTCGCGCTCCCCGGCG
>JAYRFK010000117.1:0-37269 GCA_041908445.1 Acidimicrobiales bacterium | reverse complement strand
GGGGCCCGGCGGGCCGGGGGGGGCGTGGGGCCCCGCGGGGGGGTCCGGGGGGGCGGCCTGGGGGGGGGAGGTCGCCGGACGGGCGGCCGACGGCGGGGCGACCGGGGGCTTGGCGACCGGCATCGTCCACGCCGGCTTCGGGGCGGACGGGGGCTCCGGGGATGGCGCGGACGGCGCACCGCTCAGCGCCGCCGGCGGGGGTGACCCGACCGGCGCGGGTGCCACCGTCGGGGGGATCGGCGGCGGGGGCGGCGGCGCCGGCGGCGCGAGGGAGGGCAGACCGCCCGTCGCCGCAGGGGGGACGCCGGTCGGCACCGGGCCGCCGTACTGGGGGGCGTGGGTCGGCCAGCCGCCCGGCGGGCCCCCGTGGCGGAGCTGGTAGGCGGCGGCCACGCACACGAGGAAGGTCTCGGGGGCCAGGTTGGCGGGCGGGGTGTGGCCCATCTCGGTGGCCACGGGGTTGGCCAGCCGGGCGCCGAGCGACCAGCGGGCCTCGGGGGTGAAGCTCGTCACCCGCAGCAGGTAGGACCGGAGCACCTCGTACTGCTCGGGCGTCACCGTGGTCACGTCGAGGCCCGCGGCATAGGGCTCGAGCCCGTAGGGCGGGTAGAAGGCCATGGCCTGGGCCGTGCGGTCGACGGGCGTCCGCTCCCGGAGCACGAGGGTGCCGGCGGCGAGGTCGCCGAGGCGCTGGTTGTCCCGCGTCAGCAGGATCACGATGGTCGCGACCACCCCCACCGGGATGAGCCAGAAGTCGATGAGCCCGAGCGCGCCGCGGATGGCGGCGTGGCGGAACCGGATCGGCGCCCCCTCCGTGGTGACGACGCGCAGCCCCACCGCGGCCATGCCGAGCGTCCGCCCGTTCCACAGCGCCTCCATGGCGATGGGGTACCCGAGCAGGACGAGGAAGAAGGCGACCACCACGAAGATCACGGCGACCGACTCGGGGATGTCGATGCCGGTGGAGCCGGCGGCGGCGAACACCAGCAGGGCCGCGGTGAGCGCGGCGAGCTGGATGAGCACGTCGAGGCTGAACTGCAGGACGCGCGTCGCCACCGACGCCGTCTGGAACTCGAGGAGCACGGCCTCGGGGGTGACGATCCCTCGCATCGGCTGGCTCACCGGCGCCACCGTAACCAGTCGCGCCCGAGCGGCGGCGGGAGCCCTCAGCCGTCCCGGCGCTCGCGCACGAGGATCTCCTGGGCCACGGTGGCCACGTGCAGACCGGCGCCGTCGTACACCCGACCGAGGGCGAGGGCCCGCCCGCCGGTGAGCCCCTGGCCCTGGAGGGCGTGCAGGTGCCAGCGGTCCGCCCGCAGCGGCCGGTGGAACCAGAGCGCGTGGTCGAGGGTGGCGGCCATGAAGCGCTCCCAGTCCTCCTCGCCCTCCATGGCGGTGCGCACACCGGGGTGGTCGAGCATGGCCGCGGCGGTGGGCATGTCGTCCGAGCAGTAGACGAGCGCGCAGGTCTGCAGGATCGGGTCGTCGCCGAGGTCCTGGGTGACCCGCAGCCAGGTGAGCGTGCTGCTGCGGAGGCTGCCGGGGACCGGCACCGGGCGACGGTCGAGGATCTCGCCCCAGTTCTGCGAGGCCAGCTCCTCGGGAGCGGGCACGCCGTCGGGCGGCTCGTGGAGCACGACCTCGGCCTCGTCCTCGGCGACCTGGAACGACGCCGACATCGAGAAGATGGCGCCGCCGGACTGGCGGGCCACGACGTTGCGGGTGACGAACGAGCGGCCGTCGCGGGTGCGGTCCACCTCGAAGCGGATGGGCTCGGCGATCACGCCGGGACGGATGAAGTAGGCGTGCAGCGAGTGGGGGCGGAACGGGCCGTCGACGGTGTTGGCCGCGGCCCGCAGGCCCTGGGCCGCCACCTGGCCGCCGTAGACGCGCGGGAACGGCACCGGCTCGCTGATGCCCACGAAGGTGTCGGGCCCGTGGGGCTCGAGGGCCATGAGGTCGGTGAAGGCCAGCGCGTCGTCCACGACGGGCGACGGTAGCCAAGCCGCGGCCCACCCCGGTGCGCCATGATGGGCGCCGCGTGGACATCGACCGCTACATCGCCTCCCACGAGCTCGCCTGGCAGCGCCTCGACGACCTGACCGCCAAGGCCCGTCGCAGCATCCGCCGCCTCGACCCGGGCGAGCTCGAGGAGCTGGTCAGCCTCTACCAGCGCACGTCGACCCACCTCTCCTACGTCCGCACGAACTACGACAACCCCGCCCTCACCTCCCGGCTCACCCGGCTGGTCGCCGGCGCCAGCGGGGTGATCTACGGCAAGCGGGCCCGGACGGTGCGGGCCATCGGCCACTTCTTCACGTCCACCTTCCCGGCGGCCGTCTGGGACGCCCGGCGCTTCGTGCTCGTCAGCGCGCTGCTCACCTTCGTGCCCGCCGCGGCCATGGGCGTCTGGATCGCCAACTCCGACGCCGCGCTCGAGGCCACGGCGCCGCCGGCGCTGCGGGAGGCCTACGTCAACGAGGACTTCGAGTCGTACTACTCGTCGGCGCCGGCGGCGCAGTTCGCCACCGAGGTCACCGTCAACAACATCCAGGTCTCGATCCTGGCCTTCGCCGCGGGCATCGTCTTCTGCGTCGGCGCCGCCTACATCCTGGTGTTCAACGGGGCCAACGTCGGCGTGGCCGCGGGCCTGTTCGCGGCGGCGGGCCAGCAACCGAAGTTCTGGGGCCTGATCCTGCCCCACGGCCTGCTCGAGCTCACCGCGGTGGTGATCGCCGGCGCCGCGGGCCTGCGCCTCGGCTGGGCGATCATCGCCCCCGGCGACCGGCGGCGCACCGAGGCGCTCGCCCTGGCCGGCCGCAAGGCCGTGGTCATCGTCATGGGGCTCATCGCCGCCTTCATCACCGCGGGCACGATCGAGGGCTTCGTCACCGGTTCGGGCCTGCCCACCGCCCTGCGGGTCGGCATCGGCGTGGCCGTCTTCGGCGCCTTCCTGACCTACCTGTTCGTCCTCGGCCGGGCCGCCGCCGCCCGGGGCGAGACCGGTCTGCTCGGGGAAGTGCCCCGCGGCTGGGACGACGAGAACGGCTGGGACGACGTGATCGACCCCGCCGGGACTCAGAGCCGCCCGGTGGCCTTGACCGACAGGTAGGTGTCGGCGAGCAGCGGCGCCAGCTTGCCCGGCGGGGCGTCGATCACCCTCGCCCCGAGGCCGCGCAGCCGGGCGACGGTGCGGCGGCGCTCCTCCAGGGCGGCGACCGCCGCGGTCTTGCGGTAGGCGCCGGACGCGTCGGTCGGGATCGCCGCCGCCCACCGCACGACGTCGGGGTCCTGCACGCCGGCGACCACCACGAGGTGGTTGCGCACGATCAGCGGCAGCGCGGGGATCAGCGACTCCCCCACCGCCTGCTCGACGAGGTCGGTGAGGATGACGATCATGGCCCGGCGGCGGAAGCGACCGAGGGTCTCGGCGAAGGCGCCGGCGTAGTCGCTCTCGGCGAGCTGGGGCTCGAGCTCGTACATGGCCTCGGTGACCCGGGCGAGCTGGGTGCGGCTCTGGGCCGGCCCCACCACCCGCTGGACCCGGCGGTCGAAGGCCACCAGCCCGCACCGGTCGCCGAGGCGCGTGGCGACGGCGGTCATCATCATCACCGCGTCCATGGCGTGCTCGACGCGGGGCACGTCGTCGACGCGGCCGGCCATGACCCGGCCGTTGTCGAGCAGGAGGATCACGGTCTGGTTCCGCTCGGCCCGGTAGGTGCGCACGATGGGCTTGCCGGTGCGGGCGGTGGCCGACCAGTCGATGCGGCGGTACTCGTCGTCCACCGAGTACTCGCGGAGCTGGTCGAACTCGGTGCCGCCGCCGCGGCCCTGCGCCGAGCGCAGGCCGACCTCGAGGATCCGGGCCTTGTTGATGCGCAGCTCGGCCTCGTCCCGGGACCGGAACGGCGGGAACACCCGCAGGAGCCCCGGGCACGCGACCCGCTTCTGGCGGGCGGCGAGCCCGAGCGGCCCCTCCACCCGCAGCGTGACGAAGCCCGGCTCGAAGCGGCCGCGACGAGCGGGGCGGAGCTGGGCCCGGGCCTCGGCGCGCCCCCGGGCCGGGATGGTGACGCGCACCCGGCGGGTGGCGGACCGCAGGGACGGGGCGAGGTCGTCGGCCAGCGCCACCCGCAGGCGGCGCCCGACCGGGTTGGTGAGCCGCCACACCACCTCGCCGGTGCCGCCGAGGGCGAGGACCCCGGGCAGCTCCCGGGTGACGGTCACCCGGTCGGGCCGGGGAGCGAGCACCCAGTCGACGATCGCGGCCACGAGCAGCACCCCGTCCACCAGCAGCAGCCGCCGGTCGACGGGCAGGGCCAGCACGACCAGCGCCGCGAGGGCGGCGGTCAGCGCGAGGCGGCGGGTGGGGACGGGGAGCACGGCGGGTCGGGTCGCTCGATCAGGGGTGTCGTGGATCGGGTGTCGTGGGTCGGGTGTCGTGGGTCGGGTGTGGTGGGTCGGGGTGACGTGGTCGTGGGGCTCGGGCGTCAGCGGGGGGCCGGGACCGCGGCCAGCACGCCGTCGAGGACGCCGTCGGCGGTCACGCCCTCGAGCTCGAGCTCGGGGCGCAGCAGGAGCCGGTGGCGCAGCGCCGGCTTGGCCACCGCCTTCACCTCGTCGGGGGTGACGAAGGCCCGTCCCGCCAGCCACGCCCACGCCTTGGCGGCGTGCAGGAGCGCGGCCGCGCCGCGGGGCGACACCCCGAGGGTGAGCGACGGCGACTCCCGGGTGGCCCGGGCCAGGGCGACGATGTAGGCGAGCACCGGCTCCTCCACCCGCACCGCCTTGACCTCGGCCCGGGCGGCTCGCAGGTCGTCGGCGCCGGCCACCGCGGTGAGGCCCGTGGCGGCGAGGTCGTGGGGGTCGAGGCCCTGGTCGTGGCGGGCCAGCACGACCTGCTCCTGCGCCGCGGTCGGGTAGTCGACCAGCAGCTTGAACAGGAAGCGGTCGAGCTGCGCCTCGGGCAGCGGGTAGGTCCCCTCGTACTCCACCGGGTTCTGGGTCGCGACCACGACGAAGGGCTCGGGCAGGGGCAGGCGCTCGCCGCCCACGGTGACCTGGCGCTCCTCCATCGACTCGAGCAGCGAGGCCTGGGTCTTGGGCGGCGTGCGGTTGATCTCGTCGGCGAGGAACAGGTTGGTGAAGACGGGACCCTCGCGGAAGCGGAAGTTGCCCTCGCCCGCCTCGAAGATCACCTGGCCGGTGACGTCGGACGGCATGAGGTCGGGGGTGAACTGCACCCGCTTGAACTCGAGGTCGAGGGCGCCGGCCACCGCCTTCACGAGCAGGGTCTTGGCCACGCCCGGCACGCCTTCGAGCAGCACGTGGCCCTCGACCAGGAGCGCGGCGATGATGCCCGAGAGCACGCCCTCCTGGCCCACCACCGCCTTGGCGACCTCCTGGCGTACGGCGTGCATCGCCGCGAACGCGGCCGAGCGGGGCGGCCCGGCGGCGGGGGCGTTCGCCGGCGCCGCCGCCGGCGGCGGCGGCGTGCCCGGACTGGGCGGCGGGGGCGGCGGGGGCGGGCCGCCGCTCGGGCCGGGGGTGCCGGGGACGTCAGGTGCCGGATCCATGCAGGAGCTCCTCGCGGATCGTCTCGTGGGTCTGGGCCAGGGCGATCAGGTCCTGGTCGCTGGTGACGGGCGGGCCGGCCAGGGCCGCGTAGACGGCCTCGGCATCGGCACCGGTGCGCTGCGATGTGACCGCGGCCACGATGTCGGGCGGGGTCGTGGCGGCGAGGCCGAGGTGGGCGCACAGCCGCCGGCGCAGGTCGTCGCGCAGCAGGGAGGCGGCGCGCTCGGGCGACCGGGCCTGCTGGAGCAGCTCGCCGACCGCGCCGACGAGCTCGGAGCCGGCGATCTGGACGGGCTGGGGCTCCTCGATGGGCGGGCCGAGGCGGCGGGCCCGCCAGAGGGCGTAGACCACGAAGGCGACGACGAGCTGGAACAGCGCCGCCTTCACGTTGGGCGCCACGAGCTCGGCGAGGCCGTCGTCGCCCGAGCCCGGCGCCGGCGCCTGGAGGAACGCGACCCTCGTGCCCGGCTCGGGGGCGAGCAGCGCCGCGGCGAGCACCGAGTTGTCGAACGCTCCGAGGGCCTCGTTGGTGAACATGCCGGCGCCGCCGACCGCCGCGACGGTGCCGTCGCCCGCCGCGGTCGTGACGACGAACGCCGCCGCCTCGTCGCCGTAGCAGTGGCCCGTGGCCCCGGCCACGTCGTAGGCGAGGCCACCCCGGGCGTCGATGCGCCCGATCCCGTCGAGCGCCCCGATGGTGCAGTCGCCGGGCGGGGTGCTGCTCTGCACGATGCCACCCAGCGGGTCGACCGTGCCCGACGGGACGGGGGTGAACGGCGAGGACGGATCGGCCACGACGAGGCGCCCGCCGTCCTGCACCCAGGCCCGTAGGGCGTCCACCTGGTCGTCCGGCGTCTGGTCGGCGAGGAGCAGGGCCACGTCGACGTCGTCGCCGGGCAGCCGGTCGGTGACCACCACGTCGGCGCCGAGGTCCTCGAGGAGCCGGACCAGGGCCTTGGCCCCGGCGGGGCCCGTGCCGTCGGGCGACAAGGGCTCGCCGTCCTTCGGGGGGCGACCGGCGACCACGGCGACCAGCACCACGAGGGCCAGCAGGGCGAGCCAGAAGCCGACCGCACCCCGGCGGACCCCGCCACCGCCCACGGGCCGGGCCGCGCCGCTCGTCACCGCGGTCACGCCGGCACGGCCTCGGCGTCGGTGGCGACCTCGCTCGACGCCCGCCTCGGCGCGTGGGCGAGCACATCGGCGGCGAGGGCCCGGAAGCGGGCGTTCTCGACCTCCCCGGTGGGCTCGTCGCCGTACCAGGCGTCCTCGAACAGGTAGGTGGCGCCGGCGAAGGCGTCGGCGGCCTCGGGGAGCCCGGCCCGGACCTCGCCCCGGTACTCGCCGGTGGTGCGACCGGGCACGTCGTCGACGAGGCCCCGTTCGACGAGGGCGGCGACGAGCGACCGGAACCGCGCCCGCAGGGCGAGCTTCCAGGCGCCGTCGGCTTCGAGGCGCTCGGCCTCCGCCTCCCACTGGGCGGACGTGCGGGCGCGCTCGACGCTCACGGCCGCCTCCCGCCCGGGGTCGCGCTGCACGCTGCGGCCGAACCGGGCCAGGAGCACGACGATGGCCACGACGGCGCCGATCAGGATGGCCCAGCCGACCAGCGAGGCGCCGTCCCCGGTGGTCACCCGCTGGAGCAGGCGCCCGAACTGCTCCTCGAGCCAGGAGCGGGCCCGGTCCACGATGTTCGGCTCGGGGCGCTGGAACTCCGCGCTGGCGAGGATGTCGTCGGCGGCCTGGCGCACCTCGGCGGGCGACGCCGTCGGTGGGGGCAGCTCGCCGGGGGCGGGGTCGGCGCTCGGCTCGCCGTCCCCGCGGGTGTTGTCGGTGGCGCTGGTGGCCACCGCGGGGCGGTCGGCGTGCGGCGCCGCTCCGGCAGGCGCCACCCCGGCGCCGAGCAGGAGCACGACGGTCGTGGACACCACGGCGACGACCGTGGCCGCGGCGCGGGCGTAGGGCCGGCGCTGACGAGGCGCT
Organism: Acidimicrobiales bacterium; assembly: GCA_041908445.1. Classification (GTDB taxonomy): domain Bacteria; phylum Actinomycetota; class Acidimicrobiia; order Acidimicrobiales; family DATDAH01; genus JAEUJM01. The sequence continues at coordinate 29,709 of JAYRFK010000117.1, read as the reverse complement.
CGGCGGACCGTCACGGGCGACCCGCCGCGGCTACGCCGGCGCCGCACCGCTGAAGTGGCGGTCGGCCTCGAGCTGGAGGTCGAGGCCCTCGCTGCGCACCCGCAGGTCGAGGTAGAGGACGACGGCGAAGGCGGCGAGGAAGGCGGTGGTGACCAGGCTCGTGAGGAGGTTGCCGATCGACAGCACGATCCAGCCGCCGTCCGCGCCCATCGCCGTCCCGATGAGCTGGGTCAGCAGCGGGAGCATGGCGTTGAGGACGTAGTGCACGAAGCCGGCGCCGAGCACGGCCAGCACGACGGGCCAGAAGTTGGTCATGGCCAGGCGCCCGGAGCGGCGCAGGCCGGCGATGGGCCCGAGGTCCTCCACGACGATGGCCGGCGCCGCCACCTGCCAGAGCGCCATCAGCAGGATCGCCGGGACGAAGAACGCGACCATGGCGACGCCCTCGGCCAGGTGGGTGAGGAGCCAGGCGACGAGCAGCACCCACCACTTGCGGCCGGCGGCGCGCATCGCGGCGCCTGCGCCCATGTCGCCGCCGGCGCGCCAGGCGGCGACGAGGCGACCGAGGGCGCCGGCCACAAAGGGCAGCACGAGCGAGGGCAGGAGGCTGACGAGCAGGATCAGGCCCGGACTGGTCGTCGATCCCGTGTTGCTCGTGCCCGCGAGGGACGGGTCGTTGAAGATCTCCGTGAACGAGGCCGAGGCCAGGACGTCGCGCTGCACGACCGCCACCGCGAGCTGCGCGGGCAGCACGAAGGCGGCGGTGATGGTGAGCACGGCCCGGGGACGGGCCTTGAGCACCCCGACGGCGGCGTCGAGCAGCTCGCCGACAGCCATGGGCCGCAGGGACCGCTGCACCTCGGGGCCGTCCACGACCTCATTGTTACCGCACCCACCCCGCTGGCGCGGGGGTCCCCACCCCCGGCCACACTGGCGCGGTGGAGGGGCTCGGGCCGGAGGCCTACGGCGAGGCGTTCGCCGACGTCTACGACGAGTGGTACGCCGACGTGTCCGACGTCGAGGGCACCGTCGCCTTCGTGGCCGAGCGGGCCCGGCTCGCCGGCGGTCGCCCGGTGCTCGAGCTGGGGGTGGGCACGGGGCGGCTCGCCCTGCCGCTGGCCGCGGCGCTGGCCGCCGATGGGATCGCGGTCCGGGGCCTCGACGCCTCCACGGCCATGGTCGAGCGCCTCCGGGCCAAGCCCGGTGCCGAGGCCGTCGACGTGGTGGTGGCCGACATGGCCGACGTCGCCGCCGCCGTCGCCCACCGCTGGCCGGTGGCGCCGGCGAGCGCGCCCGGCGCCGAGCGGGCTCGGGGCGAACAGGCTCGGGGCGAACAGGCTCGGGGCGAACAGGCAGGGGCCGGACGCGCCGGGAGCGATCCGGGCGGCACCGACCGGGCGATGGACGCGCCCGCCCCGACGGGCGCCCTGGTGCCTCCAGGGGGTGCCGCCCACGGCGTGGTGTTCGTGGCCTTCAACACGCTCTTCAACCTGACCGCGGTCGAGGCACAGCGGCGGTGCCTCGCCGGCGTGGCCGAGGTCCTCGCCCCCGACGGGTGCCTCGTCGTGGAGGCGTTCGTCCCCGCCGAGTCACCCGACCGCCGTGACGCCGTGACCGTGCGCTCCCTGACCGCCGATCGGGTCGTGCTCTCGGTCAGCCGGGCCGACCCGGACGCCCAGCGCCTCGACGGCCAGTTCGTCGACCTCGTCGACGGCGCCCCGGTGCGGCTGCGGCCGTGGTCGTTGCGGTACGCGCCGCCGGCGGAGCTCGACGCCCTCGCCGCGACGGTGGGCCTGGCGCTGGCCGAGCGGTGGGGCGGCTGGCGGGGCGAGCCCTTCACCGACGACAGCGACCTCCACGTCTCGGTCTACCGCCGCGCCGGCGCGTGACCGCCGGCGCCGCCGGTTCGGTTGCGGCCGGCGGGATCAGGCGGCGAGGCGCTCGGGCACGGTGAAGCTGGGGACGGCGTCGACCGGCTCGGCGCACGGGCAGGGTGGGTCCAGCTCCGCGCACGAGATGCACCAGTCGTGGAGGTGGTGGGGCAGGGCGCAGGGCCCGTCCCCGCCGCACTCGGTGACGCCGTCGGCGTGCTCGATCGACACCTCGTGGCAGTGCTCGAGCCCCTCGATGCAGTGGTGGCAGCGCATGGGTGGAGTATGCAGAGGGGGTATGACAACGACGGGGAGGGCGCCGGGCCGGCGGCAGCTGATCGTCGCCGCGGTCGTCCTCGTGGTGTCGGGCCTCCTGGCCGCCACCGACCGGCTGCTCTACGGCGAGGCCGGGCTGGTCGAGGCCATCAACGGCAACCCCGTGCTCGACACGTTCCCCGTCGAGCCCTTCCTGATCTCGATCATGATCCTCGGCACCCTGGTCGGGGTGGGCGGGGTCGCCGTCGGCGCCGCGGTGTTCCTGAAGCCGTGGCAGGCGCCGGTGGGGATCGTCGTGGCCGGCCTGCTGGCGTGGGCCGGCGCCCACCTCGGCAAGTCGGTCGTCGGGCGCGGGCGCCCGCTCGAGCTGCTCGACCCCCGCACGCTCGACATCCACGGCCGCTACGCCACCCTCACCGGCGCCGGCTACCCGTCCGGGCACACCGCCGTGGCCTTCGCACTCGCCACCGCCCTCGCCCCCTGGCTGGCGCCGCGACACCGCTGGCTCCCCTGGACCGCCGCCGCCCTCGTCGGCGTGGCCCGGATCTACGTGGCCGCCCACTTCCCGCTCGACGTCATCGGCGGCGCCGCCCTCGGCATGGTCGCCGGCGGCCTCGCCCTCCTCGCCTTCCCCCCGCCCGCCCCGCCCTCGACCTCGGCGTCGACCATCGACTCCTCTGACTGACGGCGGGTCGGTCGGTCAGTCGCCCTCGACGAGGGCCTTCAGGTTGACCAGGTTGCGGACCCAGATGCGCTTCAGCACCGGTGCACCCACGGAGGCACCGAGGGCGCCGGCCATCCACCAGGGGAAGTGCAGCTCCTCGGTCCAGGTGAAACGGGTGCCGCCGCCCTCGATCGGGGTGAGGACGAACTCGCCCTCGCCCTCCACAAGGCCGACGTGGCGGACGCCCATCGCCTCGGCCGGGTCCCAGCGGGTGATCGTCATCTTGTCGGTGAGTCGGAGCGGGCCGACCTTGGTGTCGCAGTCGAACGCGGTGCCCACCCCCGCCGCCTGGGTCGACGTCACCCGTACGGCGACGGCGTCCTCCATCCACCGCGGGTGGGTCCGCACGTCGTCGATGGCGTCCCACACCTGCTGGGGGCTCGCCTCGATGGTCGTCTCGACACGGATCCGGGCCACGCATGGAGCGTACGGTTGGCCCATGGCCAACGCCGAGCCCAGCACCACCCCGAATCCGGACGCGATGAAGTTCACCCTCGATCGGACGCTGCCGGCCATGCTCAACCTGAGCCACGGCGACGACACCGACGACCCCTTTGCCGCCGCCGTGCTCGCCATCGACGGCGTCGAGGCCGTGTTCGCCACCAACGACTTCGTCACCGTCCGCCGCACCCCCGGCGCCGACTGGGACGCCATCGTCCCCGCGGTCCAGTCCGCCGCCGCCACCCACCTCTGACCCACCGCCACCCTCCGTTCTGGTCACGGAGTCGCGAGGTTCCTGACCTCGCGTTTCCGTGACCAGAACGAAGGGGCTGGGCGGCAGGTGGTCAGGCGCCGGCGTGGGCGTTGGCCACGGCGACGCAAGCCCACGCCATGCCCACGGTGAGCGCCACGCAGATCGCCACCGCGGCGGCCTCGGAGGGGAGGCGCCGGCGACCCAGGATCAAGATCGCCCCGGCGGCCATGCCCCCGAGCAGGCCGCCGACGTGGCCCCCGATGGAGATGCCGGGGACGATGAAGGTCAGGGCCAGGTTGATGACGAGCAGGCCGCCGATGCCGGAGTGCCAGGGGCTGATGCCGTTGGCTTTCTGCCCGATGATGGCGGCGCCCATGAGGCCGAACACCGCACCCGACGCGCCCACCGTCACCACGTTGGGATCGAGGACGAGCACGCCCAGCGAGCCGGCGATGAGGGACATGGCGTAGGTCACCAGGAACGGCCCCTTGCCCATCGAGGGCTCGAGCATGGAGCCGAGCACCCAGAGCATGAACATGTTGAAGGCCAGGTGCAGGAGGTCGGCGTGCAGGAAGCCGCTGGTCACGATGCGGTACCACTCGCCGGCGGCCACCCCGACCACGTTGATGCCGTCGAAGGTGCCCTCGCCCACGAGACCGCCGCGTCGGGTGAGGTCGTTGGCGCCGCTCAGGCCGAGGCCGACGACGTAGACGACCACGTTGATCCCGATCAGCACCTGGGTGACGATCGGTCGGGAGGGAGCGAGCGCCGCCGGGCCCCGGTACACCCGCTGGCGGCCCGTCTTGGTGCACTCCGGGCAGTGGAACCCCACCGAGGCCTGCACCATGCATTGCGGGCAGATCGGGCGGTCGCACCGCTGGCACGAGACGCCGGCCCGCACCCCCGGGTGGCGGTAGCAGGTGGTCACCTCCGTGGGCACTCTGCGAACCTATCCGGCAATCCGGCGACGACGGCGGCGAGGGAGCCCCACCAGCGTGGACGAGCGACACGACGAGACGAGGGAGGACGCCGCTTCCGGGCCGACCCGCGGGTCGGCGGCCGCGGCGGGCCCCTCGGCGACCACCGGCCCGGCCGGGACCGGCCCCCTCGCCCGCGGCCGGGTCGCTCCCGCGGAGCTGGCCGCCCGCATGGCCCACCTCGCCCGCGCCCCCCAGCTGCTCGTCGCCTGCGACTACGACGGCACCGTCGCCCCCCTCGTCGACGACCCCATGGCCGCCCTCCCCCACCGCGAGACGGTCATCGCCATGCGGGCCCTCGCGCTGCTGCCCCAGACCCACGTCGCGGTCATCTCGGGCCGCTCCCTCCGGGACCTCGCCACCCTCAGCCGCATGCCCCAGGAGATCCACCTGGTCGGCAGCCACGGCACCGAGTTCGACATCGGGTTCGGTTCGTCGCTCCCGCCCGACGTGGCCCGCGCCCGCGACCGGGTCGAAGCCGCGCTGCGGGCGATCGCGCTGCGCACCGAGGGCGCCGTGGTCGAGCCCAAGCCCGCCGCGGTCGCCTTCCACTACAGGACCGTCGACCCCGCCCTCGTCTCGGCCGCGCTCGCCGAGATCGAGACGGGCCCCGGCACCATCGAGGGCGTCCACGTGCGCCACCTGAACCAGGTCGTCGAGCTCGCCCTCATCCCGACCGACAAGGGCCACGCCCTCGAGGACATCCGCCACCGGGTCGGCGCCACCACCGTGCTCTACCTCGGCGACGACGTCACCGACGAGGACGCCTTCCGCTCCCTCGCCGGTCCCGACGTGGGCGTGAAGGTGGGCGACGGCCCCACCATCGCCGAGTTCCGCGTGGCGGGGACCGACGCCGTCGCCGAACTGCTCGCCTCGCTGAACGACCAGCGCTCCTCGTGGCTCGCCGGCGCCGGCATCGTCCCGATCGAGCAGCACTCGCTGCTGTCCGACCTGCGCACCGCCGCGATCGTCACGCCCGACGCCGACATCGTCTGGTGGTGCGTCCCCCGCATCGACTCGTCCGCGGTGTTCGCCGAGCTCGTCGGCGGCCCGCCCGCCGGCGGCTTCCGGGTGGGCCCGGCCGGCGGCGGCCCCGCCTCGCAGCAGCGCTACCTCGGCGACACCATGATCCTCGAGACCAGCTGGCCGGACCTCACCGTCACCGACTACCTCGACTGCTCGGCGGGGCGCCCCGGCCGGCTGGCGGGCCGCAGCGACCTCATCCGGGTGCTCGAGGGCGAGGGCGTGGCCGAGATCGAGTTCGCCCCCCGCCTCGACTTCGGCCGCTTCCCGACCCGCCTGGGCCGCCGCGACGACGGCATCGAGGTCCTCGGCGCCTCCGACCTCATGGTGCTGCGGGCGCCCAGGGTCGACTGGGAGATCGTCGGGGACGGCCACCACCAGACCGCGTTCGGACGGGTCGAGCTGGGCGACGGGCCGGTCACGCTCGAGCTGCGCTGCGGCACCGCGAACCTCCGCGCCGAGAGCAGCGACGAGGCGGGTCGTCGCCACGCCACCGAGCGCTACTGGTCCGACTGGGCCGACCGCCTCGCCGAGCCCGAGCTCGCCGGCCCCCTCGTGCGCCGCAGCGCCCTCACGCTCAAGGCCCTCTGCCACGCCCCCACCGGCGCCATCCTCGCCGCCCCCACGACCAGCCTCCCCGAGCACCTCGGCGGCGTCCGCAACTGGGACTACCGCTACTGCTGGCTCCGCGACGCCGCCCTGTCCGCCGCCGCCCTCGTCCGCCTGGGCAGCGACGAGGAGGCCATGGCCTTCCTCGACTGGGTGCTGCGCATCGTCGAGCAGCGCGACGACCCCGAGCGCCTCCACCCCCTCTACCTGGTCACCGGCCGCCACCTCCCGCCCGAGGCCGAGATCGCCGAGCTGGCGGGCTACGCCGGCAGCCGTCCGGTGCGGGTCGGCAACGCCGCCGAGCGCCAGGTCCAGCTCGACGTGTTCGGCCCCATCGTCGAGCTCGTCCAGCTCCTCATCGACGCCGGCGCCCCCGTCTCGTCGCAGCACTGGCGCCTCGTCGAGACCATGGTCAAGGCGGTCGAGCGCCGCTGGCACGAGCCCGACAACGGGATCTGGGAGATCCGCAAGCCGCCCCGCCACCACGTGCACTCCAAGGTCATGTGCTGGACGACGGTGGACCGGGCCATCTCGGTGGCCCCCCACTTCGTCGACCCCGACCAGCACGCGTGGCGGGAGCTGCGGAACCGCATCGCCGCCGACGTGCTCGAGCACGGCTGGAAGGACGAGGTCGGCGCCTTCACCGCCGCCTACGACGGCATCGACCTCGACGCCTCGGTCCTCGTCGTCGGCCTCTCCGGCCTGCTCCCGCCCGACGACGCCCGCTTCGTCGCCACGGTCGAGGTGGTCGAGCGCGAGCTGCGCGACGGGCCCACCGTGTACCGCTACCGCGCCGACGACGGCCTGCCCGGCGCCGAGGGCGGCTTCCACCTCATGACCTCGTGGCTGGTCGAGGCACTGCACCTCATCGGACGCCACGACGACGCCCGGGAGCTGTTCGACGACCTGGCCGGTCTGACCGGCCCCACCGGGCTGCTCTCCGAGGAGTACGACCCCGCCCAGGGTCGCTCCCTCGGCAACCACCCGCAGGCGTACTCTCACCTCGGGCTGATCGGCAACGCCCTCACCCTGTCCCGGCCCTGAGCGCCGCACCCCGCCCGACGCCCGTGCCGCCCACCCCCTCCCCGACGACCGACCTGACCTGACCTGAGCGCCCGTGGTCTTCAACTCCCTCCAGTACGCGCTGTTCCTGCCGCTCGTCTTCGTCGTCTACTGGCAGCTGGGCCGGCGCGGCCAGAACCTGCTGCTGCTGCTCGCGTCCTGGCTCTTCTACGGCCTCTGGGACTGGCGCTTCCTCGGCCTCATGTGGCTCACGACGGCGGTGGACTACCTCGTCGGCCGGTACCTGGCCGCCACCGAGGACGACCGCAAGCGCAAACGGGCCTTCGCGATCAGCCTCGGCCTGAACCTCGTCATCCTCGGGTTCTTCAAGTACTTCAACTTCTTCATCGGGTCGATGGTCGACCTGTTCGACGCGGTCGGCATCCAGGCCAACGAGCCGACGCTGAAGATCCTGCTGCCGGTGGGCATCAGCTTCTACACGTTCCACGGGATCTCGTACACGTTCGACGTCTACCGCCGCGACATCGAGCCCGCGGACAACCCCCTCGACTTCGCCGTCTTCGTCGCCTACTTCCCCCAGCTCGTCGCCGGCCCCATCGGCCGGGCCCACATCCAGCTGCCGCAGTTCGAGCACGAGCGGCCGAAGTTGCGGGCCGACCAGGTGCAGTCCGGGCTCGCCCTGATCCTCATGGGCATCTTCAAGAAGGTGGTGATCGCCGACTCGATCGCGCCGTACGTCAACGACGCCTTCGCCGACCCCACCCACCAGTCCTGGATCACCCTGACCGCGGCGACGTGGGGCTTCGCGCTCCAGATCTACGGCGACTTCGCGGGCTACTCCGACGTGGCCCGGGGCTCGTCGCGCCTGTTCGCCATCGAGCTGCCCGTGAACTTCGAGCAGCCCTACCTGTCACGGAACCCGACCGTCTTCTGGCGGACGTGGCACATCTCGCTCTCGAACTGGCTGCGGGACTACCTCTACATCCCGCTCGGCGGCAACCGGGGCGGCGCCTCGAAGACCTACCGCAACCTGATGCTCACCATGCTCATCGGCGGCCTCTGGCACGGCGCTTCGTGGACCTTCGTGGTCTGGGGCGGCCTCCACGGCCTCTACCTGTGCGCCCACCGCTACTACCAGGAGCGCACCGACACGGTCGGTGAGCACAACCGGCCGCGGCGCTTCACGAAGGCCGACGTCATCCCGGCGATCATCTGCTTCCAGTTCGTCTGCTTCGCCTGGATCTTCTTCCGTGCGCAGAACTTCACCGAGGCCTTCGACGTGATCAAGGGCATCTTCACCCTCCAGGGCGGCAACGTGATCGCCGGCTTCGTGCCCCTGCTGGCCGTGGTGGCGCTCATCTCGCTCGCCATCGACCTCGCCCAGCGCAACCGCGAGACCCACACCCCGATGCTCGCCCTGCGCCCCGCGATGCAGGGCCTGCTCTACGGCGGGTTCATCGTCGCCATCATCCTCTTCAGCGGCGGCGAGGCCGTCCCCTTCATCTACTTCCAGTTCTAGCCACACCCACCCTTGACGCCGGGCTTCACCTGGGTCCGCCCGGCGGGTCCTGCCGCCGGATTCCGTTTCGGGCCATGCTCGCTCGTCCCTCGCTGCGCGTGGCCCGAAGCCGTTCCGGCGTCACCCCCCGGGGCTTGCTGATCTCGCGTCCATCGCCCCACCAGCACAACCCCCGCCGCCGCGTGGCTCACGTCCTCCCGCACGTCGATCGGGACGCCCGCCCAGGCGACACGTCTTCCTTCTTGCGGGGGGGTAGCCGCCCTAGTGTCCGTTTGGTGGAGGCGCTTCGGTGACGCCGTCAAGAGCGCTTCCGCCATATGAGGAGTGGCCGCGCATCGGGATGTGGTCCTGGGGGCCTGTGCGGTGGTGGTGGACCCGGCCGATCGGGATCTTGGTCGGCTGGGAGCTGGCCGCCGTCCTCTCGGGGGCGGATCAGTTGGCGCTGATGGGCCTGGTCGCGATTCCGGTCACGGGGTTCCCGTTCGCGTACTGGCAGTACCGGACGTGGCGTCGCAACGCCGCCCCCAGCCTCCCGAGCTGAGTGCTTCAGCTACCGACCCGTGAAGGTGGCTTTGCCGGGGCCGTGTTCCAGGAAGGACTGCACGCCGATGGTGGCGTCTTCGGTCTGGAAGACGTCGGTGAATGCTTGTTGTTCGGTGGTGGCGCCGTCGATGGCGGCCTTCGCCAGGGCGATGGCCTGCACGGGGCCGGCGGCGAGCTCGGCGGCCCACGCGAGGGCGGCGTCGTGGAGCTCGTCGGGGGCCACGACGCGGTCGGCGAGGCCGATGGCGAGGGCCTCGTCGGCCTTCACCTGGCGGCCGCTGAAGATCAGCTCCTTGGCCCGGGAGACGCCCACGAGGCGGGGCAGGCGCTGCGTGCCGCCGCCGCCGGGGATGATCCCGAGCAGGATCTCGGGCTGGCCGAACACCGCCTTCTCGGAGGCGAGGCGGAAGTCGCAGGCCATGGCCAGCTCGCACCCGCCACCGAGGGCGTAGCCGCTGATCGCGGCGATGGTCGCCCTCGGGAACGCGGCCACGGCGTCGAGCACCCGGTGGAAGGTCCCCGCGATCTCGGCGGCCCGCTCGGCCGAGAACTGGGTGACGTCGGCGCCGGCGGCGAACAGGCGGTCGCCGCCGGTGATCACGACGGCGCCGGGCAGATCGTCGGCCAGCGCCGCGACCACGTCGCCCAGCTCGTTCAGCAGCTCCTGGCTGAGCGCGTTCACCTTGGGGTGGTCGAGGGTGACCACCGCCACCCCGTCGTCACGCCGCTCGACCCGGACCAGTGCCTCAGCCATGGTCGGCGACCCTACGGCCGCCGCGGTGACGCGAGCCACCCGATCTGGCGTCGATGCCGCCCGCTGACCGGGCGCGAGCGACGCCAGATCGGATCGGGAGGACGCCCCGATCAGGCGCCGGCGAGGAGGCGGTCGGACGCCGACCAGGGGTCGAGGCGGCGGGCGAGGACCTCGCCCTGGAGCCGCTCCCACTCCTCCCCGGTGCAGAGCGCCACCGCCCGGTCGTGCAGGCGCTCTGCCACGATGGCCGCCAGCTCCCGTTCGAGTCGCTCGGCCCGCCGGCGCTCGAGCAGGCCGGTCGACGCCAGGTGGCGCTCGTGGTCGCCGAGCACGGACCACAGCTCGTCCACGCCTCGACCGTCGGTGGCGACGGTCTCCACGATGGCCGGCCGCCAGCCGTCGCGCCCCGGCGAGAGCGCCAGCATCTGCTCGAGGTCGCGCCGCGTGTCGGCGGCGCCGGCCCGGTCCGCCTTGTTGATCACGAACACGTCGGCGATCTCCATGAGGCCGGCCTTGGCCGCCTGTACCTCGTCGCCCCAGCCCGGGTTCACGACCACCACGGTGGTGTCGGCGGACGACGCCACCTCGACCTCCACCTGCCCCACGCCGACGGTCTCCACGAGGATGCGCTCGTGGCCGGTGGCGTCGAGCACCCGGATCGCCTCGGGCGTGGCCAGGGCGAGCCCGCCCAGGTGGCCTCGGGTCGCCATCGAGCGGATGAACACGCGCTCGTCGAGGGCGTGCTCGCCCATGCGCACCCGATCGCCGAGGATGGCGCCGCCCGAGAACGGCGAGGACGGGTCGATGGCCAGCACCGCCACGTCGAGGTCGTCGCGGCGGATGGCGGCGACGAGGGCGCTGGTCAGGGTCGACTTGCCCGCCCCGGGCGCCCCGGTGAGCCCGATCGTGCGGGCCGAGCCGCCGAGGCCGTGCGTGAGGCGCCCGACCTCGCGGGCGTCGGCGCCGCCGCGCTCCACCATGGACAGCAGCCGGGCCAGCGCGGCCCGGTTGCCCTCACGGGCCGCGGCGAGGAGCTTGGCGGGGTGGCGGGTCATGACGGCCCGAGGGTAGGCGGCGGCGGCGCCACGCCGCCCTCCCCGCCCAGCGCGGTGAGCGGCCGTGCCGTACGCTCGTGCCACCGGCGACGGGGGGACGGGTCATGGACCGAGCGGGCACGAAGCGACGGACGCTGGCGGCACTGATCGGCGCGGTGCTCGTCGCCGGCGCACTGGCGACGGTCCCGCCGGCCGGCGCTCAGGCGCCGGAAGTGGTGGTCATCCAACCGGACGCGATGGTGGCGAAGGCCAACGGCACCGGCGTCGCGGGGGCAAACGTCTACAACCACACCGGCCTCAACCAGACCCGTGTGCGAGGGGTGGTCCGGGGGCGCACCGCCAACTTCCTCTTCATCATGCAGAACGACTCGGATGATGTCCGAGCCCTCACGCCGGACGGCTGTTCCGGCAACACCTTCTTCAGGGTCCGGTACTTCCTGCCAGGCAGTCCGGACATCGACGTGACCCAGTCGATCGCCAACGGCGTGCTCAGCGTCGGCCGCAACCCGGGTCAGACCGAGACGTACCGGGTGGAGATCAAGGCGAAGCCATCTGCGCCGGAAGGTGCGGTGTACCAGTGCCGGCTCAAGGTGACCATCAACCGCAAGGGCCCGGACGATCCCCGCGACGTCGCGCTGCTGAGGGTCATCGCCAACTGACCGGCCCGGAGCCGCCGACGGCCGGACGGTGGTTCAGAGCGAGACGACGGTCTCGTCGTTCTCGCCGAGGCTGATCACGCTCGTCACGCCCGGCACCCGGTCCTTCAGGATGCGTTCGACGCCGGCCTTGAGGGTCAGCGTCGACGCCGGGCAGCTCACGCAGGCCCCCACGAGCTCGACGGTGACCACGCCGCGGTCGTCGATGCCGTGGAAGAAGAGGTCGCCACCGTCGGCCTGGACCGCCGGGCGGATGGCCTCGATGGTGTCGCGCAGCCGCTGCTCCATCTCGGCGTCGACGACGACGGTGCCCGTCGCCCCCTCGGTGGTCGCCTGCTCCTCCACGGTGGCCATTCTACCGGTCATGCCCGTGCAAACCCGGATCGGCCCGTCGCTGTTCCCGATCCGCCCGATCGGCCCGGTGCGGCCCGAGGTCGGTACCGGGAGGGCACCCGCGTACCATCGGGCGGGATGTCGGCGATGATCCTGGCGCACCAGGGCGGCTGGGACGAGGCCCTCGTGGTGGCTGTCCCCATCGCCTTCTTCGCCTGGGTCCTCTGGATGGCCAACCGCAAGGCGGCCCGTCTCCAGCGGGAGCGAGACGCCGGCCCGCCCCCCGACTGAGGGCGCCGGTCAGTCCAGGCGCTCGATGTCGGCGCCGATCGCGGTCAGCTTGTCGACGAAGTGCTCGTAGCCCCGGTCGATGTGCTCGGCCCCGCTGACGACGGTCTCGCCCTCGGCGCCGAGCGCCGCGACCGCCAGCGCGGCGCCGGCGCGGATGTCGGGCGCCCGCACCGGTGCGCCGGAGAGGCGCTCCTGGCCGCGCACGACGGCGTGGTGGCCCTCGGTGCGGATGTCGGCGCCCATGCGCACCAGCTCGTCGATGTAGCGGAAGCGGCCGGTGAAGAGGTTCTCGGTGACGATGCCCACCCCGTCGGCGAAGGCCAGCAGGGCGACGAGCAACGGCTTGTAGTCGGTCGCGAGCCCCGGGTACGGCAGCGTCGAGATGTCGACCGAGTGCAGGCGCTTCGAGCGCATGGCCCAGAGCCCCTCGGGGTCGGGTGAGATCCGGATGCCCATCTCGCCGAGCTTCTGGACGAGCATGGTCATGTGGTCGGGGCGGGCGCCGGCGACGGTGATCTCACCGCCCGCCACACCGACGGCGGCGAGGTAGGTGGCGGCCTCGATGCGGTCGGGGACGACCGTGTGCTCGACCGGCATGAGCTCGTCGACGCCCTCGACCGTGATGGTCGACGTGCCGGCCCCGAGGATCTGGGCGCCCATGCGGTTGAGGCAGGAGGCGAGGTCGGCGATCTCGGGCTCGCGGGCGGCGTTGTCGATGACGGTGGTGCCCTTGGCCAGCACCGCGGCCATGAGCGCGTTCTCGGTGGCGCCGACGCTCGGGAAGTCGAGCAGGATCCGCGTGCCCAGCAGCCGATCGGCCCGGGCCTCGATGTAGCCGTGCTCGGTGCGGCACTCGGCGCCGAGCGCCTCGAGGGCCCGGAGGTGCATGTCGATCGGACGCGGGCCGAAGTCGTCGCCGCCCGGCAGGGCCACCCGGGCGCGCCCGAACCGGGCGACCAGCGGGCCGAGGACGACGATGCTGGCACGCATGCGCTCGACCAGCTCGTAGGGGGCCTCGGGCACCAGGTCGGCGGGCGACTCGATGGTCAGGACGTGGTCCTCGTGGCGCACGGTCATGCCCATCTCGCAGAGGAGCTCGCCCATCCACGTGACGTCGGCGATGTCCGGGACGTTGCGCAGGGTGTAGGTGCCGCTGGCCAGCGTGGTGGCCGCCATGATCTTCAAGACCGAGTTCTTGGCCCCACTGATCGGGACCACCCCGGACAGGGGGCCGCTCGGGCGGACCACCAGACGCATCCCCCCACGCTACTTTCCGGCGGTGGCGCCGAAGCAGGTCGTGACGATCCACCGCTTCGGCCCGGACGGGGACCGGGCGGTCCTGGACGAGCTCCGCGCCCCGCGCGCCGACGTGGTGCTGGAGGCGCCCGACCCCGACGGCGGCTTCGTGGCGGTCGGCGGGCCGTTCGGCCGGTACCACCGCCGCCTCGAGGAGGCCACCGAGGCCGACGGCACGCTGGTCGTGACCGAGACCACCGACTTCGAGCTGACCATCGGGGCCTGGCGGGTGCTGTTCAACCCCCTGGTCAAGCGCTCGCTCCGGCACCGGCGGGAGGCCGGCTCCTCCCCCTGGTGGTCACCTCCCGACCGACTCGGGCCCCGCGAGGCGTCCGTGCTCGGGATGCTCTGCGCGCTGGTGATGATCAGCGGCTACCTCGGCACGCTCATCACCCAGACCATCACCTTCGCGGCCGACGAGTTCGGCGCCGACGACCGGGCCCAGGGCACCGCACTCGCCGCCGTGCGCATCGGCATCGTGTTCTCGCTCGCGGTGATGGCGCTCGCCGACCGGCGGGGCCGCCGGCGCATGCTCATCTTCTCGGCGATCGCCGGGTGCGCGGCCACCATGGTCGGCGCGTTCGCCCCGAACCTCCTTTGGCTCGGCGGCACCCAGACCGTCGCCCGCGGCTTCGCCACGGCGTTGGCCCTGCTGGTCGCGGTCGTCGCCGCCGAGGAGATGCCGGCGGGGTCCCGGGCCTACGCCATCAGCGTGCTGGCCATGACCGCCGCGCTGGGCGCCGGCATGGCGGTCTGGTTCCTGCCCCTGGCCGACCTCGGCGTGTCGGCGTGGCGCATCCTCTACGTGATCCCCGTGCTCGGCATCGCCCTCGCCTGGCACGTGGGGCGGACCCTGCCGGAGAGCCACCGCTACGAGGTCGCGCACGAACGGGCCCCGGCCAAGCCCCACACCCGCCGGGTGGTCCTGCTGGCGGCGTCGGGGTTCCTGCTCGCGATCTTCACGGCGCCCGCCTCGCAGTTCCAGAACGAGTTCCTCCGCAGCGAGCACGGCTTCACCGCCCTGCAGATCACGTTGTTCACCCTGGCCACGTCGACCCCCGGCGGGATCGGCGTCCTGCTCGGCGGGCGCCTCGCCGACCTCCGGGGACGGCGCATCGTGGGTGCGGTAGCCGTGGCCGGCGGCGTGGGGCTGACGGTCGTGATGTACGTCTCCGCCGGCTGGGCGCTGTGGGCGGCGTCCGCGGTGGGGTCGATCGTCGGCGCCGCCGCGGTCCCCGCCCTCGGCGTCTACGGCCCGGAGCTGTTCCCCACCACGAGCCGGGGACGGACGAACGGCATCATCTCGGCCGTCGGCGTGGTCGGCAGCTCCGTCGGCCTGCTGCTCGCCGGCAGCCTCGCCGACCGCTTCGGCATGTTCGGGCCGGCCATGGCCCTCCTGGCGGTCGGGCCGGCGATCCTCGCGGTGCTCGTCATCACGGCCTACCCGGAGACCGCGCACCTCGAGCTCGAGGAGATCAACCCGGAGGACCGGGTGCCGCCCGTGCCCCCGGGAGACGCCACCGCCACCGCCGGCCCCTGAGGCGGCCGGCCGGGGGCCCACCGGTACCATCGCCGCCGATGCGCCCCGACCTCCGCCGCCGACGCCGCCGGCCGGTCGTCACGGCGACGACCGTGGCGCTCGTGCTCACGGTCGTGCTGGGCCTGACCGGCTGCGGCAGTGGCGGCGGCGCGGACGGCGGGGACGCGGCCGTCCCGCCGGCGAGCACGGCGACGTCGGCGCCCGCCACCACGACGACCGTCGATCCGGACCTCACCACCGTGGCGACCACGCCCGAGTCGACCCTCGACGTGTTCGACGCACCCGACGCCGCCGAGCCGTCGCACCAGGTCACCGCCCCCGAGGGCCCCGGCGTGCCCCTGACGTTCGTCGTGATCGGGGAGGAGGGCGACCGCCTGCAGGTCGAGCTCCCCGAGCGCCCGAACGGCAGCACCGGCTGGATCGACCGGGACGCGGTCGCCGTCTCGGTGCACGACTTCCACATCACCGTGGACCTCGCCGCGTTCACCATCACCGTGTTCCAGGGCGACGAGGTGATCCTCGACGCCCCCGTCGGCGTCGCCGCCGACAACACGCCGACCCCGGGCGGCACGTACTACACGACCTCGCTGTTGCAGCCGCCCGACCCGAACTCGGTCTACGGGACCTACGCCTACGGCCTGTCGGCGTTCTCCGAGGTGCTGGAGAGCTTCTCGGGCGGCCCGGGCCAGCTCGGCATCCACGGCACCAACGACGACGCGTCCATCGGCACCGAGGTCAGCCACGGCTGCATCCGGATGCACAACGCCGACATCGAGCAGCTCGTCCCCGTGCTACCCCTCGGCGTCCCCGTCACCATCGTCTGATCCCGCCCGTGCCGGCGGCCGGAGGGATCAGCCCAGGGTGGGGAGCCACGCCTGGACGGCGGCGACGATGGCGGGGTCCTGGCCCTTCAGGTCGTGGCGGCCGCCTTCGAGCCAGACCGTGGTGACCGGGCCGGGGATGGCGGCGAGGTGCTCGGCGAACTCGTCGGGGGTGCCGAACGGGTCCTTCGTGCCCGAGAGGAACAGGCAGGGCAGGTCGAGCTGCGGCAGGTGCTCGATCCGCAGCCTCTCGGGCTTGCCCGGCGGGTGCAGCGGGTACGAGATGAGGACCAGACCCGCGGCCGGCATCCCCTCGGCGACCGCCATCGAGCAGATGCGCCCACCCATGGAGCGCCCGCCGAAGACGAGCCCGGCGGCGTCGACCCCGAGGTCGGCGGCGACCACGGCCGCCTCCTCCCGGGTGAAGGCCACGAGCTTCGGGGCGCGGTCGGGGGCCTTGCGCCCCTCACGGCGGTAGGGGAAGTCGACCCGGGCCACCGGCAGCGGCGCCAGCGCCTCCTCCAGCGCCACGAGCGTCGGGTGGTCCCGCCCGCTCCCCGCCCCCGGCGTCAGGAACATCCCCGTCGGCGTCATCGCCCGGACTCTAGGGGCGAACGTGCACCGGGGATCGATGTCCGCGACGGGTAGCGGAGCCGCCAGCCCCGACGAACCGAAGTCCGACGCTCCGACGGAGGCCGACGCTCCGACCGAGGACGGCCACCCTGCGGTTGACCGCCGGAGGCGGGCAGCGGCGCCGACGAACCGGATGCCGAAGGCGCTCCGACGAAGGAGGAGCCAGTGTCAGGCGGAGCGGAGCCGCGGCGCCGGCGAACCGGATGGCGAAGCCATCCCGACGAAGGAGGGATCAAGCAAGGAGTATGCGGCGGGCCTCGGCGAGGTCGGCGATGCGCTGGGCGGCGCCGTCGGAGTCGGCGCCGTGGTCGGGGTGGGCCTGGCGCAGCAGCTCGCGGAAGCGCCGCTGCACGTCCGACCGCTCGGGGCGGAAGGGGCCCGGGTCGGCGCCGGCGGTGAAGCCCAGCAGGTCGAGGGCCCAGCGCACCGGGTCCTCGAAGGCCGCCGGCGACAGCGTCCGGGCGCCCTGGGTGCCCGAGAGGTGGGCGATGAGGGCGGGGCCGATGTCGCCGTACCAGCGCAGGCCCTTGCGGATGGCGGCCATGGCCGAGCGCCGTTCGACCGGGTCGAGCTCGCCGGCGGCGTAGACCGCGCCGAGCACGTACTGGGCGGGCGCGCCCCGGTCGTCGAACTCGAACTCCATGCGCTCGCCGTCGCCGACGAGCTTGTGCGTGCTGCGGGTGAGGCCGATCCGGTCGGTCTGGTAGCGGTAGCGCAGCCGGGGCTGGGGGATGCGCCGCCCCTCCTCCAGTTGGACGATCAGGCGGTTGAGGTCGGGGACGAGGTCCGGGTCGAGCTCGCTCGCGGCGTGGGCGGCGATGCCGCCGAGGAGCACGCCGCCGAAGCCCGGAGCCGGGTGCGTGGGCAGGTCGCGCCGGCCGAGGGCCACCCGCCGCGTCGGCGCGATCGGGCGCGAGTGGAAGATCTCCAGCTCGGCCAGGACCACCACCGCACGCTACCGGCGCCCCCGCCGACCGCCCGGGTCGGACGGCGGGCCGTCAGACGTACCCGCGGAGCAGGTTGCGCAGCTCGCTCGCCCGCTCGACGATGAGGTCGTCGTCCTCGACGTCGTTCTCGAAGTCGCCCGCCAGCGCGCCCGCCCGAGCCACGATCTCGTCCCAGATGCCCCGCTCGAAGCCGAAGGGCAGCGAGAGGGTGCGGGCGCGGGCGGCGGCGTCCACGAAGGTGAGCACGCCGTCGGCGTCGCGGGCGTCGTGCATCAGCCGGTCGGACGAGACGAACAGGTCGGAGAGCACCTCCTGGGCGGCGAGGCCGCCGTCGTCCTCCTCCTCGAGGCCGGCGTCGAGCTCGTCGGGCGACTCGATCGAGTCGAAGAGCTCCTCGACGCGGGCCTCATCCTCCTCGAGCACCAGCAGGTCGCCCTGCTCGTCCCACTCGTAGGGGATGCCCGCGTCACCGAGGCGGTGGGCCAGCCCGGTGCGCTGCGCGTCGGTCCAGTCCGCCACCTCGTAGGCGATCTTGGCCGCGTCCGGGTCGAGCGCCGGCGTGGCCATGGCGTCGACGTTGTCGACGATCTCGTCGACCGCGTCCTCGTCCTCGGCCCGCACCACGAGGGTGCCGCCCTGCCAGACCCGGGCGATGCCGGCGTTCTCGAGCAGGCCGTCGGCCAGCAGGCGGGACTCACCCGACCAGTCGTCGAGCTCGTAGACGATCTCGTCGTCGTCCTCGCCGTCCCCGTCGGCGTCCTCGTCGTCCTCGTCGTCGAGCACGGCGTCGTAGGGCGACGCGGCGGGCGTGCCGTCCGGCTCGCCCTCGTCGCCGCCCTCGTCGTCGCCCTCGTCCTCCGCCGCGCCGGGGTCGGGCGCGGCGTCGACGACCCCGTCACCGGGGTCCTCCCCGTCGCGCTCGTCCTCGCCGCCGGCGCCGCCCTCGTCCTGGTCCTCAGCCATCCGGCGGATCGTACGACCGTCACCGCCCCGGTGCCCAGGCTGGGCCTCCCCGGTCCCGCCGCCCACGGCCACCACGTCTTTCCGGGCCGCGGCGGTGTCCTCTAACGTCACCACGATGAACGCCGTGTCTGAGGTCCCCGACCGCAACCTCGCCCTCGAGCTCGTGCGGGTCACCGAGTCCGCCGCGCTGGCCGCCTCCCGCTGGATGGGCCGGGGCGACAAGGAGGGCGCCGACGGGGCTGCGGTCGACGCCATGCGGGCCCTCCTCACCACCGTCCCCATGGACGGGATCGTCGTGATCGGCGAGGGCGAGAAGGACGAGGCACCCATGCTCTTCAACGGCGAGGCCGTGGGCGACGGCACCCCGCCGGCCACCGACATCGCGGTCGACCCGATCGACGGCACCACCCTCACCTCGCAGGGCCGGGGCAACGCCATCGCGGTCATCGCGGTCTCCGAGCGGGGCTCGATGTTCAACCCCGGGCCGTGCGTCTACATGCACAAGATGGCGGTCGGCCCGGCCGCCAAGGGCAAGGTCGACATCCGCGCCTCGGTCACCGACAACCTGAAGGCCGTGGCCGAGGCCAAGGGCTCGCCCGTCCGGGACGTCACCGCCGTGGTCCTCGACCGCGACCGCCACAAGGACATCGTCGACGAGATCCGCGAGGCCGGCGCCCGCATCCGCCTCATCCAGGACGGCGACGTCGTGGGCGGCATCTCCACCGCCTGGCCGGACTCCGGCGCCGACATCCTCTTCGGCATCGGCGGCACCCCCGAGGGCGTCATCACCGCCGCCGCCCTCAAGGCCATGGACGGTGAGCTCCAGGGCATCCTGTACGCCCGCAACGACGAGGAGCGCAGCGCCGCCCTCGAGCAGGGCTACGACCTCGACAAGGTGCTCACCCAGGACGACCTCGTCGCCGGCGACAACTGCTTCTTCGCCGCGACCGGCATCACCGACGGCGAGCTGCTCAAGGGCGTCCACTACGACGCCAACGGCGCCAGCACCCAGTCGCTGGTGATGCGCTCCAAGTCGGGGACGGTGCGCATGGTGAACGCCCGCCACCGCCTCGACAAGCTGCGCCAGTACGCCACCGTCAACTTCGACTGACCGGGCCGGCCGGCGGCGACGCGCCGCCCGACCGCCCAGCACCACACCGCACCGCCACCACCGCACGCCACGAGCAAAGGGGCCCCGATGGCCGACGAGGACACCACGCAGGCGAAGGACTTCAAGGCCGAGGTGCCCGCACCCAACGAGCCGTTCTTCCTCAAGGGCTCGAACAACCTCGACTGGGGGCTCAAGAACCGCCTCGCCAACATCTTCGACGCCTCCTCCGGGCGCACCGTGATGCTGGCGTTCGACCACGGCTACTTCCTCGGCCCCACCAGCGGCCTCGAGCGGGTCGACCTCGACATCGTCCCCCTCACCCCCTACGCGGACACCCTGATGCTCACCCGCGGCATCCTGCGCACGGTCATCCCCCCGACCTACACGCGGGGCATCGTGCTGCGGGCCTCCGGGGGCCCGTCGATCCTCCGCGAGCTCTCCGACGAGCAGCTCGCCGTCTCGGTCGAGGAGGCGGTGCGCCTCAACGTCGCGGCCATGGCCGTGCAGGTGTTCATCGGCAGCGAGCACGAGACGCAGTCGATCCACAACATGACCCGCCTCGTGGACATGGGCAACGCCGCCGGCATCGCCACCCTCGCGGTCACCGCGGTGGGCAAGGAGATGGCCCGCACCCCGCAGTACTTCCGCCTCGCCACCCGCATGTGCGCCGAGCTCGGCGCCACGTACATCAAGACGTACTACGTCGAGGAGGAGTTCGAGACGATCACCGCGGGCTGCCCGGTGCCCATCGTGATCGCCGGCGGCAAGAAGATCCCGGAGCTCGACGCCCTCGAACTGGCCTACAAGGCCGTCCAGGAGGGCGCCGCCGGCGTCGACATGGGCCGCAACATCTTCCAGGCCGACCACCCCGTGGCCATGATCCAGGCCGTGCGCAAGGTCGTGCACGAGGACGTCAAGCCGGCCGAGGCCTTCGAGCTCTACCAGACCCTCGCCCACGAGGGCTGAGGGCCAGGCGGGTGGCGGCGGCGTGACCGACGGGGACCAGGCGACCGGCGGCACCGTCGTCGAGCGCCTGCGGGCCCTCGCGCCCACGGTCAGCGTGGGCATGCTCACCGCCGACCTCACCCGGCTCGGCGAGGAGATGGCCCTCCTGGAGGGCACCGGCGTCGGCGTGGTGCACGTCGACGTGATGGACGGGTGCTTCTGCCCGATGACGACCGTCGGGCCGCCCATCGTCAAGGCGCTGCGGACGTCGATGGTCAAAGACGTCCACCTGATGATCGAGGCGCCGCTCGCCAAGGTCGCGGACTACGTGGCCGCGGGCGCCGACCTCGTGACCGTGCACCTCGAGTCCGACCGCTACGTGCGGCGGGTGCTGGTGGAGCTCGGCAACCTCGAGAACGCCAACGACCCTGGTCGAGGCGTGGCTCGTGGGGTCGCCCTGCTGCCCGGCACGCCGGTCGCGGCGGTCGAGCCCGTGCTCGACCTGGCCGACTACGTGCTCGTCCTCGCGGTCGACCCGGGGTGGGGCGGGCAGCGCTTCGGCGACCCGACGCCCGACCGGGTCGCCGAGCTCCGCGCCCTGATCGCCACCTCCGGGCGGGACGTGCTCGTGGGGGTGGACGGCGGCGTCACCCGGGACAACATCGGCGAGGTGGCCGCCACCGGTGCCGACCTCATCGTCACCGGCAGCGCGGTCTTCGACGGGGTCGACCCCGACGCCAACGCCCGCTTCATGCTCTCGGCCCTCGCGGGCTGACCGACCCGGGGGGACGCCATGGAGAGCCAGTGGTCCGACGCCGACGCCGCCGCGGCGGTCGAGCGCTGGGGGGCCGAGCACGGCGAGGACCTCGCCCTGCGGACCTACACGAGCCGCCTGCTGGGCGGCGACCCCGCGCTCGTCCTGCACGGCGGCGGCAACACGTCGGTGAAGCGCACCGTCACCGACCGCTACGGCGACCCGCTCGAGGTCATCGCCATCAAGGCATCGGGCTACGACCTGGCCACGGTGCCCCCGGAGGGCCACGTGCCCGTCCGACTCGACCCGGTGCGGCGCCTCCGGGCCTTCGACGAGCTCGACGACGCTGCGATCGTCAACGAGCTCCGGCTGGCCCTGCTCGACCACGCCGCCCCCACGCCGTCGATCGAGACCCCGGTGCACGCGGTGGTCCCCCACCGCTACGTCGACCACACCCACGCCGACGCGGTGCTGGCCCTCTCCAACCAGACCGGCGGCGAGGCCCTCGTCCGCGCGGCGATGGGCGCCGACGTCATCGTCGTTCCCTACGTGTTCCCCGGCTTCGAGTTGGCCCACGCGGTCGCCGACGGGCTCGCGGCCCAGCCCGACGCCGTCGGCATGGTCTGGCTCAAGCACGGCGTCATGACCTGGGGGGACACCGCGCAGGAGTCCTACGAGCGCATGGTCGACCTCGTGACCCGTGCCGAGGCGTTCGCCGCATCCCGTTCCGGGACCACGCTGGAGGCATCCACGCCGTCCGCGTGGTCCCAGAACGAGGGGGCGGGCGCCGCTGCGCTGGCCCGGGTCGCCCCCGTCGTGCGCGGGGCGCTGGCCCGCCGCACCGGCGACCCCGACCGGCCCTACCGCCGGGTCGTGCTGGAGGTCGTCACCGACCCCGACGTGGTCGCCGCCCTGGGCGCGCCGGGCGCGGAGGAGCGCCTCGTGACCCCGCCGCTCACCACCGACCACCTCATCCGCACCCGGCCGCTGCCGGCGTGGCTCGAGCTCGGGCCCGACACCCTCGCCGGCGACGAGGCCCTGGGCGATGCGGTGGCCGACGCCCTCGACGCCTGGACGATGCGCTACGCCGCCTACGTCCAGCGCCACCGGGACCGCCTGCCCGCCGACGTCACGCCGTTCGAGCCCTCGCCCCGCATCGTGGCCGTTCCCGGCGTGGGCCTGCTGTGCGCCGGCCAGGACGCCGCCGACGCGCGCATCGTGGCCGACATCGCCCGCCAGACCGTGCGGGCCAAGACCGTGGTCGCGGCCATGGGCGGCACCTACGAGTCCGTGCCCGACGACCACCTCTTCGACATGGAGCACCGGCCGCTGCAGCACGCCAAGCTGCGGGCCGCCGTGGACGCGCCACTGGCCGGCCAGGTCGTGCTCGTCACCGGCGCCGCCGGTGCGATCGGCTCGGGCATCTGCGACGGTCTGCTGGCCGACGGCGCCCACGTCGTGGCCACGGACCTCGCGGGCGAGCCGCTGGAGACCCTCGTGGCGACCCTCGACGGCCAGGGCCCCGGTCGGGCCCTCGGCGTCCCCCTCGACGTCACCGACCCGGCGTCGGTCGCGGAGGCCTTCGCGGCGGTGAGCCGGCGGTGGGGCGGCGTCGACGGGGTGGTGGTCAACGCCGGCCTGGCCCACGTCTCCTCGTTGGCGGAGATGGACCTCGACGCCTTCCGCCGGCTCGAGCGGGTCAACGTCGACGGCACCCTCCTGCTGCTCCGGGAGGCCGCGAACCACTTCGCCCACCAGGGCACCGGCGGCGACGTCGTCCTGGTCTCGACCAAGAACGTCTTCGCCCCGGGCGCCGGGTTCGGGGCCTACAGCGCCACCAAGGCCGCCGCCCACCAACTGGCCCGCATCGCCACCCTCGAGCTGGCGCCCGCCGACGTGCGGGTGAACATGGTGGCCCCGGATGCCGTGTTCTCCCACGAGGACCGCCCGTCGGGCCTGTGGGCCGAGGTCGGCCCCGGCCGCATGAAGGCACGGGGCCTCGACGCCGAGGGCCTCGAGGCCTACTACCAGGACCGCAACCTCCTGAAGGCCCGCATCACCGCCACCCACGTGGCCCGCGCCGTCAGCTGGTTCCTGCAGCGCCCCACGCCCACGACCGGTGCCACCCTGCCGGTCGACGGCGGCCTCCCCGACGCCACCCCCCGCTGACGCGGCCTGGGCTACCGTCCCGCCATGGTCGACCACGACTTCGACGCGGTCATCACCACGGAGTCCGAGCTGCGCTCGCTCTACCGGATGCCGGGGAGCACGGTCGACAAGATCCAGACTGAGATCGACGATCATGCCCGCACGTTCATGACCGCGTCGCCGTTCGTCCTCGTGGGGACGGCGTCGCCCGACGGCACCGGTGACGTGTCACCCAAGGGCGGTCCGCCGGGGTTCGTCGTCGTGCTCGACGACCACCGTCTGGCGATCCCCGACCTGGCCGGCAACAACCTGCTCGACTCGATCACGAACATCGTGGCGGGCTCCGGGGTCGGCCTGCTGTTCCTCGTCCCCGGGGTGGACGAGACACTGCGGGTCAACGGCCGAGCGTGCATCACCACCGACGCGGCCGTCCTCGACGCCTGTGCGGTCAAGGACCGGCGTCCCAAGGCGGCCATCGGCGTCTCCGTGACCCAGCAGTACATGCACTGCGCCAAGGCCTTCCGGCGCAGCGAGCTGTGGAACCCGGCCTCCTGGCCCGACCGGGCCACGCTGCCCACCCTCGGCTGCATCATCCGCGACCAGATCCCCGGCCTCCACGAGGTCCCCGCCGAACTGATCGACCAGTCGCTCGAGGAGAGCTACGCCACGACGCTGTGGGAGCCCGGCGGGTAGCACGTCCCCACGTCGTCGGCGGCGGGGGCCAACGCTCACTGGCCGAGGGACTAGCGGTCAGGCGCCACCATCGCTCGGTCGGACGGCCAGGCAACGGTGGGCGACGGGTCCACCTCGACGACGACCCTGTCGCCCGGGTGGTGGCGGGGCGCGCCGGGGGCCCGAGCGGTGACGGTGGTGGCGTCGTCGAGGCGGACCCGGTAGCGCACGTCGTGGCCGTGGAACTCCACCCACTCGACCGTGCCGGCGTCGCCCGCCGAGAGGGTGAGGCCCTCGGGGCGCACCAGGACCTGGACGTCCCCGCGAGCGGCCTCCCGCAGGACGACGGGGCCGACGGGGGTCGTCGCCGTGGTGCCCTCGGCCGCGCCGGGGAGCAGGTTGGCCTCCCCCACGAACGAGGCCAGCCAGGGCGTCGCGGGGGTGGCGTAGACGTCGGCCGGTGGCGCCTGCTGGACGATGACCCCGTCGGACATCACCGCGACCTCGTCGCCGACCACGAAGGCCTCCTCCTGGTCGTGGGTGACGAACACCGCGGTCACGCCGAGACCGGCGAGCAGCGTCCGGACCTCGGCCCGGAGCTGGTTGCGCAAGGTGGGGTCGAGGTTCGAGAACGGCTCGTCGAGGAGCAGCACCGCCGGCGCAGGGGCGAGCGCGCGGGCCAGGGCCACCCGCTGCTTCTGGCCACCCGACAGGGTGCCCGGCAGCCGATCGCCCAGGCCGGCGAGCCCCACCCGCGCCAGGTTCTCCTCGACGGCCGCGGCCCGCCGGGCGCGGTCGCGCACGCCGTAGCCCACGTTCTCGGCCACGGTCAGGTGCGGGAAGAGGGCCCAGTCCTGGAAGACCATCCCGACGCCGCGGCGTTCGGGGGCGACGAAGACGGCGCCGGCATCGTCGACGACGGCGCCGGCGACGGTGATGACCCCGGCGTCGACGCGCTCGAGACCGGCGATCGAGCGCAGCAGCGTCGTCTTCCCGCAGCCGCTCGGACCGAGCAGGGCCACGATCGAGCCCTCCGGGACGACGAGGTCGGCGCCGCGGAGCACCGCCTGCGCACCGAAGGCCAGCCGCCCCTCGGCCACCGCCACGCCGGCGCGTCGTGCCTCGTCGTCCACTGCTGCTCCTCCACGGTCGACGGCCGACGGGACCCCGGGGCCCTGCGCCGTCCTGCTGCCAGTGTTAGGTGACCTTTACACTTTCTGGTCCCACAGGCTAGCGTGATGTCATGTCCCTCCTGAACGCCGTCGCCGTCCCCGCCGCCGTCGTGGTCGCCGCCACCCTGCTCAGCGGGTGTGCCGGCGAGGACCGCCTGACCGTCTACTCCGGCCGCAGCGAGGACATCATCGAGCCGCTGCTCGTCGAGTTCGCCGAGGAGACGGGGATCGACATCGACGTCCGGTACGGCGACTCCACCGACCTCGCCCTCCTGATCGCCGAGGAGGGCGACCAGTCCCCCGCCGACGTGTTCCTGTCGCAGAGTCCCGGTGCGGTCGGGTTCCTTGACCAGCAGGACCTGCTCGCCGAGCTCGACCCGGGGACGCTCGACCGGGTGGCCGACGAGAACCAGGCGTCGGACGGCCGGTGGGTCGGCGTCTCCGGCCGCGTTCGGGTGCTCGTCTACAACACCGACGACGTCGACCCCGAGACCCTGCCCGACTCGGTCCTCGACCTCACCGACCCCGAGTACGAGGGGGACGTGGCCCTCGCCCCCGAGAACGCCTCGTTCCAGGACTTCGTCACCGCGATGCGCAGCGAGCTCGGCGACGACACGGCCCAGGAGTGGCTCGAGGGGATGGCCGACAACGACGCCCCGACGTACGCCAACAACACCGCGATCGTGGAGGCCGTGGGCCGAGGCGAGGTGCCGATGGGTCTCGTCAACCACTACTACAACGTGCGGGCCCAGGCCGAGGACCCGTCGGTGCCGAGCGAGAACCACGCCTTCCCCGACGGTGACATCGGCTCGCTCCTCATCGTGACCGCCGCCTCGGTGCTCGAGAGCAGCGACCGCCGGGAGGACGCCACCGCGCTGATCGACTTCCTCCTGTCCGAGGGAGCCCAGGAGTTCTACAGCGAGGAGACCTTCGAGTACCCGCTGGCCGCCGGCGTCGAGCCCGCCGAGGGCCTCCCGCCGCTCGACTCGCTGGCCGTGGACACCATCGAGCTCGACGAGCTCGGCGGCGGCCTCGAGCGCACGCGGGAGCTCATCGAAGACAGCGGGCTCGAAGGCTGAGCGTCCACCAGGTCCGCCACCACCGGGAGCACGGCACCGTGACGAACGAGGGACGATCGCGCCGGCCCGCGCCGACGGCGTTGGTCGTGGTCTCGGTGGTCACCGGGCTCGTCTTCGCCTGGCCGTTCCTCTACATCGTGTGGCGCAACGTCACGCTCGGCTCGGACGTCTGGGGCGAGCTGACGAGCGCCTCCACCCTCGAGGCCCTGGGTCGCACGGTGGCCCTGGCCACGACCGTGGCGTTGACCGCGGCGGCGCTCGGCACCGCCCTGGCCTGGCTCGTCGTCCGCACGGACGTGCCGTTCCGGCGGCTCTGGCGCGTGCTCGCGCCGCTGCCGCTCGTGTTCCCGTCGTTCGTGGGCGCCGCTGCGCTGATCGCCGCCCTCGGTCGCGGCGGCCTGGTCGAGAAGGTGGTCGGCGAGGACGCCGCCGGCTGGCTCCCGCCGGTGCACGGCTTCGCCGGCGCCTGGCTGGTCCTCACGCTGTTCACCTACCCCTACGTCCTGCTCCCCGTGGCGGCCCGCCTCGCCCAGCTCCCGCCGTCGCTCGAGGAGAGCGGCCGGCTGCTCGGCCGCGGGCGGTGGGCGGTGGTCCGCACCATCGTGCTCCCGCAGTGTCGGAGTGCGATCTGGGCCGGCGGCCTGCTGGTGTTCCTCTACACGGTCAGCGACTTCGGCGCGGTGAAGCTCCTCCGCTACGACACGCTCACCACCCAGATCTTCGCCAACCGGCTGTTCGACCGGGCCCAGTCGTTCGCCCTGGCGCTCGTGCTGGCACTGGTGGCGCTCGTCGTGGTCGGCGCCGAACGGGCCAACGGTCGGCGGGCGGTGCAGACCGAGGCGATGGGCGCCGGCCGGGCCCTCGTGACCCCCCTCGGCCGCTGGCGCGTCCCGGCCCTCGTGGCGGTCCTGGTCGTGCTCGGCAACGCCCTCCTCGGGCCGGTCGTCACCCTCGGCTACTGGGCGATCCGGGGACTGACCGGCACGGGCAGCGGCTCGGCGGACCTCGGCGACGCGGTGGCACCCACGCTCAGCTCGGCCGGCATCGGCGTGTTGACCGCCGCCGTCGCCGTCGCCGTCGTCCTGCCCCTGGCCTACGTGACCACCCGCTACCGGAGCCGCCTCGGCGGCGCCGCCAACACCTTCGTGGTGAGCGGCTTCGCCATCCCGGGCCTCGTGGTGGCCCTCGCCCTGGTGTTCTGGGTCCTGAACACGCCGGTGCTGAGCTCGCTCTACCAGACCCTGCCCGTGTTGATCTTCGCCTACGTCGTGCACTTCGGCGCCCAGTCGATGCGGGCGGCCCAGGTCGCGGTGGGCGGGGTCTCGCGGGCCGTCGGCGACGCCGCCACCATGCTCGGCGCCGGACCGGTGCGGCGCTTCCGCACGATCGACCTCCCCCTCATGGCCCCCGGTCTGCTCGCGGGCGCGGGCCTCGTGCTGCTCTCCACCATGAAGGAGCTGCCGGCCACGCTGCTGCTGCGGCCCACCCGGATCGAGACGCTCTCCACGCGGATCTGGAACGCGGCCGAGGACGGCTTCCTGACCGAGATGGCCGTCGCCGCCCTCATCCTGGTGGCCCTCAGCGGCGTCCTGACCTGGCTCCTCGTGATCCGCCCCCAGCCCTTCCGCTGAGCCGTCCCACCGCCGCCGGGCTCAGTTCAGGCGCCGGCGCAAGTGGAGGAAGTCCTTCCCGAACACCCAGGCGTGCTGGGTGGACTCGTGCTCCCAGCCGAGGTGGCGGTAGAAGCCCTCGGCCCTGGAACCCTCCGGCGTGCGCAGGGCCAGGCTGGTGCAACCACGGGCCCGGGCCTCGGCCTCGAAGCGCGCGAGCAGGTGGCGGCCGACGCCCTCGCCGCGGCAGCTCTCGTCGACCAGGAGGTCGTCGACGTGGCCGAGGTCGGCCCAGAACCAGCCCTCCAGCAGACCGACGACCTGGTCGCCACGACGGGCGGTGATGGCGATGGTGGCCTCCTCGCCAGTGGCGCCGAGGTCCTCCCGGTCGGCCCGCTCCCAGAGCGGGCGCGACCACGCCACCACGTCCGGCGCGGCCGCCGAGGACACGGTGAGCTCGAGCTCCAGGCCGCCGCGCCCCACCACCGCCCGCCCGCCCAACGCGGCGTCGGCGACCGCGCGCCAGACGTGGTGATCGAGCTCGTCGTCGCGGACGTTCTCCAGGACGTGGACGTGCGGGACCACCACGTCGGCCCGGTAGTCCGCCAGCGCCGCGATCCCGGCGGCGACCCGCTCGGGCCCGGCGGCGATCGAGATGGTCACGTGGGGGACGAAGACCTCGTGCTGGGGCGGACGCTCCATCGGACCGGCCACCAGCGCGGCCTGGAGGCCGGTCAGCCGATCGAGGTCGGGGCCGCCCACCGCCAGGTAGAGCACGGACCGGGCCGGCTCGAAGGTCGTGGCCGGCCCGAGGGCGAGCCGCAGGGGGTCGCACGCCGCCGCGGCCTCCCGCACCACCGCGAGGGCGGCGGGGACGTCCTCCTCCCGCAGGTTGATGGGCGGGATCAGGGTGACGTGGGGCGTGACCTTGCGCAGGTTGGCGTCACCGCAGGCGCGGCGCAGCCCGTCCACCTCCGTGGCGACCGGCGCCGGGACCACCAGGGCGACCGCGAAGCGGCGACGAGGCATGGGGCCAGCTTCGCCCAGATCAACGCGAACTGGCTCCCGATTTCGGTGCCAGGGCACCGAGATCGGGAGCCAGGACGGTCAGTGCAGAGGGCGAGCCGTCAGCCGACGGTGGTGAGGCCGCCGGCCACGGCGAGGCGCACGTGGGCCCGGCGCAGCGCCGCCTCGGCGGCGGCGTCGTCGCCCTTGGCGAGGGCCTGCTCGGCCCGCTCCTTGGCCCGGCGCGCCCGCTCCTCGTCGATGTGGCTCGAGAGCTCGGCCACGTCGGAGAGGATGGTCACCCGGTCGTTGGCCACCGAGAGGAACCCGCCGTGTACGGCGATGGTCTCCTCGGTGCCGTCGGCCAGCATCACCCGCACGGGGTGGGTGGCGATGGCGGCCAGGTAGGGGGCGTGGCCGGGCAGGACGGCGAAGTCGCCCGACCCGAGGGCGCGGGCGATGATGCGGTCCGCCTCGCCCTCGAAGAGCACCCGCTCGGGCGACACCAGCTCGACCTGGAGGGGCATCGCCTCACCCCTCCTGGAGCTGCTTGGCCTTGGCCCGCACGCTGTCGGCGTCGCCGACGTTGAGGAAGGCCTGCTCGGGCAGGTCGTCGAGCTCGCCCTCGACCAGCTGGGCGAAGGACTCGACGGTGTCGGCCACGG
>JAYRFK010000116.1:0-3881 GCA_041908445.1 Acidimicrobiales bacterium | reverse complement strand
CGGGCCGGGCTCGTCCTGGGCGGCGAATCCCAGCAGTGTGCGGATCGTGTACTCCTCGGAGCCCCCCACCACGCCGGGGACGAGCCACAGGAGGTTCACGCCCACTCGCTTCGTGGCTCCTCCGTCGCCACCCCTCCGGGATCCACGTCCCGACGGCGCCGCGGCTCCGCTCCGCTCCGCCACCTCACCACCTCCGTCGCCACCCCTCCGGGATCCACGTCCCGACGGCGCCGCGGCTCCGCTCCGCTCCGCCACCTCACCACCTCCGTCGCTCATGCCGTGACCTCGTGGAGGGCGGCGGCGACCAGCTCGGCGGTGCGGTCCCAGGTGAAGGTCCCGGCCCGTTCACGGGCGGCGGCACCGAGGCCGCTGGCCTCGTCCGGGTCGTCGAGCAGCTCGGCCAGTGCCGCGGCCACGGCGTCGTGGTCGGTCGGCTCGACGAGGCGGGCGGTGTCGCCGGCGACCTCGGCCGTCGACGTGCCCGCCGAGGTCACGACCGGTGCCCCCTGGGCCATGGCCTCCAGCACGGGCAGACCGAAGCCCTCGAGGAGGCTCGTGTAGCAGAAGGCGGCGGCGCCGGCGTAGAGCCCGGCCAGATCGGCGGCGGGGACGAAGCCGAGCAGGTGCACCCGCTCGCGGGGCACGGCGCCGGCCAGCGCCAGCAGGTCCTCACCCCAGCCGCTCGGCCCGACGACCACGAGGTCGACGTCGTCGCGCCGCAGGCGGGCGAAGGCGCCGAACACCGCGGCCAGGTTCTTGCGGGGCTCGGCGGTGCCCACGGACAGCACGTACGGCCGCTCGAGGCCGTGGCGGGCGGCGACGTCGGCGACCTCCTCCGGGGTGGCCCGGCGCTGGTCGACACCCCAG
Source organism: Acidimicrobiales bacterium (assembly GCA_041908445.1). Lineage (GTDB taxonomy): Bacteria > Actinomycetota > Acidimicrobiia > Acidimicrobiales > DATDAH01 > JAEUJM01. The sequence continues at coordinate 3,014 of JAYRFK010000116.1, read as the reverse complement.
GGCACCACCCGCAGGCGCTCGCGCTCGAAGCCGTGGTCGGCGCAGTCGTCGGCGGTGGCCTGCGACGGGCAGAGGACCAGGTCGGCGTCGCGCCGGGCGCACTCGGTGGCCTGGCGGAAGAAGCGGCGGCCCTTGGCGGTGAAGTGCTCGGGCCGGTGCAGGAAGGCCAGGTCGTGGACGGTGACCACCATCGGCGCCGACCGGGGCGGCACGGCGCCGCCCGTGACCCAGATGGCGTCGACCGGCCCGGTGGCGGCCTCGACCGGGGGCCGGCGGAGCACGTGCCACGACTCGTAGAGCGCGAGCCGGGGCAGGCGCATCGGCCGGGTTTCGATCGGCGGCACGAACGGCGCCGGCGGCGGGCCGCCGTGGCGGGCGGAGACACCCACGAGCTCGACGTCGTCGCGCCCGTCGAGGGCCGCCGTGGCGGCGATGGCCGAGGTCGCCGTCCCGCCCGGCACGGCGTGCCAGCACTGCTCGAGGGTCACGGCGACCCGGGGCACGGCGACCACCCGCAGGAGTGTGTCAGGACCCCCGGTACGATTGCGACCCATGGCTGTGGAGTCGCGCCGGTGACCGCGTTCTGGACCGATCGGCGGGTGCTCGTCACCGGGGGGCGTGGCTTCCTGGGCCGGGCGGTGCTCGCCGGCCTCGAGGGCCGCCCCGCCGCCCACGTGATGGCCCCCGGCAGCGCCGACTTCGACCTGCGCCGGCCCGACGCCACCGAGGCGCTCTTCGCCGAGACCGAGCCCGACCTGGTGATCCACCTCGCGGCCCGGGTCGGCGGCATCGGCGCCAACCAGCGGCGGCCGGCCGACCTCTACCTCGACAACCTCCTCATGGGCACCTACGTGCTGGAGGAGGCCCGGCGGCGCGAGACCCCGAAGACCGTGATGATCGGCACCATCTGCTCGTACCCGAAGTTCACGCCGGTGCCCTTCTCCGAGGACTCGCTCTGGCAGGGCTTCCCCGAGGAGACCAACGCCCCCTACGGCATCGCCAAGCTCGCCCAGCTGATGCAGGCGCAGGCCAACCGGGCGCAGTACGGCCAGAACGCCGTCTACCTGATGCCGACGAACCTCTACGGGCCGGGCGACAAGTTCCACCCGGACGTCTCCCACGTCATCCCCGCGCTCATGAAGAAGTGCGTGGACGCCAAGGAGGCCGGTGACGACCACATCGTGGTGTGGGGCACCGGCCGGGCCAGCCGGGAGTTCCTCTACGTCGACGACGCCGCCGAGGGCATCCTGCTCGCCGCGGAGCACTACGACGAGGGCGACCCCGTCAACCTCGGCGCCAACCACGAGACCCCGATCTCGGAGCTGGTGGAGACCATCGTCGAGGTCACCGGGTTCGAGGGCCGGATCGAGTGGGACCACTCGAAGCCCGACGGGCAGCCCCGCCGCCGCGTCGACGCCGGTCGGGCCGAGGCGGCGTTCGGCTTCAAGGCCAGCACCACCTTCGCCGAGGGCCTGGCCCGCACCCACGCCTGGTACCTCGAGCACCGCGCCGAGGCCGAGGCCCGCCCCGTCTGATCCTTCCGGTCGCCCCGCGCGGACGGGTCAGAGGCCGAGGCGGCCGCGCAGCCAGGCGGCCGTGCGCTCGAGGCCGTCGCGCAGCTCGATGCCGGGCTTCCAGCCCAGGAGCTCGCCCGCCAGCGTGATGTCGGGGCGACGCTGGGTGGGGTCGTCGACGGGCAGGTCCTCGAAGGTCACCGTGGAGCTCGACCCGGTGACCTCGACCACCTGCTCGGCGAGCTCGAGCATGGTGAACTCGCCCGGATTGCCGACGTTGACCGGCCCGGTGACGTCGGCGGCGTCGAGCATGGCCGCGTAGCCGCGCACCTGGTCGTCCACGTAGCAGAAGCTCCGGGTCTGGCTGCCGTCGCCGTAGACCGTGAGGGGCTCGCCCCGCAGGGCCTGGACGAGGAAGTTCGACACCACCCGGCCGTCGTTCGGCCGCATGGCCGGGCCGTAGGTGTTGAAGGTGCGGATGATGCCGACGCTGACGCCGTGGGTGCGGTGGAAGGCCATGGTCAGCGCCTCGGCGAAGCGCTTGGCCTCGTCGTAGACGCTGCGGGGCCCCACCGGGTTGACGTTGCCCCAGTAGGACTCGGTCTGGGGGTGCTCGAGCGGGTCGCCGTAGACCTCACTGGTCGAGGCCAGCACGAACCGTGCGCCGGTGGCCTTCGCCAGCTCGAGGCCGTGGCGGGTGCCGAGGCTGCCCACGTCGAGGGTCTCGATGGGCCGCGAGAGGTAGTCCGGCACCGAGGCGGGGCTGGCCATGTGCACGACGCCGTCGACCGGCCCGTCGACGGGGAGGCCGGCGCTGACGTCCTGCTCGACGAAGGTGAAGCGCTCGTGGTCGAGCAGGTGGGCGACGTTGTCCCGGGAGCCCGACGACAGGTCGTCGACCGCGACCACCTCGTCCCCGCGTTCGACGAGGAGGGTGGCGAGGTGCGAGCCCAGGAACCCGGCCCCGCCGGTGACGACGATCCGCCCCACGTCAGCGGCGCCCGATGCCCTCGAAGCGGAAGCCCCGGCGCTGCACCGCGGAGCGGTCGAGGAGGTTCCGGGCGTCGATGATCGCGGGCTCGGCCATGGTGTCCGCCACCTTGTCGAGGTCGAGCCAGCGGAACTCGTCCCACTCGGTGAGCACGACCAGCACGTGGGCGCCGGCGCACGGGGCGTAGGGATCGTCGCAGACCTCGATGTCGGGGTGGGAGGCGACCTCGCCCGACACGGCGGGGTCGTAGGCCCGCACGGTGGCCCCCTCCGCGAGGATGCGCCCGAGGATCTGCAGCGCCGGCGACTCGCGCAGGTCGTCGGTGCGGGCCTTGAAGGTCAGACCCCAGGCCGCCACGGTGACGCCCTCGAGGGAGCCGCCGGCCATCTCCGTGACCTTGCGCACGACCCGCTCGAACTGCTCGTCGTTGACGTCGACCACGCCCTTCAGGAGCCGGAAGTCGTAGCCGCCGTCCTCGGCGATGCGGATGAGCGCCGAGGTGTCCTTCG
>JAYRFK010000115.1:0-2623 GCA_041908445.1 Acidimicrobiales bacterium | reverse complement strand
GGCTCGGACCGCGGCACCGTGCTGCCGACGGTGGTGATCGCCGCGTCGCCGGCGACGGTCTGGCCGCCGTCGACGGCCGTGGTCACCGTGCCGTGGCCGCGCAACGAGCACAGCGCCGTGGCCGGCCTCAAGACCGTGTCCTACGCCGAGAACGTGGTGGCCCTGACCTACGCCCACGAGCGGGGGGCGAGCGAGGCGATCTTCCCCAACACCGCGGGCCGGCTCTGCGAGGGCACGGGCTCCAACGTGTTCCTCGTGCACGAGGGGCGCCTGGTCACGCCCACGCTCGCGGCCGGCTGCCTCGGCGGCATCACCCGGGAGCTCGTGCTGGAGACCTCCGAGGCCGTCGAGTGCGACGTCCCCCTCGAGGCCCTGGCCGCGGCCGACGAGGCCTTCCTCACCTCGAGCACCCGCGACGTGCAGCCCATCTCCCACGTCGACGGCCGGGCCCTCCCCGCCTGCCCGGGCCCGCACACCGAGGCCGCCGCGTCGAAGCTGGCCGCCCTGGCCGCCCGCACCCTCGATCCGTGACGGGGGCACCGGTGCCCCCGATGGGCCGGCTCTTCTGCGTCGGCGACGAGAAGACGGGCACCCACCCCGTGGCCGGCCTGTTCTCCGCCTACCGGGCCGAGCACGAGCCCGAGGCCCACGACCTGCGCCCCCTCGTCGAGGCGCGCCTGCGCGGCGACCTGCCCGAGGGTGCGCTCGACCGCTACCTCGACGGCAAGGACGAGCGGCTGCCCCTCGACGTCGACTCGTCGTTCCTCAACGGCGAGATCATCGACGTGCTGGTCCCCCGCTACCCCGGCGCCCGCTACGTGCTGACCCTGCGGGAGCCCCGCTCCTGGCTCGACTCGAAGATCAACCAGATGGTCACCTACCGGTCGCCCCGGTGGCTGGAGCTGCGGGCGCTGCGCCACGGTCCACCCGAGGGCCACCCGCCCGAGGAGGCGGCGCTGGCCGAGCGGGGCCTCCCGACCCTGGACGGCTTCTTCTCGGAGTACGCCCGCTTCAACACCCGGGTCGTGGCCCACGTGACGCCGGAGCGACTGCTCGTGCTGCGCACCCCCGACATCCGCGCCCACGCCGACCGCCTGGCCGCCTTCGCGGGCGTGCCCCTCGACGCGCTCGCCCTGGAGCGCTCGCACGAGTTCCAGGGCCCGGTGAAGCACCACGTGCTCGACGAGATCGACCCGGCCCACCTCGACGCCAAGCTCCACGAGCACTGCGACGCCCTGGTGCTCCCCCTCTACGAGGCCGCCGCCCTCGACTGAACCGAGGAGCGCTCGACGGGGGGCTTCCGTGGCGGTCGGCGCTGGTCGGGTCGCCGTCCTGAGGCTGACCGCCGGAGGCGGGCAGCGGTGGGGCCGAACCGGATGCCGAAGGCGCTCCGACGGAGGAGGAGCCAGGCGGTGAGCCGAAGGCGCTCCGACGGAGGAGGAGCCAGGCGGTGAGCCGAAGGCGCTCCGACGGAGGAGGAGCTAGGCGATGGGGCGCAGATGGATGACGTCGCCGACGGGGACGACGAGGACGTCGGTGTCGACCTCGAGGCACAGGGCGCCGTCGTCGGTGAAGCCGGCGGCGACCCCTTCGAGCTCGTCGTGGGCCCGCAGGACACGCACCCGGCGGCCGAGGGTGGCCGACGCGGCATGCTCCTCGTCCCGGAGGGCGGCGCGCCCGCCCGGGGCGAGCAGGGCGGTGTACCGCCGATCGAGGGCGAGCAGGAGGGCGGCGAGCAGCTCGGCCCGGTCGACGGCGTCGCCGGCCAGGTGGTTCAACGCGGTGGCCAGGTCGGCGATCTCGTCGGGCAGCTCGCGGGGCCAGTTCACGTTGAGGCCGATGCCGACGACCACGGCGTCGAGGTGGTCCCCGGCGAGGGTGGACTCGGCCAGCACGCCGGCGACCTTGCGCTCGCCGCCGCCGGCGGCGGGAACCGCCACGACCAGGTCGTTGGGCCACTTCAACCCCGGGGTGACCCCCGCCACCTCGGTGCAGGCCTCGCGGGCGGCGAGGGCGACCGCGGTCATCAGCGCGTGGGCGTGGCCGACCGGCAAGGCGGGCCGGAGCAGCACCGACAGCAGCAGCGACGAGCCCGGCGGCGCGGTCCAGGTGCGCCCGAGCCGACCGCGTCCGGCGGTCTGGTGGTCGGCGACCAGCACGACACCCTCGGGCGCCCCGTCGGCGGCCAGCGCGGCCAGGTCGGCGTTGGTCGAGCCGGTCTCGGCCACCCACCGCACGTCCGCGAAGCGGCTTCCGCTGAGGGCCGCCCGCAAGGACGACGGCACGAGGCTGGCATCACCACCCGACACGGAACTAACCATAGGGGGTGCTCTCGAAGATCCTGATCGCCAACCGGGGCGAGATCGCCGTCCGGGTCATCCGCACCTGCCGTGAGCTGGGCATCGGCACGGTCGCCGTGTACTCCGAGCTCGACCGCGACGCGCTGCACATCCGCCTCGCCGACGAGGCGTACGCCCTCGGCGGCCAGACCGCCGCCGAGAGCTACCTCAACACCGACGCGATCATGGACGCGATCGAGCGCAGCGGCGCCGACGGCGTGCACCCGGGCTACGGGTTCTTCTCGGAGAACACCGACTTCGCCAGCGCCATCATCGCCAGCGGC
>JAYRFK010000114.1:0-50174 GCA_041908445.1 Acidimicrobiales bacterium | reverse complement strand
CCGGCTCGACGACGGCACCATCATCGCCCCCTCCACCGCCGTGTCGCTCGGCCTCGCCGGCGAGCTCCGCCGACTCCTGCTCGACCCCGACGGCGTGCCGTTGGACTTCGGCCAGACCCAACGGGGCTTCACCGGTCCCCTCCGCACCGCCGTGCAACTCACCCACGACTGGTGCGGCCACCCCGCCGGCTGCGACGTCCCCTCCTGGCGCTGCCAGATCGACCACCTCGTCCCCTTCACCGACGGCGGACCCACCGCAGCGGTCAACGGCGACCCCAAGTGCGGCCCCCACAACCGCTGGAAAGAACGCCTCGACGCCGAGATCCGCCGCCGCAACCGATGGCGACGCGACCACCTCGGCCACACCACCGACCCACCCACCCAGGCGGCGGCCTGACGTGCCGGGGCTCGTGAGGAGGGCCATCCCGCCGCTTTCCCAGGCGGCGACCGACCACCCCGTGCTCGGCGACGAGGTGCTGCCTGCGCGCGCCCGTTGGGCGGCGCCGGGGTCGATCGAACTGTCACAGGGGCGCGGTAGGTTCGGCCCATGACCCCCGACGACCCTGCCGGCGCCGCCGACGACGACGTCGTGGGGCGGGTGATCGGCACCGAGGACGCCACACCGCTCGAGTTCTGGGTGGGCGTGGGCGAGGACGCCTTCCTCCAGCTCGACGACGTCGTCGCCCTCGAGCGCACCGACCTGCCGGGCCGCGACCCGGTGAAGATCTACGGCGTGGTCGGCCAGGTGCGGGCCCGCCACGAGGGCGCCCGCTTCGACAGCGACGTCTGGCTCATCGAGGACGGCGTGCTGCCCGCCGAGGTCAGCGAGGCCGCCCAGGTGCAGGCCACCCGGTTCGAGCCCGAGGTGTTCGTGCCGCCGCTGCCCGGCCAGGAGGTCCGCCGGGCCTCGGGGGCCGAGCGCGACCAGGCCCTGTTCTTCGACGGCATGGACAAGCGCCTGCCCGCCGGCCTCACGCGCGACGACGAGCCGCTCTACGTGAACCTCGAGTTCCTCGACGGCACCCGGGGCGCCCACGTCAACATCAGCGGCATCAGCGGCGTGGCCACCAAGACCACCTACGCCACCTTCCTGCTCTACAGCCTGTTCCACTCGGGGGCGCTCGGGGCCGACGCGGTCAACACCAAGGCGCTCATCTTCAACGTGAAGGGCGAGGACCTCCTCTTCCTCGACCACCCCAACACCGCCCTGCGCAGCGACGACCACGACCGCTACACGAAGCTCGGCCTCACGCCGGGCCCGTTCACCAGCGTCGACGTCTTCGCCCCGCCCCGCCGCGGCGACGCCACCGCCAAGCCCGACGTGACCAGCCGCACCGAGGGCGTCACCTCGGTGTTCTGGACCATCCAGCAGTTCTGCGAGGACGAGCTGCTGCCGTTCCTCTTCGCCGACGCCGAGGACGACCGCCAGCAGTACACGATGGTCGTGCACAACGTCACCCACCGGCTCACCCAGTACGCCCAGCCCGCCGGCGACGGCGCGGTGACCATCGACGGCCAGCTCGTGCGCACCTTCCGGGAGCTGGTCGAGCTCATCAGCGCCAAGGTGGAGGACGAGGCCGACGCCGTAGAGTGGGCGGGCCGCTCCATCGGCGCCGGCACCATCGGCGCGTTCGTCCGCCGCCTCAACGGCGCCATCCGCCACCTCGAGCCGCTCATCCGTGCCGACGTGGCCAACCCCGAGCGCCACCGGGTGAAGTTCGAGAAGCAGGTGACCGTGGTCGACCTGCACAACCTCAACGACCGGGCCAAGCGGTTCGTCGTCGGCGTGGTGCTGCGCAAGGCCTTCGAGGAGAAGGAGAAGGCGGGCCAGGCCAAGCCGCTCCAGTTCGTCGTGCTCGACGAGCTCAACAAGTACGCCCCGCGCGAGGGTGCCAGCCCCATCAAGGAGATCCTTCTCGACGTGGCCGAGCGGGGTCGGTCGCTCGGCATCATCCTCATCGGCGCCCAGCAGACCGCCAGCGAGGTCGAGCGCCGCATCGTGGCCAACAGCGCCATCCGGGTGGTGGGCCGCCTCGACGCCGCCGAGGCCAGCCGGGGGGAGTACGGCTTCCTGCCCCAGGTGCAGCGCCAGCGGGCCACCATCATCAAGCCGGGCACGATGCTGCTGTCCCAGCCCGAGATCCCGGTCCCGCTCATGGTGCAGTTCCCGTTCCCGGCGTGGGCCACCCGGGCGTCGGAGGCGGGCGCCAACCCCACCGCCACCGAGCACCCCGCCGACCCCTTCGCCTCCTTCCCGAAGCTGTGATGCCGTGAAGCTCCTGCACACCTCCGACTGGCACGTCGGCAAGACCATCCGGGGCCGGTCCCGGGCCGATGAGCACGATGCCGTCCTCGCCGAGATCGTGGGCGTCGCCGGCGCCGAGGCGGTCGACCTCGTCCTCGTGGCGGGCGACCTGTTCGACTCCGCCGCCCCCACGCCCGAGGCCGAGCGCTGCGTCTACCGCACGCTGCTCGAGCTCGCCCACGGCGGCGACCGCCCGGTGATCGTCATCGCCGGCAACCACGACAACGCCCGCCGCCTCGCGGCGGTGGCACCCCTGCTCGCCCTCGGGGGCGTCCAGGTGGTGCCGATGCTCACCAGCCCCGACGACGGCGGCGTCATCGACGTCGAGGCCGGCGGCGAGCGGGCCCGCATCGCGGTCGTGCCCTTCCCCAGCCAGCGCTACATCGTCACCGCCGCCGACCTGCTCTCGCTCGACGCCGACCAGCACGGCGGCCGCTACGCCGAGCGGGTGCGCCAGGCCGTCGACCTGCTCACCTCGGGCTTCGGCGACGACACCGTGAACGTGCTGGTCGCCCACCTGATGGTGGTCGGCGGCCAGGCCGGCGGCGGCGAGCGGGCCGCCCACCTCTTCGACGACTACAGCGTCCCGGCCACGGCGTTCCCGTCGGGCACCCACTACGTCGCCCTCGGCCACCTCCACCGCCAGCAGTCGATCCCCGGGCCCTGCCCGGCCTGGTACTGCGGCTCGCCGCTCCAGCTCGACTTCGGCGAGACCCAGGACGACAAGGCCGTCCTCGTGGTGGAGGCGTCCCCCGGCACGCCTGCCGAGGTCCGGTCGATCCCGCTCACCGCCGGCCGGCGCCTGCGCACGATCGAGGGCGACCTCGGGGCGCTCGGCGCCCTGGCCGGCACCACCGGCGACGACTTCCTGCGCATCCGGGTCGACGAGCCCGCCCGCGCCGGGCTGGCCGACGACGTCCGCGCCCTGTTCCCCGACGCGGTCGAGGTGACCGTCGTGCGGTCGGAGGCCGAACGCAGGCAGCGCACCGAGCGCGCCGGGCGCACGCCCCAGGAGCTGTTCGACCTCTACCTCGCGGAGCAGGACGCCACCGACCCCGACCTCGCCGCGCTGTTCGCCGAGCTGCTCGACGTGGTCACCGGTGACCACGGCGGCGAGGCCGCCTGATGCGCCCGCTCGAGCTCGAGGTCGAGGGCTTCACGGCCTTCCGCGACCGCACCACCGTCGACTTCCGGGGCGCCGACCTCTTCGCGCTCGCCGGGCCGACGGGGGCGGGCAAGTCCAGCGTCATCGACGCGCTCACCTTCGCCCTCTACGGCTCGGTGGCCCGCTACGGCGACCGCCGCCTCGTCAGCCCGCTCATCAGCCAGGGGAAGGTCGAGGCCCGGGTGCGGCTGGACTTCGCCCTCGGCGAGGAGGCCTACCGGGTGGCCCGGGTCGTGCGGGCCACCGGACGGGGCGGCGCCACCACCAAGGAGGCCCGCCTCGAGCGGCTGGACGGGCCCGACGGGGGCGAGGCCGCCGGCGTCGTCGAGAACCTGGCCGGCGACGCCGACGGGGTCACCGCCGCGGTGGCGACGCTGCTCGGCCTCACCTTCGAGCACTTCAACACCTGCGTGGTGCTGCCCCAGGGCGAGTTCGCCCGGTTCCTCCACGAGAAGCCCGCCGAGCGCCAGGACCTCCTCGTCGAGCTGCTGGGCCTGGGTCTCTACGAGCGCATGCAGTCCCTGGCCAACCAGCGCTCCCGCAAGGCGGCCGTCGAGCGCGAGATGCTCGACCGCCAGCTCGCCGACCTCTCGGCCGCCACCCCGGAGGCCCGCAAGGCCCTCACCGGCCGGGTGAAGCTGCTGGCCAACCTGGTCGAGAAGATCGACGAGGCCCAGCCCGAGCTCGACCGCCTCGCCGCCGAGGCCGAGGCGGCGCGGGCCGAGGGCGCCACCATCGCCGAGCGAACCGGGCTGCTGGCCGGCCTGGCCGTGCCCGCGGACGTGGCCGAGATGGGCACGAAGCTGGCCGAGGTGGACCACGAGGTCGTCCGACGCGAGCGCGAGGCCGGCGTCGCGTCCGACGTGCTGGCCGCGGCCGAGGCCGCCCACGACCCGAGCCTCGACCGCACCGCGCTCGAGCTCGCCGTCCGCGACCTCCAGGCACGCGAGGAGGCCGGCGCCCGGCTGCTCAAGGGCGAGGCCATGCAGGTCGAGGCCCGCACCGCCGAGGGTGAGGCCCAGGAGGCCGTCGGTGCCACGGCGGCGGCCCTCCAGGCCGCCGAGGCCGCCCTGGAGGAGGCTCGGCGCGCCGACCTCGCCGGCGCCCTGGTCGCCACCCTGGCCGTGGGTGAGCCCTGTCCGGTGTGCCGCCAGACCGTCGGGCACCTCCCCGAGCACGACGCCTTGGCGGTGTCCGAGGCGACGGCGGCCCGCGACCGCGCCGCCGAGGCCGCCACCGAGGCCCAGCGCCGCCTCGTCGACGCCCAGCGCCAGCTCGACAAGATCGAGGCCACCCTCACCGGTGTCCGCGAGCAGGTGGCCGAGCTCGACGCCCGGGTCGAGGGCCAGCCCCCGCTGGCGGTCGCCCAGGCCCAGCTCGACGGCCTCGTCCGCGCCGAGAAGGACGTCGTCAACGCCCGGGCCGCCGACAGCGAGGCCCGCGCCAACCTGGAGCGCATCACCGCCAGCCGGGCGCGCCTGGTGGAGCGTGAGCGCGACCAGCGTCGGGAGTTCGAGCGTCGGCGTGACGAACTCGCCGCGCTCGGCCCGCCTCCGGCGGGCGGCGAGCGCCTGGCCGACGACTGGGCGGCGCTGGTGGCCTGGGCGGACGAGCAGCGCCCCGCGCTCGACGAGCAGGCCGAGGCCGTCGCGTCCCGGGCCGTGGCCGCCGACGAGGCGCGGGCCGAGCTCGTCACCCGCATCGACGACTTCTGCCGCTCGGTCGACATCGAGCTGGCCGGCCGGGCGCCGCACACCGTCGCCGTCGAGGAGCGCACCCGGGCCGAGGGTCAGCTCGAGAAGCTCGAGGAGGAGCTGGCCCGCAAGGAGCAGGTCGAGGCCGAGCGGGCTGCGGCCGACCGGGACGAGGTGCTGTCCCGCACCCTGGCGCAGCACCTCAAGGCCGACCGCTTCGAGCGCTGGATCCTCGACGAGGCCCACGACCGCCTCCTCGACGGCGCCACCGAGAAGCTGGTCGCGCTCGCCGGCGGCGCCTACTCGCTCACCGTCGACGACAAGCGCCAGTTCGCGGTGATCGACCACGCCAACGCCGACACCGTCCGGCTGGCCCGCACCCTGTCGGGCGGCGAGACCTTCCTCGTGTCCCTCGCCTTGGCCCTGGCCCTCGCCGACCAGATCGCCGAGCTCGCCGCCGGCGGCGCGGTCCGCCTCGAATCGATGTTCCTCGACGAGGGCTTCGGCAGCCTCGACCCCGACACCCTCGAGACCGTCGCCACCGCCCTGGAGGAGCTCGGCGCCCAGGGTCGCGTGGTCGGCATCGTGACCCACGTCCGGGAGCTGGCCGAGCGCCTGCCCGTCCGCTACGAGGTGCGCAAGGGTCCCGCGGGCTCGACCGTCGAGCGGGTCGAGGGCTGAGGGCCGGTCGGCCGGTGCGGTTCGCGGTCGAGGGGTGGGCACCGGAGTACGGCGCGCCGATAGACCCCGGCGCCCTCGCCGAGCCGGCCACCCCCGCCGACCTCGGCGTGGAGGTGCCGGTCGAGGCGTGGGCCCCACGTCCCCCCGCCCCGGGCACCACGGCGCCGGCCTCGGTGCTGTTCGTCGACGGCGTCCGCAGGGTGGAGGCCCGAGTCTGGGTCACCGGCGAGGACGATCGGGTCCACCAGGGGATCTGCGCCTCCTACGCCTCGGGCGCGGTGCGCTGCGACGACCGCGCGCAGGTGGTGCTGGCCAGGGTCGCGCGGGGCCTCTTCTGCCCCGCCCGCGAGGCCGAGCCCGTCGTGACCCGCCACGCCACCTTCGCCCTGCGCCCGGTCTCGGGCGACGACCTCGAGCAGCTCTCCCTCTCGCTGCAGCGCTGCATGGGCGACCTCGAGGCCGAGGTCGCCACCGAGGTGGCGGGCACCGCCGACCTGGTGGTCGTGGACGGCCCCCTCAAGCACGGCGGGGCCGCTCCACGGGCGGTGGGCTACGTCAAGACCCACCACGTGGGCTACCTGCCCGCCGAGCTCGACCGGGTGGTGGCCGCGCTGGCACCGGGGGAGCGCACCCCGCTGTTCGTCACCACCAGCCTGTCCTGGTCGCGGTATTCGTGGTACCTCCGCCTTCCGCGTGCCGCCGGCCACCCGTGGGCCGGCGTGGTCCGCTGCGAGGTGGCCGCCGAGGGCACGGTCGCCGAGGCCGCGGCCGTGGCCGACCAGGTCACGGCCACCCTGCCCCGGTTCGCCAGCCAGCCCCACAAGGATCCCCGCGCCCCGCAGAACCTGCACCCCATCGCCGGCCTCGAGCGCGAGCTGCGGCGCCGCCTCGGCGACCCGGCCCTGCTCTACCGCGCCCTGCGCTCGGCGGCGGCCGCGGCCTGATCCCCGTCACGTGTTGCGGGCGAGCTCCGCGAACTGCGCCTGGAGGTGCGGGTACATCGCCTCGGCGATGACCCGGTTGGCGAGCTCGTCGTGGTGCACCTCGTCCCAGTAGAGGACCCCGGGCGTGTCGGACAACACGTCCCCCACCGTCTGGGACTCTAGGTGCCACCGCCCGCCGGCGTCCGTCGTACCGCCGTCGGCCCCCGGCCGGTGCCGGACGAGGCGGCTCCCCGTAGCCTGACCCCGATGGCCGACACGACGATCCCCACCGACGCCGCCGACCAGACCGACCAGGACGTCGTCCTCGCGGTCACCGAGGCCGCCCGCGTCCAGGTCCTGGCCCTGCGGGCCAACGAGGCCGACGGCGACGACCTCGGCCTGCGGGTCGAGATCACCGGCGTGGCCGGCGTGGAGTTCACCTACGACCTCTCGTTCGACCCCGTGGCCGACGCCGACCCGGCCGCCGGCGACTCGGTGGTGCTGCAGGGCGAGCTACCGGTGATCGTGCCCGCCGACAGCATCGACCGCCTCCGCGGCGCCACCCTCGACCTGCCCCGCAACGGCAGCGAGGGCCTGGTCATGCGCAACCCCAACCGGCCCAACCCGCTGGCCGGCATCGACCTCGAGCTGTCCGGCGACGTGGTGGACCGCATCAACCAGCTGCTCGACCAGTCGGTGAACCCGGCGCTGGCGGCCCACGGGGGCTATGCCAAGCTCGAGGGCGTCCAGGACGACGTCGCCTTCGTCACCATGGGCGGCGGCTGCCAGGGCTGCGCGGTCAGCGCCGTCACCCTGCGCGAGGGCATCGAGGCCGCCATCCTCGAGGCCATCCCCGAGATCACCCGGGTCGAGGACGCCACTGACCACACCGCCGGCGCCAACCCCTTCTACTGATCGTGTGACGGCCCCGTGGACGGGGGCCCGGCGCGCGCTCTCGACGTGACGTACGTCACGCGGTAGGCTGTGGATTACTCCATGTGGGGGCGACAGGGGGGAAGAGCCCGGGAAGCGCCGCAACGGCCGCATCCCGGGCTCTGTCGCGTCTAGCCCAGGGCGGCGAGGCTGCGCCGCACCTCGGCGACGACGCCGGCGGCGTCGAGGCCCAGGTCGGCCAGGATGGCGTCGGGCTTGCCGTGGGCCAGGTAGGCCGAGGGCACGCCGAGCACCCGCACCACGGGGGCGGCGGCGCCGAGGGCCTGCTCGCCGACCCGGTCGGCGATGGCCGAGCCCACGCCGCCGTCGCGCAGGCCGTCCTCGACGGTGACCACGAGGCGGTGGGTGGCGGCGTCGGCGATCAGGTCGGGGTCGAGGGGCTTGACCACGCGGGGGTCCCAGACCGTCGCCCGGATGCCGTCGGCCTCGAGCTCGTCGGCAGCGGCCTCGCAGGCGGCCAGCATCTTGCCCACGCCGACGAGGCACACGTCGGCCCCGGCGCGCACCTTGCGGGCGTGCAGGCCGTGGCCCACCTGGTCGGGGGTGACGCTCGGCGCCGCGGTCTTGGCCCACCGGAGCACCGCCGGCCCGTCGGTGAGCTCGAGGGCGTCGTGGAGCATGACACCGAGCTCCTGGTACGACGACGGGGCGAACATGGTCAGGCCCGGCACCTTGGTGCACAGCACCATGTCGAGGATGCCGTGGTGGGACGGGCCGTCGTCGCCGGTGATGCCGGCCCGGTCCAGGCAGACCACGACCGGCAGGCCGTGCAAGCCGACGTCGAGGTTGAGCTGGTCGAAGGCCCGGGTGAGGAACGTCGAGTAGATCGCGCAGACCGGGCGGAGCCCGCCCATGGCCATGCCCGCGGCCATCGTGACCGCGTGCTGCTCGGCGATGCCGACGTCGACGCAGCGGCCCGGGAAGCGCTCGCCGAACGGGAGCAGGCCGGTGGAGTCGGGCATCGCCGCGGTGATGGCGATCAGCTCGGGGCGCTCGTCGGCCTCCTTGATCAGCGCCTCCGTGAACGCCGCCGTGTAGCTGCCCGGCTTCACCCCGCCGATGTCGTGGAGGTGTTTGATGGTGTCGCTCTCGGCGGGCTCGTGGCCCTTGCCCTTCTGGGTGACCACGTGGACCACGACGGGCCCGTCGTCGAGCTCGGCGGCGTGGCGCAGGGCCCGCTCGAGGCCCTCGATGTCGTGGCCGTCGAAGGGGCCGGAGTAGCGCACGCCGAGGTTCTCGAAGAACGCCGGCGGCTCCCACATCTCGCGCACGGCGGCCTTGGTGGCCTCGACCGCTCGCTCGAGGCGGTCGCCCACGATGGGCATGTCGTGCAGCATCCGCTCGACCCGGGCCTGGCGGCGCAGATAGGAGGGGTTGAGGCGGAGGCGGGCCAGCGACTCGCCGAGGCGCGAGACCGTCGGGGCGTAGGACCGGCCGTTGTCGTTCAGGATGATGATGACGTTGCGGCCACTGTGGCCGAGGTTGTTCAGGCCCTCGAAGGCCATGCCGCCGGTCATCGAGCCGTCGCCGATCACCGCCACGATCTGGCGGCGGTCGGGGCGGGCGTCCGCGTCGTCGTCCACCGCCACGCTGGGCGCGACCTCGGGCAGGGTGCCGGCGTCGCGGGCGCAGGCCAGGCCGTGGGCGTAGGAGAGGATGGTCGAGGCGTGGCTGTTCTCGACCCAGTCGTGCTCGGACTCGTGCCGGCTGGGGTAGCCCGACATGCCCCCCGCCTTGCGCAGCGTGGCGAAGTCCTCCTGGCGACCCGTGACGATCTTGTGGACGTAGGCCTGGTGACCGGTGTCCCAGAGGATCAGGTCGCGCGGCGAGTCGAAGACCCGGTGCAGCGCCAGGGTGAGCTCGACCGCCCCGAGGTTGGAGCCCAGGTGGCCGCTGCCGGCGGCGTCGACCGCGTCGACGACGAAGGTGCGGATCTCGCCGGCGAGGGCGTCGAGCTCTTCGTAGGAGAGCGACCGGAGGTCGGCCGGCCCGTGGATCTGATCGAGCATGTGACGGCCACGCTACACGGGGCGGTCGCCATCCACGATGGCGGAGGGGGCGAGTCGCTCCTCGCGGCGCCGCAGGTTGAAGCGGGCCAGCGCCGAGCCGAGGAGGTAGCCGACGGTGAGGATCACCGCGCCGCCCGCGGCGTCGAGCCAGTAGTGGTTGGCGGTCACCATGATGGCGAAGAGGGTCAGCCAGGGGTAGGCCGCCACGAGCACCTTGGCGACGGGCGACTTCACCTCCCGGTAGAGCACCAGGAAACACCACATGGACCACGCGAAGTGCAGGCTGGGCATGGCCGCGAACTGGTTCGAGACCTTCTGCATCGCGCCGGAGTCGAACGACCAGAGGCCGCCGAAGCGGGCCAGCGAGTCCACGAAGCCGTAGTGGGTGCAGGCGCCGTACGGGCCGCAGCTGTCGAGCAACCGGGGCGGCATGAGGGGGAAGAGGCTGAACCCCACCAGGGCGAGGCCGGTGGTGAACGCCAGGGTGTTGCGCCACACCGGGTACCGGGCTGGGAAGCGGCGGTAGGTCCAGACCATGGCGAAGATCGTCACCACGAAGTGGAAGGTGCCGTAGTACACGTTCCAGAACTGCATGAAGCGGCGGTTGCCGATGAAGAGGTCCTGGATGCCCTCCTCGTGGAACAGGCCCACGGCCCGTTCGATGGCGATGACGGTGCGGGCGTTGTGGAAGGCGTGCTCGATGCCCACGGCGGCGGAGCCGAAGCGGTTCCGGATGAACGAGTAGACGGCGTAGAACGCGAGCACGTACAGCATCTCGCGCCACCAGCGCAGACCGAGGCGCTCGCGGATCGAGGCGGCCTCGCCCTGCGCGGTCGCCGCGCGGTCGTCGACGTCGGCCGCGTCGGCGGGCAGCGCCGCGGCGTCGCTCGTCACGCGGCCGCCTGCACGGAGGCGCCCGGGTCGTTCCTGCCGCCGGAGGACTTCGCCTTGGGGCCGCCGAGGGCGAACGAGGGCGCGCCGGCGAGGCTCGCCACCAGGGTGAGCAGGTAGAGCAGCAGGCCGAAGGCGATGGCGCTGTGGGCGGGCACGCCGAGCGGGTGCAGGAAGACCACGAAGGCACCCTCGCGGATGCCGAGCCCCGAGATGCCGATGGGCAGCACCTGGGCGATGAGCACCGCCGGCAGGAACACGAGCAGCGCGGTGAACCCGACCTCGTCGCCGATGCCGATGGCGTAGGAGGCCATCAGCGCCGCGCACACGAGCACGAGTTGGTAGCCGAACGCCGCGATCAGCACGTGCGCCGCGGCGGCGGGCTGGCGACGCAGGCGATCGAGGCCCAGGTGCACTGAACCGGCGAAGCGGCGCCAGCCGCCCCGGTCGGCGAAGCGCCCCCCGAGGCGGGGGTTGCCCACGGCGAGCAGCAGGAGCACGAGGCCGACGAGGGTGGCCACCGCCACCGCGACGGCGAGGTGGGTGGCGCCGCCGAGGTCGCGCAGGCCGGGGTTCACGAGCAGGCCCACGAAGGTGATGACGGGAAGGACGACCCAGCCCGTCAGTCGCTCGAGCACGACCGAGGCGAACGTGCCCGGCGACTCGCCGTTCTCCTTCGACAGCCGGCTGACCCGCACCACGTCGCCACCGATGGTGCTGGGGAGGGCGTTCGAGACGAACTGGCCGGCGAAGTAGTGCCGCACGAGGTGGTAGAGCGGCCCCGGCAGCTCCAGGGCGTGGAGCACCTGCTGCCAGCGCACCGCCGACATCACGATGCTGGTGAAGGTGAGCACGACGGCGCCGGCCAGCCAGGCGAAGGTGCCGGGTGACGGGTCGGGCACGAGGTCGTGCAGGCTGAAGTCGGGGATGCGCGAGAAGAGGAAGGCCAGCATCGCCACGCTGGCCAGCAGCCGCACCGGCATGACCCAGCGACGGGTCTTCGGTTTGGGGTCGTCCTCGTCCAACAACGTCGCCACCGGTCCTCGTCAACCCCCCAGAAGTACGGGAAAGTGTACGTCCGGCTGGCCCGGGGCGGTCCTCAAGGCCCCGTGGCCCTGCGCCGATGGTGCCGTGATCCGAGGAGGTCGGCCATGAGGGCCTGGAGCCGGACGATGGTGGTGACGGGCCTGGTGCTCGCCGGAGGGCTCGCGGTGGCGGCCTGTGGCGAGGGCGTGGCGCCGCGCCCCGAGGAGGGTGCCGCGGCGCCGACGACGGCAGCCGCGCCCGCCTCCGACGACCCGGGCGACGCCACGACCACCACCCTGGCACCCGTGACCACGCCGGCGCCCGGCGACAGCGCCGAGCCCGTCGCCGTGCTCGACGACACCGTCGAGCGCACCGCCGCGGTGGCGTCGGGGCGCTACGAGATGGTGGTGACCTACGACACCGGCGCGGTCGGGGCCGAGCCGGTCACGCCCGTGCGGGCCACCGGTGAGTTCACCGACCAGGGCCGGTCGCTGCGCCTCGAGCTGGACCTGGGCGAGCCGGTCGGCACCGTCGAGGAGGTCATCGTCGACGGGGTGGCCTACGTGTCGGCGCCCGGGATCGGCTGCCAGGAGATCGACATGAGCGACCTGCTCGGCTCGGTCGGCGGCGCCGGGGGCGGGGCCATGGACCCGGGCGCCTTCCTCGAGCAGCTGCGCGCCATCGACGGCGACGTGGCCGAGGCCGGCACCCTCGACGTCCGTGGGGTGCGCACCACCCGCTACACCGCCGCCTACACCCTCGGCGACGCGATCGCGGCCATGCCCGAGGACCAGGCCGAGGCCCTCGAGCAGATGTACGCCACGCTGCCGCCCAGCTTCCTCGACGCCGAGCAGGCGGTCGACGTCTTCGTCGACGACGACGGCCTCGTCCGCCGCATGCAGGTGGCGACGGCCAGCTCGGACGTCGAGGGCCTCCCGCTGCCCGCGACGACGACGATCATGGACTGGTTCGACTTCGGCGCCGACATCACCGTCGAGGCGCCGGACGACTGCGAGGCCGCGGCGGTCTCGCCGTTCGGCCCCGGCGGCGACCTGTCGAGCTGACCGTCGAGCCCGCCCCGGCCGCCTCGTACACTCGCCCCGGGCGGTGGCCCGTGTCGGCACTGGGGAGGGAGCACCGTGGACGAACGCACGATCTCGGTCGGTGAGGTGACCCTCGCCGTCGCCGAGGCGGGACGGGGTGGGCACCCCCTCCTGCTCCTGCACGGATTCACCGGCGCCAAGGAGGACTTCACCCCCTGGCTCGACGCCCTCGCGGCACGCGGCTTCCACGCGGTCGCCCCTGACCACCGCGGCCACGGCGACTCGAGCAAGCCCGTCGACGAGGACGCCTACTCGCTCGAGATCTTCGCCGCCGACGCCCTCGCCCTGGTCGACGCCCTCGGGTGGGAGCGGTTCCACCTGCTCGGCCACTCGATGGGCGGGATGATCGCCCAGCACGTGGCTCTCGCCGCGCCCGAGCGCGTCGAGTCGCTCGTGCTCATGGACACCGGGCACGGCACCGTGGAGATGGACGCCGAGCTCGCCGCCTGGGGTCTGCACCTCGTGCGCACCGACGGCATCGACGCCCTCGCCGACGTGCTGGCCCAGATGGACGGACCCCTGCACACGGGGGCCTACGCCCGCCTGGTCGAGGCGCACCCGGAGCACAAGGAGTTCGGCGAGCGCAAGCTGCGGGCCTCCTCGCCGGCGATGTACGCGGCGATGGCCACCGAGATGATGGCGGACCACGACCGCCTCGAGGACCTCCCGCGCCTGGGCATGCCCGCCCTCGTGCTGGTCGGCGACGAGGACCTGCCCTTCGTGGGCCCGTCCGAGCGCCTCGCCGAGGCCCTCCCCGCGGCCCGGCTCACCGTGGTGCCCGCGGCCGGCCACTCGCCCCAGTTCGAGAACCGCGAGGAGTGGGAGAAGGCCTTCTTCTCCTTCCTCGACGAGCAGATCTCCTGATGGCCCTCGTCTCGGGTCACGGCGGCGACCTCGCCCTGGCGGCGCTCCGGCCCTACGGCGTCGACACGCTCTTCACGCTCTCGGGCGGCCACATCTTCCCGCTGTACGACGCCGCGGTGAAGACCGGGGACGTCCGCATCCTCGACGTCCGCCACGAGCAGACGGCCACCTTCGCGGCCGAGGGTGTGGCCAAGCTCACCCGCCGGCCGGGCGTGGCCGTGCTCACTGCCGGCCCGGGCGTGACCAACGGCGTGTCCGCCGTCACGACGGCGTCCTTCAACGGCTCGCCCCTCGTCGTGCTCGGCGGTCGGGCCCCGCAGGCCCGATGGGGCGCCGGGTCGCTCCAGGAGTTCGACCACGTGCCGGTGATGGCGCCGATCACCAAGCACGCCGCCACCTCGACCGCCACGGAGGCGATCGGCCGGGACGTGCACGACGCCGTCGTCGCCGCGCTCACGCCGCACCGCGGCCCGGTGTTCCTCGACCTGCCCCTCGACGTCGTGTTCGGTGAGGGTGAGGGCGAGGTCCCCGACGCGGTGGTGCCCGCCGGGCTCGAGCCCGACCCGGGCGAGGTGGCCACGGCCGCCGCCCTCATCGCCTCGGCCGAGCGGCCCGCGGTCATCGCCGGCAGCGACGTCTACTGGGGCGGCGCCTGGGAGGCGCTGCAGGCCTTCGTCGAGGGCCTCCGGGTCCCCACCTTCGTGAACGGCCTCGGCCGGGGCTGCCTGCCCGCCGATCACGAGCTCGCCTTCAGCCGCACCCGGGGCCTGCTCAAGGCGGAGGCCGACGTGGTGGTGGTGATCGGCACGCCCCTCGACTTCCGCATCTCCTTCGGGTCGTTCGGCGACGCGAAGGTCGTCCACGTGGTGGACTCGCCCGACGGGCGGGCCGGGCACGTGCAGGCGGCCGCCTCGCCGGCGGGTGATCTGGCCACGATCCTGACGGCGTTCGCCGACCACACCGGGGACCGGGCCGATCACGAGCCGTGGATCGCGCGGCTGCGCGACGCCGAGCGGGCCGCCTTCGCCGACGACGAGGCCCTCCTCGCCGCCGACGCCGACCCGATCAGGCCCACCCGCATCTACGGCGAGCTGCGCAAGCGCCTCGACCGCGACGCCGTGGTGGTGTGCGACGGCGGCGACTTCGTCTCCTACGCCGGCAAGTACATCGACTCCTTCGAGCCGGGCTGCTGGATGGACCCGGGGCCCTACGGCTGCCTCGGGACGGGGATGGGGTACGCCATCGCCGCCCGGATCACCCGCCCCGACCGCCAGGTCGTGGTGATGATGGGCGACGGCGCCGCCGGCTTCTCGCTCATGGACGTGGACACGCTGGTCCGCCACCAGTTGCCCGTCGTGATGGTGATGGGCAACAACGGCATCTGGGGCCTCGAGAAGCACCCGATGCAGCTCCTCTACGGCTACGACGTGGCCGCCGACCTCCAGCCGGGCTGCCGCTACGACCAGGTCATCAGCGCCCTCGGCGGCGCCGGCGAGGTGGTCGAGCGCCCCGAGGACATCGGCCCCGCCCTCGATCGCGCCTTCGCCGCCGGCGTGCCCTACCTGGTCAACGTCCTCACCGACCCCGCCGACGTCTATCCCCGCTCCAGCAACCTGGGCTGAGGCGGCGCCCGAACGTCCAAGCCCAAAGGCGCGAAGAACGGGGCGAGGGCCTCGCCGGTCGTGTCCCGTGGCGCCGTTCGAGGTCGGGCGCCGGCGAATTCTCACCCTCAGCGTTCGGATCGACGGGGCCGTTCATTCTCGACGCAATAGCTCTCGGAATTCGACAGCTATTGCGTCGAGTTCGGTGGAAGCGGGCGTGACCGGCACGGAGGGTGACATCGGGACCGGGCCGGCCTCGCTCTTCGCGCCGTTCCGTCATCGACGCGGTGTGGGCGCGAGACTCGCGGATGATGTGGGGGCGCACGACGAGCGGGCTCGCTGCAGCCCTGCTCATCGGTGCCGCGGGGCTGGCAGTCGGCGACGCTGCGGATGCGCAGGCGCCGGCCTGCGCCGCTGGCGGTGACCCGGTGGTGCTGGCCGGCGAGCTGCCCGAGAGCGCCGCGGAGACGTACACGCTCCTCCCGGTGGACGTCGCCGACGGGACCACCCGCGTCGAGGTGGGCTACGAGTGGACCGACGTCGAGCCGAGCGCCGACGGCGACACACGGTCGGTGTTGGACCTGGGGATCTGGGACGCCGACGGCACCGAGGGGCCCGAGGCGTTCCGGGGGTGGTCCGGCAGCCGTCAAGGACTCACGGGACGCGGCCAGGACCCCGTCTTCATCACCGCGGCCGCGGCGGAACGGGGGTACGTGCCCGGGCCGATCGAGCCCGGCCGCTGGAGCGTCGAGCTGGGCGCCGGGTTCATCGCCCCTGGCGGGGTGTCGTACGAGGTGACCGTCACGTGCGACGACGCCGACGAGGGCCCACCGGCCGAGCGCGACCCCGTCGATCCCGAGGCCGTCGTGCGGGACGAGGCCGACTGGTACGCCGGCGACTTCCACCTCCACGCCTACCACTCGAACCCCGACGGGCCGGCCGGCCAGGAGATGGTCGAGTTCGCCCGAGCGGCCGGCCTCGACTTCGTCCCGGTCACCGAGTACGTCACGCCGACGCACTGGTGGGAGCTCGGCGCCACCCAGCGGGCCAACCCCGACGTGCTGATCTGGCCCGGGCGGGAGGTCATCACCTACGGCGGTCACGCGATCGTGCTGGGCGAGACGCCGGACGAGATCGAGTACCGGGTCGGCCACGACGGCACGACCCTCGGCGAGATCCAGCAGGGCACGTTCGACGATGGGGCGCTGTTCGGCCTGGCCCACCCGACGGTCTTCCCCGGCGAGGACGGCGCCGAGCTGTGCCGCGGCTGCGAGTTCACCCTCGAGGACCAGATCGACCTCGACCGCGTCGACACCTACGAGGTCGTGAACACCGGCGCGCTGCTCGACGGTGACTTCGAGCCCGTCGGCCCCGGCCAGGGCGGCTTCGCCAACCCGTTCGTCCAGACGTCGGTCGACGAGTGGGAGGGCCTCCTCGCCGACGGCCACCGCATCACCGCGGTCTCCGGCTCGGACGACAAGGAGGGCGACCACTACGGCGCCACCGCCACGCAGGTCTTCGCCGAGCAGCTCTCCCGACCGGCGCTGATCGACGCGATCGACGCCGGCCACGCCTACGTCCAGGCCCGGGGGGTCGCCGACAGCCCCACCCTCGTCCTGACCGCCACCGCCCCGGACGGCACCACCGCCATGTTCGGCGACACGCTCGTGGCCGACACCGCCGAGGTGAGCCTGACGGTCCGCAACGGCGAGGGTCAGTCGCTACGGATCCTGCGCAACGGCGAGGAGGTGGACGTCGTGCCCATCGACGACGACGTCTTCGACCACACCTTCACCGCCGACCGCGTCGCCGACGAGGGCCCGCTCGGCACGTTCTGGGGCATCGAGACCTTCGACGCCGAGTCGATCACGACCATCGCCAACCCGGTCTTCCTCGCCGACCGGCCGGCCACGGTCACCGACCGCCCGCCGCCGGCACGACTCGCGAGCGGACCGAGCGGCACCGCCGAGCCGGCGCCCGCGGCGCCCGACACGACCGACCCGTCGTCGCCGGAGCCCGTCCCGCTCTTCGCCGTCGCGGGGGTCGTCCTGGTGGCCGTCGCCGGCGTGATCGGGGCCAGCCGAGGTCGGCGGTCGGGCTGACTACCCGTTGGCCTTCTCGAGGAAGCGCTCGGTGTCGACCACGACCCGGGTGATCTTGCCGGCGGCGACGAGGCCGCGGGCGTCGTTGACCGACACGGTGAACGTCACGCGTCGGCCCTGGCAGCTCTCGAGGGTGGCCTCGCAGGAGACCGTCTGCCCCACGGGCGTGGGAGCGAGGTGGTCGAGCTGCACCCGCATGCCGACCGTGGTGGTCCCCGGCTCGAGGTCGTCCTCGACCGCCTTGACCGAGGTCTGCTCGCACAGGGCGATGACCCGCGGGGTCGCCAGGACCGGCACGGAGCCGGACCCGATGGCGATCGCCGTGTCGGCGTCGGTGACCGTCAGCGACACCTCGGCGGACAGTCCCGGATGGAGGGGCACGCCGGTACGATAAGCAGCCCTTTACCGCCAGGGCCAACGGAGGCGCTCGTGCTCGACGAAGCAGTGATCCAACGGACGCTGGGTGCGGCACTGCGCACCGGCGGCGAGTGGGCGGAGATCTTCGTGGAGGACAAGCGCTCGTCGTCCGCCGTCCTGGACGACGGCAAGGTCGAGGAGCTCACCTCCGGCCGTGACCGGGGCGCCGGCATCCGGGTCGTGGTGGGGGAGTCGACCGGCTTCGCCCATACCGCCGACCTCACCGACGAGGGCCTGCGCACCGCCGCCGAAGCCGCCGCCGCGGCGGCCCGGGGCGGCACCGGCGGCACCACCGTCGTCGACCTCACCCGCCAGACTTCCCCGCGTCCCAACGAGGTCGCGGTGGCCCCCGAGGACGTGGCCAAGGCCACCAAGGTCGAGCTGCTCACCCGGGCCGATCGCGTCGCCCGGGAGCAGGGCTCGGCCATCACCCAGGTCATGGCCCGCTACGGCGACAGCCGCCGCAAGATCCTGATCGCCAACTCCGACGGCCTGCTCACGGGCGACGACCAGGTGAAGACCCTGTTCTCGGTCTCGTGCGTGGCCTTCGGTGACACCGGCATGCAGACCGGCCGCGAGAGCATCGGCCACACCATCGGCTTCGAGCTCTTCGACGAGTACGACGTGGAGGACCTCGCCCGCCGCGCCGCCGAGCGGGCGCTCACGAAGCTGAACGCCAAGCCCGCCCCCAGCGGCACCCTGCCGGTCGTCATCGGCAAGGGCGGCGGCGGCGTGCTCTTCCACGAGGCCTGCGGCCACGGCCTCGAGGCCGACCTCGTGGGCAAGAGCGCGAGCGCCTTCAAGGGCAAGGTCGGTGAGCAGGTGGCCAGCCCGCTCATCACCCTGGTCGACGACGGCACCATCGCCGGCGAGTGGGGCTGCTTCGCGGTCGACGACGAGGGCCGCCCCGCCCAGCGCAACACCCTGATCGAGGACGGCGTGCTCACCGACTACATGTGGGACTTCCTGCGGGCCCGCAAGGAGGGGCGCCAGAGCTCGGGCAACGGCCGGCGCCAGAGCTACCAGCACCTGCCCATGGTGCGGATGACGAACACGGTCATCACCAACGGCGACACCGACCCCGACGACATCATCGCCGGCACCGACAAGGGCGTCTACGTGGCCCAGCTCGGCGGCGGCCAGGTCAACACCGCCACCGGCGACTTCGTGTTCGGCATGACGGAGGCCTACCTGATCGAGGACGGCAAGATCACCGACCCGATCCGCGAGGGCAACCTCATCGGCAACGGCCCCGAGGTGCTCACCCGCATCGACGTGCTCGGCAACGACTTCGCGATGGGCTCGCCCGGCATGTGCGGCAAGGACGGCCAGGGCGTGCCCGTCGGCGACGGCGTGCCCACCCTGCGGGTCACCGCACTCACCGTCGGCGGCACCGCGACATGAGCCCGACCGAGCAGGCCGGGGCGGACCTGCTGGCGGTCGGCGACCGGGTCGTCGCCCTCGCGCAGGCGGGCGAGGAGGTCGAGGCCGTCGTCCTGCGCTCGAGCGACACCGAGGTGCGGGTCTACGAGGGCGAGATCGAGTCGTTCTCCTCCGCGCAGTCCCAGGGCGTCGGCGTCCGGGTGATCGTCGACGGCCGCCAGGGCTTCGCCTACGCCGGCACGCTGGACGACGAGGTGCTGGCCGAGACCGTCGCCGAGGCCCGCGACAACGCCGCGTTCGGCGAGCCCGACGAGTTCAACGGCCTGGCCGCCCCCGACGGGGTGCCGGTGGCCGATCTCGACCTCTACCGCGAGGCGCTGCTGGCGTTCCCCACGGACGACAAGATCTCGCTCGCCCAGCGCCTCGAGACCGCGGTCAAGGGCGCCGACCCCCGCATCACCGGCGTCGAGTCGGCCGAGTACGTCGACTCGGTCGGCGACATGGCCGTCGTCACGAGCACCGGCATCCGCACGAGCGGCCGCGAGACCGGCTGCTACGTGGCCGCTTACGTGCTCGCCGAGGAGGGCGACGACACCCAGACCGGGTTCGGCTTCTCCGTCGGCCGCGAACCCGGCGACCTCGACGTGGCCAAGGCCGCGGCCGACGCCGCCGACCGGGCCACCCGCCTGCTCGGCGCCACCAAGCCCGCCAGCGGCCGGGTCGCGGTCATCCTCGATCCCTACGTCACCGCCCAGTTCCTCGGCATCCTCGGCTCGACCCTCAGCGGCGAGGCGGTGCTGAAGGGCCGGTCGCTGTTCGCCGACCGCATCGGCGAGGTCGTGGGTTCGTCCCACCTCACCCTGGTCGACGACCCCACCGACCCGCGGGCGTTCACCGCCGGCCAGACCGACGGCGAGGGCCTCGCCACCCGTCGCAACGTCCTCATCGAGGGCGGCACCCTGCGCCAGTTCGTGCACAACACGTACACGGGCCGGCGCTCGGGCACGGCGTCCACCGGCTCCGCCATCCGTGGCGGCTTCAAGAGCACGCCGGGTGCCGGCTGCCAGGCGGTCTCGCTGCTGCCCGGCGACCGCACCCAGGAGCAGCTGATCGCCGAGGTGGGCGAGGGCATCCTCGTCCAGTCGGTGTCCGGCCTGCACTCCGGTGTGAACCCGGTGTCGGGCGACTTCTCGACCGGTGCCGAGGGCCTGCGCATCTCGGGCGGCGCGGTGGGCGAGCCCCTGCGGGAGTTCACCATCGCCTCGACCATCCAGAAGATGCTCGGCGACGTCGTCGCGGTGGGCTCCGACCTCGAGTGGCTGCCCATGAGCGCCGCCGGCGTCAGCCTCGTCATCGGCGACGTCACCATCTCCGGCGCCTGACGGGTGATCGGGGACACGGGCGAGCTGCTGGCGCTCGCGCAGCAGGTCGTCGACCAGGCCCGGCCCGGCGAGCAGCTCGAGTGCGTCGTCGGCCGCAGCCGCGGCACGTCGGTGAAGGCCTACGGCGGCGAGGTCGAGTCGTTCACGTCGGCCGAGTCGTTCGGGCTCGGCATCCGGGTCATCGTCGACCACCGCCAGGGCTTCGCCCACGCCGGCTCCCACGCCACCGACGTCGTGGCCGCCACGCTGGCCGAGGCCCGGGACAACGCCGGCTTCGGTGAGCCCGACGAGTGGAACGGCCTGGCCGCACCCGACGGCGTGCCGGTCGTCGAGCAGGACCTCTGGGACGAGGCCCTCTTCGCCACCACCACCGAGCGCAAGGTCGAGCTCGCCCTCGAGCTCGAGCGCCGGGTCACCGGCCTCGACCCGAGGGTGACCGCGGTCCGCAGCGCGGGCTACGGGGACGGCTCGGGTGAATTCGCGGTCTGCTCGACCGCCGGCATCGCCGTGGCGGGCCGCAGCACCCACTGCAGCATCTCGGCCTCCGCCCTCGCCCACGACGGCGCCGAGACCCAGATCGGCGGGGCCGTGGACGTCGGGCGCCAGCCGGCGCACCTCGACCTGGTCCAGGTCGCGGCGGACGCCGTCGACCGGGCCACCCGGATGCTGGGCGCCTCGCCCACCGACTCGCAGCGCCTCACCGTGGTCCTCGACCCGCGGGTGGCCGCCACGCTTTTGGGCATCGCCGGCGGCACGCTCAGCGGTGACCGGGTCCAGCGCGGCCGCTCGCCCTTCGCCGACCGCCTCGGGGAGGCCATCGCCTCGCCGGTGCTCACCCTGGCCGACGACCCGACCGATGCTCGCTCGATGGCGGCCGACAGCCACGACGGCGAGGGCCTCGCCTGCCGGCGCAACCCGCTCATCGTCGACGGCGTGCTCGACCGGTTCCTCTACGACGGCTACTCGGCCCGGCGGGCGGGCACGACGTCGACCGGTTCGGCCGTCCGGGGCTCGCGCAGCACCCCGGGCGTCGGTTGCCAGGCGCTGGCCGTCGTGCCTGGCGATCGCTCTCCCGAGGAGCTCATCGCCGGCATCGACCGCGGGATCCTGGTGCAGTCCCTCAGCGGCGTGCATTCCGGCGTGAACGCGGTGAGCGGCGACTTCTCGGTCGGCGCCGAGGGGCTCCTCATCCGCGACGGCGCGCTGGCCGAGCCCGTCCGCGAGGTCACGCTGGGCTCGACGATCCAGCGCCTGCTGCTCGGGGTGGAGGCGGTCGGCGACGACCTCGAGTGGCTGCCCGGCGGCACCGGCAGCGCCACCCTGGTCATCGCCGACGTCTCCCTCGGCGGCCGCTGACCCGATCCGGCCGCCACCCCGTCGAGTTCTGGCGTCACCCGTGCCCGCATAGCGGGCGCCAACGACGCCAGAACGGGTGATGTGGGAGCAGTGGGACCGCGGCCCCGGTCAGCCCGCAGTGAGGACCAGGGTGACCGTCGCCTGGGTGAGGGCGGTGGCCACCGCCGGGGCGGCGCCGGCCGACACCGCGACGGTGGCAGTGGCCTCGCCGACGTCGACCACCGTCACCTCGTGGGCCACGACCCGGGTGGCGCCGTCGAGGGCAGTGGCCAGCACGTCGACGGTGTCGCCCACCCGCAGCGCGAGGGCGCCGACCCCGGTGGGGACGGCGACGGCCCGGGTCCCCTCGGGGAGCAGCGCGGCCACGCCGTGGCGACCGTCGGGGGCGAGGCGGTCGGCCAGGAGCGCCTCACCCGGGTAGGCGGCGGCGATCACGGTGGCGCCGGCCGGGACGGCCGCGAGGGCGCCGTCGGGCACGAACGTCCTGGGCACGCGATCGACCCGGACGTCCGCCTCGGCCACCTCGTCGCCGGGGGACAGTGGTCGCACCACGACCACCACGTCCCGGAGCCCGCCGAACCGTGCCGCCGCGGCCTCGGCCCGGGCGGTGAGGCCGCCGACCACGAGCGCGGCGAGCGCGGCGCCGAGGACGGCGACGGTCCAGTAGGCGAGCGGGCGCCGGCGCAGGGCCAGGCGCGACAGGAACAGGGGCTGGTGGCGCACGCGCGCCTCCTCACGGTCTCGACCGGCCGCCGTGCGGCCGGGGGTGTCGTCGTGAGGGGGAAGGTGGCGCCAGCCTACGGGCGGATCAGGCCCGGGTCGCGGGCCCGTTCACGGCTCGAGCGCCGGCGGCGGCTCGGGCTCGATGCCGTTGGGGCCGTCCGAGCAGCGACAGCCGATCTCGGTGGGGACCCGCCCGATGGCGTCGAACAGCAGCCCCCGCACCTTCTCGAGGTTGGCGTCGAAGAAGGCGAAGATCTCCTCCTGGGTGACGGGCTCGACGCCCTCCTCGCCCTCGACCCCCGTGTCGTAGTCGGTGATCAGGGCGATCGACGCGTAGCAGAGGCCGAGCTCGCGGGCGAGGGCGGCCTCGGGGTACTGGGTCATGTTGATGACCTCCCAGCCCGCCTGGCGGAACCAGCGGGACTCCGACCGGGTGGAGAAGCGCGGCCCCTGGATGACCACCACGGTGCCGCCCTCGTGCATCGTGATCCCCTGGTCACGCCCGGCGGCGAGCGCCACGGCCGAGAGCTCGGGGCAGTAGGGGTCGGCCATCGACACGTGGTTGGCGGTCGGGCCCTCGAAGAAGGTGTCCTTGCGGGCGCTCGTGCGGTCGACGAACTGGTCGGGCACCACGAACTCACCCGGGTGGATGTGGGGCTGCAGCGACCCGGAGGCGCACGGCGAGAAGATGCGCGTCACGCCGAGCTCGCGCATGGCCCACAGGTTGGCCCGGTAGTTGATGCGGTGGGGCGGGAACTGGTGGTTCGTGCCGTGGCGGGCGAGGAAGGCGATGCGCCGGTCGCCCACGGTGCCGAGGTGGAACGGGGCCGACGGCCGCCCGTAGGGCGTGTCGACCTCGACCTCGGTGACGTCGTCGAGGAAGGAGTAGAAGCCGGAGCCGCCGAAGACGCCGATGTCCGCCTGGTTTGCGTGCTCGTGGGAGGTGTCGCTCACGGGCGACACCCTACGTGGCCCGAGGCGCTCAGGTCGTCGACGTGGCGGCGGCCTTCGTGTCCTTCTTCGACTCCTTCTTGGCGTCCTTCTTGCCAGCGTCCGTCGAGCCCGACGAGGACTCCGCCTTGGTCTCGGACTTGGACTCGCTGGAGGACGAGGCGCCCGAGGACGACCCGCCGGACTTCCCGCCGCTGCGGCTGTCGTTCTTGTAGAAGCCGCTCCCCTTGAAGCTGATGCCGGGGGCGGCGAAGACCTTGCGCAGGCTGCCCTTGCAGGCCGGGCACTTGGTCTTGGGCTTGTCCGTGAAGGACTGCACGACCTCGAGCTCTTCGCCGCAGTCGCGGCAGCGGTACTGGTAGGTGGGCATCCAGATCCTCCGGGAACCGGTTAGCACTCAGACGTCGAGAGTGCCAGCGTACCGCCCCGGGCCGCCGCACCAAAGGTGGGACCCGTACGATGCCCGACGTGGATCCCTGGGCGCTCCTGGTGGTGCCGTCGTACCTCCTGGGCACCTTCCCGACCGGCCTCCTCGTGGGCCGGCGCCACGGCATCGATCCCACCGCGGCGGGCTCGGGCAACCCCGGCGCCACGAACGTGGCGCGGGTCGCCGGGCGCAGTGCCGGCGTCGTCGTGCTGCTGGTGGACCTGGCCAAGGGGGCCGTCCCCGCTGCGGTCGGCCTCGCCGCGGGCGGCACCCTGCTCGGCCTGGCCTGCGGCGCCGCCGCGGTGATCGGCCACATCTTCCCCGTCACCCGCCACTTCCGGGGCGGCAAGGGGGTCGCCACCGCCAGCGGGATGGTGATCGTCGTCTACCCGTGGCTCAGCCTCGTGGTCGGCGCCGTCTTCGTGCTCACCGCCCTGGTGACCCGCCGGGTCTCGGCCGCCTCGGTGGCCATGGCGGTGGCCCTGCCAGTCGTCCTGGTCGTCGCCGGGGAGCCGGCCGCCCAGGTCGGCATCGCCACCGCCGTGTCCCTGTGCGTGATCGTGCGCCACCGTGCGAACATCGGCCGCCTGTTGCGGGGGCAGGAACCGGCCTTCACCGCCTCCCGCGCGGGCCCGCGCTCCAACCCCGACCCCTCCCGTCCGACGAGAGAAGCACCATGACCCCCTCCAGTCCCAGCGCCGCCACGGTCAAGAAGGCGGTGATCCCCGCCGCGGGCCTCGGCACCCGCTTCCTGCCGGCCACCAAGGCGCAGCCGAAGGAGATGCTGCCGATCATCGACCGCCCCGCCATCCAGTACGTGGTGGAGGAGGCCGTGCGCGCCGGCATCGACGACATCCTCATCATCACGGGTCGCGGCAAGCGCAGCCTCGAGGACCACTTCGACCGCAACTTCGAGCTCGAGTACTTCCTGGCCCAGAAGGGCAAGGACGAGGACCTCGCCGAGATCCGCGACCTGGCCGAGATGGCGGACATCCACTACGTCCGCCAGGGCGAGCCCCTCGGCCTCGGCCACGCCGTCGGCGTCGCCCGCAAGCACGTGGGCGACAACCCCTTCGTGGTGATGCTCGGCGACGACATCATGGACGAGTCGTCCCGGGTGCTCGAGGGGATGATCGGCGTCCACGAGCGCCACGGCGCCTCGTCGGTCGCGCTGAAGGAGTTCCCCCTCGCGAAGATCTCGGCCTACGGCTGCGCCGCCGCGGAGCCGGTCGACGGCGAGGACGGCCTGGTCCGCCTGCGCGGCGTGGTGGAGAAGCCGGCCCCCGAGGTCGCGCCGTCCACCCTGGCGGTGATGGGCCGCTACGTGTTCACCCCCGCGATCTTCGACTGCCTGGACCAGGTGCGGCCCGGCGTCGGCGGCGAGATCCAGCTCACCGACGCCATCGCCCTGCTGCTCGAGCAGGAGGAGGTGTACGGCTACGTGTTCGACGAGGGCCGCTACGACATCGGCCAGAAGCTCGACTACCTGCGGGCGTCGGTCGAGCTGGCGGTCGACCGCGACGACATCGGCGCCGAGTTCCGATCCTTCCTCGCCGAGTTCGTGGCCCGCAAGGGCATCGTCTGACGCGGTGACCTCCGTGATCTCCCTCGACGAGGCCCGCGAGTACGTGCTCGCGGGCTGCACGGTCGGCCACCCCCGGGCGGTCCCGCTGGCGGAGGCGCTCGGCCTCGTCACGTCGGTGCCGGTCGAGGCGGTGGAGGACGTGCCCCCGTTCGACAACACCGCCATGGACGGGTTCGCCGTCCGGGCCGCCGACACCGCGGGTGCCACCGACGACGCGCCGGTGCGGCTGGCGGTGGCCGGCACCCTCGCCGCCGGCGCCGCCCCGGACCTCGTCGTGGGCCCCGGCGAGGCGGTGCGGATCATGACCGGGGCGCCGATGCCCCCGGGTGCCGACGCCGTGGTGATGGTGGAGCGCACCGCCACGACCGACGACGGCGCCACCGTGGCGGTCGGGCTCGAGGTCGAGCCGGGCAACCACGTGCGTCGGGCCGGCGACGACGTGCGCGCCGGCGACCTCGTCTTCCCCGCCGGGACGACGCTGACCCCCGCCCACCTCGGGGTGCTGGCCACCCTGGGCGTCCGCCGGGCGCCCGTGTACCCCCGGCCCCGCGTCGGCGTGATCTCCACCGGTGACGAGCTGGTGGACGGGCCCGAGCCCCTCGGCCCCGGTCAGATCCGTGACTCCAACCGCCGCATGCTGCTCGCCCTCGTGGAGCGCACCGACGCGATCGCGGTCGACCTCGGCCGCATCGCCGACGACGAGGCCGCCATCGCCGCGGCCTTCGCCGCCGGCGCCGAGTCCTGCGACGCCATCGTGTCGAGCGGCGGGGTGAGCATGGGGGACTTCGACTTCGTGAAGGTCGTGCTCGACCGCCTCGGCGACATGCGCTGGATGCGGGTCGCGATCAAGCCGGCCAAGCCGCTGGCGTTCGGCACGATCGGGACGACGCCCGTGTTCGGCCTGCCCGGCAACCCCGTCTCCTCCCTCGTGTCGTTCGAGCTCTTCGCCCGCCCCGGTCTGCGCAAGATGATGGGCCACGCCACCCTCGACCGACTGCGGCTCGCAGCGGTGGCCGACGACGCGCTGGCCCGGCGCCCCGACGGCAAGGTCCACTTCGCCCGGGTGCTCGTCACCTACGGCGAGGACGGCCGCTTCCACGTGCGCACGGCGGGAGGCCAGGGCTCCCACCAGCTCGCGGCGGCGGCCGCGGCCGGGGCGCTCGCGGTCCTCCCCGACGGCGACGGGGTCGAGGCCGGTGGCGAGGTCCAGATCATCCCGCTGGGGGACCTCGGTACCCTGGGCTGATGGTCGGTCCGGGGGTGACGCCGTTGGTGGACGGCTTCGGCCGCGTCCACCGGGACCTGCGCATCTCGGTCACCGACCGCTGCAACTTCCGCTGCACCTACTGCATGCCCGAGGAGGGCATGACGTGGCAGCCGCGTGACGAGCTCCTCACCTTCGAGGAGATCGAGCGGGTGGCCCGGGTGCTGGTCGAGCGCCACGGCTTCGAGAGCATCCGGCTCACGGGCGGGGAGCCGACGGTCCGGGCCCACCTGCCCGTACTGGTCGCGAAGCTGGCGGCGCTGGGCCCGAGCGGGCCCACGGAGCGGGGCACGGGCGTGGACCTCGCCCTCACCACCAACGGGGCGACCCTGGCCGCCATGGCGCACGACCTCGTGGACGCGGGACTGCGCCGGATCAACATCTCCATCGACTCCCTCCGGGCGGACCGCTTCGAGGCCCTGACCCGGCGCGACGAGCTGCCCCGGGTGCTCGAGGGCATCGACGCCGCCGTCGCCGCCGGCCTCGATCCCGTGAAGCTGAACGTCGTGATGATCCGGGGCGTGAACGACGACGAGGCCGTGGACTTCGCGACCTTCGGGCGCGAGCACGGCGTCACCGTCCGCTTCATCGAGTTCATGCCCCTCGACGCCGGCCAGGGGTGGTCGAACGACCAGGTGGTGTCGCAGGCCGAGATCGTGGCCGCCATCGACGCCGTCTACCCGGTCGAGGCGGTCGCCCGCGGCAGCCAACCCGCCGAACGGTTCCGCTACCTCGACGGCGGCGGCGAGGTCGGGGTGATCCCGAGCGTCACCGAGCCGTTCTGCGCATCGTGCGACCGCATCCGCCTCACCGCCGACGGCCAGGTCCGCAACTGCCTGTTCGCCGTCGACGAGCTCGACGTGCGGGCGGTGCTGCGCTCGGGGGGCACCGACGACGACGTGTCGGCGCTGCTCCAGCGCGCCGTCGGCGCCAAGTGGGCCGGCCACGCCATCGGCCAGGTGCACTTCATCCGGCCCCGCCGCTCCATGAGCCAGATCGGCGGCTGAGCCGACCGGCGCCCGGTCGGACCGGGCTAGATCCCGTCGAGCCCGAGGCCGTCGTCGGTGAGGCCGAGCTCCTCGGCACGGCGGTAGGTGCCCGAGCGCCCGCCCGTCTTCTCCCACAAGGCGATGTCGCCGATGACCATGGTGCGGTCGGCGGACTTGCACATGTCGTAGATGGTGAGGCACGCCACCGAGCACGCGGTGAGGGCCTCCATCTCGACGCCGGTGCGGTCGACGGTCTCGACGTGGGCCTCCACCTCGATGACGTCGTCGCCGATCTGGAAGTTGACCAGCACCGAGCTGACGAGCAGCGGGTGGCACAGGGGGATGAGGTCCGGGGCGCGCTTGGCGGCCTGGATGCCGGCCACCCGGGCGACCGACAGCACGTCGCCCTTGCCGATGGCGCCGCGGGCCACGAGCGAGGTGGTCTCGGGGGTCATGTGGACGCGGCCCCGGGCGACCGCCCGCCGGTGGGTCTGCTCCTTCGGGGTGACGTCCACCATCCGTGCGCGGCCGAGCGGGTCGAGATGGGTCAGTCCACCGTCGGGCATGGGCGGAGTGTAGTGGCGGGGGTGCGGCCCCGACCGCGTCGCCGCGCGGGCGCCATCCACCCCATCGAGGGGGTGGATGTCCTTACCCCGTCCGCGCGCTTGCTAGCGTGCGTGTCGCGTTCGTAGTAGAACTGCAACGTTCGTTGGCTGACCGTAACGGCCGACCTGCCGGCCGCCGCAGCATCGAGAGCAGCACGCAGCACCCCGCATGACCCGCAGGACGTCCCTGACCCCGCAGAAGGTGTGACAACGCGTTGATCCCGATCGTGCTCCTGATCCTCGTCGTGATGTGGGTGGCGGTGCTGCTGCCGCCCTACCTCCGCAACCGAGGGGGGAGCGGTTCGGGCTCCATGCACTCGTTCCGGCGCAAGCTCGACACGCTCGAGCGCACGTCGCCCTTCGCCGGGTCCAAGGGCCACGTGTCCGCCTACCTGCCGGTCGACGGCCGGTCGGTCCGGGGCCCCCAGCCCCTGGACGGTCCGCTGCCCGCCGGTTCGCGCCACCCCCTCCAGCACGGCGGCGGCCCCCGGCTGGTGCCGGTGCCCACCGAGGGCGTGGAGGTCATCCGCCCCGCCAGCCTCGACGCCGAGGCCGCCCTCGACGACGACGCCGCCTACCTGCTGACGCCCGCCGCCGAGCCGTCGGGCCACGGGCCCGCCCCCGTCCGCCGCGACGGCGTGCCGTCGTCGGTGCTCGCCGCCCGGGCGGCCCGCAAGCGGCGCCGTGAGGTGCTGTACACCCTCCTCGCAGCCTGCGGCCTGACCCTGTTGATGGGCCTCGTCCTCGGCCCCGCTGCGCTGGTCCTGCACCTCCTGTGCGACCTCGCCCTCGGTGGCTACGTCTACCTGCTGATCAACGCCCAGCGGGCGCGGGCCGAGCGCGACATCAAGGTCGCGTTCCTGCCCCACCAGAACCACGACGCCGAGCCGAGCCGCCTGCTCGAGAGCGGCGGCGGCTGGCAGCCGGGCGACATGCTCCGGCAGTCCGCCAACTAATAGCGAGCAGGGCGGCTGACATGCGTTCCCCCGCACGGTGGATAGTCGTCGCCTTGGTCGGCGCAGCACTGCTGGCCTTGTCCTATGGGTCGGGCTTCGCCGGCGCTCAAGGGGAGGGCGCTCGATACGGCACCGATCCGTTGACGCCGGCGGAGGCCGCAGCGGCCGTCGAGGACGCCGGTGTGCCCGAGTCGGCAGTCCAACCCGAGTCGGCCGGCCCCGAGGCGCTCGGCCACAACGGCCTCCCCGAGCGCCTCGTCCTGCTCGTCGAGCGCCACCTTGAGGACAAGGGCGCCGACGTCGGCCTCCGCCGGGCCGACGTCTACGCGTATTCATACGCAGATGACACCCTGACGGTGTCGGTGGTGGACCTCGCCGATGGCGGTGTAGACGCCACCACCTCGGTGAACGGCGACCAGCTGCCGCTGATCGAGGTGGAGGAGCAGCGGGCGGTCGAGCTCCTGCTCGCCGACCCGGTCTTCGCCGAGCGCCTCGCCGAGGAGTATCAGCGGGTCATGGGTGAGCCCCTCAGTGACGCCGCCCAGGACCTCGACGTGCAGCCGATCGTGTTCAAGGCCGACGCCGTGCCTACCGTGGCCACCGGTCGGGCCGCGCAATGCGGCGTGCACCGCTGCGCGCAGTTCCTGATCCAGAGCACCGACCACGCGCTCATCAACCTGTTCCCGTTGGTCGATCTGTCCGCCGGCGAGGTGCTCGCCGCCGACGGGGTGGCGGGCTCGTGAGGCTCGCACGGGTAGTCGGGCTCGCCGGGGGCGTGCTCCTGCTCGCCGCCGTGGCCGTTGCGCCGGTGGTCGGGCCGCAGGCCGATGCGGCCGGCGAGATCGGGTGCTCTGCCGCGTTCGCCATCCAGGAGAGCCTCCCCAACGGCGCGTCTTGGTCGATGTGCTGGGAGGTGAGGAATCTCGAGGGCATCGTGCTGCATGACGTCACCTTCACTCCGCCGGGCGGCGGCGCGATCGAGGTGCTCGACCAGGCGAACCTTGCACAGATCCATGTGCCCTACGACAACAACGTGAACCGCTTCCACGACGAGTCCGACTACGGCCTGGGCTTCAACCTCGATGACCTCGCTCCCGAGGACTGCCCCGAAGGCGAGCTGCTGAGCATCGTGACCAAGGACGTCCTCTGCCGCCAGGTGGGCCCGAGCGGCTACTCCTACAAGTCCTACGACGATGTCGCCCAGGGCAACTCCCTGACGTTGTTCAGCGTCTCGGCCATCGGCGCGTACAACTACATCGTCCAGTGGCAGTTCGAGGACGACGGCACCATCCGTCCCGCCGTCGGCGCCACCGGTCAGCTCCAGATGTACGGCGGCAACCGGGCCACAGGCTGGGACGTCGGTGGCCGCAACGTCGCCGTGGCCCACATGCACGACTTCTATTGGCGACTCGACTTCGACCTCGCCGGCCCGGCCGACGACCGGGTCCAGGAGCTCGCCGCCTCGCCCGGCCCTGGCAGCGAAACCTTCACGAACACCCGCACGCCGCTGACGGTCGAAGCGGCCCGGAGGGTGCAGCCTCACTCGTTCCGTTCGTGGCGAGTGTTGGACACTGCGGTCACCAACGACGACGGCCATCGCATCAGCTACGAGCTCCTGCCCAGCACGAACAACATCTTCCGAGGCCCAGGCTATGAGCCGTTCACCCACAACGAGCTCTACGCCACGACGAACCGGGAATGTGAGCGCTTCGCATCGCACAACCCCACCCTCGGAGGGTGCGCTTCGAATCTCTCGACGTTCGTGAACGGTGAATCGTTGCGTAGCGCCGACGTGGTGCTCTGGTACGGCACCTCGTTCCACCACCTGCCGCGGGACGAGGACGAGGACCACATGGACGTCCACTGGAGCACGTTCGCCCTGGTGCCCCGGGACCTCACCTCGGTCTACCCCGTCCCCTGACGGGAGCGGGCGGGCTCAGTACTGCATGAACACCTGGACGGTGAACACGCGGCTGCCCCGCCACGCCACCCCGGTGCCCATGTAGTTCCACCGCGGGTCCAAGATGTTGGCCCGGTGGCCCGGAGAGTTCAGGTACGCCTGGTGGACCTGCGCGATGGAGCCGCCGTAGCCCACGTTCTCGGCCAGCGAGCGCCACTGGTAGGTGATGCCGTCCGGCAGGTTCGAGTGCTCGAGCGTGTTGTAGCGGGCCAGGTGCTCCGCCCAGGCCTGTGCCTTGTTGTCGAGCTGGAGGTTGTCGCGCAGGTAGCTGCGCCCGTACTGGGCGCGGGTCTGGTTGACCAGATCGGCCACCCGGGCCTGCTCCGAGGACTGGCATCCCGTGAGGGACGCCCCCATGACGAGGACCAGCAGCGCGGCGATCGCCAATCGCAGCGCCCGGGTCGTGTTGCTCCCAGTTCCCAATCGCATGCCATGGCAACGGCGCGTCGGGGGCGCCCCTTGAGCCATTCGGCCCATTCGCGCTACGCGACGCCAGGGGGCGGCGGGGTGGGGCCGGACGGCGCCCCTCCGCTACGATGACCACTCCCCCCGGGGGTGTAGCTCAGTTGGCTAGAGCGCTACGTTCGCAACGTAGAGGCCGGCGGTTCGAATCCGCTCACCTCCACTCGGGTCCCGTGCACGGCGGCGTCGACCCGGTCACGACCCGACGGTGCGCCCCGACGGATCGGGGCACGTCGCGGGGGTCGGCGGGGTAGGGAGGCCGGGTGTCCGAGCAGGCCGACGCGCGCACCGGCGCGGAGCTCGGCGGCCGCTACCGGTTGGTGCGCCGCCTCGGTGAGGGCGGCATGGGCGAGGTGTGGGAGGCCGAGGACGCCGTGCTCGAGCGGCGGGTGGCGGTCAAGCTCGTCAGCGGGCGCCAGCAGGGTGATCCGGCGGTCCTGGCCCGGTTCGAGCGGGAGGCCCAGACCGGTGCCCGGCTCAGCCACCCGGGGCTGGCCACGGTCTACGACTACGGGACCGCGCCCGAGGGCGTCTACCTGGTCATGGAGCTCCTGGCGGGGGAGACGCTCGCCGAGCGCCTCCGCCACGGCCCGCTGCCCGTCGGGGAGGCCACCGACGTCGTCGCCCAGGCCGCCGACGCCCTCGCGGCGGCGCACGCCGCCGGGGTGATCCACCGGGACGTCAAGCCCTCCAACCTCATGCTCACGCCCGGCGGCGTGAAGGTCATGGACTTCGGCATCGCCACGGGTGAGGGTGACCCCCTGACCGCGACCGGCCTGGTGATCGGCACCGCCGCCTACCTGGCCCCCGAGCGGGCCCAGGGCCGCAGCGCCGGGCCCGAGGCCGACGTGTACGGGCTCGGCCTCGTCCTGGTCGAGGCCGTCACCGGCGAGCCGGCGGTCTCGGGGGCCACGCCGGCGGAGACGGTCTACGCCCACGTGCACGGGACGGCCCCCGACCTGGGGGAGCGGCCCGACGTGCCCGCGGCGGTGGCCGACGCCACCCGGCGGGCCCTCGCCAAGGAGCCGGCGGCCCGCCCGTCGGCCGCCGAGCTCGCCGCCCTCCTGCGCGCCGGCCCACGCGGGGCGCCGACGACCGTGGTCGCGCCCGTCGACGCGGGCACGGCGACCGCGGCGCTCCCGCCGGCCGTCCCGGCTCCCGTGGGCGCGGCACCGTGGGCCGACCCGGGACCGGGGGACCGCGCCGGGCGGGGCGGGCTCGTCGCCCTGGCCGTCGTCGCCCTGTTGCTGATCGCCGGGGCCGCCTACGCCCTGGCGTCACGGGACGACACGGGCGACCGGACCGCCGCCACCGCGACCACGGCGGCCTCGGCGCCGCCGACGACGAGCGCGGTGACCGAGCCGGCGCCCACCACCGCCGCGCCCACGACCGCGCCGCCCACCACGGCGGCGCCCACCACCACCGCACCGCCGGTGACGGCGGCGGTGTCGCCGGCGTCGGACCCGGGCACCGCGGCGGTCACCTACCTCGAGACCCTCCGGGCCGGTGACGTGGACGCCGCCTGGGCGCTGACCTCCCCCGCCTTCCAGGCAGCCCAGGACCGTGACTCGTGGGAGTCGTTCTGGACGGGGCACGACGTCGAGATCGTGGGAGATCCGCGGGTGGCGGGCTCGTCCGGTCGGGTGGTGGTGCCGGTGACCTTCGACGGGGCCCGGGAGGACTACGCGATGACCCTCGTCCAGGCCGACGACGGCACCTGGCTGGTCGACGGCCCGGTCGGCGGCTGACGCCCACCCGCGTGCCGCCGCC
Source organism: Acidimicrobiales bacterium (assembly GCA_041908445.1). Lineage (GTDB taxonomy): Bacteria > Actinomycetota > Acidimicrobiia > Acidimicrobiales > DATDAH01 > JAEUJM01. The sequence continues at coordinate 16,626 of JAYRFK010000114.1, read as the reverse complement.
CGGCGCTGGAGCAGCGCCGGGCGACGGCGAGTCCGAGGGACGGGAGCGGATCAGGCCTTGGCGTAGGTGCTGGCGCCGTGCCAGTCGATGACGACGGCGGGCTCGTCGCCGATGACCCAGCCGTCGTGGCCGGCGTCGAGGCGGGTCACGTCGCCGGGACCGGCTTCGAGCTCGGTGCCGTCGTCCATGCGGATCCCGATGCGACCGCTCACGTGGTACTGGAAGTGGGGCGCCTGGCAGCTCTCGGTGCCGGCGATCGGCTTGACGTCGTTGGACCAGCGCCAGCCCGGCTGGAACACGAGGCGGCCCACCTCGGCGCCGCCGATGTTGACGATCTCGGCGTAGCCGTTGGGGAACTCCCGGCGCTCGTCGGGCTGGTCGAAGGTCTTCTGCTCGGTGCTGTGCTGGGTCATGGTCATGGCCGCAGTGTCCGCCCGCGTCGGGTCCGCCGGCATCGCCCGTTCGGGCCATCTTCGCGGTGGCCCGGGTGGCCCGGGTGGCCTGGTGGCGCGGGTGACCAGCGGGGTCAGCGGCCGTCGAGCAGGTGCTGGTCGGCCGCCGCCGCGACCGCTGCGGCCCGCGACGACACGCCCAGCTTGGTGAACACGTTGGCCACGTGGCGGTGCACCGTGTGCTCGCTCACCACGAGCTCCTCGGCGATCTGGCGGTTGGAGAGCCCCCCGGCGACGTGGCCGAGCACCTCGAGCTCCCGCCGGGTGAGCCCCGACGGCGGGCCGACCCGTGCGCCGAGGTGCCAGGCGACGTCGCCGGCCCGCCGGGCGGCGCCGGTCGCCCCGAGGGCGGCGAGGTCGGCGGCGGCGAGACGGGCGTGCTCCCGGGCGGCGTCGGGCCGGCCGTGGCGGGCGAGGGCCTGTGCCAGCACGAGCCGGGCCTCCGCCGCCTCGAAGGGCTGCTGGGCGGCCCGGTGGCGTTCGACCGCCTCGTCGGCGGCGCGGACCGCGGCGTCGGGGTCGCCGTCGTGGAGGGCGAGGCGGGCGGCGGCGAGCCGCTCGGCCGCGGTGAAGGGCTCGCCGGCCAACAGGGTGGCCACCGCCACGAGCTCCTCGTGCGCCCGTCGGGCGGCGGCCGGCTCCCCTCGAGCCAGGTGCACCGGGACGAGCAGCTCCCAGGCCGCCGCCCCCTCGACCGGCGCATTGCCCGCGGTGCGCCCGAGGTACCGCTCGGCGTGGCCGAGCGCCCCGGTGAGGTCCCCGGCGTCGAGGGCCAGGGCGGCGCGCCCGAGCGCGCCGAGCGCGTGGTCGCCGGCGGTCGCGAGCAGGGACTCGGCCTCACGCGGGCGGCCCTGGCGCCGTCGCAGTTCGGCCAGGCGGGCGTTGGCGTAGGCCGCGAGCGGGGGCCGCACCTCGACGAGGGACGCCGCGGCCCACGTGAGGTCCTCCTCGGCGGTGTCCCACTGGCCGGCGACCGTCCGCACCGTGCCCCGGTGGGCGCGGCAGAGCCCCAGCACCGGGCGCTGGCCCGTGCGCTCGGCGTACGCCTCGAGGCGGTCGCACCACTGGGCCATCCGGTCGTAGTCGCGGGCCCGCTCGCAGGCGATGATCATGTTGCAGTGGCACGACCCGATGGCGAGGGGGTCGTGGAGCTCGCCGCTCGACGCCGCGGCGGCGCCTTCGTCGAGCAGGGCCATGCCCTCCTCGCGGCGACCGAGGGTGACGAGGGCGAGGCCTCGCAGGGTCTGGGCGGTCATCTCCACGTCGAGGGCCCCGTGGGCCCGGGCGACCCCCTCGGCCTCGGCGCTCAACCGCAGCACCGCGGCGGCGTCGGTCTCGATGTGGAACGAGGCCTCGATGAGCGAGAGCCACGCCAGCGCTCCGGTCGGGGGGAGGGCCTCGGCGAGGCGGCGGGCCCGGCGAAGCCAGCCCTGGGCGACGGCATCGGCCCCCCGCATGGCGCCGTGGTCCCACGCCAGCAGGGCGGCGTCGACCGTGGCCTCGGCGGTCTCGTGCTGCTCCCGACGCAGCGCGTACGCCTGCTCCCGGGCCTCGATCGCGTCGGCCACGTCGTCCTGCCACCAGCGGGCCACGGCGTAGCCCTCGAGGGCGTCGGCCGACTCCTCGACGGCCAGGGCGGCGGCGAACGCGTCGGCCGCCTCGGCCCACGCGCCGCGCCGCACGGCCTCGTGGCCGGCGGCCCGGAACGCCGCGGTGTCGGTCGTGGTGTGCTCGCTCATCGTCGGCCCAGCCCCCGCCATGGTGCCACGGCGGCTTTTCCGGTGCCTCGGGCCGGTCGTCTAGCTTGCTGTGGTCCGACGTCGTCCCCGGGGAGGGTCACGAGCACCATGCGGGTTCGCATCGAGCGGGAGGTGTGCACCGGCGCCGGCGATTGCGCCCGTGCCGTGGCCGACGTGTTCTGGATCGGCGACGACGGCCTCGCCATGGTGAAGGAGGACGCCGCCCACTTCGGCGAGACGAAGGACTTCGCCGACGAGGTGGACGTGGCGAAGGTCGGCTTCACCGCGTGGGCCCGCGTGCCCGAGTCGCTCGAGGAGGCGGTGGAGGCGGCCGCGGCGAACTGCCCCGGCACCTGCATCGTGGTCGAGCGGCCGGCGCCGCCGGTCGAGGAGGCGGCACCGGAGCCCGCCGCCGTGGCGGAGGAGCCCCCGGCCGGCCCGCCGAAGCGCTCCAGCATCCCCAAGCGCATCGCGTACCGCCTGCGCCACCTGTTCGGGTAGGTCCGAACCGGGCCCGGCCCGGCCTGGGGTCAGCCGTCCGTGGGTTCGGGCCCGGTGCCCGGCGCGCCGTACCGGCGCACTTCGGTCAGGTACTCGCGGAGCCGGAACCCGGCGTCGAGGCGCTCCACGGCGTGCTCCATGGACCGGGCGACCTGCTCGTCGTCCACGCCCGCGGACCGGGCCATGGGGATGGCGAGCTCGATCCAGCACTCGTCGTTGCGTGTGCGTTCGGCGATCTCCACGGCGCCGATGCCCGCGCGGCGGGCGAGCGCGAGCAAGGCACCTCGGCCGTCTGTCGGCCCGCTGAAACGCAGCACCCGGACCGCCTGCATCCGGCCCTCCCCCATGGTCGCCTGGTCCGCCCGTTCGTAATGTACACACCTGTATAGCGCAGGCGCGGATGGTGGCCCGCCGGTCGCGCGGGCGCTGGGTGCGCCGGGTCCACGCCGCGGGGGACGGCGCTCCACGAGCCCGGGGTATCCGGCGGCTAGCGTCCGGGTCCGACGCGGACGGAACGAAGAGGGACGGGCGATGGTGCAGACACAGGTCGGTCGGAGGGCGCTCGTCGCCGCCCTGGTGGTGCTCGGCGCCGTGGCCGTGGCCGTCGGGGGTGACGCCCCACCCGTGCAGGCGACGACCACGTTGTGCACCGACGTCGACCAGGTCACCCTGAGCGCCGGGGGCCAGAACGTCAACGCGTCCTACGACGCCGACGGCAGCCGCATCGCGTTCGTCTCGAACCGCAACTTCGTCGGTACCAACACCGACGGCAACAACGAGATCTTCCTGTACGACGTGCCGACGGCGACCTTCACGCAGGTGACCGCCACGACCGGCTCGGGCGGTGTGAACGTGCCGTCGATCTCCGCCGACGGCACCCGCATCGCCTTCCAGTCGAGCAAGAACCTGTCGGGCGGCAACAGCGACGGGAACAACGAGATCTTCGTGTGGGACGAGAGCGGCCCGACGTTCACCCAGGTCTCCTCGAGCGGCGCCACCGCCACGAACGCGGCGCCCAAGATGTCCGCCGACGGCACCCACGTGGCCTTCTCCTCGGATGCCGACCTCACCGGTGGCAACGGCGACAAGAACCAGGAGATCTTCCTCTGGTCGGCGGCCGGCCCGTCCACCACGCAGGTGACGGCGACGACGGGTGGGGCGGGCAGCAACGCCGGCCCGGCGGTGTCGGCCGACGGTGGGGTGGTGGCCTTCCGCTCCAACCGTGACATCGGGGGGCTGAACCCCGAGGGCAACGCCGAGATCTTCCGCTGGAGCGCCTCCGGGCCGACCACGATCGCGGTCACCAGCGCCACGGCCGGGGCGAGCGACGGTGCGTCGATCTCCTCGGACGGCAGCCGGATCGCCTTCCGCTCCACCGCCAACCTCGTCAGCACCAACGGCGACGCCAACCAGGAGATCTTCCTGTGGTCCGCCACCGGGCCGACGACCACGCAGGTCACGGCCACCACGGGGGGAGCGAGCGACGGGGTCTCGCTGTCGAGCGACGGCACCCGGCTCGTGTTCAAGTCGAACCGGGACGTGGTGGGCGGTGGCAACACCGACCTGACCAACGAGATCTTCGCCTACGAGGTCGGCGGCGCCGTGACCCAGGTGACCGACACCCCCGTGGGCGGCGGCGGCAACCGCTTCCCGGTCCTCGCGGGCGACGGTTCGAGCCTGGCCTTCGAGTCGGACCGCGACGTCACGGGCAGCAACGCCGACCACAACTTCGAGCTCTTCCGCACGGCGTGCGGCCTCGAGGTGACGATGACCGCGGACCAGGCCGCGGTGGTCGTCGGCGAGCCCGTCGACTACCACGTGACCGTGCACAACGGGGGCGCCCTCGCCCTCACCGGCGTGTACCTGGACGCCACCGGGGCGCCCGCGTGCAACCAGTTCGTGGGGGACCTCGCCAGCGGGGCCTCGACGACCGTCGACTGCTCGTACGTGGCCACCCTCGCCGACGTGGGCACCCACACCAACGCGGTCGTGGCCGACGCCGACCAGCACCCACCCGTGGCGGCCACGCCCGTGGACGTCACCGTCGACTACCCGGTGGGCGCCGGCGCGGTGTCCGGCACGGTGGAGGAGCAGGGCACCGGGGCGCCGCTGCCGGGTGTGTGGATCGCCGTGCTGCGGACCTCGGACTTCTCCCTCGCCGGCGGCGTGGTGGCCGACGGCGACGGCGCGTTCGCCACGGTGCTGCCCGCGGGCAGTTACTTCCTCTACCTGATCGACCCGACCGCCGCGCACGTCGCCGGGTTCCACGGGGCGCCGGCGACCGTGACCGTCGGCGCCGGCGCCACCACGGCGGTCACGCCGGCCATGGCACCTGCGCTCGGCGCCATCAGCGGCACGGTGACCGAGCAGGGGGGCGATCCCCTGGACGCGATCGTGCTGGCCCTCGGTGGTCCCGCCACGGCGGTGGAGGTCGGCGTGACCACCGGGCCGTCGGGCGAGTTCGTGCTGCCCGACCTGCCGGCCGGGCCGCACTGGGTCGGCTACCTGGACCCGACCGGGGCCCACGCCACCGAGTTCCACCCGCACTCGCCGAACGTCCCCGAGTCGACGGCCCTCATCGTCGCGCCCGGTGCCACCACCGTCGCCGACGGCTCGCTGCCGACCCAGGCGGCCCTGCCCGGCGGCGCCACCCTCGCGGGCGTGGTCACCGAGGCCGGCACCGACGCACCGTTGGGCGAGGTGCTCGTGGTCGCCCTGCGGGCGGCCGACTACCAGCCGGTGCGGTCCACGGTCACCGACGGCGCCGGTGCGTACGCGCTGGACCTCGCACCCGGGGAGTACCGGCTCGCCTTCGCCGACCTCACCGGCGACCACGCCATGGAGTGGTTCGACGGCCTGCCCAACACCGGCCTGGCCGACGCCACCGTCGTCACCGCGCCCGGGGCGGCCGACGCGACCCTCGATCCCACCCTGGGCTCGCTGACGGGCACCGTCGTCGACGACCCCTCGGGGACCCCCATCGCCGGCGCGTGGGCCATCGCCATCGGTCCCGGTGGGATCGCCGGTGGTGCGGTGGCCGACGGCAGCGGCACCTGGACGATCGCCGGGCTGCCTGCAGGCACGTACCGCGTGACGGTCGTGGACCCGGCCGGCGGCCGGGCCCAGGCCTACTGGCCGGACAGTGCGACCTACGACGGGGCGAGCGACCTCGTGGTCGCCGGCGGTGCGGTCACCACCGCCGACCTCGCCCTCGGGGCGCCCTGAGGGGCCCGGCGGGCCTCGGGCTCAGCTGGCGTCGAGGAAGGCGCGGAAGCGCTGGCCCACGGCCATGTTCTGGCCCATGCGCTGGATCCAGACCTGGGAGGCCCGCAGGAAGGCGTCGCCGTCGTAGCCGAGCTCCTGGGCCACGACCTTCATGCCCGCCTCGTCGGTGACGCCCTTGCCCTGGGCGGCCTTGCCGACCTTGGCGTAGTCCTGGAGGGTGACGCCCTCGACCGGCTCCCAGATCGGGTCGTCGTCGGCCACCGGGGCGTTCGACGGGCCGCCGAAGTTGGCGGTGTCGATGCCCATGGCCCGCTGCTGGGCGGCCACCTGCTCGGGGCTCTGGGGCGCCATGGCGCCGGTCATCGAGTCGCCGATCTTCTTGAAGAACCCCATGGCGGGCAACCTCCTGCGTCGGGGGAGCGGTCGCGGCAGGGTACCGCGGGCTCAGTCCTCGATGCCGACGAGCGCCTCGACGCCGGTGATCCGCAGGAGGTCGCGGAACTGTCGGTTCGGGTGGCGGACGATGACCCGGCCGCCCTTGGCCGCCACCGCCCGCTGGGCGGTCACGAGCATCGACAGACCCGTCGAGTCCACGAAGGTCACGTGGGTCAGGTCGATGACCAGCGTGCCCGGGCAGGCGTCCACCTCGAGCTCGACGAAGTCGTTCACCTTCCGCCGGGCGGCGATGTCGACCTCACCGTGCAGGGTCACGACGAGCACGTCGTCGTAGGTGGCGCCGGCGACGTGGAAGTCGTCGCGGGTGCCCGTGTCGGGCGGCAGGAGTGAGGTCATGACGACCCCCTTGGGTTGTGGACGAAGCGACGAGCCGTCCCACCCGCGGTTCGCTCTCCCGCCACGGTACCCCTTCACGCCCCGGCGTGCTCCCCCGACGAGTGCGGGCGCGGAGCCCTCACCGGTGCGAAGCTGGCGGCGATGGCTGACGCCGTGCCACCGATCCGCGTTCGAGGGCTGCGCAAGGTCTTCGGCCACACCGTCGCCCTCGACGCCCTCGACCTCGAGGTGCAGCCGGGCGAGGTGCACGGCTTCCTCGGCCCGAACGGTGCCGGGAAGTCGACCACCATCCGCGTGCTCCTCGGGTTGCTCCGCCCGGACGGCGGCCGCGTCGAGCTGCTCGGCGGCGATCCCTGGCGGGACGCGCCGGCGCTGCACCGCCGGCTCGCCTACGTCCCCGGGGACGTGTCGCTCTGGCCCGAGCTGACGGGCGGCGAGGTCATCGACCTGCTGGGGCGCCTGCGGGGTGGCCACGACCCGGCGCGCCGGGACGAGCTGATCGAGCGTTTCGCGCTCGACCCCACGAAGAAGGGCCGGGCCTACTCCAAGGGCAACCGCCAGAAGGTGGCGCTGGTGGCCGCCCTCGCCGCCGAGGCGGAGCTGCTCCTGCTCGACGAGCCCACGGCGGGTCTCGACCCGCTCATGGAGCAGGAGTTCCGCGAGGTCATCGCCGACGAGCGGGGGAACGGGCGCACCGTCCTGCTCTCGAGCCACATCCTCTCGGAGGTCGAGGCCCTGTGCGACCGGGTCAGCATCATCCGGGACGGGCGCACGGTCGAGACGGGCTCGCTGTCGCAGTTGCGCCACCTCACCGCCACGTCGGTCACCGCCGACCTCGAGCGCCCTGCACCGGGGCTCGCCGGCCTCGCCGGCGTGCACGACCTGCAGGTGCGTACGGTCGACCACGGCGTCCGGGTGCACGCCCAGGTGGACGGCGCCGCGCTCGGGCCGGTCCTCGTCGCCCTCGAGGCGGCCGGGGTCCGCAGCCTCGTGACCCAGCCGCCGACCCTGGAGGAGCTCTTCCTGCGGCACTACGGCGACGAGCCGGCGGGTCGCTGACGGTGGGCCGGTTCCACGGCACGCCGGGTCTCGTGCGCCTCGGCCTGCGCCGCGACCGGGTCCGACTGCCCTTGTGGGGGGTCGTGTTCCTCGTCGTGGCCCTCGGCACCGCGGGTGCCACCGTCGACCTCTACCCGACGGTGGCGTCGCGCCTGGCGGCGGCGACCGCCATCGACGCGTCCCCGGCCCTCGTGGCCCTCTACGGCCCCGTCCTCGACCCCCGGTCGCTCGGGGCGCTGGCCATGCTGAAGCTGGTCAACCTCGGCGCCGCCATGGTGGCGATCCTCACGGCCATGACCACGGTCCGCCACAGCCGGGCCGAGGAGGAGGCCGGACGCCTCGAGCTCGTGGGCGCGACCGCGGTCGGCCGCCAGGCGCCCCTCGCCGCCGCGGTCGTGATCGGCCTGTCGACCGCGGCGGTGGCCGGGTCGGCCTGTGCCGTCGGCCTCGCGGCCGCCGGCCTGCCCGCCGCGGGGAGCGTGGCCTTCGGCGCCGCGTGGGCGGGCGTCGGCGTGGTGTTCGTCGCCGTCGCCGCCGTGGCCGCCCAGGTCGCGAGGGTCGCTCGCAACGCGACCGGGGCGACGCTCGGCGTCCTCGCCGTGGCCTACGTGCTGCGGGCCGTGGGCGACGGCAGCGACGCCCACTGGCTCGTGTGGACCTCCCCGCTCGGCTGGGGCCACCGGGTGGCGGCCTTCGCCGGGGAGCGCTGGTGGGTCCTCGTCCTCCCGGTGGCGGCCAGCGCGCTGCTCCTCGCGGCGGCGGTCGCGCTCGCGGACCGCCGCGACCTCGGCGCGGGGCTCCTCGCCGACCGCGTGGGGCCGCCCGTCGCCTCCCCCCGGCTGCGCAGCGTGCTCGGCCTCGGGTGGCGGCTCGAACGGGGACCGCTGGCGGCGTGGGCGATCGGCTTCGTGTTCGCCGGCGTGTTGATGGGGGCCCTGGCGGGCGACGTGGGCTCGATCGTGACGAGCGAGGCGAGCCGGGACTACATCCGGCGGTTGGGCGGGGAGAAGGCGCTGGCCGAGGCCTACCTGGCCGCGATCGTCGGGGTCACGGGGTTGGTCGCCGCCGCCTACGGCGTGCACGCCACGTTGCGCCTCCGGGCCGAGGAGGAGGCGGGACGGGCCGAGGCGGTGCTGGCCACGGCCGTCGGGCGCGTGCGGTGGGCGGGCAGCCACCTCGCCGTCGCGGTTGGTGGCACCGTCGTGCTGCTCCTGACCGTCGGGCTCACCGGTGCCGTGGCCCGAGCGGCCGGATCGGGCGGCTGGGACGACGCGCCCGGCATCGTCGCCGGCGCGCTGTTGCAGCTCCCCGCGGTCTGGGTCGTGATCGGCATCGCGGTGGCGGCCTACGGCCTCGGCGCCCGCTACGCGGTCGTCGGTTGGGTCGCCCTGGCGGTGTTCCTCCTGCTCGGCACCATCGGCTCGCTGTTCGACCTCCCCCAAGAGGTCGTCGACCTCTCCCCGTTCACCCACGTGCCCCAGTTGCCCGGCGCCGCCGTGCAGGTCACCCCCGAGGTGGTGCTGCTCGTGGTGGCGGTGGCGTTGACGGGCGCGGGGTTGGCGGCGCTGCGCCGGCGCGACCTGGGCTGACGGCCGCCGGCCTCAGGCGACCGCCGGGCACTGCTCGGGCTTCTCGAGCAGCGGCGGCCGGCTCCAGTCGCCGTGGTCCCAACCGTCGACCGGGGTCACCGGTGCGGCCAGGTGGTCGCTGATCCACTGGACGACGGGGGCGGCCAGGCGCACCACGCCGGCCGGGCACAGGTGCAGGCCGAGCTCGTCGGTGCGCCGGATGCGCACCGGCACGCCGTCGGGGCCGGGCAGCGTCTCGGTGAAGCCCCCGGTGGCGTCGTTGACGTAGGTGCCGGCGTTCAGGAAGTCGACCGCGTCGTTGCGCTCGGCGAGCTCGATGAGCTCGCGGTTGAAGGTGATGAGGTTGACGGTGCGCTGCTCGCTGCGCGCCGCGGCGGGCCCGATGAACAGGACCTGGGCGCCGCCGCTCGTCAGCAGGTCCACGAACGGATCGAGCACCTCGTCGGCGTAGGGGTCGACGCCCCCGGGCACGCCCGGGTGGAACTCCGGCGACAGGACCTCCCAGGACCCGACGTGGACCACGACGAGGTCCGGGTCCTGCTCCTCGATGGCCTGGGTCCACGCCTGGGTGGCGGCCGCGTCCCCGCTGATGCGGGCCTGGGCGAGGTACGAGGCGTCGGCCTGGTCGCCCAGCGCGGCGATGATGCCGGGGGCCAGGTTCCCCATCACCGAGTCGCCGCCGAGGATGATCGTGGGCCGGCCGTCGTCGGCGTTCGCCTCGGTCGTGGTGGTGGCCCCGCCCGGGGCGGCCGTGGTGGCGGTTGCGGCATCGGACCCGGGCGCCTCGGTGGTCGCGGACGCGCCGGCGTCGCCGCTCGAGCAGGAGGCGGCCACCAGGGCGAGCGCGAGCACGAGCCAGGGCCACCGGTTCACCGACGGAATTTCGCAGGTGAACGGGCCGCGCGCACGTCAGGGCGGCCGATTCCTCGCCGCCCGCCCGGCGAGGGGCTCAGCGCCCGCCGTCCGCCTGGCGATAGCGGCGAGGGCTGACCACGGCGATCTCGACCCCGCCGCTGCGCTCGCTCACGGCGTTGTAGAGGGCGGCGAGGCCGAGGGCGAGGAGCACCAGGACGGGCACGGCCACCACGCTCGCCGCGAGGGCGGCCCAGGCGATGTCGACCCCGTCGGCGCCTGGCGACCACCCCAGCAGGGCGGCGACGTTCCAGGCGAGCACGCCCGCCGCCAGCGCGATCGCGTACAGGGCGGCGAAGAAGGGCCAGGCGACCCGCGCGACGGACCGGTACGTGAGGCGGCGCACCACCAGGTTGCCCACCAGCAGGCGGCGGTGCTCGTCGTTGGTCGCGGCGGCCCCGTCGCCGGCGACCCCGTCGACCACGGCACGGGTGACGCGGGAGGGGGGCGGGGAGACGTCCGGCGGCCGGAGCGGCCGGGGCGGGATGGACGGGTCCCACGACGGTGGGAGCGAGTGGGCGTGTTCAGCCATCGCCCCACACCCCGTCGAGGCCCCCCACGTGGCGTCGGACGCGGTCGACCACCGCCTCCAGCGCGGTGGCGTGCGAGCCCCGCCAGTACACCTGGTGGCAGTCGCCGCACTCACGGAACGCCTCGTGCTCGCGTCGGGCGCCGGCGGGCACCGTGTCGGCCACGCGATCGGGGTCGGCGGGGCCCAGGAGCCCGTTGCAGCGCACGCACCGGGTGAAGGGGGCCAGGCGGCTGCCGAGGCAGCACCGGTCGACCACCTCGAGCACCTGGCGGTCGGGGTCGGTCGCCCGGACCCAGGCGCCGTGCACGACCACCGAGCGCTTGAGCAGGCCGACGTCGCGGGTGAGCAGGATGCGCCCGTCGACCGCGGAGACCGCCGCCAGTTCGTCGTCGTCGGCGTGCTCGCGGTACCAGGTGTCGAACCCGAGGAGGCGGAGGCGGCGGGCGAGCGTGCCCAGGTGCACGTCGAGGACGAAGCGACGCGGGTCGGGCAGGGGCGGCGCGGTCGCCACGTCGGGCTCGAGCGAGCAGAAGCGGGGGTACACCGCGACGCGCTCACCGCCGTGCAGTGGGCGGTTCCAGGTGGTGGCCTCGCCGTCGACCAGCACGGCGCCGACCTCGACGTGGGGCACGCCCTGGCTCTCGGTGGCGTCCTTGACGGTGGTCGGTGTGGAGAGGCGGTGAGACGTCGCGACCCCTCGCCGATCGGGCCGGAGGAAGTCGTTCAGGTCGGCGTAGAAGCGAAATGTGGCCGTCGACGTCGCGACGGAGTCGCGATGTTCGAGTGACGTCGACATCATGGTCACACCCTCAATTCTCGTTCCGAGCCACCCCCCTAATTTAGCAGAATGCGAGAGACCTGCGGTATGTACAAATGTGTCCATGGCGCTGTACAGGAACGTACAGTGGCGGTCGCCGACGGGGCGCGGTCGAAGCCGGTGCCGGGCCCGCGTCCTACGCTGCGGCGATGGAGCTGTCGGAGCAGACGGAGTACGACGCCACCCTCGCCGAGGTGATCGCGGTGGAGACGGACTGGGACGAGTACCTGACCCGGTTCGCGGAGGGCGGCGACCGGGACGTGGAGCTGATCGAGTGCCGACCGGACGGGGACGGGTTCGTCATCCACAACAAGCGGGTCGTCACCGTCGACCTGCCGGGCTTCGCCCGCAAGGCGCTCAAGCCCGCCAACACCGTCGACCACCTCGTGCGGATCGGCCCCGAGGTGGACGGCCGGCGGGAGGCGACCTACGCCCTCGACGTGCTCGGTGCGCCCGTTCGCACCGACGGGACGATCGTCTTCGAGGAGATCGAGCCGGGCCGCACCCGCCACACCGTCACGTGCGACGTGGCGGTGAAGGTGCCGCTCATCGGCGGCAAGATCGCCTCCTGGGCCAAGGACGACATCGTCACCCAGGTGCGGCGCGAGTTCGAGTACACCCGCCGGCGGGTGGCCGAGCGGCGCCAGGGCTAGGCGCGGGCGTGGCCGTCCGGCCTCGGGCGGCGCTGCTCGCCCCGATGCCATTGGAGCTGCGCCCGGTGGTCCGGGCGGCGCGCCTGTCCCGATCGGGGCGACCCGGGCCGGTCCGACACGTCGGGGCGGTCGGCGGCTGGGAGGTGGTGGCGGGCCTGACGGGCATCGGCACCGCACGGGCGCGGGCCGCCGCCGTGGCGGTGCTCGACGCCACCGAGGTCGACCACGTGGTCGTCGTGGGGATCGCCGGTGCGGTCGGCGCCACCCACGGGGTGGGCCAGGCGATCGCGCCGGTGTCGGTGGTGGACGCGGCCACGGGGCGCGCCTTCGCCCCGCACCCGCTGGGCGAGCTCGTCGGCCTCGCCGGCACGCTGGTGACCGGCGACGAGCTGATCCGCGACGCCGCCCGGCTGGCCGACCTCGAGGCCGACGGCGTGGTGGCCCTGGACATGGAGACCGCCGCGGTGGCCGAGGTCTGCGAGGAGCGGGGGGTGCCCTGGTCGGTGGCGCGGGCCATCAGCGACGTGGCCGGCGACGACATCGTGGGTGACACGGTCGAGGGGGGGCTGGCCACCGCCGACGGCCAGCCCGACCTGCGGGCGGTGCTGCGCTACGTCGGGGCGCGGCCGTGGCGGGTGGCGGGCCTGGCACGGGTCGCCGGCCAGGCGCAGCGGGCGGCCCGGGAGGCCGCCGACCTCGCCGTGCGGTCGCTCCGGGCCGGCGGCTGAGCCGCGTACGCTCGCCGTCCATGGCCGACGACCCGACCGCCGACCCCCACGAGCGCCCGCCCCTCGAGCCCGAGATCACCTGGACGGACTTCGCCAAGGTCGACATCCGGGCCGGCGAGATCGTGGCCGTGGAGGAGTTCCCCCGGGCCCGCAACCCGTCGTACCGCATCCGGGTGGACTTCGGGCCGGAGCTCGGCGTGCGCGAGACCAGCGCCCAGGCCAAGACGGGCTACGAGCGCGAGGAGCTCCTCGGGAAGTACGTGGTGGCGGTGGTGAACTTCCCGCCCAAGAACATCGCCGGCTTCCAGTCGCAGATGCTCATCCTCGGGGTGGACGCCGGTGACGGCACCCTCTCGCTCCTGCACCCGGGCCGCGGCACCTACAAGGGCGCCCGGGTCTACTGACGTGCCCGGCCCCGGGTCGCGCCGCGCTCTCGGCGCCCTGGCCGTCCTGGTCGCGCTGACGGTGGTCCTCGCCGCCTGCGGCTCCGACGACGCGGCCGCGCCGCAGCCCACCACGACCACCGCCTGGACCGCGCCCGGCCTCGTGGCACTGCTCGACGAGGCGGCGCCCGAGATCGCCGGGGCACGGGCCGGCGAGGGCGCCACGACGACGACCACGGCCGCCCCGGCGGCCGACGGGGGCGGGGGCGGGGGCGGGGGGTACGCCCACACGGCCGCGTCCCTGGCCGTCCTGGGCGACGACCCCGAGCTCGACGCCAAGGCGCTGGCGTGCTTCCACGCCGACCTGACCGCCTGCGACGACCTCTACGTCGGCAGCCCGGACGGGTCGCTCTACGAGGCCTACGGCGCCACCTGCGGCGCCCGCCTCGACGAGCCCACCAACCGCCTCTGCGTCGACGTGCTGGTGCCGACGGGGGAGGACCCGACCGGCCTCGGGGACGACGAGTTCCTCGACGCCCTCGCCGCACAGTGCTTCGCCGGCGACCTCTTCGACTGCGACCTGCTCTTCGCCGGGGCCGACGAGGGCTCGCAGTACGAGGCGTACGGGGCGACCTGCGGCCGTCGGGTCGAGGCGACCGAGGCGCCCTGCGCGGACGTCCTGCTCTGAGCGCGCCGGGGCCGCGCTAGTCCATGAAGAGCCGCGGGTGGCGGGTCTCGGCCATGCGGCGGAGACCCTCCCGCCACGCCACCCGGGCGGGGCCCACGAGCTCGTGCATGCGGGTGGTGTCGACCCGCACGCTCTCGATCGTCGACCGGGTGGCCTCGAGGCGCGGCACGACGCCGGTGAGGCGCTGGAGCTCGGCGGTCCACTCCTCGATGCTCACGGCGTCGTTGCCGGCCCAGTTCACGACCGTGGCGGGGACGTCCGCGATCTCGAGCAGCCGCGGCACCTGCGCCACGATGTCGTCCTCGTGGAGGGGGTTGTAGATCGACGGGCCGTCCTCGTGCACCGCGATCGGGTGGCCGGCCAGCATGAGCTCGAGGTGGAAGGCGGGCCAGCCGCCGCCCCGCTCGCCGTAGGGGACGCTGAGGCGCGCGATGGTCGTCGGCAGCTCATAGGCCCGGGCGGCGAAGCCGGCCACGACCTCGGCGGCGATCTTCGAGATGCTGTAGGTCGACATGAAGCCGAACGGTCGGTGGTTGTCGCCGAGCGGGTCGTCCTCGCTGATGGGCTCGTGACCCTTGGGCTCGTAGACGGCCGTCGACGAGCAGTGCAGGAACGCCCGGGCGTCGCGGTACCGCCGCATGAGCAGCCCCAGGCCCTCGCCGTTGGCGGCGAGATCCCGACGGAACTCGTTCGTCTTGGCCACGGCGAAGTGGCACACGTAGTCCACGCCGTCGGGGAGGTCGTCCAGCGCGCCCACCTCGAGGTCGAGGGTGACGGGGGTGATGCCGGCGGCCACGAGGTCCTCCCGCGCCCGGCGGTCGCGGAAGCGGGCGGCGCCGAACACCTCGTTGGCGTGGGCGAGCGACTCGGCGACGGGGCGGGCCACCTGGCCGGTGACGCCGGTGACGAGGATGCGGGCGCCCGTGATCATGCGCCCGCCAGGGTATTCGCACCGTGGTGGCCGGCCGACCACGTTCCGGCTCCCGGGCGCGACCGGGACACCCGACCCGGCGACAACCGGTTCGCCACCGTTCGACCACCACCGCCACACCGGCCCGCGACACGATCGGGGTCGAAGGACCCTGGCCCCTGAATCAGAGGGGGTGCAACCATGGCGCTGTTCACAGGTGTCACATCCGGGGAGTACCGTTCGACAACCGACGAAGCTCTGGTGGGGGCATTCGACGGTCGTTACGACCGATCGAGGAGGGCGTGCCTGCATGACCAGAACCGATGAAGTGACGACGCGGGATCGGCTCCTGGCGGCCGGCATTCGGCTGTTCCGTGAGGGTCGTCTGGCGATCCTCCGCAGCCTGACCGCCGGCACGGTCGCCGACGAGGCGGGCTACCACCGCCAGACCTTCTACCGGCATTGGGAGACCCAGAACGACTACGTGGCCGACCTGATCGAGCTCGCGTTCCGCCCGCCGTCGCCCGACCGGCGGACCCGCGGCCTCGTGCTGGGCCCGCCACCGTCGACGTTCGAGGACCGGGTCCGCCACGAGGTGCGCCAGGAGTTCGAGCGGCTCGACCAGGACCCCCTGGTCTCGG
The DNA here is from genome assembly GCA_041908445.1 of Acidimicrobiales bacterium. GTDB lineage: Bacteria > Actinomycetota > Acidimicrobiia > Acidimicrobiales > DATDAH01 > JAEUJM01. The sequence goes on along the minus strand of JAYRFK010000114.1, from coordinate 1,005 downwards.
TGCGCATCGGCCTGCTGTCCATGGGCCAGCTCCAGGAGGGCCGCCCCCGGGAGCTCGCCGAGGCGTTCCACCGTGACGCCATCGCCACGCTGCAGGCGCGCTGGGATGAGGTCCTCCGCTCCAGCGGACGACAGCCCGCGCCGGCGCGCTCGCTCGAGGACGTGGCCCGCGCCGTGCGCGGGTGCGTGAACGGGTTCCTGACCGAGGGCGCCCTCGCCGGTGACCGTCGGCGCGCCCGCCAACTCTGCGAGTCCAGCGTCGTGCTGATCGTGACCGCCCTCACCGAGCCCTGCGACTCGGTCGTGGCCCCGGCGGGCGACGGTCACCAGCGCATCGTCTGCTGACCCGACCCTTCCGCCCGTACGGGCGCCTCCGCTCACTCGACAGGCCTGTCCAGAAAATGGACAGGCCTGTCGCAGTTCTCGACACCTGTGTCGTGACGCCATGGACAGGGTTGTCCACCATCACTACAGCGCCGTTCAGGTCGGCGACAAGTCTGTATCTCGGGTGGACGAAAGTGCTCACCGAATCGACACATCTGTCTCTTGTCCGCCTGCAATGTGACTGTCTCTACTGCCCGCCATGGCTGCGGGCGGAGTCCGCCGTCGACGGCAAATGCCGACCCGGTAGAAGGGGCGAATCATGGCAATGGCATGCAACGCACGGATGGTGGCACGGCGTCTGCGGGTGGGGATCGGACTCACGATCGCCCTCCTGGCCGGCGGGGTCCCGCTGGCCCTGTCGCCGGTCCCGGCGGCGGCGAGCTCGCCGCCCCCGTCGAGCTTCGAGGCGCCGGACTACGCGCTCGGCTCCATCAACGGCCAGCAGGGATGGGGTGCCCAGAACCTGGCCATCCCCGTGAACTGGCGCTTCGGATTTCAGCGGGGAGTGATGGTGGCGAGTAGCTCCCAGTTGGGGTGGCCGGCGTAGAGCAGGGCTCGGATCCGGAAGTTCCGGAAGCGGGTGAACCCGAACGCCACCCGCTTGACCCGCTTGATCAGGTTG
>JAYRFK010000113.1:0-203086 GCA_041908445.1 Acidimicrobiales bacterium | reverse complement strand
CCCCCCCACCGCCCCGGGGGGCCCCCCCGCCCGGGTCTCCCCCCCCCCCCCCGCGGCCCGCGCGCGGCGCCCCCCCCGGGGGGGGGGGGGCCGCGCCGCGTCCGGGCGACCGAGCCGGCTACGGGGCCAGCGTGGTCGACGTCGTGCTCGTGGTCGTGGTGCTCGTCGACGTGGTGGTCGGCGGGAGGGTCGTCGTCGTCGGCGGCGCCGTCGTGGTCGTGGGCGCCAGCGTCGTCGAGGTCGTCGACGACGTGGTGCTGCTCGTGCTGCTCGACGACGTCGACGACGTGGAAGAGGTGGTCGTGGTCGGCGAGTCGTCGTCGCCGCCCGAGGCGAAGACCGCCACCGCGACGCCGATGAGCAGCACCAGGACCAGCACGATGGCCACGATGACCGAGGTGCGCTGGAACCAGGGCGGCTCCTCCTCGCCCCCGTCGTAGGGACCACCGGGACCACCGGGGCCGGCCGGACCGCCGCCGTCGGGCGGGAGCGGCGGCTGGGGCGGGACGTCGTAGTGCACGGCGTCGGTGCCGGCGGGCGGGGTGACCGCGCCGCCGACCTGCGTCGGGTCGACCGGCGCGGTGCCGCCGGTGGGCACGCCCCCGGGCTGGGTCGGCGGCCCGCCAGGGTCGCCGAACACGGAGTGGCCCGGCTGGGTGGGGTCGTCGCTCATGGTTGCTCCCTCGGCGTCGGCGGGGTCCGGTCGGGACGGATCGACGGTAGCCGCGGCACCCGGCGCCCGGGTCGACCCCCCGTCACGCCCCCGGTGACTAGCGTCGTGGCGGTACAAGACGACAGGGGGAGAGAACCATGGGTGATGCACGCGCGCTCGGTGCCGAGGCACTGGGGACGTTCTGGTTGGTGCTCGGGGGCTGTGGCAGCGCGGTCCTGGCCGCGAAGTTCGGGGCCGCGGACGGCCTCGACGGGATCGGGATCGGCTTGGTCGGTGTCTCGCTGGCCTTCGGCCTCACGGTGTTGACGGGGGCCTACGCCCTCGGCCACATCTCCGGGGGCCACTTCAACCCGGCGGTCACCGTCGGGCTGTGGGCGGCCAGGCGCTTCGAGGGGGCCAAGGTGCTGCCCTACGTCGTCGTGCAGGTGGTGGGCGCCATCGCCGCCGCCGGCGTGCTGTTCCTGATCGCCGACGGCGGCCCCGACTTCGTGCGCGAAGGCAACTTCCTGGCCGCGAACGGCTTCGGCACGACGGGCTCGCCGGGTGGGTACTCCATGGTGGCGGGCATCGTCGTCGAGGTGGTGTTCACCGCGGTGTTCCTGTGGGTGATCCTGGGCGTCACGGACCGCCGCGCCCCGGCCGGCTTCGCCCCGCTCGGCATCGGCCTGTGCCTCACCCTCATCCACCTGGTGACCATCCCGGTCACCAACACCTCGGTCAACCCGGCTCGGTCGACGGGCCCCGCGCTCTTCGTCGGCGGTGACAACCTCGAGCAGCTGTGGTTCTTCTGGCTGTTCCCGATCGTCGGCGCGCTCATCGGCGCGGGCCTCCACCGGCTGCTGTCGGGCCACCACGAGGCGGGCGAGGCCGAGATCGCCTGATCTCCCGGGGCTCCGGTCGGCCACCGACCGGACGCCGTCCGGCCCCGCCCGAGGATCGGGTCAGGGCCGGACGGTGTTGACCCCGTCGGCCGAGACCAGGTCGACGCCGGCGCCGACCCACTCGGTGGCCTCCATCTCGGCCAGCAGGCCGGCGTCGTCCACCCGGGCGTAGCCGCGGTCGCCCTCGGGCAGGTCGACGATGGCCAAGCCCCACTCTGCGGCGCCGTCGCGCCCGTGGGCCACGGTGTAGGCGGCCACCGTTCCGGCGCCGGCGGCCTCGTCGCGGATGGCGCGCCGCGGCTCGGTGTCCACGCGAGCCTGGACGGCGGACTCGTCGGGCCACTCGAGCGGCCCCGGCGCCGTGGAGTAGACGCCGAAGGCGTGCTTGGACATGTGCATCCCGACCCCCGAGACCACGCCGTACGAGCCGGCGTCCTCCCGCAGCACCTGGGCCATGGCGGCCAGCGAGTGGGTGACGTAGTTGCTGCCCGGGCCTCCGGCGAAGGGCAGCCCGCCGGTCACCGTGGGGACCCGCTCGTCACCGGGCGCGAGGCCCAGCGCGTCGGCGGCGAAGTGCAGCGAGCTGGCGAAGCACGAGTAGAGGTCGAGGTGGGCCACGTCGTCGATGCCGATGCCGGCGGCGCGCAGTGCCTCCCCACCGGCGCCGGCCATGGCCGCCGAGCGCCAGAGGTCCTCGCGCTCGGCCACGTAGAGGGGGTCGGCCGCGTAGCACCAGCCCCGCAGGTAGACGCGGCGCTCCGGCGGCACACCGAGCTCGTCGGCCTTGGCGTGGCTCGCCACGATCACCGCGGCGCCCTGGTCGATGTCCATGACCGCGACCTCGCGCTTGGTGTACGGGTAGCCCACCAGGCGGTTGTCGGGCGTCGGCGTGGCGAGGGCCTCCGCCGTGTGCGCCTCGGGGAACCAGGCGTAGGGGTTGGCTGCGGCGACCTCGCTCATCGGTGCCAGCAGCTCGCCGATGGCCCGGGCGTAGTCGTCGGGGGCGACGCCGAGGTGAGCGCGGCGAGCGACGTCCCAGACCGGGAAGGTGAGCCAGGCCTGGAACACCTGGTGGGCCACCTCGGCCGGGTGGAAGGGGTCCTCGAAGGGGAAGGGGTTGCGGTCGGCCGCCGGGTGGCTCCAGTCGGGCCTGCGGCCCTCCTTCTTCATCCGCCGCTTCGTGGCCAGCGCCTCCGCCCCCACGACCACGCCGACCTCGATGTCGCCGGAGGCGATCACGTCGGCGAGGTGCTGCACGAGCAGCTGCGGCGTGGTGCCGCCCATGCCCGAGTAGTGGCCGTGGCGGCAGGCCACGCCGAGGCGCTCGGCGAGGCGGGCCGCGGGGTCGTCGTACTGCCAGCTCTGGCAGTGCACCACGTTGAAGCTGTCGATGGCCTCGAGCACGCCGCGCCCACCGCTGTCGGCGGCGGCCTCCCGAACGACCTGCTCCCACACGGCGAGGGGCTCGGGCGAGTCGCCCTCCTCAGGGCGCACGACCGACTGGGCGACGCCGATCAGACAGGTGGACCGGGGGTCGGGGGTGCTCACGGCCGCCTCCCTCCCCCGCTCAGCGCCCGGTCCAGCGGGGCGGGCGCTTCTCGGCGAACGCCTTCGGGCCCTCCTTCGCGTCCTCCGAGGAGAAGACCTTGCCGCTCAGCTCCTCCTCCACCTTGTAGGCCGCCTCGAGATCGAGGGCCAGGCCCCGCAGCACGCTCTCCTTGGTGGCCTGGACCGCCATCGGGGCGTTGGCGGTGATGCGGTGGGCCCAGTCCCGGGCCCGGTCGAGCAGCTCGTCGGGCTCGACGATCTCGTTGAGGAGCCCGACCTCGAGCGCCCGTTGGGCGGGGAAGGCCTCGGCGGTGAGCAGGAACTCCATCGCCGCCGGGAAGGCCAGCTGACGGGGCAGCCGCACCGTGGTCCCCCCGCCGGCGAACAGGCCGCGCTTGGGCTCCATCACCCCGAAGGTGGCGTTCGGCGTGGCGATGCGCAGGTCGACGCCGCCGAGCATCTCCATGCCCCCGGCCACGCAGGGCCCGCCCACCGCGGCGATGATCGGCTTGTAGATCTTGGCGTTGCGCAGGACCGCCCGGGTGCCGTCGCTCAGCCGGCAGCCGTCGATCTCGGTGACCTCCCCGGAGGAGATCTTCGAGTGCAGTTCGGTGATCTGGGGGATGTAGGTCTTCAGGTCGGCACCCGCCATGAACGCGTCGCCCACGCCGGTGACGATCGCGACCCACGCGTCGTCCTCGTCCTTGAAGCGCCGCCACGCCGCCGCCAGGTCGCGGAAGTGGTACATGTCGAGCGCGTTGCGCGCCTCGGGCCGGTCGATGGTGATGAGGGCGACGTGGTCGTCGCCGAGGTCGTAGTGGATCGGCATCGCGCGACACCGTAGCCACGGCCACCGGCGCCCTTCCGCGGGAGGGAGCCCTTCCGCAGCGCGACCGGCCGGGCCCCGGCGGCCGGGCCGGGGCCACCGCTAAGGTTGGCCCGATGTCCACGCTGTCGCGTCAGGTCCGGCGGGCCGTCCCGGTGCGCATCAAGCAGCGCTTCGGACGGGGGCCGGCGCCCGCTCCGGTGTCGATCGACACCCCGTGCTTCGCGCCGTTCTCGAACATGTACCTGTTCACGAACGGCGACGTGCGGGCCTGCTGCGTCAACGACCTCTACCCGCTCGGGAACATCACCGAGGCGCGGCTCCCCGAGATCTGGGGCGGCGCCCGCCAGGCGGTGCTGCGCGACAAGATCGTCCGCCACGACTTCTCGGCAGGCTGCGACTTCTGCTCGTGGGAGATCGAGGGCGGCATGACCCCGTACGCCCACGTCTACGACCACCTGCGGACCGAGCCGGGCCCGACCAGGCCCGACGGCGTGCCGGAGTACCCCCGGCGCATCGAGTTCAACCTCTCGAACTCGTGCAACCTCGAGTGCAAGATGTGCGCCGGCGAGCTGTCCTCGTCGATCCGCATCCACCGCGAGAAGCTGCCGCCCCTGCCCAAGGTCTGGGACGACCAGTTCTTCGAGGACCTGCGGGCCTTCATCCCCCACCTGACGGAGGCGAGCTTCGCCGGCGGCGAGCCGTTCCTCGGCGCGGAGAACTTCCGGGCCTGGGAGCTGATGGCCGAGCTCAACCCCGGGATGCGGGTGCTCATCACCACGAACGGCACCCAGTGGAACAAGCGCGTCGAGCGGGTGCTCGACACCCTCGAGGTCTGGCCCCACATCTCCCTCGACGCCCACACCAAGGAGACCTTCGAGTACATCCGCGAGAAGGCCGACCACGACGTGATCATGGCCAACCTCGACCGCCTCCAGGCCTACGCCGAGGAGCGGGGCACCGAGGCGCGCATCATGCACTGCCTCATGCCGCAGAACTACCACGAGCTCTGCGACCTCCTCCTCTTCGCCGAGGACCGGGGCCTCCCCGTCACCATCACCGTGGTCACCTTCCCGGTGGACTTCGCCATCGAGCGCATGGACCGGGCCGACCTCGAGCAGGTGCACGCCCTGTTCGTGCGCCAGTACGAGCAGCACGGCGATCGGCTCGTGCGCAACGGCGCCGCGTTCCTCGACCAGATCACCCGGATCGAGAACTGGCTGGCCGCCGAGCGGGCACCGCACCGGGCCGACGCCCCGCCCGCCGCCACCAAGATCATGGAGTTCGACCGCCAGGGTGCCGGCCCGACCGACGAGGGCCCGGCCCGGGCCGTCCTCGCCGCCTACGGCCCCGACGCGTGGGACAACGTGGTCACGGTCGACGCCAACGGCACCGTGTTGAGCTGCTCACCGGGTGCCGCCGAGGCCTTGGGCCGGGCCGTCGACGAGCTCGTCGGTGGCCGCACCGACGACCTGCTCGCGGCGGCGACGAGCCGCCACGGCGATCCCGTCGACGAGCAGACCACCCTGGGCACGGACCTCATCGACCGCCGCCTCACCTGGCCGGACGCCGAGTTCCGGGTCGTGATCCAGCCCGTCCGCGACGAGTCCGGATGGGCCGACGAGGCCGCGATCCGCTTCGCGGTGCGCACCACTGCCTGAGCCCACCCCGGATGCGGGGGGCGTCCAGCCCACCCCGGAGGCGGGCGTCGAGCCCATCTCAGCGCGGGCGTGGACGGTGCTGGCGGTGGCCAGCGTGGCCGGCTTCGCCGGCGCGCTCGACCTCTCCATGCTCTTCGTGGCCTACCCGGCCATCGCCGACGACTTCCCGGCGACGTCCGACGCGCTGCTCTCGTGGGTGGTCACCGTCTACTCCATCGTCCTCGCCGCGCTGCTGATCCCCTCGGGTCGGCTGGCCGACCGCCTCGGCCGTCGCCGCATGTTCCTCACCGGCATCTCGATCTTCGGCGTCGGCGCCCTCGCGTCGGGACTCGCCCCCGGGCCGCTCTGGTTGATCGCAGCCCGAGCGGGCCAGGCCGTGGGCGGGGCGCTCGTCCTCCCCGCCTCGATGGGCGTGCTCCTGAGCGAGTTCCCCGCCTCCCGACGCGGCACCGCCATCGGCACGTGGGGCGGGGTGGGCGGCGTGGCCACGGTGGCGGGACCCGCCATCGGCTCCGCCCTGCTCGCGGCCGGGGGCTGGCGCTGGGTGCTGCTCGTCAACGTCCCCCTGGCGGCGGTGGCCTTCGTGGGCGGCGCCCGGGTGTTCCGCGAGTCCCGCGAGCCCGACGCCCGCCTCTCGGACCTCGTCGGCTCGGGGCTGCTCGCGGTCACGGTCGCCGGGCTGGCGCTGTGCATCACCCAGGGGCCCGAGCGCGGGTGGGCCGACCCGGTCGTGGTGGGCGCCGCCGTGGTCGCCGTGATCGCCGGCCTCGTCCTGGTGCGTCGGTCGGCCCGCCACGCCGACCCGGTGCTCGACCTCGACCTGCTCGCCGACCCGCTCTTCCGGGCCGCCAACGTGGTGGCCTTCACGTTCTCGGCGGCGTTCTTCGCCATGTTCTTCGGCCTGGTGCTCTTCGTCACCGAGGCGTGGGAGCAGCCCCACGGTCGGGCCGGCCTCTTCGTCATCCCCGCGCAGATCACCGCGGCCACCGTGTCGGTCGCCGGGGGCAAGCTCGCCGACCGCGTCGGCCACCGGCGGGTGATGGTGCCGGGTGCGCTGGCCTTCGCCGCCGGCAGCCTGCTGCTCTACGTCGGCGTCGACGAGCCGGACACGTTCGCGGTGTGGGTCCTCGCCCTGGTCCTCATGGGCGCCGGCATCGGCGCCGTGTTCCCCTCCTTCCAGAGCGGGGCCGTCCACGGGGTGGCGAGCGCCAAGTTCGGCGTCGCCGCGGCGACGACCCAGACCAACAGCCGGGTCGCCGGCACCCTCGGCGTCGCCGTGGCGGTGGTGCTCGTCGGCGGGGCGACCACGGGCGACGCCTCGTCGTTCGACGGCCTGTGGGTCATGCTCGCCGGCCTCGCGCTGGTGTCGGCGGTGGCCTCGTGGCGGGTCGACACCCGGGCGGTCGCGGCCGGCGCCCTGCCGGCGATCCCCTAACCTCGGCCCCCTATGGGGGACTTCTTCAACGAGACCGAGCTGTTCATCGACGGTCGGCGCACGCCGGCCGAGGGCGGGGCGACCTACGACAACGTCAACCCGGCCACCGAGGAGGTCATCGGCGTCGCCGCCGACGCCTCCGAGGCCGACCTCGACCGGGCCATCGGGGCGGCGCGCCGCGCCTTCGACGAGACCGGCTGGGCCACCGACGTGGACCTGCGCGTGCGCTGCATCCGCCAGCTGCACCAGGCCCTCGTCGACCACCAGGAGGAGATCCGGGCCATGACCGTCGCCGAGGTGGGCACGCCGGTGGCGCTCACCTACGGACCGCAGCTCGACGTGCCCCTCGAGTTCCTGCCCTACTACGCCGACCTGGCCGAGTCCTACCAGTGGAGCGAGGACCTCGGGGACGCCTCGCCCATGGGCATCCCGTCGCACCGTTGGATCGAGAAGGAGCCGGTGGGCGTCGTCGGCGCCATCACCGCGTGGAACTTCCCCCACCAGCTGAACCTGGCCAAGATCGGCCCGGCCCTCGCCGCCGGGAACACCGTGGTGCTGAAGGCCGCTCCCACCACCCCGTGGTCGGCGCTGGTCCTCGGCCGCCTCGCCGAGGAGCACACCGACCTGCCGCCCGGCGTGCTGAACATCATCACCGCCGAGCGCAACGACATCGGCGAGGGCATCACCACCGATCCCCGCGTGGACCTCGTCACCTTCACCGGCTCGACCGCGGTGGGCCGGCGCATCATGGCCGCGGCCGCCGACACGGTGAAGAAGGTGTTCCTCGAGCTCGGGGGCAAGTCCGCCTTCGTGGCCCTCGACGACTGCGACATGAACGGCGCCGCCGGCGCCGCCGCGTTCGGGGTCTGCACCCACGCCGGCCAGGGCTGCGCCATCCCCACCCGCCTGCTCCTCCCCCGCTCCCGGTACGAGGAGGGCGTCGAGATCGCCAAGGCGGTGCTGGAGTCGATGCCCTACGGCGACCCGACCGACCCGGGCAACTTCATGGGGCCCCTCGTGACGGAGCGCCAGCGCGAGCGCGTCGACGGCCTCGTGCAGGGCGCGATCGAGGAGGGCGCCACGTTGGTCACCGGCGGCAAGCGGCCCGAGCACCTCGACAAGGGGTGGTTCTACGAGCCCACGCTGCTGATCGACGTCGACCCCGACGCCACCATCGCCCAGCAGGAGGTCTTCGGGCCGGTGCTGGCGGTCATCCCCTACGACGGCACCGACGACGAGGCCGTGCGGATCGCCAACAACTCGATCTACGGGCTCTCGGGCGCGGTGATGTCCGCCGACAACGAGCGGGCCAAGGCGGTCGCCCGCCGCATCCGCACCGGCACCCTGATGATCAACGGCGGCATCTACTACAGCCCCGACGTGCCCTTCGGCGGGTACCGCCAGTCGGGCGTGGGCCGGGAGATGGGCGTCGCCGGCTTCGAGGAGTACCTCGAGATGAAGGCCTTCGCCGAGCCCGCGACCTGACCTCTCCCGCGCCGTCCGCGAGGGCGTGGGGCATCCGGCCGCGTCGCGCAGCCGAGCGGTAACGTCGCCCCACACCGGGTGACGAGGAGGGGGCAGTTGGTCAGGCTGGCGGTCATCGACGCCGACGCCTCCGCCCTGCACCGGCGCCGCACGGCGCCACCGTCGGGGACCGGCCGCCGATCGTGACCGACGTCCCGCTCGCGCCGGACATGGGGGTGCCCCGGACCCGCAGGGCCCGGGTCGGCCTCTACCTCCCCCAGCTCCGCATGGACTACCTCTCGATCGAGGAGAAGGTCCTGATGGCGGAGAACCTCGGCTTCCACTCCGTCTGGTTCATGGACCACCTGGCCGCCCCGGCGCTCCCGGAGGCCGACACCCTCGAGGCGTGGACCCTCGCGGCGGCGCTGGCCCGGCGCACCTCACGCATCCGCCTGGGCCACCTCACGCTCTGCAGCTCGTTCCGCCACCCCGCCCTCCTGGCCAAGATGGCGGCCACCCTCGACGTCATCAGCGAGGGCCGCCTCGACCTCGGCCTCGGGTGGGGCTCGGTCGAGGACGAGCTCCGCACCTTCGGGTTCCCCGAGGAGCCCGCCAAGGTCCGGGCCACCCGCTTGGTGGAGTCCCTCGAGGTGCTCGACCGCATGTTCAGCGGCGAGACGTTCTCGTTCAAGGGCCGCTTCCACCAGCTGCGCAACGCGATCGGCCGTCCCGTCCCGGTCCAGCAGCCGCGCATCCCGATCCACATCGGCGGCGGCGGGCGCCGGTTCACGCTGCCCATCGCCGCCCACTTCGCCGACTGGTGGAACTGCCCCACCTACGCGGTCGACCGGCTCGCCGAGCTCATCCCCCTCGCCCGGCCGGCCCAGGTCTCGGTGCAGCACGTGGTCGGCCTCGCATCGAGCCGCGCCGGGCGCGAGGAGGTCGTGGCCGAGGCGGAGCGCCGCTTCGGCGGCTGGGGCGGCCTGGTCGCCGGCACCCCGCAGGAGGTCGCCGACGCCCTCAACGCCGAGGTCGACCTCGGCGTCGAGATGTTCATCTGCCAGTTCGCCGACTTCGGCACCGCCAAGTCGCTCCGCCTCTTCGCCCGCGAGGTGCTCCCCGCCCTCAAGTCCCCCGACCGGGTCGCCTTCGCCTGACGGCCGCGCCGCGGCCACGGGCTCCGACCGCGCGGTCCCCGTCTACGACCCCGAGGGCGCAGGGCTGCGGTCGGGGGCCCGGTCCGTCGGGACGTCGCCGGCGCCCGCCCTGACGGGTGTGCCCGCGACCACCGTGGGCAGCGTGACCTCGACCCACGCCCCGCCAAGGTCCGAGTCGTTGCCGAGGGCGATGCGGCCCCCGTGGGCGGCCACCACCGCCGCGGCGATCGCCAGGCCCAGCCCGGTGCTGGACCCCGAGCGGCCGCGCGACGGGTCGCCGCGGCGGAAGCGCTCGAAGGGGTGCGCGAGGTAGTCGGGGGCGAACCCCGGGCCGTCGTCGCTGACCCGCAACGTCACCGTGGCCCCCTCGGACCGGCACTCGCACCGGACCCGGCCGTCCGCCCAGCGGCTGGCGTTGCCCACCAGGTTGGTCACGACCTGGGCGACGGCGACGGGGTCGCCGGACACCACGGCGTCGGGGCCGGTCAGGTCGAGCTCCAGGTCGTTCCCGCCGGCTCGGGTGGCGGCGCGCTCGGCGACCCGGGGGAACGAGAAGAGCTCGGGCTGGACCGTGAGCATGCCCGCGTCTGCCCGTGCCAGCACGAGGAGGTGGTCCGTCAGGCGACTCAGCCGGTCGGTCTCGTCGAGGGCGTTGGCGAGGGACCGGGTCACGTCGTCGCCCACGTCGGGGCCGTGCTCGAGGAGGGCCAGCTCGAGCTCGCCACGGATGACCGCGAGCGGGGCGCGCATCTCGTGGCTGGCGTCGTCGAGGAAGGCGCGCTCCCGCGCCCGGGCCTCGGCCATGCGTCCGAGCATGCCGTTCAGGGTCGTCCCGAGTTCGGCGACCTCATCGCGCCCCGGGGGCACGGGGAGGCGCTCGCCGCTGGCCTCGGTCGACAGGGTGCGGGCCCGGCGCGTCATGCGCCGCACAGGCCGCAGCGCGGCACCGGCGAGCAGCCACGACGCCGCGCCCGCCGCGCCGAGCAGGAGGCTGCCGGCGAGCAGCAGGCGGCCGAGCAGCCGCTGCTGGGCGTGGGTCACCGTCGCGGTGCTGCCCGCGACGACCACGACGGTCTGCGCACCGGACGGGGTCCCGACCGGGACGGCCACCACCCGCAGCGGGGTGGGCCCGTCGGCCCGATCGGTGACGAGCGGCCGGGATGCGGCCTCGGCCAGTTCGTCGGCCGAGAGGAGGGCGTCCTCCGCCGCCGGGGTGACCGTGCCGCCGCCGACCCGCAGCACCTGGGTCTCGAGGCCCGTGTCCAGCGACGGGGGCACGCCCCGCGCCACCTCCGCGGCCACGTCGCGCGCGTGGGAGCGCAGCTCCTGGGTGAGGGCCCCGCTCAGGGTGGCGGTGACGTCGCGGTAGAGCAGCCACCCGCCTGCGGAGAGCCCGATGGCGGCGGCGCCGACCGCCACCAACGTGAGGCGGGCGCGCACGCCGAGGCGCGGACGGGCCACGGCTCAGCGGGCGTCGTCGGCCACCGGGGCGACGCGGCGGGTGTCGCGCCGGCGGAGGTCGTCCAGCGACGCGACGAGGTCGCTCAGGGGGAAGGGCTTGGCCAGGAAGCCGTCCGCGCCGGCGGCGAGCACGCGGTGGCGGTCGTCGGGTGAGTTGCGTGCGCTCATGGCCAGCAGCGGTCCGGCCCACCCGTCGCGGCGGAACTGGCGGCACACCTCGATCCCGTCGGGGTGCGGGATCATCACGTCGACGACCACGGCGTCCGGCCGCCGGTCGCGCATGGCCCGCAGGGCGTCGTCCCCGGTGGTGACGAGCTCCCACGCGTAGCCGGCCCGCGCCAACATCCGCCCGACGAGCGCGCCGAGGCGGTCGTCGTCCTCGACCACGAGGACCCGGGGCGGCGGCGCGGGCGCATCCAGTGCGGAGGTGACCATGGCGCCACCGTCGTCCCCCGCGGATAAAGGCGCGGGCAAGCGCCGCCGAGCGGGCTCAGCCGGCGGGCGGCGCCCCGTCGCGGGCGGCCTCGTTCATGGCCGCGACCGCCCCGGAGCGGTGCCGGGCGTAGGTCGAGTGGGCCTCGGTCGCGCCCTCCCGGTCACCGCCCGTGATCGCGGTCCGGGTGGCGTGGGCCGCCTCGCGCATGCCGTGCAGCATGGCCGCGACCTCGGGATCGGGGCACACGGTGGCGGCGTTGCCCATGGCCTCGTCGACGACGGCGTCGATCTCGGGGTCCGTACCGGGCTGCAGCTCGGGCAGCGTGCGCTCGTGGGCGTCGAGCCAGGCGTCCACGTGGTGGCCCTGGGTCTGCTGCCACGCGAGCAGATCGGTGTGGTGCTCGCCCCAGTCGGCTCCCCCACCCGATCCGTCCGAGGGCGCCGATCCCTCCGGGCCGCCGCCGGTCGTGCCGTCGCCGACCTCGGACCGCGCCCGCTTGTCCTGGCCCCGCCGCAGGACGATGGCGACGGTCGAGACGAACGCACACGCGGCGATGATCAGGCCCGGGATGAGGACGCCGCCCTGGTCGACCGCGAGGACCGCCCCGGGCACCTCAGCGCTCCTTCGTGAGCAGCAGGCACCCGCCGAGGGGGCCACCGCCGGCGGCGGCGACGGCCACCTCGGGGTCGCCGGCGACCTGGCGGTCACCGCCCTCGCCCCACAGCTGGAGGCAGGCCTCGTGCAGGAACCCGTAGCCGTGGAGGCGCCCGCCCGAGAGCTGGCCGCCGTGGGTGTTCAGCGGCAGCGGGCCGTCGAGGGCGATGCGCTCACCACCCTCCACGAAGGGGCCGCCCTCGCCCTTGCCGCAGAAGCCGAGGGCCTCCAGCCAGCACACGGTGATGAAGCTGAAGCCGTCGTAGAGCTCGGCCACGTCGACGTCGGCCGGGGTCAGCTCGGTGCGCCGCCACATCATGGCCGCGGCGTCGCGCAGGGCCATGGTGGTGAGGTCGTCCCACTGGTCCCACGACGGCCGGCCGTGGATCGCCGTGCCCACCGACTCGATGCGGACCGGCGGCCGGCGCAGGTCGGCGGCCGAGTCGGGCGCCGAGACGATGACGACGGTGCTGCCGTCGGCGGGCACGTCGCAGTCGTAGAGGCACAGCGGCGACGAGATCATCCGCGCCGCCAGGTAGTCGTCGAGGCTCATCGGGTCGCGGTAGATGGCCTTCGGGTTGCGGCCGGCGTTGCGCCGGGCGTTCACCGCGATGGCGCCGAGCTGCTCGCGCGTCGTGCCGAACTCGTGGAAGTGGCGCTGGGCCATCATCCCGATCCAGTTGGCCGCCGACGGGGCGCCGAAGGGCAGTGTCCACTGCATGAAGCTGCCCACACGGAACGAGGAGGCCCCACCCGCGGCGGCGCCGCTGCCCGGCATGACCGCCGAGCGGCCCTTGCTGCCCTGGGCGGTGGCCTCCCAGACGGTGCGGAAGCACACGACGTGGCGGGCCAGGCCGCACGCCACCGCCATGGCGGCGTTGATGACGGACCCGAGCTGCCCGGGCGACTCCATGCCGCCGGCGAACCAGTTCAGGTCGAGCCGCAGGGCGTCCTGCAGCTCGGTGACGCCGACGCCCGAGAAGCCGGGCGGGTTGTCGATGCCCCCCGGGTACGTGGCGATGCCGTCGATGTCGGCCAGGGTGAGGCCGGCGTCCTCGACCGCCGCGAAGGTGGCCTCGATGGTGAGGTCGAGGGGGTCGCGGTCGATCCGGCGCCCCACCTGGGACTGACCCACACCCGAGATGACGGCGTCCATCACGACGACTCCTCCCCGGCGGGCTCGAAGAACGGCAGCCACACGTCGTCGTACTGCTCGAAGGTCACCTGCAGCGCCATCCCGATCTCGACCTCGTCGGGGCCCACGCCCACGAGGTTGGTCGTCAGCCGCAGGCCGTCCTGCTCGGGCAGGGCCACGATCGCGACCACGTAGGGCGGTTCGAGGCCCGGGTACCAGGGCTGGTGGTTGACCGTGTAGGTGTGCAGGGTCGCCCGCCCCGAGGCGGCCTCGACGGCGAGGTCCCGGCTGTGGCACTCGGGGCAGATCGGCGACGGCGGGTGCAACCAGCACCCGCAGGCCTGGCACCGCCAGAAGCGCAGCTCGCCGTCGGCGCCGCCGGTCCAGAACGGCTCGGTCTCCGGCGTGAGGCGGGGTAGGAGGCGGAAGGGCTGATCGCTCATCGTCGTCGACCGTCCTGGTGGGCGCCGTCCCCGTGCACGGCGACACCCTAGGGGGTGGGCCGGCGCCGACGGACACGAACCCGAGCTCGGCCGGGCCATGCCCCGCTCTGTTACGGGAGCATGAAACGCGGGCCCTTCGAACGAACCGGTCGTCTCCGACGAACTACGGTCTCCGATCGATGGTGGATGCGGGGGACAACGACGGAACCGTTGGCGGCGATGTCGTCATCGAACTGGTCGACGTGGAGAAGCGCTTCGGCGACGCGGTCGCCGTGGACCACATCGACATCGCCATCGAGCGCGGCGAGTTCTTCTCGCTGCTCGGGCCCTCGGGATGTGGCAAGACGACGAGCCTGCGCATGATCGCGGGCTTCGAGGCGCCGACCTCCGGTGAGATCCGCCTCGAGGGCAAGGACGTCTCCAAGGTCCCGCCCTACAAGCGCCACGTGAACACGGTGTTCCAGCACTACGCGCTGTTCCCGCACATGAGCATCTTCGACAACGTGGCCTTCGGACCGCGCAGCGCGAAGACCGACAAGGCCGTCGTGCGCGAGCGGGTCACCGAGATGCTCGAGGTGGTGCGCCTGGCCGACTACGCCAAGCGCAAGCCGAACCAGCTGAGCGGCGGCCAGCAGCAGCGCGTGGCCCTCGCCCGTGCCCTCGTGAACTACCCGAGCGCCCTGCTCCTCGACGAGCCCCTGGGCGCCCTGGACCTCAAGCTCCGCCAGGCGATGCAACTCGAGCTGAAGCGCATCCAGCGCGAGGTCGGGATCACCTTCGTCTACGTCACCCACGACCAGGAAGAGGCGCTCACCATGAGCGACCGGATCGCGGTGATGAACCAGGGCGTCGTCGAGCAGATCGGCAGCCCCACCGAGATCTACGACCACCCCCGCACCGTCTTCGTGGCCGGCTTCATCGGCCAGGCCAACCTGTGGCCGGCCACGCTGACCGGCCAGGCCGACGGCCACGCCACGGTGCAGGCCCTCGGGACCACCCTCGCCGGTCGCGCCCTCGAGGCCCTCGACGGGCCGGTCACGCTCATGGTGCGGCCCGAGCGCATCAAGGTCACCACCGAGCGCCAGAACGACCGCTCGGTCACCCTGACGGTCACCGACCTGGTGTTCCAGGGCCCGGTCGTCCGCCTGGCCGGTGCCGCGCCGGACGGCACCGAGGTCGTCGCCCACGTGGGCGCCGACCAGCAGCTCCCCCTGCTCCGACCCGGCGACGCGGTCTGGGCCACCTGGGAGGACGCGGCCACCTCGGTCCTGCCCGGCGTCCCCGACCTCGCCCCCCAACGATCCCCCGACGACATCGAAAGGGTCTTCTCGTGACCACTCCCGACCAGCGCCTCGCCCGCCTCCTCGCCGCCGCCCCCCGCCGTGGTTGGGCCCAGACCCGCACGCCGGGGGGCTCGATGTCGATCAGCCGCCGTCGCTTCCTCGGCGGCGCCGGCGTGGGCCTCGGCGTCCTCGTCGTCGGCCCGAGCCTGCTGGCCGCCTGCGGCAGCGACGACGGCGACACCGAGTCGAGCAGCACGACGTTCACGCCGACCACCGACGACGCGCTGCGCATCTCGAACTGGCCCTTCTACATCGACGAGGAGACGGTCGGCGCCTTCGAGGACGCGTCGGGCCTCTCGGTGACCTACACCGAGGACGTCAACGACAACGAGGAGTACTTCGCGCGGATCCGCGAGCCCCTCAGCCGGGGCGAGGACATCGGCGCCGACCTGTTCATCGTCACCGACTTCATGGTGAACCGCCTGATCCAGCTCGGCTGGCTCGCCCCGATCGACAACGCCAACGTGCCGAACAAGGCCAACCTGGTGGAGGCGCTCCAGGGCATCGCCTTCGACCCCGATCGCACCTACAGCCTCCCGTGGGCGTCGGGCTTCACCTCGATCGCCTACAACCCGCAGCTCACGGGCCGCGAGATCACCAGCCTGAACGACCTCTTCGACGAGGAGTTCGCCGGCAAGGTCACCCTCCTCAGCGACATGCGCGACGGTGGCGGCCAGGTCATGCTCGCCAACGGCGACTCGCCCGCCGAGGCCACCCTCGAGATGATCCAGGCGGCCGCCGACCGGGTCCAGGAGGCCAAGGACCAGGGCCAGATCCGCCGCTTCACCGGCAACGACTACGGCGACGACCTGGTGGCGGGCAACGTGGCCATCGCCCAGGCGTACTCGGGCGACGTCGCCCAGCTGAAGCTCGACAACCCCGACCTCGAGTTCGTGTTCGCCGACGAGGGGATGATCTCGTGGTCGGACAACATGGTGATGCCGATCAGCACCCGGAACAGCACGGGCGCCGAGGAGTGGATGAACTACGTCTACGACCCCGCGAACATGGCCAAGATCACCGCCTACGTCCAGTACATCCCCCCCGTCGAGGGCACGGGTGAGGCCTTGGCCGAGTTGCCGGACGGCCAGGAGCTGGCCGACAACCCCTTGATCAACCCGCCCGCCGACGTTCGGGACAAGGCCATCGCGTGGCGTGGCCTCACCGACGAGGAGGACCAGGAGTTCTCGACGGTGTGGAACGCGGTGGCCCGGGGCTGAGCGACCGGCACGGGCGCGGGCGAGCGAGGACGAGGGGCGAGTGGCCGGGAGCGCGAGTGGTGGGAACCGGCACGGACGGGCGACGCCCTACCTGCTGAGCCTCCCCGCGCTCGCCTACCTCGCGGTCTTCTTCGTCGTCCCCCTGTGGGCGCTGCTGCGGACCTCGCTGTCCAGCAACACCGGCTCGGTCTTCGACCCGACCCTCAGCTTCAGCTGGGAGTTCTCGAACTACTCCGAGGCCTTCAGCCAGTACAACGAGCAGATCCTGCGCTCGTTCGAGTACGCGCTGAGCGCCACCCTGCTGGCCTTGCTCTTCGCCTACCCGCTGGCCTACGTCATCGCCTTCAAGGCCGGGAAGTGGAAGAACCTGCTCCTCGGGCTGGTCATCGTGCCGTTCTTCATCACCTTCATCGTGCGCACGCTGGCGTGGAAGACGATCTTCGGCGACGACACCTTCGTCGTGTCGATCCTCGATGCCCTCGGCCTCACCGAGAACGGGCGCATCCTGTCCACGAAGTACGCGGTGATCGGCGGCCTCACCTACAACTTCCTCCCCTTCATGATCCTGCCGATCTACGTGAGCATCGAGAAGATCGACCCGCGCCTGCTGGAGGCCGCACGCGACCTCTACTCGGGCGGCTTCCGCACCTTCCGCAAGGTGCTGCTGCCGCTGTCCATGCCGGGCGTGCTGGCCGGCAGCCTGCTGACCTTCATCCCTGCGGCGGGTGACTTCGTCAACGCCCAGTACCTCGGGGGCGTGAACCAGACCATGGTCGGCACCGTGATCCAGAGCCAGTTCCTGGTGACGAAGGACTACCCGCTCGCCGCCGCGCTCTCGTTCGTGCTCATGCTGATCATCCTGGTGGCGGTCCTGATCTACACGCGGGTGCTCGGCACCGAGGACCTCGTCACGTGACCGCGACCGCCGAGCCGCAACTGCACGCCCCCGACGAGGCGGAGTCGGGCCCGGTCCGCGCCGGCTTCGCGCCCCCGCCCTGGCTGCGCCGCCTCGGCGGCTGGTTCCTGAACGGCTACGCCGCGTTCGTCATCGGCTACCTGCTGCTGCCGGTGGCGGTCATCGTCCTGTTCTCGTTCAACAACCCGGTCGGGAAGTTCAACTTCGTCTGGAAGGGCTTCTCCCTCGAGGCCTGGCAGGACCCGTGGAAGTACCCGGCCCTCGTCGACGCCCTGGTCACGAGCCTCAAGGTCGCGGCCCTCTCGACCGCGGTGGCGCTCGTGCTCGGGACGCTCGTGGCCATCGCCCTCGTGCGCCACCGGTTCCGGGGCTCGGGCGGCATCGACCTGTTCCTCGTGATCCCGCTCACGACGCCCGAGATCGTGCTCGGCTCGTCGCTCCTGACCCTGTTCCTCGACTTCGGGTGGCACCTCGGCTTCGGCACGATCGTGCTCGCCCACATCATGTTCGAGGTGAGCTTCATCGCCCTGACGGTGAAGGCCCGCATCCGCGGCTTCGACTGGAGCCTGGAGGACGCGGCCATGGACCTCGGCGCCAACCCCACCCGCACCTTCTTCCGGGTCACCCTGCCCCTGATCGTGCCGGGCATCGTGGCCGCCATGATGCTGTCGTTCGCGCTCTCGCTCGACGACTTCATCATCACCCTGTTCAACGCAGGGTCGACCTCGACCTACCCGCTGTACGTCAACAACGCCGCGAAGACCGCCCTCCCGCCGCAGATCAACGTGCTGGCCACGATGATCCTGGTGGCCAGCCTCCTGGTCATCGGCCTCTCCGTGCTGTGGCAGCGGTGGCGCACGCGCGGCGAGACCACTTGATCCCGGAGGGATCCACCCGTGAACGAGCACGCTGAACTCCTGGCCCGCCACCAGGCGGTCCTGCCGTCCTGGCTCGCGCTCTACTACGAGGAGCCCATCGAGCTCGTCTCGGGGGAGGGTCGCCGCGTCGTCGACGGCGAGGGCAACCAGTACCTCGACCTGTTCGGCGGGATCCTCACCACCATGACGGGCTACGCGGTGCCCGACGTGGTGCGGGCCATCCAGGACCAGGCCGAGCGCATGCTCCACACCTCGACGCTCTACCTGATCCGGCCCATGGTCGAGCTGGCCGAGCAGATCGCCGAGCTCTCGGGCATCCCGGACCCGCGGGTCTTCTTCACCACGTCGGGCACCGAGGCCAACGAGGCCGCCCTGCTGGCGGCCTCGTCGTACCGGCGGTCGAGCCAGATCATCGCCGTGCGCAACAGCTACCACGGACGCTCGTTCGCCACCGTGGGCATCACCGGCAACCGCGGCTGGTCCCCCACCTCGCTGACCCCGTTCCAGGTGTCCTACATGGCGTCGGGCTACAAGTTCCGCAGCCCGTTCCGCCACCTCGACGACGCCGCCTTCGTCGACGCCGCCGCCGAGGACCTGCGGGACCTCGTGGCCACCACCACCTCGGGCGACGTGGCCGCGCTCATCGCCGAGCCCATCCAGGGCGTGGGCGGCTTCGCGATCCCGCCGGACGGCTTCTTCGGCCCGGTCGAGAAGGTCTGCCGGGAGCACGACATCCTCTTCATCAGCGACGAGGTGCAGACCGGGTGGGGTCGCACGGGCGACCACTTCTGGGGGTACCAGGCCCACGGCATCACCCCCGACCTGATGACCTTCGCCAAGGGCATCGGCAACGGCCTCACCCTCGCCGGCGTGGTCGGCCGCGCCGAGGTCATGGACGCGGTGCCCGCCAACTCCATCTCGACCTTCGGCGGCAACCCGCTGTCGTGCGCGGGGGCGCTCGCCAACCTGCGCTACCTGCTCGACCACGGCCTCCAGGCCAACGCCGCCGAGCAGGGCGCCCGATTCCTCGCCGGCCTCGCCCCCCTCGCCGAGCGCTTCCCCGCGATCGGCGAGATCCGCGGCCGCGGCCTCATGATCGGGCTCGAGCTCGTCGCCGCCGACGGCTTCACCCCCGACGCCGACGCCGCCGGCCGCCTGCTCGAGGCCACCAAGGCCCGCGGCGTGCTGGTCGGCAAGGGCGGCCTGTACGGCAATTGCCTGCGCATCGCCCCGCCCCTCTCGATCACCGCCGACGAGGTCGACGAGGGCCTCGCCGCCCTCACCGAGGCCACCGAGGCGGCGCTGGGCTGACGCCCCGGGCTAGGCCTGCTTGGCGATCAGGTCGCGGAGCATCGCCGCGAACCCCCCGCCGTCCACGTAGACCGTGTCCTCCACTCGGGAGGCGAACCGCCAGGTGTCGCCCACACGCACGTACTCGTCGCGGTAGAAGCCGCCGATGTCGAGGATCTCGGCGGCTCCCTCCCACTCGACCCCGTTGCGGTTGAACAGGTGGACCTTGCCCACCGCCCGGTCGGGCCCGGTGAAGTGGATCTCGTGGGTGTAGATGGAGTGCATCGTCCACGTGAAGATCGACATCGCTCCGGGCATCCACGCCCCCACCTCCGCAGGGTCGCCGATGATGCCCCCCGACGACGAGTAGTCGATGCGGGCGTCGGGGGTGAACAGGGCCTGCCACCGCACCCAGTCGGCGTCATCGACCGCGCCCGCGTAGGCGATGGCCAGTGCCCGGATGGCCTCGAGGTCGACGAGGCGGCCAGCGTCGGGCACCTGGCCGTCGGCGAGGTCGTGGCCGCGGTCCGCGGCGGCGTCGGTCGTGGCGTCGGTCATCAGTAGCCCCCCAGGGCGGTCGTGTCGAAGAGGCGCTTCGGGTTGCCCACGAGCAGCTGGTCGAGCTGGTCGTCGGTGACGCCCCGCTCGCGGAGCGCGGGCAGGACGTCGTTCGAGATGTGGGTGTAGTGCCAGTTGGGCAGGACGACCTGCTTCAGGTCCTGGTCGATCCAGTCCATGTAGCAGGCGGCGTCGTGGGCGAGGACCATGCGGTCGGCGTAGCCCTGCTCGCACAGGTCGGCCACCACCTGCACCCGCTGGTCGAAGGGGGCGTAGGCGTCGACGCCGAAGCGGTCCATGCCGATGATCGAGCCCTTGTCCATCAGCTCGCGGAGGTAGTCGAGGTCGGCGGAGTCGCCACAGTGGCCGATCACCACCCGGCTGAGGTCGACGCCCTCCTCCTCGAACACCCGCTGCTGGTCACGGCCACGGAAGCTGGCGGCCTCGGTGTGGGTGGTGATCGGCACCCCGGTCTCGCGGTGGGCGCGGGCGCAGGCCCGTAGCACCCGCTCGACGCCGGGGGTCAGGCCCTTCTCGTCGGTCGCGCACTTCAGGATCGCGGCCTTCACGCCCGTGTCGGCGATGCCCTCGGTGATGTCCTTGACGAACATGTCGGTCATGGGCTCGGGGCCCTCGACCAGCGCGCCCGGGCCGGGCTTCAGCCGGAAGAAGAAGGGCAACTCGTCGTAGGTGTACAGGCCGGTGGCGGCGACGATGTTGAGGTCGATCTGGGCCGCGATCTCCTGCACGCGCGGGACGTAGCGGCCGAGGCCGAGCACCGTGGGGTCGACGATCGTGTCGACGCCGGCGTCCTTCAGCTGGCGCAGCTTGTCGACCGCGTCGGCCACCCGGACCGCCTCGTCCCAGTACTCGGGGTGGTTCTGGAGGATCTCGGGGCTCAGCACGAACACGTGCTCGTGCATGAGCGTCGGGCCCAGGTCGGCGGTGTCGATGGGTCCCTTCACGGTCTCGATGGCGGCCATCAGCTTCGTGACTCCTTGGTCGGTTCCTGGTCTCGGGGGAGGCCGAGCAGGCGCTCGGCGATGACGTTGCGCTGCACCTCGGAGGTGCCGCCGGCGATGGTGAGGCAGCGGTTGCCGAGGAAGCCGGCGATCCACATCGCGGCCTCGCCGTCCGCGGCCGCCCCCTGGGGGCCGAGGTGGGCCAGGCCGGCCTCCTGCACCCGCTGCTCGTGCTCGACGCCGAGCAACTTGCGCACGCTCGACTCGGGCCCGGGCTCGGCGCCGGTCAGCGCCCGCAGGGTCGTGCGCAGGCCGAGGACGGCCAGGCTCTGGCCCTCGGCGAGGAGCCGGCCGAGCTCGTCGGCGTCGAGCGGGCCGAGGCTCGACCCGTCCACCTGGGTGCTGCCGGCGAGGGCGAGGCGCAGCACGTTCTCGACGCCGGGACCGAAGCTCGAGCCGCTGCCCATCGAGACCCGCTCGTTCTCGAGCGTGGTGCGGGCCGCCTTCCAGCCGTGGTCCACGCCGCCCACGACGGCGTCGTCGGGCACGAACACCCCGTCGAGGAACACCTCGTTGAACATCTCGTGGCCGGTGAGCTCGCGCAGCGGCCGGATGTCGAGCCCCGGCGTGGCCATGTCCACGATGAAGCAGGTGATGCCGTCGTGCTTGGGCTTGTCGGGCGAGGTCCGGGCCAGGCAGATGGCGAAGTCGGCCTGGTGGGCCAGCGTGGTCCAGACCTTCTGGCCGCTGAGCAGCCAGCCGCCGTCGGTGCGCTCGGCCCGGGTCGTGAGCGACGCGAGGTCGGAGCCGGCGCCGGGCTCGCTGAACATCTGGCACCACGAGATCTCGCCCCGGAGCGTGCCGGGGATCCAGCGCTCCTGCTGGGCCGGGCTGCCGTGGGCGATGAGGGTGGGCAGCACCCACGCGCCGACCTGCAGGTGCGGGCGGCGCAGCCGGGCGGTGGCGAACTCCTCGTCGATGACGAGCTGCTCGAGGGGGCCGGCGCCCCGTCCCCACGGCTCGGGCCAGTACGGGACGAGGTAGCCGGCGTCGGCCATGCGGGCCGTCCACTCCTCCTTGGGGGCGGCCTGCACCTCGGCGACGAAGCGGCGCACCTCGCCGCGGAGCACCTCGGCCTCCTCGGGGAGCTCGACCGAGAGGGAGCGGCGGGCCCCGGCGGCGGCGAGCTCGGCGACCCGGGCCCGCCACGGCGGCGCCCCGCCGACCAGCGCCCGCAGGGCCATCGAGCGCTTCAGGTACAGGTGGGCGTCGTGCTCCCAGGTGAAGCCGATGCCACCGAGCACCTGGATGGCGTCCTTGGCCGCCGAGGCGTACGCCTCGGGCACGAGCGCGCCCGCCACCGCGGCGGCCAGGGCGGTCTCGACGCCCTCGTCGGCCTCCCGGGCGGCGTCCCAGGCCGCCGCCCGGGCCTGCTCGATCGACAGGAGGAGGTCGGCGCAGCGGTGCTTGACCGCCTGGAACTGGCCGATCGGGCGGCCGAACTGCTCGCGGACCTTGGCGTACTCGGCCGCGGTGTCGAGGCACCACGCCGCGCCGCCCACCGACTCGGCGGCGAGCAGGGTGACGGCGAGGTCGTCGACGTGGCGGCGGGTGACGCCGACCAGGGCGGCGTCGAACGAGAGCACGGTGCCCTCCGGCACGGCCACCTGGGCGACGCGGCGGGTCTGGTCGAGGCTGGGCAGCAGGGCGACGTCGACGTCGGCCCGCTCGAGGAGGTACCACACCTCGGTGCCGTCGAGGACCACGGGAGCGACGACCACGTCGGCGCCCCCGGCGCCCAGCACCGGCCGCAGCGACCCGCTCGCGTGGGGGCGGTCCTCGCCGCCCACGCCGGCCAGCGCGCCAGCGGAGAACGCGACGGCGCCCCGGAGCGAGCCGTCGACCAACCCCGGCAGCCAGCGGTCGCGCTGGGCGGCGGTGCCGTGGCGCTGGATCAGCGCGCTGGTGAGGACGGTGGGCAGGAAGGGCCCGGGGGCGCAGGCCCGGCCGAGCTCCTCGAGCACGACGGCCAGCTCGGCGATCCCGTAGCCCTCGCCGCCGTGGGCCTCGGCCACGTGGAGGCCCAGCCACCCGAGGCCGGCCAGCTCGGGCCAGAAGTCGGGCAGGGGCTCGTCGTCGCGGTCGAGGTACGAGCGGGGCACGGCCGGCGGGCAGTGCGCCGCCGTCCACCGGGCGGCGGCGTCGTGCAGGGCCAGGTGCTCGTCGGAGACACCGAGGGGCACGGGCGGTCCTCAGGCCCCGGCTCGGCGCGGGGCGAGGCCGAGCGTCGGGCAGGCGCCCCTGCGGTTGTCCTGGTCCCTCTCGCTGCGCACGTGCGCCCCCCGAGCCGACGTCGGCGCCATCTTACGGTCGCGCCGATGGGCGCTCGTCCGCCCCAGCGGACGCCCAGCGTCCTCGGAACGCCCCCCGTTCTGGCGTCACCTGCGCCCGCTGGGCGGGCGGGAACGACGCCAGAACGGCGTGGGAGGACACCGTCAGCCCTCGCCAGGGCCGCCGGTGAGCGCCCGGAAGCGGTCGTAGCGCTCGGCCATGGCCGCGGACCAGACCGGATCGGGCTCGACCCGGCGGTCGGTGCGGGCCCAGCGGGCCGAGTCGGCGGCCGAGCGCTCGAGGCCGGCGGTCACCCGGGCCAGGTAGGCCGCGCCGAGGGCCCCGCCCTCGGGGACGGCCACGACGTCGACGGGCAGGCCCGTGGCGTCGGCCAGGCACTGGACCCAGTCGGCCGAGTGGGTGCCACCGCCGGTGGCGACGATGCGCCGGGCGGGCACGCCGGCGAGGTCGAGGTGGTGGCGGACGACGAAGCCGGCGGCCTCGTACGCGGCGCGCCGGGCGGCGGCGGGACCGTGGGTGAGGTCGAGGTCGACCAGCTGCGCCCGGCGGTCGGGGTCGTGCAGCGGGGTGCGCTCGCCCCGCACGTACGGCAGCCAGACCGGGATCCGGTGGGGATCGAGCCCTTCGGTGCCGCCGGCGGCCCCGCCGCCCGGGCCCCGGCCCCGCGCGGCCCGGCCGAGCAGGCCCGCGGCCCAGTTGAGGAACAGCCCGCCGGCGTTCGACGGGCCGCCGAGCAGGATGCGTCCGGCGGTGGTGTGGGGGATCGTCCAGAGGCCGGGGACCTCCCGCCACTCGTCGGTGACCGCCCAGGTGATCAGGGTGGTACCGCAGATGACGAGCACGTCGCCCACCTCGTCGGCGCCGGCCACGAGCTGCTCGCCGAAGGCGTCGATGGTGCCGCCGCCGAGGAGGACGTCGGTGCCCCGCACGCGGCCGGCGGGCTCGCTGCCGGCGACGATGCGCGCGAGCTGGTCGAGGCGCACGCCGGCGTCCGCGGCGACCGCCGCATCCCACTCGACGCCGGTGAACAGCGGCAGCGCGGTCATGGCCGTCACCGTGTCGATCACGCCCTCACCGCAGAGCGCGTGGTTGGCGACGCCCTGCGCCGGCCAGAAGCCGGCAGCGTCGGGCGCCTCGCTGGCGAGCCAGCGGAGGAACTGGAGGAGCTCGCCGCTCGACGCCGGGTCGAGCCCGACCCCCGTCCGGCCGCGCTCGTCGCCGTAGAGCAGGCCCGGGGTGAGCGCGCGGCCCCGCGCGTCGACCGCGCCGAGCGACGGCACCATGGCGGCCACGTTGACGGCGCGCACGTCGAGGCCCTCGGCCGCCTCCCGGTAGGCGCGGCGCACGTTGCGCCGCCACGCCCGGTCGACGTCGTGCTCGAGCCGGTCGGGCGCGGGGATGCCGATCGGGTGGCGGACCCGGGACCGGGCCACGACGTTGCCGTCCCCGTCGGCGGCGATGGCCTTGACCGACGTGGTGCCGATGTCGACCCCGATCGTGACCTCGGTGCGTCCCCCCATGGCGCCTCGCTCCCCCGTCGTCCCGGCTCAGGCCGTCACTTGAGGGCGACCGGGTTGACCGGCGACCCGACCGCCCGCACGAACGGCAGCGGGGACGCCTCGAGGAGGAAGTCGTACTGCCCGTCGTTCGCGCAGTCGGCCGCCAGCTCGTCGAGCACCCAGTTCTGGCCCTGGGTCATGCCCATCTCCACCAGGTGCAGGAGGTGGACGGCGAGGTCGATGCCCTCGTCGAAGGGGTACACCTCGAAGGTGATGGTGTCGGTGGCGACGGCGGCGACGTCACGCTCGTGGAACCAGAGCGCGGTCTCCATGGTGAGCCCGGTGCCCGCCAGGGTGTACGCCCACTTGTCGTCGGGGAGGTGGGCCTGGGCGCCGGTGCGCACGAGCACCACGTCGCCCGAGCGCACGGCCGTGCCGGCGAGCTCCTCGGCGGCGTCGAGGTCGGCGGCGGTGATCGGGTAGCTCTGCTCGAGCACGTCGAGGCCCTTCACCCGGGCCACGTCGAGCAGCACGCCACGGGTGGTCAGGCTGGTGATGCGGTGGATGCCGCAGCGGCCGGCCCCGGCCTCGTCGATGCCGTCGGCGGGATAGCCGTTGTAGATGTGGCCGTCGTAGCTGACGTGGCAGAGCCCGTCCCAGTGGGTGGCGGCCTGCAGCGAGAGGTCGACGCGGTCGTCGCTCGTGCAGGCGGCCCCCTCCTCCGCCGACATGGGCTCGTTGACGAGGGTCATGCGGTGGATCGGGTTGTCCCGGCCGGGGATGACCCCGACCTGGATGCCCTGCTCCTCGTCGAGGGGGAGGGCCAGCGAGAAGGCCTTGCCCGAACGCACCGAGGCGGCCGCGGCGCGGCGCACCTCGGGCGTGATCAGGTTGAGGGTGCCGATCTCGTCGTCGTCACCCCAGCGGCCCCAGTTGCGGACCTGTGCGGCGACCTCGTGGAACCGCTCGCTCGACGGCACCGGCCTGTGCGCTCCCCCCTCGGCCCGTCGGCTACGCGTTCGGCTTCTCGCCGCTGGCGGCGGCCTTGCGCCGCTCCTCGATCTGGGCGATCAGGGGCAGCGGCTCGACGCCGACCTCGGCGAAGCGGGCCTCGATCTCCTCGGGGGTCCAGCGCCCGTCCTTGCGCATCTCGCGCACCTCCTTGGGCTGGTCCCACACGGCGATGGTGCCGCCGTTGGCGGTGTAGATCTGGCCGGTGACCTCCTGGGCCTTGTCCGAGAGGAGGTAGACCACCATCGGGGCGACGTCCTCGGGGGTGCCCATGTCGAGCTCCATGGGCACGTTCTCCGACATGCGGGTGCGAGCGACGGGGGCGATGGCGTTGGCGGTCACGTTGTAGCGGTGCATGCCGGCGGCCACGCTCTTCACGAGCGACACGATGGCGCCCTTGGCCGAGGCGTAGTTGGCCTGGGCGATGCTGCCGGTGAAGGCGCCCGAGGTGAAGGCGATGAAGCGGCCGGAGGCCTGGGCCTTGAAGTGCGGAGCGGCCGCACGGAAGACGGTGAAGGTGCCCTTGAGGTGGGTCTCGATGACCGCGTCCCACTCGTCCTCCGACATGTTGAAGAACATGCGCTCGCGCAGGTTGCCGGCCACGCAGACGACGCCGTCGATCTTGCCGAACGAGTCGATGGCGGTCTGCACGATGCGCTGGCCGCCCTCCATGGTCGTGACCGTGTCGGCCACGGCGACGGCCTCGCCGCCGGCGGCGCGGATCTCGGCGACGACCTCGTCGGCCACCTCGCTGCTCGGGTCCTCACCGGCCATGGAGACGCCGTAGTCGGCCACGACGACCTTGGCCCCCTCCGCCGCGGCCAGCAGCGCCACCGCTCGGCCGATCCCCCGGCCGGCGCCGGTGATCGCGATGGACTTTCCTTCGAGGTAGCCGCTCATGGGGTCGGGGTCTCCTGGCACGGGTGTCGGGGCGCGCGAGGGCACGCCGAACGGGTTTCTGACGCCATGTTAGGTCCGGGTGGGCCCCGGCTCCGAAGGCGCCTCGGACCTCGGCCCCACCGCATGGTGGGAACGCGTCCATCGGCGGGTAGAGAGGGGAAGGAGGGATTCGCACAGAGAACCGACGACCAGAGAGGTCCCCCGCACATGGCCCAGTACACGCTTCCCGACCTGCCCTACGACTACGCCGCCCTCGAGCCCCACTACTCCGCCGAGGTCCTCGAACTGCACCACGACAAGCACCACGCGGCCTACGTGAAGGGCGCCAACGACACCCTCGAGAAGCTCGCCGCCGCCCGGGACTCGGGCGAGTTCGAGTCGATCGTGGGCCTGCAGAAGACCCTGGCGTTCAACCTGTCGGGCCACATCCTGCACTCGATCTTCTGGACCAACCTGAGCGCCGACGGCGGCGACAAGCCCGAGGGCGAGCTCGCGGATGCCATCATCGAGAGCTTCGGCTCCTTCGACGGCTTCAAGGGCCAGCTCACCGCCGCCACCACGACGGTCCAGGGCTCGGGCTGGGGCGTCCTCGCCTACGACCCGATGGGCGCCCGCCTGTTCGTCGAGCAGGTGTACGACCACCAGGGCAACATCGGCCAGAGCGCGGCGCCGCTGCTCGTGTTCGACGCCTGGGAGCACGCCTTCTACCTGCAGTACAAGAACGTGAAGGCCGACTACGTCGACGCCCTCTGGAACATCGTGGACTGGGAGAACGTCGCCGACCGCTTCGCCCGGGCCAAGAAGCTCGACATCGGCAGCTGATCCGGAGCGCGACGGCGCGAGCACGCGTCGGCGCCGGCAGGTGACCGGGTTCGCCCGGCAGTTGACCGGCGCCGGCGTTTCCGCGCGCCCGTGTCCCGCCTCCCCCCGCAGGATTTCTTGGTGAGAAACCCCCGGATCGGGGGTTTCTCACCACGAAATTCCGGGCGTGGAGTGCCCGGTGGCACGATGGCGGGGTGACCGACCCCAGCGCCAGCACGCCCCCCGCCGCCACCGAGACGGATGACCTCCTCCACCGGGTGGAGAACGGGGTGGCCTGGATCACCCTGAACCGGCCCGAGGCCGCCAACGCCATCACCCCGAGCCAGCGCAACCGGCTCATCGAGCTGCTGGCGGACGCCTCGGCGTCACTGCACGTGCGGGCGGTCGTGCTCACCGCCGCGGGCACGAAGGGGTTCTGCACCGGCGCCGACCTGCGGGCCGCCCAGCCCGGGCCCAAGGAGCCGCCGCCGGAGGGCGCCCCCGAGCGGGCCATCGGCGACGTCACCCGCATGATCGCGAACGGCGCCCAGCGCCTGATCGCCGCGATCATGGACTGCGAGAAGCCGGTCATCGCCGCGGTCAACGGCACCGCCGCCGGCATCGGCGCCCACATGGCGCTGGCCGCCGACCTGGTCATCGCCGCCGAGGGCGTTCGCTTCATCGAGGTGTTCGTCCGCCGCGGCATCGCCCCCGACGGCGGCGGCGCCTACCTGCTCCCCCGCATCGTCGGCCTGCACAAGGCCAAGGAGCTCATCTTCTTCGGCGACGACCTGCCCGCCGACGAGGCCCTGCGCCTCGGCATCGTCAACAAGGTCGTGCCCCCCGACGAGCTCGAGGCCGCCGCCCGGGAGTGGGCCGAGCGCCTCGCCACCGGCCCGACCAAGGCGATCGGGCTCTCCAAGTGGCTGCTCAACCGCTCGCTCGACGTCGACCGCACCACCCACTTCGGCGAGGAGGCGATGGTCCAGGACCTGATCATGACCAGCTTCGACGCCAACGAGGGCGTGAACAGCTTCAAGGAGCGTCGCCCCACCGAGTTCAAAGGCTGGTAGCCCCGCCATGCTCACCCCTCTCCACCGTTCTGGTCACGCAAGCGCGAGGTCCCACCTCGCGATTCCGTTACCAGAACGAGCGGTTCGCGGGGGCTGAGGGGTGCGGCTGGAGGCGGTGGAGTTGCGGGTGGTGGAGCTGCCGCTCGTGTCACCGTTCCGGACGTCGTTCGGGACAGAGCTGGTGAAGGAGTGCGTCGTGCTCCGGGCGGTCACCGACGCCGGCGAGGGCTGGGGCGAGTGCGTCGCGATGGCCGACCCCTTCTACTCCTCGGAGTTCCTGACCGGCGCCGCCGAGGTGCTGCGGCGCTGGCTGGCGCCGGCGGTGTTCGCGGCCGGCGACGGCCTCACCGCCGAGGCGGTCGGGCCGCTGACCGCGCCCGTCAAGGAGCACCGCATGGCCAAGGCCGCGCTGGAGATGGCCGTGCTCGACGCCGAACTGCGGGCCGCCGGCGTCTCGCTCGCCGCCCACCTCGGCGCCACCGAGACCTGGATCCCCTCCGGCGTGTCGGTGGGCATCCAGCCGTCGATCGCCGCGCTGGTCGACGTCGTCGACGGCTACCTGGCCGATGGCTACCGGCGCATCAAACTGAAGATCGAGCCGGGCTTCGACGTGGATGCGGTACGGGCGGTCCGCGAGCACATCGGCCCCGACGTGCCGCTGCAGGTCGACGCCAACACCGCCTACACCGTGGCCGACGCCGACCACCTCGCCGGCCTCGACGAGCTCGACCTGCTGCTCATCGA
This sequence comes from Acidimicrobiales bacterium, assembly GCA_041908445.1. Lineage (GTDB taxonomy): Bacteria > Actinomycetota > Acidimicrobiia > Acidimicrobiales > DATDAH01 > JAEUJM01. The sequence continues at coordinate 173,765 of JAYRFK010000113.1, read as the reverse complement.
GCAGCCCCTCGCGGAAGACGACGTGGCCGGCCACGTCGAGCTGGCCAAGCGGCTGCGCACCCCCGTGTGCCTCGACGAGAGCATCCTCTCGGCCGCCGGCGCGGTCGACGCCATCGACCGGGGCGCCTGCTCGGTCGTGAACATCAAGGCCGGCCGGGTCGGCGGCTACCTGGAGGCGGTGCGGGTCCACGACGCCTGCCGCGACCGGGGCGTGCCGGTCTGGTGCGGCGGCATGGTCGAGACCGGGCTCGGGCGGGCGGCCAACGCCGCGCTGGCCGCGCTGCCCGGCTTCACCCTGCCGGGCGACACCTCGGGCTCCGACCGCTTCTTCACCACCGACCTCACCGAGCCGCTGGTGCTGCGCGACGGCGGCCTCGACGTCCCCACCGGCCCCGGCCTCGGCGTGACCCCCCTCCCCGACCGGCTCGAGGAGTTCACCGTCCACACCGAGTGGCTCCGACCCTCATGACCCCGCGGACACTGCCCGTACTGGCTCCCGATTTCGGTGCCAGGGCACCGAAATCGGGAGCCAGAAGGGACGAGGGAGGCGGGCAGACGGCGTGAGCGGGGTCGTGGTGCGGGCGCTCGACAGCGCCGAGGAGTGCGAGGCGGTCGCCGGCCTCTACGCCGCCATCTGGGCGATGCCGAGCGGCGAGTCGCCGCTGCCCGCCGAGGTGCTCGTCGCCCTGGCCGACTCGGGCAACTACGTGGTCGGAGCGTTCGCAGACACGACCGACGGCGACGGCGAGCTCGTCGGCGCCGCCGCCGGCTGGCTCGGTCGGGACACGGCCGGCACCTGGTTCCTGCACTCGCACGTGGCCGCCGTCCTCCCGGGTCACCAGGGCCGCGGCGTCGGCGCTGCGCTGAAGCGGCACCAGCGGGACTGGGCCCGTGGCGCCGGCCTGGCCGAGGTGCGGTGGACGTTCGACCCGCTGATCCGCCGCAACGCCTGGTTCAACCTCACCCGCCTCGGTGCCGTCGGCGTCCGCTACGTCGAGGACTTCTACGGCGTGCTCGACGACGCCATCAACGCCGGCGACCACACCGACCGCCTCGTCGTGCACTGGTCGGTGGACGACGAGGCGCCGGCCGTCGACGAGACGAGCGGCGCCTACCCGGTGCTCGACACCGACCGAGACGGCGGCCCGGTGCTGCTCGACGCCGACCCGCCCGACGTCGACCTGGCGGTCTGGCTCCCCGAGGACGCCGAGGCGCTGCGCCGCACCGACCTCGACATGGCCCGCCGCTGGCGCGCCGCCCAGCGGGCCGTGCTCGTCCCCGCCTTCGACCGCGGCTACCGCGCCGTCGCGGTCAGCCCCGAGGGCTGGCTCCGCCTCTCCCGCGCCTAGCGAACGGGTCGCGCCGGCTGCGGGCTAGCGGTCGACGTGGAGGATGAGGGCGCTGGTGGGGACGCCGGTGCCGGCGGTGGCCAGCACGTTCTCGACGTTCGCCACCTGGTTCACCGAGGTGCCCCGCACCTGGCGGACGGCCTCGGCGATGCCGTTCATGCCGTGGATGTAGGCCTCGCCGAGCTGGCCGCCGTTGGTGTTGATGGGCAGGCGCCCGTCGGCCTCGATGTTGCCGTCGCGCAGGAAGTCCTTGGCCTCGCCCCGGGGGCAGAAGCGGAACTCCTCGAGGGTCAGCAGCACCATCGGGCTGAAGGCGTCGTAGAGGATGGCGGTCTGGATGTCGTCGGGGCCGATGCCGGCGGTGGCATAGAGCTGCTCGGCCACGATCCCCATCTCGGGGATGCCGAGCTGCGGCCGGTAGTAGGAGGTCATCATCTCCTGCTCGGGGTACGTGCCCTGCGCCGCCGCCGAGATGACCGCCGGCGGGTTGGGCAGGTCCCGGGCCCGCTCGGTCGACGTGACGACGATGGCCTGGCCGCCGTCGCTCTCCTGACAGCAGTCGAGCAGGTGCAGCGGCTCGACGATCCAGCGCGAGTTCTGGTGGTCCTCCAACGTGGCCGGTCGGTCGTAGAAGAACGCCTTGGGGTTGGTGGCGGCGTAGGTGCGGCTGGCCACCGCGACCCGGCCGAAGTCCTCGCTGGTGGCACCGGTCTCGTGCATGTAGCGCCGGGCGAACATCGCCACCCACTGCGCCGGCGTGAGCAGGCCGTGGGGCGAGTACCAGGAGTAGAGGGCGTTCTCGGCGTTGACCGCCGGCGGCCGGTCCTGCACGCCGGTGCCGAAGCGGTGGCCCGAGCGCTCGTTGAAGGCCCGGTAGGCGACGACCACGTCGGCCACCCCGGTGGCCACGGCCATCGCCGCCTGCTGGATCGTGGCCGCCGCGGCGCCACCGCCGTGGTGGATGCGGCTGTAGAAGGTGAGCTCCTCCATCCCCAGGTGCTTGGCGACGTCGATCTCGGGGTTGGTCTCGGCGCTGAAGCAGACCATGCCGTCGACGTCCTGGGGCGTGAGCCCGGCGTCCTCGATGGCGGCCTTGACCGCCTCGCAGGCCAGCGACATCTCACTGCGCCCCGAGTCCTTCGAGAACTCGGTGGCACCGATGCCGACGATCGACGCCTTGTCCTTCAGGAGGTTGGACTTGCTCATCTGGGCGTTCCCTTGGCGTTCGTGCGGCGGTGGGTCAGGGCAGGACCAGCGTGACCTGGCCGGTCACGTGGTTGCCGCGGCTGTTGGCGCCGACGACGTCGACGGTGACGGTCCTCGTGGCCGCGTCGACGGCCGAGACCGTGCCCGTCATGGTCATGGTGTCGCCCGGGTAGTTCGGGGCGCCGAGGCGGATGCCCACCTTCTTCAAGACGGCGTCGGGCCCGGCCCAGTCGGTGATGAAGCGGCCGACGAAGCCGTTGGTCGACAGGATGTTCATGAAGATGTCCGGGGACCCCCGCTCGACCGCGAGGTCGGGGTCGTGGTGGACGTCCTGGTAGTCCCGCGAGGCGATCGCGGTGGCCACGATGAGCGAGCGGGTCAGCGGGATCTCGAGGGGCGGCAGCTCGTCGCCCTCGGCCACGTCGGCGAAGGCGAGCGACGTCGTGGTGCTCACGCCGCCCCCTCCTTGGCCGCCGCGGCGAGGTCGGCGCCGAGGCCGACCAGGGTGTGGCTGGCGCCGCCGAAGGTGTCGCCCGCCTGCTTGGCCCACAGGAAGGTGCGGTGCAGCGGGTAGTCGATGTCGGCGCCGATGCCGCCGTGGAGGTGCTGGGTGCTGTGCACCACCCGGTGGCCGCCCTCGGTGGCCCACCACTTGGCGATGGCGACCTCCTGTTCGGCGGGCAGGCCCTCGGTGAGCCGCCAGGCCGCGGACCACAGGGTGGCCCGCATGGCCTCGGTGTCGATGTAGGCGTCGGCGGCCCGCAGGGCCACGCCCTGGTTGGTGGACAGCGGCCGGCCGAACTGGTGGCGCTCCGAGGTGTACTCGGCGGTGGCGCGCAGCGCCTGCTCGCAGACGCCGACGGCGAGGGCGGCCAGGCCGAGCTTGGCCCGGGCCAGCAGCCACTCGATCACCTCGGCACCGCCGGTCGGGTCGCCGACCACCTCGGCGTCGGCCACGACCACGCCGTCGAGGGTGAGCTCGCCGTGGATCTGGCGGTTGGTGGCCTCCTCGGTGACCACGGTGACCCCGTCGGCCGCGGGGTCGACGAGGAACACCCCGAGGGCGCCCTCCCCGGTGACCGCGGACACGAGGATGCGGTCGGCGAGGTTCGGGTTCGGCACCGCCGGCTTCGCGCCCGTGAGGGCCCAGCCGCCGTCGACGCGCTCGGCGGTGACGCCGGGGCGCAGCGGGTCGTTGGCGCCGAACTCCTCGAAGGCGCCCGTGAGGATGACGTCGCCGGCGACCACGCCGGGCAGCCACGCCTGCTGGAGCTTGTCGGAGCCGAACTCGGCGATCGGGAGGGCGCCGAGGAAGATCGTCGGCCACAGCGGCGTGGGCGCCACCCGGCGGCCGGCCTCCTCCTGCACCAGCAGGGCCTCGACGAGACCCAGGCCGGCGCCGCCGACCGACTCGGGCAGGGCGATGCCGAGCAGGCCGGCCTTGGCCAGCTCGGCCCAGAGCTCGCGGTCGAAGCGCTCGGCGCCGGCCTCGACCTCGCGCACGCGCTCGGCCGTGGCCTGGCCCTCGAAGATCTGGGCGGCGAGGCCCTGGACGGCCTGCTGCTCTTCGCTGAAGGAGAAGTCCATCACGCGCCTCCGGCGGTCGCAGGGTGGAACTGGGGAAGGGAGAGGTCGGGGTCGTGGTCGGCCCACTCGAGCTCGACCGCCATCCCGATCTCGATGTCGTCGGGCTCGATGCCCACGATGTCGGCCACGAGGCGGGTGCCCTCCTCGAGGTCGATGAGCCCGATGGCCAGCGGGTAGTCGAAGGCGGGCAGCTGCGGGTGGTGGTTCACCACGTAGCTGTGCACCGTCCCCCGGCCGCTGGCCTCGATGGGCTCCCACCGCAGGGACTGGCACGAGTGGCACATGGGCCCGGGCGGGTGGCGCAGGTCGCCGCAGTCCGAGCACTTCTGGATGAGGAGCTTGTGCTCCTTGGCGCCCTCGAACCAGAACTGGCTGTCCTGGGTGATGACCGGGCGGGGGCGCTTGGGCCGCTCCGCCGGCGCCTCCTTCCGGGCCGCGGGACGGAACTTGAGGATGCGGAACGTCATGGTCCCGACGAGCTCGCCGTCCTGGTCGCGGTACTCCTGGCGGGTGGTCACGAAGTGGCCGACGCCGAGGGCGGTGGTCTTCTCGGGCGACACCGACTCGATGTAGCTCGTGAGGGTGAGGCGGTCGCCGGGGCGCAGGTAGCGCTCGTACTCCTGGTCGCAGTTGGTGGCGACCACCGAGGTGAACCCGGCCTCGTCGAGCAGGGCCATGAGGTCGTCCTGGGCGCTGCCGCCCTCGGCGGGCTTGGGGCGGAAGCCCCGCATGATCCAGGCCTGGAGCATGACCGGCGGGGCCACGATGCCGCCGTGGACCGACGCCGCCGCAGCCTCCTCGTCGGTGTAGATCGGCAGCTGGTCGTCGACGGCCTCGACCCAGTGGCGGATCATGGCCTGGTTGACCTCGTCGGGGGCGGCCACGGGGGCGCCCACCTGCCGGCCGGCGTAGGACTGGAGGCGCTCCAGCAGTTCCTCGCTCATCGCCGCGACTTCCGGGCCATGCCGAGGCCCATCCAGGCCACGATCTCGCGCTGCACCTCGTTCACGCCGCCGCCGAAGGTGTTGATCTGGTCGGCCCGAGCGGCCCGCTCGAGCCGGCCCTTCAGGACCGCACCCGCCGAGCCCTGGCGCAGGTAGCCCGCGGCGCCGAGGATGCCGAGCAGCAGGTGGTACACCGCGATGTGGGTCTCGGTGCCGAAGACCTTGGCCGCCGAGGCGTCGGCGGCGTTCAGGTTGCCGGCCGCCACCGCGGCGGCCAACTTCCAGTTGAGGAGCTTCATGGCCTCGAGCCGGGCGGCGGCCTCGGCGAGGTCCCGCTGCACCCAGGGCAGGTCGATCATCACCGAGTCGGTGCCGTCGCCCACCGGCGTGGACACGGCCCACGCCACGGTGTCCTCGAGGATCTGGTGGGCCTGGCCGCCGCGGGCGGCGAGGCCGACCCGCTCGTGGTTGAGCTGGGTGGTGATCATCCGCCAGCCGTCGTTCTCCTGGCCGACCAGGTTCGACACGGGCACCCGCACGTCGTCGTAGTACGTGGCCGTCGTGCGGTTGCCGCCCACCGTGGTGATGGGCGTGTACTTGAAGCCCGGGGCGTCGGTCGGCACGAGGATGAGCGAGATGCCGGCGTGGGGCTTGGCCTCCGGGTCGGTGCGGCAGGCCAGCCACACCCAGTCGGCGTCGTCGGCGCCCGACGTGTACACCTTGTTGCCGTTGATGACGTACTCGTCGCCGTCACGCACGGCCCGCGTCCGCAGCGACGCCAGGTCGGTGCCGGACTCGGGTTCGGTGTAGCCGATGGCGAAGATCACCTCGCCGGCCAGGATCTCGGGGAGGAACTTGTCCTTCTGCTCCTGGCTCCCGAACGACATCAGGGTCGGGCCCACGGTGTTGAGGGTGACGAACGGGATCGGCGCCCCGGCCCGCTGCACCTCGTCGAAGAAGACGAACTGGTCCTGCTCGGGCCGGCCCTGGCCGCCGTACTCCTTGGGCCAGCCGAGGCCGAGCCAGCCGTCCTTGCCCATCTGGCGGACGGTGTCGCGGAACACCTGGCCGCCCTCGCCGGGGCCGCCGAGGCCCTCGCGGACCTCGGGGGTCAGGAGCTGGGCGAAGTAGGCGCGCAGCTCGTCACGCAGCGCTTCCTGTTCGGGGGTGTAGGTGAGGAACATGCGGTCGCTCCGGGTCGAGGCGTGGTGCTCAGGGTGCCGTCAGGACTTTGGCAGGTCGCGGAAGGGCAGTGCCTTGTCGAGGCGGGGCTCGGGTGGCAGCCCGAGCACGCGCTCGCCGAGGACGTTGCGCTGGATCTGGTCGGTACCGCCGCCGATGCGCGACGCCCACTGGCCGAGGAAGTAGGTCTGCCAGACGCCGCCCTGCAGGGCGTCGGCGCCGTCGAGGGTGCCGCCGGCGCCCTCCATCGCGAGGACGAGGTCGGCGGTCTCGGCGAGGTGCTGGGAGTAGGCCAGCTTGAGCGTCGAGCTCTCGGGGCCGGGCGGGCGGCCCTGGCTGAGCGCGGTCTGCACCCGGTAGCCGACGTAGCGGATGAGCTCGTAGCGGGTGTACGCCCTGGCCAGTTCCTGGCGGGTCAGCGGGTCGTCGGCGCAGCCGGTGGTGCGGGCCAGCGCGGCGAGGTGGTCGAACTTGATGCCCCCGCCGCCGCCGATGGCCGAGCGCTCGTTGGCCAGCGTGGTCAGGATCGGGCCCCAGCCCTGGTGGAGCTCCCCGATCATGTTCTCCTTCGGGACCCGCACGTCCGAGAGGAACACCTCGTTGAAGTGAGCCACGCCGTTGATCTGGCGCAGCGGGCGCACGTCGATGCCAGGCGAGCGCATGTCGACCAGCAGGTAGGTGATGCCCTTGTGCTTGGGGACGTCGGGGTCGGTGCGGACGAGCAGGATGCCCCAGTCGCTGTGCTGGGCCCCCGAGGTCCAGACCTTCTGGCCGTTGACCACGAACTCGTCGCCGTCGAGCACCGCCTTGGTGCCCAGGTTGGCGAGGTCGGAGCCGGCGCCGGGCTCGCTGAAGAGCTGGCACCAGATCTCCTCGCCGCGCAGCAACGGGTCGAGGAACCGCTCCTTCTGGGCGTCGGTGCCGTGGGCGATCAGGGTGGGCCCGACCATGCCGACCGCGACCATGAACGCGCCGGCGTCCACGTCGTAGTTGGCCTGCTCCTGGTTGAAGATGGCGGCCTCGATCGGGGTGGCGCCGCGGCCGCCGTACTCCTTGGGCCAGGTGATGCCCGCCCAGCCGCCGTCGTAGAGGGTGCGCTGCCAGCGCTTGCAGGCCTCGACGTGGTCCTCGGCCTGGCTGAGGTAGCCGCCGAACCCGGCGCCCTCCTCGCGGCGGGTGGCATGGGCATCGAGCCAGGCGCGGGCCTCGGCCCGGAAGGCGGCCTCGGTCGGGGTGTCGTCGAAGTCCACGCCTACTGGCTCCCGTACACCGGGCTGGGCTCGGGCGCCTCGTCGATGAGCTTGGCCACGACCTCGCCGACCTCGGCCGGCTCCCAGCGGGCGCCCTTGTCGACCCGCGGGCCGTAGTGCCAGCCGTCGGCCACGCCGATGATCCCGCCCTCGACCTCGAACACCCGGCCGGTCACCTCGCGGGACTCGGCCGAGCCGAGCCACACCACGAGGGGGCTCACGTTCTCGGGGGCCATGGCGTCGAAGGCGCCCTCCTCGGGCTTGGCCATGGTGTCAGCGAAGACCGCCTCGGTCATGCGGGTGCGGGCGGCGGGGGCGATGGCGTTCGCGGTGACGCCGTAGCGGCCCATCTCGGCGGCCTGCACGAGGGTGAGGGCGGCGATGCCCGCCTTGGCTGCGGAGTAGTTGCCCTGGCCGACGCTGCCGAGCAGGCCGGCGCCCGAGCTGGTGTTGATGATGCGGCCGTCGACGGCCTCGCCGGCCTTGGCCTGCTCGCGCCAGTAGGCCGAGGCGTGGCGGGACGGGCAGAAGTGGCCCTTCAGGTGGACCCGCATCACCGCGTCCCACTCCTCCTCGGAGGTGGACACGAGCATGCGGTCACGGAGGAAGCCGGCGTTGTTGACCACGACGTCGAGGCCGCCCCACGTGTCGATGGCGGTCTGGATGAGGCGCTGGCTGCCCTCCCAGTCGGCGACGTCGTCGCCGTTGGCGACGGCTTCGCCGCCCATGGCCCGGATGGCGTCCACGACCTCGCCGGCGGGACCGTCCGATCCCCCGCTGCCGTCGATGTTGGCGCCGATGTCGTTCACCACGACCCTCGCGCCCTGGCGGGCGAACTCCAGGGCGTGGGCCCGACCGATGCCCCGGCCCGCGCCCGTCACCACCACGATCCGACCGTCACAGAGACCGCTCACGCGGAAAGTAGAACACATTCTATTTTTCCGCGGCAAACGCTGCTTCGAAATCCGCGGGCCGCTCTCCTAGGGTGGCGACCGTGCGGCGGACGACCCTCTCCCTGGCTGCCCTGGCCCTGCTCGGCGCGCTGGCCGTGCCGGCCACCGCGGGCGCCCAGGACGCCGGCCCGGCGGCGCCCCCCGGTGCCCCGACCACGACCACCGCCCCGACCACCACGGCGGCGCCGACCACGACCACCACGACGGCGGCGCCGACGACCACGACGGCCACCCCCACCCCGACCACGAGCACCGCCGCCCCGGAACCCGAGGGCACCACGACCGAGGGGAGCACCGCCCCGAAGGTGCGCGGCGTGGGCGACTCGGTCTTCTACAGCGCCCAGACGCGGGTGGTGAACCGCCTGCAGCCCGAGTACCGGCCGCGCTTCCGCAGCGTCCTCGGCGCGCTCGTCCGCGAGATGACGCCGACGGCGCTCGACATGGCGGGCAACGACCCGGCCGTGCTCGTGTTCGGCCTCGGCAACCCCGACATCGCCGAGGTCGACGACGATCCCGGCGTGCGCCTCATCGACGACGCCGCCTACCTGATCCGCCGCACCCGGAACCTGCCGTGCACGGTCTGGATCAACCTCAAGGAGAACGGGGTCACCGGCTACTACAACCAGGACTGGGCCGGCGATGCCGGCGCCTTCAACGACTTCCTCGTCGCGGCGACGGTCGACGGCCCCTCGCTCGGCGACCTCTACGCCCCCAACCTGCACATCCTCGACTGGAGCACCACCGCCGCCCGCCACCCGGGCTGGTTCAAGGCCGACGGGCTGCACCTGAACGCCACCGGCCAGGCCGGGTACGCCGGCAAGGTCGACCGCTTCATCAACCGCGTCTGCCCACCCTGATCGCCGGGCGGGCGCGGCGGTCGGCTACGGCGTGTCGCGCAGGAGCAGGCGGGCGGCCTGCTCGAGGTCGTCGCCGACCTGGCTGACCGTGAGCCAGCCGTTGACCCACCCGAGGTTGGTCGAGTTCCAGACATGGGCGAGCACACGCACGACGCCGTCGCGCTCGGGCTCCGGGAGGTCGGGGAGCGGCGCGGCGAGCACCGCCATGATCGTCCCGGTGATCTCCCGCTGGCACTCGACCACGGCCGGGTCGTTGGCCCGCAGGGCGCTCACGAGCGCGGCCGCCAGCTTCGGCTGCTGCTCCATGCCGGCGGTGACGCCACGGATGACGGCCACCACGCGGTCCGCCGCGGTGCCGGCCGCCGGCGGCTGGTCGGTGACGCGTGCCTCGAGCTCCTTCGACCAGTCGACCATGCCCGCGGCGAGCAGGTGGTCCTTGGAGCTGAAGTACCGGTAGATCGTCCCGAGGGCCACGCCGGCGGTCGTCGCGACATCGCGCATCTGGACCGCGTCGTAGCCGCCCTTGGCGCCCAGCTTCATGGCCGCGGCGATCACCCGCTCGCGGCGAGCCGCCTGGCTCACCGTCAACATCTCGCCGCTCACCGGCCAAAGAGAACACGTTCTCGTCTCGGCCCGTCAAGCGGCGCCGACCCACTACCGTCCCCACCATGGCCGACGAGATCGTGATCTACCACAACCCCTCGTGCAGCAAGTCCCGCGGCGCGCTCGAGATCCTCCAGGAGCAGGGCGCCGACGCGACCGTCGTGAACTACAAGGCCGAGCCCCTCGACCGGGCCACGATCGAGCGCATCGTCGCCCTCGTGCCGGACGAGCCGCAGGCCCTGGTGCGGCGGGACCAGAACTTCAAGGAGCTCGGCCTCGACATCGCCGACTACCAGTCCGCCGAGGCGGTCGTGGACCTGCTCACCGAGCACGGGATCCTCATGGAGCGCCCGGTGATCGTGCGCGGCGACCGGGCCGTCATCGGCCGTCCGCCGGAGCGCGTGCTCGAGCTCCTCGACTGAACGGAACGATCGCCGTGCCCGTCGACGCCCAGCTCCAGCCCCTCCTCGAACTGCTCGCCTCGAGCGGCGCCCCGCCCATCACCTCGCTCGACCCGGTCAGCGCCCGGGCCCTGATGGCCAACCTGCGGGCCGGCGCCCGCGTGGACGAGGGCCCCGTGATCGCCGATCGCACCGTCTCCGGCCCCGCCGGTGACGTGCCGGTGCGCACCTACACCCCGCCGGAGGGTGACGGCCCGTTCCCGCTGTTCGTCTGGTTCCACGGCGGGGGTTGGGTGCTGGGCGACCTCGAGGACGCCGACCCGATCTGCCGATCCCTCTGCCTCGGGGCCGGCTGCGTCGTCGTCTCGGTGGACTACCGCCTCGCCCCCGAACACCCGTTCCCCGCCGGCCTGGACGACTGTTGGGCGGCACTGGCCTGGGCGGTCCAGCATGCCGCGGAGCTGGGCGTCGACGCCGGTCGCGTCGCCGTCGGCGGGGACAGTGCAGGCGGCAACCTCGCGGCGGTGGTCGCGCTGCTGGCCCGCGACGAGGGTGGCCCCGAGCTGTGCTTCCAGCTGCTCGTGTACCCGGTCACGGACTTCGACCCCACGACCCCGTCGATGGTCGAGAACGCCGAGGGCTACCTGCTCACCGCCGAGATGATGCGGTGGTTCTACGACCACTACACCGACCCCGCCGAGCGGGACGACCCCCGGGCCGCGCCCCTGAAGGCCGCCGACCTGGCCGGCCTGCCGCCGGCGCTCGTGCTGACCGCCGAGTTCGACCCGCTCCGCGACGAGGGCGAGGCCTACGGCCGGCGCCTCGCGGCGGCGGGGGTGCCCACCACGATCTCCCGCTACGACGGCCTCATCCACGGCTTCCTGTCGATGACCGCGTTCAGCGAGCGCGCCGCCGAGGCCGAGGTCGAGGCCGCCCGCGCCCTCGCGGCGGCCTTCGGCACCGCCTGACCCGGCGCCCTCCCGACCTTCTGTTCTGGCGTCGATCCCGCCCGCCACGCGGGCATCGCCGACGCCAGAACGCCGGTCACCCCCGTCCCGGGGTCCAGGCCGCGATCCGGCCCTTGGACGCCCCTACACGTCGCGGTTGGAGGACTGGATCGCGACCAGCGACGGGCGGTCGGTGATCGCCATCGCCGCCTCGAGGGCCGGCCGCAGCTCGTCGGCCGTCCGCACCGAGAACCCCTCGCCGCCGCAGAGCCGTGCGTAGTCGGCGAAGTCGGGGTTCACGAGCGAGGTCTGCCACACGGGGTGGATGGCCGCGACCTGCTCGCGGCTGATCTTGGCCAGCTCGCCGTTGTCGAGCAGCACGTGGGTGATGCCCATGCCGTACTTCACTGCGGTCGTGAAGTCGGCCAGGTACTGCCCGAAGCCGCCGTCGCCCGAGATCGAGACGACCTTGCGGCCGGTCCCCCACGTCGCCGCCCAGGCGCCCATGGCCGAGGCGAACCCGAAGCCGATCGAGCCGAGGTAGCCGGACATGATCACGTCCTGGCGACCGCGGCACTCGAAGAAGTGGCCGAACGAGTAGGTGTTGTTGCCCACGTCGCAGCAGATCGCGGCGTCGTCGGGGACGAGGTCGCCGAGCACGTCGAAGATCAGCGCCGGGTGCAGCCGGCCCTTGCCGTCGACGAGGTCACGGCGCTTCGCCTTCTCGGCCCGCCACCGCGCCCACCGGCCCGCCACCGCGGCCCGCAGCTCGGGGCGCTCGCGTGCGGGCAGGGCCGCGGCGAGGAGCTCGAGGGTGCGGCCGAGCTCGCCCCACAGCGGCACGTCGACGGGGTGGAACTTGCCGAGGTTCATGCGGTCGAGGTCGACCTGGATGGTCGGCACGTAGGTGGCGATGCCGGTGTGGTTCGAGAACGAGGCGCCGAGCACGAGCAGGGCATCGCTGCGCCCCATGGTCATCGACGCCACCGGGATGCCCGAGCGGCCCAGCACGCCGCACGCCAGCGGGTGGTCGTCGGGCAGGAGGCCCTTGGCCTTGAAGGTGGTGATCACCGGGGCGTCGAGCTGCTCGGCGAGGGCGATCACCTGCTCCCGGAAGGGGCGGGCCCCGTTGCCGGCGACGATGGCCGGCCGCTCGGCGCCCTCGAGCAGGGCGACGGCCCGCGCCAAGTCGTCGGCAGGCGGGGCGATACCGGTCGCCGCCACCCGTCCGGCCCTCGGGCGCGCGGGCGGGTCGTCGCGCCCGGGGAGGTCCTGGACGTCGTCCGGGAAGATCAGGTGGGCGACGTCCCGGTTGACCTCGGCGTGCTTGAGCGCGAGCGCCATGAGCTCGCTGCCGTTGGACGGCGAGAGCACGGTCTGGCTCCACTCGGCCACGGCCGAGAATGCCTCGGCGAGCGGCACCTCCTGGAACGCACCCGGGCCGAGCACCTGGGTCTGCACCTGGCCGGTCAGGGCCAGGATCGGCACCCGGTCGACCTTGGCGTCCCACAGGCCCGTCAGCAGGTTGGTGGCGCCCGGGCCGGCGATGGTGAAGCACGCCGCCGGCCGGCCGGTGAGCTTGGCGAAGCCCGACGCCGCGAACGCGCCGGCGCCCTCGTGGCGGATGCCGAAGAACCGCAGGCGCCCGTCGGCCTCGGCCTTGCGCAGCGCCTCGGCCAGGCCGAGGTTGGAGTGCCCGACCATGCCGAAGACGGTGTCGACGCCCCACTCGCACATGACGTCGACCATCTGGTCCATGAGCGTCGGCTCGTCGACCACGGCCGGGACCTCGACCCAGAGGCCGTCCTCGCGCTCCTCGACCGCGTAGGCGGTGGCCCCGTCGCTGAACCCGGCGGGCGGCCGACCCGTGCACGGGTGGTACTCGTACGCGTGCCAGGGGCAGATCAGGTAGCCGCCCTCGAGTTGGCCGTCGCCGAGGGGGCCGCCCTGGTGCGGGCAGTGGTTGTCGAGCGCGCCCCAGCCGTCCTCGGTGCGGGTCACCGCGACGGCCCGGTCGCCGACGACCACCGTCGTGACCCGGCCGACGTCGAGGTCGGGCACGTCGGTCCGAACCCACACCTGCTGGCCTGCGCCTCCTCCGTCGGCGCCCCTTCGGGATCCGGGTCCAGCGGGTGCGGCTGCTCCGCTCCGCTCCGCAGCGTCGGGCGTCGGCGTCACGTCATCTGGCACGTTCATGCCTCCCTTCCATCGACGGCGGCGAGGCCCTGGCGGAAGAAGGCCAGGACGGCGTCGCGAGGGTGCTCGACCCCGAGGATCTCGCGGTACGGGAGCAGCGCCCCCGTGAAGGACTCGGCGCTCCAGAACCCGCCCCGCTCGACCTCGGCCCAGGGCAGCACGTACAGGTAGGGCTCGGGCTCGGCGGCGTCGCCCGGCGAGGCACCGAAGGTCACCCGGGTGCCGGCCGCCTGGTCGCCGAGGTCGGTGGCGAGGTCGAAGTGCTCGGGCCAGAGCTGCACCCGCGCGGGCGGGTCCGCCGGCGCGTCGGCCCGCAGTTGCTCGAGGGCGGCGGCCGCGACCCCGAACCACTCCCCCACGACCGCCGCGGACGCCGGATCCACGGCCAGGGTCGCATCCGGGTCGGCCGTGGTCGTCGGCGTGAACACGTCGGTGGGCGCACCGAGCGGCACCCCGGCGACGTCCGCCGCCGCGGCCAGGGTGGCGAGCGGATGGCGGTGCGAGCCGCCACCGTCCTCGACCACGAGGGCGGCGCCCTCGACCCGCACCTGGCGGGTGTCGCCGCCCGCCCAGAAGAAGGGCGTGCCGAAGCCCCGGAAGGTGAAGCGCAGGCCGATCTTCCCGTTGGCGGCGTGGCGGGCCGGGCTGCACACGTGCTCGGCCACGGCGTGCAGGGCCAGGCGGGTCTCGACGTAGGTCGGCGGGAGCGCCGGCAGGGGCCGCCAGGCGGCGAGGGCCCGGTCGGCGCACCAGGCCGCCAGGTCGTCGTCGCCGGCGCACAGGTCGCCCCAGGTGTGGTCGCCCCGCCCATCGACGGGAGACACCACCGGGAGGTCCGAGCCGTCGCCGAGCGGGCCGGGGTCGACCGGGTCGTCGGCGAACCACGGCTCGCCCACCGCCGGCGGCGAGGGCTCCAACACGAGGGCCAGGTGCTCGCCGTCGAGGCGGGCGGCGGCCTCCGCCCGCGGGTCACGGCCGGGCGCGGGCCGGGGCCGTGCGGCGTCGGCCATCAGAACGCGTACTCCAGGTCGCAGCGATCGGCGAGACGGGCGTCGAGCGAGACCAGGTCGTGGCGGTCGAGGTCGACGAGGCGGGTCTTGCCCACGACCCGGGTGAAGTCGGCCATGAGTGCGGTGCACTGCACCAGGAAGTTCGTGAGGCGGCGGGCCGACTCGTCGATGTCGAGGCGGTCGCGGCGCATCGGGTCCTGCGTGGCGATACCGACCGGGCAGGTGCCGCGGTGGCAGGCCCGGTACTGCTGGCACCCGATGGCCATGAGGGCGGTGGTGGCGAGGGCGACCGCATCGGCCCCGAGGGCGAGCGCCTTGGCCATCTCGTCGGGGGTCCGGAAGCCGCCGGTGGCGACCACCTGCACGTCGTCGACGCCGTGCTCGTCGAGCCACCGCCGGACCCGGTGCAGCCCGGTGATCGAGGGGATGCCGACGTTGTCCTTCACGTGGGTGGGGGCGGCGCCGGTACCGCCGCCGAGGCCGTCGACGGTGACCCAGTCGGCCCCGGCCTCGATCGCGGCGGCGAGGTCGGCCTCCACGTGGCCGGCCGCGAACTTGATGCCGACCGGCCGGCCTCCGTTGATCCCCTTGATCTCGGCCACCCGGCGGGCGAGGTCCTCGGTGGAGTTGATGTCGGGGAAGTGCGCCGGCGAGTGCACGTCGGTCCCCGGGGCGACACCACGGATGGCGGCGATCTCCTCGGTGACCTTGGGGCCGAGGAGGGTGCCCCCGAGGCCGGGCTTGGCGCCCTGCCCGCACTTGATCTCGATGGCGTCTGCGGCGGCGATGTTCTCCTCGGTCCAGCCGAAGTACCCCGACGCCATCTCGAAGATGTAGTGGGCGGCGTTGTCCCGCTCCCGCGGGTGGGCGCCGCCCTCCCCCGAGGCGATGGCCGTGCCCGCGGCAGCGGACCCGCGGGCGAGGGCCTCCTTGGCCTCGGCGCTGAGGGCGCCGAACGACATGTGGCTCACGAAGATCGGCAGGTCGAGCCGGAGCGGCCGGGCCGACCGGGTGCCGAGCACCGTCGAGGTGTCGATGGGGACGTCGCCGAGGGTGGGCAGGCTCGCCACCTGCGCCGGCCGGAAGACCAGGTCGTCGTAGCTCGGGTAGCGCCGCCCGGTGTCGTGGCCGGGCTCGTTGCGCTCGGAGCCCATGGCCTCCACGAAGGCGCCCGCGCCCTCGGCCAGGTGGTGCACGAGGTACATGCCCCGGTCGTCGGCGCCCCGGCGGATCCACGGCCCGAGGTACACCGGCGGCCGGGGGGCGGTGAGGGGCACGGCCGAGGCGTCGACCTCGACCCGCCCGTCGACCACGCGGGCGGGGAAGGTGGGCACCGAGTCGGCCGGGTTGAACGGGGAGACCCCCGTGCGCAGGTCGAAGTCCCAGGTGTGCAGCGGGCAGATGGCCTTGCCGTCGACGACGGCGCCGTCACCGAGCTGGCCGCCCCGGTGCGGGCAGAGGTTGCCGAGGGCGTACACGGCGTCGTCGGGCGAGCCGTCGCCGTCGCGCAGGATGGCGAGGTCGAGGCCGTTCACCAGCCGCACCACGCCCCGCCCCGGCTCGATGTCGGCCAGCTCGCACACCGCCAGCCAGCCGTCGGCCTCGTTGCGGTCCCCGCTGCCCATCAGGTGGGCGGTGCTGCGCCCCCGTTCCACGAACCCCATCGGTCGCTCCCCTGCGTCGTCTGCATCGTCTGCGACGTCGGCCTCGTCGGCCTCGTCGGTCCGGCGTGGTGCTGTCCCGCCGCCGGCGGCGGCGTTACAGGTCGCCCGAGGGCGACCGTCCGGTGCGCCAGTCCCGGAAGGTGTCCAGGAGCTCGTCCATGACCGCGGGGGGCACGTCGGCCTCGGCGAGGGCGCCGCTGGCGCGGACCGTCTCGCGGAACTGCTCGAGGTAGGTGACGCAGCCCGGGCACAGGCCCAGGTGGGCGTCGAAGCTGACCCGGTCGGGGTCGTCCAGGGCACCGTCGAGGTACGCGGTGAGGAGCTCGACCATCTCCGGGCAGGAGAGCGGCTGGGGGTCGGTGGGGGTCATGGCTGGTGGTGGAGGTCCTCGAGGGCCTGGCGGAGCCGGGTGCGGCCCCGGTGCAGGAGCACCCGCTGGTTGGTCTCGGTGATGCCCAGGGCGTTACAGACCTCGGCGCCGGTCCAGCCGTGCACGTCGCGCAGCGTGACGACCTCGCGCTGTGCCGGCGGCAGGCGGTCGAGCGCGGCGGTCAGCGCCGCCCGGGTCTCGGCGGCGGCCACCCGGGCCTCGGGCGCGCCCCGCCAGTCGTCCGGCGGTGCCGCCCAGTGGACCGGGACGAGCGGGTGGTCACAGGGCTCGAACCGGCCGGGGTCGACGAGGGGCGGCTCGACCTCGCGGGTCGGGTCGAAGGCCGAGGCGAACGGCACGGTGCGGCGCTCCCGCTCACCCCGGGTCTTGGCGCGGTTGACCAGGATGCGGAAGACCCAGGTCTTCACCGACGACCGGCCCTCGAACCGGTCGATGCCGTTCAGGACGCCCAGCCACGTCTCCTGCACGACCTCGTCGGCCACGGCGTCCGACGGCACGTAGTTCCGGGCCACCCGCCGCAACGCCGGGTGGAGCTCCTCGACCAGCGCCCGGAAGGCGGCCTCGTCCCCCGCCCGCAGGCGCGCGACCAGCACCGCCTCGTCACGCCCCGGACCGTCGGCCTCCACGGCGGGCGAGGCTAGGCCGCGCCCGTTCGACGCGGCTCAGAGACCCTCGAGGACAGCGACGATCCGGTCGAGCACCGGCAGGGCCTCGTCGGCCGGCACCGGGGGCACCCGGAAGACGACCTCGGTGACCCCGAGGGAGGCGTAGTACTCGATCTTGCCGGGCTCGGGCTTCGAGCCGAAGGGCGTGATCTGCAGCGTGGCCGGGTCACGGCCGGCGGCCTCCATGGCCTTGTGCAACTCGGGCAGCGCCTCGCGCATGCCCGCACCGCCGATGGGGATCCAGCCGTCGGCGTAGTCGGCGATGGCCTCGAACAGCTTGGGCCCGCCGCCGCCCCCGATGAGCAGCGGAGGGTGGGGTCGCTGCACCGGCTTGGGCCAGGACCAGCTCGGCTCGAAGTGGACGAACTCGCCCTCGAAGCCGGCCTCCTCCTCGGTCCACAGCGCCTTCATGGCGAGCACCTTCTCCCGCACGACGGCGCGTCGGCGCTTGTAGTCGACGCCGTGGTCGGCCATCTCCTCCACGTTCCACCCGAAGCCGATGCCGAGGTCGAGCCGGCCGCCGGAGACGAGGTCGAGCGAGGCGACCTCCTTGGCCATCACGATGGGGTCGCGCTGGGCGACCAGGGCGATGCCGGTGCCCACCCGGATGCGCTCGGTGGCGCCGACCACCGCGGCCATCGCCACGAACGGGTCCAGCGACCGCTTGTACTCCTCGGCGAGGGGCTCACCGGCCGGCGCCGGCGTGCGGCGGCTGACCGGGATGTGGGTGTGCTCGGGGAACCAGATCGAGTCGAGGCCGCGGGCCTCGGCCTCCCTGGCCAGCTGGACCGGTCCGATCGACAGGTCCGTGGGGAACATCGTGATCCCGAAGCGCATCGGGCCATCCTGCCAGCCCTGCGGCCGGCGCCCGGCGAGGCACCACACGACGACCACGGGCCAGGGCGTAGGGTCGCCGCCATGGGGGACGACGTGGGCGGGTGGTTCGACGACGCGCGGTTCGGGATGTTCGTGCACTGGGACCACGCCAGCCAGGCGGGCCTCGAGGTGTCGTGGCCGCTCGTCGGCGGGCTCGGCAACCTGCCCGGTGACCCGGTCGGGATCGAGGAGTACCACTCGACCGCGGCCACCTTCGCCCCCGAGCCCGGCGCCGCCGAGCAGTGGGCCGAGGCCGCCGCCGCGGCGGGGATGCGCTACGCCGTGCTCACGACCCGCCACCACAACGGGTTCTCGCTGTGGCCGAGCGCGGTCTCGGACTGGTCGATCGGGCAGTTCCTCCCGGGCCGGGACCTCGTGCGCGAGTTCATCGACGCCTTCCGCGCCGCCGGCCTGGCGGTCGGCTTCTACTACTCGCTGTCGGACTGGCACCACCCCGACTATCCGGCCTTCACCGAGGCCGACAAGCCCTACTCGTTCCTCGCCTACCGCCGGCCCGAGCACCCCGCGGCGTGGGACCGCTACCTCGAGTACCTCTTCGCCCAGGTGCGCGAGCTGCTCACGGACTACGGCGACGTGGCCCTGCTGTGGTTCGACGGCCAGTGGGAGCGCACGCCGTGGGAGTGGAAGGCCGAGGAGCTGCGGGCGATGATCCGCGAGCTCCAGCCCGACTGCCTCGTCAACGACCGCCTCCCGTTCCAGGGCGACTTCGAGACGCCCGAGCAGTTCGTCCCCGCCGAGCCGCCCGACGGCCGCTGGGAGACCTGCCTCACCATGAACCGGTCGTGGGGCTATGTCCCCGCCGACACCCGCTACAAGTCGGCCCGGGACCTGATCCACACGGTCTGCGAGACCGCCGGTCGCGGCGGCAACCTCCTGCTCAACGTCAGCCCGCGCGGCGACGGCTCACTACCGCCCGAGCAGCTCGAGCGCCTCGCCACCGTGGGCGAGTGGGTGGCCGCCCACGGCGAGGCGATCTACGGGACCACCGCGGGCCTGGCCCCGTGGCAGTTCTACGGCCCGTCGACCCGACGGGGCGACACGACCTACCTGCACCTGCTGATGCGCCCCTACGACACCGTGACCGTGCGGGGCGTCCCCATCCGGCGCGTCGCCGGCGTCCGACACGTGCCCTCGGGACGTGAGCTGACCGTGCGGACCCGCGCGTCGGCCGTCGACGAGCTGTTCAACGCCGACCCGATGGGCGAGGCCATCATCGAGGTCCCCGCCGACCTCGTCGACGAGCACGCCACCGTGCTCGCCCTCGACATCAACCCCAGCTGAGCGCCGGCGCCGGACGGGCGCGGCGAACTCGAGGTGCCGTGCGTCAGACGGGCTCGTCGGCGAGGATGCGACCGAGCTCGAGCAGGTGCTGGGTGCCCCCGCCGAGGGTCAGCTCGATCTGCTTGGCCCAGAGGAAGTAGCGGTGCAGCGGGTAGTCGCGGTCGACGCCCATGCCGCCGTGGAGGTGCTGGGCGGCGTGGACCACGCGCTGGCCGCCCTCGGCGGTCCAGAACTTGGCGATGGCCACCGCCTCGGTGGCGGGGAGGCCCTCCGAGAGGCGCCACGCCGCCTGCCAGGCGGTGAGGCGGACGGCCTCGGTGTCGATGTAGGCGTCGGCGGCGCGCTGGCCCACGGCCTGGAAGGTGGCGATGGGGCGCTCGAACTGCTCGCGGGTCTTGGTGTACTCCGCGGTGAGGCGCAGAGCCTCGGCGCACACGCCGATGGCGGTGACGCAGCCGGCGGCCGTGCCCCGCTCGACGATCCACTGCACGATGTCGGCGCCGTCGGTCGGGTCGCCGAGCACGTCGCCGGCGCCGACGACCACGCCGTCGAGGTCGAGGCGGGTCTCGGGCTGGCCCGACGTCGTCTCGAGCGCCTCCTGGGAGACGCCGGCGGCCGCCGGGTCGACGACGAACACGCCGACGGTGCCCTCACCGGTGGCGGCGGGGACGAGGATGCGGCCGGCCTGCAGGCCGGCGGGGACACACAGCTTCGACCCGTCCAGGCGCCAGCCGTCGCCCTCGGGGCGGGCGGTCGTGGTGGGCGCGCCCGGCGTGGTGCCGAACTCGACCAGGGCGGCGGTGAGGATGGTGCTGCCGTCGACGACGCCGGGCAGGAGCGCCTGCTGCTGCGCCTCGGTGCCGAACTCGGCGATGGGCAGGGCGCCCAGCACCACGGTCGGCAGGTACGGGATGGGGGCCGCGGTGCGGCCGACCTGCTCCAGCACCAGCGCCGCGGCGAGGAAGCCGAGGCCGGCGCCGCCGACCGACTCGGGCAGGGCGATGCCGAGCAGGCCCGCCTTGGCGAACTCGGCCCAGGTGGCGGCGTCGTAGGGCTCGCCGGTCTTGTCGAAGGCTTTCAGGGCGTCGTTGCCGAGCTGGCCGTCGAGGATCTGGGCAGCCAGTTCCTTGACCGCCTCCTGCTCTTCGGTGAACGAGAAGTCCATGTCGTGGTGCTCTTTCGTCTCGATGCGTGCGTGCGTGGGTGCGTTCGTGGGTTCGGGGCGGGGGCCGGCCGGGCGACTACCGGGTCGCCCGGGGCAGGCCGAGGCCGAACATGCCGATGAGGTCGCGCTGCACCTCGTTGGTGCCGCCACCGAAGGTGAGGATGAGCAGGCTGCGGTACATCATCTCCAGCCGGCTCTTGAGGACGGACTCGGCCGAGCTGCGCTGGAGGTAGGCCTGCTGGCCGATGATCTCCATGAGCAGGCGGAAGGCCTCCAGGTAGAACTCGGTGCCGAAGACCTTGATGGTCGAGGCGTCGGCCACGTCGAGGGGCAGGCCCTCGGTGGCGCCCCACGACACCTTCCAGTTGATGAGGCGGAGGAACTCGAGCTTGGCGTAGGCCCGGGCCAGGTTGAGCTGCACCCACTCCTGGTCGATCACCCGCCGGCCGTCGGGCAGCTTCGTCTCCTGGGCCCACTGGCGGACCTCGGTGATCGAGCTCTCGATCATGCCGGACGAGCAGAGCGTGACCCGCTCGTGGTTGAGCTGGTTGGTGATGAGGGTCCAGCCGTTGTTCTCGCCGCCGACGCAGTTGTCCACCGGGACCCGCACGTCGCTGAAGAAGGTCTGGTTGATGTCGTGCTCGCTGAGCAGCGCCATCGGCACCACCTCGATGCCGGGCGTGTCCATGGGAACGACGACCATCGAGATGCCCTTGTGCTTCTTCACCTCGGCGTTGGTGCGCACGGCGAGCCAGATGTAGTCGGCGTCGCTGGCCAGGCTGGTGAAGATCTTCTGGCCGTTGATGACGTACTCCTCGCCGTCGCGGACCGCCTTGGTCTGCAGGGCGGCGAGGTCGGTGCCGGCGCCGGGCTCGGTGTAGCCGATGCAGAAGTGGATCTCGCCCTTCAGGATCTTGGGGAGGAAGAACTCCTTCTGGGCGTCGGTGCCGAAGTTCATGATGGTCGGGCCGACGGTGTTGATGGTCAGCATCGGCACGGGGGCGCCGCAGCGCATCGACTCGTCGAAGAAGATGAACTGCTCGAGCGGCGTGCGGCCCTGGCCGCCGTACTCCTTCGGCCAGCCGATGCCCAGCCAGCCGTCCTCGCCCATCTGGCGGACGACCTTGCGCATGGCCGGGCCGACGCCGTGGGCGTGGTGCAGCTCCTCCTGCACCTCGGGCGTGAGCAGCTGGGCGTAGTAGTCCCGCAGCTCCTGGCGCAGGGCCTGCTGGTCTTCGTCGTAGCCGACGTACATGGATCGTCCCCCTGGGGTGGGCGTCACTCGGTGAAGGGCGCTCGTTGAACGGCGCTGGGTGGAACAGGTTCTAGTCCCAGTCTGTCCCGTGCGGCGAGGGCTGTCGATCCGGGGCCGGGGTGGACGAGCGCGGCGCTCAGATGCTGTCGACCCCGATGATGACGAGGAAGACGACGATCACGAGCAGGGCCAGGAGGCCCCACAACAGGCCGAGCGCGGACGCCAGCGCCGAGCCGGCCACGGCGAGGCCGGCGACGACGAACGAGCCGGGCGTCGGCGTCCAGCGCCGGGGCGGTCGGGGCTCACGCTCCTGCTGCACGACGCGGGACACCGCGGCCACGACGACCAGGACCGCGACCACGAGCACGACCGGCAGGAACGACGCGTGCCACGCGAACACCAGCGCGAAGGGGAGGATCACGACGGCGACCGCCCAGCGGGTCAGGCCGTCGGGCACGAGGTGGCGCCGGGCCGCCGCCACCGCGTCGCTCGCCCCGCCGGGCGCCTCGGGCGGTGCCGGCGTCGGCCTCGCCACCGCGGTCGACGGCACGGCCGGTGCGGGGGGCGGCGGTGGCGGGAGCGGCGCCACCTCCACCACGGTCGGGGTCGCCGCCGGCGCCGCCGCCCAGGTGCGCTCGAGGACGCCGGTCAGCTCGGCGTCGGACGGCACCCCCAGGGCGGTGGCGAGCTGCTCGGCGGTCGGGCGCCGGGTGGGGTCGGGGTCGAGGGCGCGCTCGACGAGCGGACGCAGCCAGTCGGGCACGCCGTCGAGGTCGAGCTCACCCCGGGACGCCCGCACCTGGATGACCTCGGGGCGGCTGCCCGCCACCGGCGGACGTCCCGTCGCCGCGTAGGCCAGGACCGCTCCCCAGGCCCAGACGTCGCTGGCGGACGTGGTGCGGTCCTCGCCGAGCTGCTCGGGCGCCATCCACGACGGCGTCCCGAGGACCGTGCCGGTCCGCGTCAGGGTCGTGGTGTCGTCGAACCAGGCGATGCCGAAGTCGACGACCCGGGGGCCGTCGGGCCCGAGGATCACGTTCGCGGGGGTCAGGTCCCGGTGCACGACGCCGGCGGCGTGGATGTCGGCCAGCGCCCGGGCCAGCCCCGCGGCCAGCGCGTGGAGGTCGAGGCTGTCGCGCCCCTCGCGCAGCGTCGGGCCGGGCACGTACTCGGTGGCGATCCAGGGCCGGTCCGCGGCCAGGTCGGCGCCCAGGACCCGGGCCACCGACCGGCCGCGCACCCGCTGGACCGCGTCGAGCTCACGCTGGAAGCGCCGCCGGAAGTCGGGCTCGGCGGCCAGATCGGGCCGCAGGACCTTCACCGCCACCTCGGCCGGGTCCGCGCCCGGGCGGTCGTCGGCGGCGAGGACGACGTCGCCCATGCCACCGCTCCCCAGCGGCCGCAGGACGTGGTAGGGGCCGAGCCGGTCCGGGACCGCCACCGCTACCGCGCCTCCCCGTCGTCCCGGTCGCCCACGACGCCATGGTCGCAGGAATCGGCTGGTGCGCCACGCCCGGAGCGGACGAGACTGCCGACCATGCTCCCCGCCTTCACCACCGGGTTCGGCCTCGGCTTCCTGGTGGCCGCCCAGGTGGGCCCGGTCTGGCTGCTCTGCGCCCGCTCGGTGCTGCGGGGTCGCATCGCCACCGGCCTGGCCATCGGCGCCGCCGCCGCGCTGGTCGACACCGCCTACGCCGCCCTCGGCGTGGCCGGCGCCGCGAGCCTGCTCGAGATCGCCGGGCTCCGGGTCGGTCTCGGCCTCGTGGGCGCCGGCTTCCTGATCTACCTGGGCACCCGCACCATGTGGCAGGGCCTGCGCGCCCGCACCGGCATGGAGACGGTCGAGGAGGTCAGCGACCCCAAGCGGGCGTTCGTCACCGGACTGGCCGCCACCGCCGCCAACCCGTCGACGATCATCTCGTGGGCCGCCATCTTCACCGCCGCCCGGACCGCCGACGTGGCCACGTCCGCGCCGAGCGCCGGCGCCATGCTCCTCGCCATCGGCCTCGGCTCGTTCACCTGGTTCCTCATCCTGTCGCTGCTCTCGGGCGCGCTCGGCGCCCGCCTCGGCGAGCGGGTGCAGCGCCCGATCGACGTGCTCTCGGGCCTCGCCCTCGCCGGCTTCGGCGCCTACCTCGGCTGGCACACCCTCCGCGACGCCTGACCTCCTGCGAACTGGCTCCCGATTCGATCGCCCTGGCGATCGAATCGGGAGCCAGAACGGAAGGTCTGGGCGATCAGGCCGGCGGGCCGGACCCGGGGATCAGGCCGGCGGGAGGGTCGGGGGCGGCTCGGGCGGGCCGAAGCGCAGGGCGACCTCGGGGTGGCCGGCGGTGATCAGCAGGTGCCGCAGCGCGAGGCGGCCCCGCGGTGCGGCCTCGGCCCGGGAGGCGATGAGGCGGTCGACCACCTCGTCGAGCAGGCCGTCGCGGGCGAGCCGGCGGACGTAGACCGGCGGGGGCAGGAGGCAGTCCTCGGCGACCCAGTCGTCGACGGTGAGGTTGATGCGGTCGGCCCGGTCGACGACGCCGGGCTCGGCGAGCACGCAGCGCAGGTGGCCGCTGGCCTCGTGGTGCGCCGGCAGCCGGGCGAGGGCCTGGCGGGCGCCGGCGTCGTCGCCCTCGATCACCTTCGCCCACGCCGCCACCTCGACCGCGAGCGCCCGCAGCTCGGGGTTCTTGGCGTCGGGGACCGCCCCCCACGCCGCGGCCCAGGCCGCCGCGGCATCGTCACGACCGAGGGCCTGGTAGGCGCCGCGGACGTCGGCCGACACCCGCGTGGTCCGGCGCTCGGACAGGGCCCGCCAGTTCGTGGTGAGGAAGAACAGGGCGAACATGCCCGCGAAGAGCATCCCCGAGCGCAGGGCGTAGAGCCCGGCCGCCGCGGCGACCACGATCGACACGACCCGGGCGGGCACCTCGCCGTGGTCACCCGTGGCGACGTCGAGCAGCTCCTTGGTGACGTTGCCGCCGTCGAGGGGGAGGATCGGCAGCAAGTTCACGAGCGACCAGGCCACGTTCACCCAGACGAGCGAGAGCAGCACGATCTCCACCGGCGCGCTCGGGTCGGGCAGGGTGCGGGCGAGCCACACCGCCGGCACACCCAGGAGCAGCAGCCCTGACAACGGGCCGGCGAGGTCGACGGTGATGCGCTTCGCCCGCGACGGGATCGCCGCCGACGGGATGGTCAGGCCGCCGAAGCCGTGCAGCACGATCCGCGACGAGACCCCCGAGGCCCGCATGGCGATGGCGTGGCCGAGCTCGTGCACGAGCACCGACACGAGCACGACGCCGACCCAAATGGCGACCCCCATGACCGTGCCGAGGCTGGCGCCCAGCAGCGCGGCCACCACGAAGAAGGCGATCTCGACGCGCACGGGCACGTCCCCGAGCCGGAAGCGGAGGGCCCAGCCCTCCTCCGCGTGCGCAGTCGCCGCCACCCCTCCGAGGCTATTGACCCTGGACGAGAACGTGTTCTACGTTGTGGTCGATATTGCAACCGACTGTTCGGAACTGCAAACGCCAGGACCCCAAGAGGTGGGCCGGGCGGGCGAGACCGGAACGGGCGGGGGCGATCCGACACACCGCATCCGCGACGCACCGAGGGGACCCTCATGAAGCTGGACATGCTCTACGAGATCGACTGCCCGAAGCCCTGGGACGCCGGGCCGCACCCCTACGGGCAGCGTGCCGCGGAGCAGAAGTCGTACCGAGAGGCCATCGAGCAGATCAAGCTGGCCGACACCCTCGGGTACAACACCGTCTGGGTCGTGGAGCACCACTTCCGCGAGGGCCGCTCGCACTGCCCCGCCTCCGAGGTCCTGCTCGGCGGGCTGGCCACCGTCACCGAGAACATCAAGATGGGCTTCGGCGTGACCCTCACGCCGTTCGGCTTCATCAACCCGGCCCGCATCGCCGAGAAGGTCGCCACCGTCGACATCCTCTCGAACGGCCGCGTCGAGTGGGGCACCGGCCGCTCCACCCCCATGGAGCAGACCGCCTTCCACGTCGACCGCGAGCAGAGCCGGTCGGACTGGAAGGAGGCGATCGAGATCGTCACCGGCATGTGGCGTGACGAGTACTTCGAGTACGAGAGCGAGCGCTTCTCGTTCCCGAAGCGCATGGTCACCCCCAAGCCCGTCCAGGACCCGCACCCGCCGGTCTGGATGGCCGCCACCTCGGTCGAGTCGGCCGCCGTCGCCGGCTCGCTCGGCCTGGGCCTGCTCTCGTTCACGATCATGCAGCCCATCGAGCTCATGGCCAAGGCCATCGAGAACTACCGCACCGCCCAGGTGAACAACACCCCGCTCACCAAGGTCGTCAACAACCGCGTGGCCGCCTACACCCTCGTGCACTGCGAGAACGACGACACCGACTTCGAGCAGAACCGGGTCTGGGAGTCGGTCGCCTGGTGGTACCAGAACCTCGCGCAGTTCACCATCGACTGGGAGTTCCCCCTCACCCCCCAGGAGGAGGTCGACCGCATCTTCCCGCTGATGAAGCCGCTCAAGGAGGGCCACGTCCCCGTGGACGCCTTCAACAACGGCGACATGATCGTCATCGGCGACCCCGAGAAGTGCTTCGAGAAGATGCGCCACTACGCCGACCTCGGCTGCGACTCGCTGATCTGCTACTCGCAGTTCGGCTACCTGCCGCACGAGTCGATCATGGAGAGCATCGAGCTCATCGGCAAGGAAGTCCTCCCGGAGATCGAGAACTACGTGCCGCCGGCGGACTCCCCCGCGGCCAAGTTCAAGGCCATCTCCGAGGGCCGGGTCGAGAGCTGAGCCCCATGGCGGATGCCACGGGCCGGCCCAGCCAGCCCGAGCCGTACCTCCGGGGCGCCCCCTTCCCTGCGGGAGGGGGCGTCCCGTACCCCCGGGCCAAGCCCGAGGTGCCCCTCATGCGGGTGCCCATGGACACCTGGACGATGGCCAAGGTGCCCGCCGGCGTGCGCCTCGAGCTCACCGGCGACGCCGCCGAGATCGAGGTGGACTACGCCACCGAGCAGGCCGCCTTCGGCTACCTGGGCGGCGGCGAGGGCGGCGAGTTCACGGTCTGGGACGGCGACGACGTGCTCGCCTCCGTCCCCGCCGAGGTCGGTGAGGGCACGGTGCGCCTGCCCGGGCCCGCCGGCCGCGCCCGCCTCGTCGTGCACCTGCCCGAGCGCATGATGCCGACCGTCCGCGAGGTGCGGGCCGCCGGTGGCGGCGCCATCGAGCCGGGCCCGGCCCTTCCCCGCTGGATCGCCTACGGCGACTCCATCACCGAGGGGTGGACGGTGTCGTCGCCCGGCCGCTCGTGGTCGATGCTGGCGGCGCGCCGCCACGGCCTCGACGTCACCAACATGGGCTACAGCGGCTCGGCCCGGGGCGAGATCCCGAGCGCCGAGGAGATCGCCGCGCTGCCGGCGGACGTGATCACCCTCGCCCACGGCACCAACTGCTGGACCCGCATCCCGTTCTCGACGGGCATGTTCCGCGAGGGCCTGGTCGCGTTCATCGACATCGTGCGCCAGGGGCACCCTGACACGCCCATCGTGGCGGTCAGCCCCATCACCCGGCCCGACGCCGAGGCCACCCCCAACCGCCTCGGGGCGACCCTCGTCGACCTGCGAGCCGTGTTCGAGGAGGTCGTGCGCGAGCGCATCGCCGGCGGCGACGCCCGGCTGTCGCTCCTCGAGGGCTTCCCCCTCGTCACCCCCGACCAGCTCGACGACGGCATCCACCCCGGCGACGCCGGCCACGCGGCCATGGCCGCGGCCATCGGCCCCGCCGTGGCGGCCGCCGCCGGCACCGCCTGAGGGCAACGCGATGGCGCGGCCGTCGCCCGCGGTGGAGCGCACCACCGCGATCCTCGACTTCCTGGCCGCGCACCCGAACGAGCCCTGGACCCTCTCCGAGCTGGCGCGGCGCCTCGACCTGAACAAGGCCACCGCCCACTCGCTGCTGTCGGCGTTGACCGACGCCGGCTACCTGGTGCGCCACCCGATCCGCAAGGACTACGCCCTGGGGCCGGCGCTGATCGGCGTGGGCCGGGCCGCGCTAGCGCAGTTCCCGGTCGTCGACTTCGCCCGCCCCGAGATGCGCCGCCTCGCCGACGACACCGGCCTCGAGTGCCTGGCCACCGCCTCGGTCGAGGGTGACATGGTCATCCTCGAGCAGGTCGGCACTCCGCGACCCCTCACGGTCAGCGTGGCCGTGGGCCAGCGGGTGCCCATCGCCCCGCCCTTCGGCACCGCCTTCGTGGCGTGGGAGGCACCCGCCGAGGTCGAGCGCTGGCTGGCACGCGCCGGCTCACCGGTCACCGACACCGAGCGGGCCCGCTACGACGCCGCCCTCGCCGCCGTCCGCGAGCGGGGCTACTCGGTCACCCTCGACGCCGACGCCCACGCCCGCTTCACCCGGGCCACCGCCACCGGCGACGGCCGGGTCGCCTCGCGCGACGACGTGGGCGCCCTCGTCGACGAGCTCGGCCACCAGGACTACCTCCTCATCGACCTCGACCCGGCCCGCAGCTACCGGGTCAACCACATCGCCGCGCCGGTCTTCGATGCCGACGGCCACGTGTCGGTGCTGCTGGCCCTCATCGGGTTCCGGGGCGCGGTCACCGGCGCCGAGGTCACGACCCTCGCCGAGCGCCTCGTGGCCGGCGCCACCGCGGTCACCCAGTCCGTCCACGGCCGGGTGCCGGCGGCATGAGCGGGCTGACCCCCGACGACCTCGTCGCCATCGAGGAGATCCGTGGCCTCGCGCTGCGCTACGCCCTCGCGGTCGACCGGCGCGACCTCGACGCCCTCGTCGCGCTGTTCGTGGACGACGTCGACGCCGGCGCTCACGGCGTCGGTCGGGAGGCGCTGAAGGCGTCGTTCACCGAGAGCCTCCGCGCCGTCGGCGTCACGATGCTGTTCGTGGGCAACCACCTCGTCGAGCTCGATGCCGACGACCATGACCTCGCCCGGGGCACCGTCTACTGCCTCGGCCGCATCCAGGCCGGCCCCGGCAGCCCGCGGATGATCGAGCAGGCGATCCAGTACTCGGACCGCTACCGGTGGAGCGACGGCGAGTGGCGCTTCGTGGGCCGCAAGCACGAGCTCTTCTGGGGCGTCGAGCTCGACGAGCGGCCCCTGGCCCAGCCGCCGGCGCACTGGCCCGCCAGCCAGGTCGGCGTGGGGACCATCCCCCACCGCTACGGGTCCTGGCAGCGCTTCTGGGCCTGAGGGGTCGTCCGGGCGTTCGTTCCGGGTACACGCCTGGGGCGCGGGTGACGTCCCGGTGGTCCCAGAACGATCGAGGCGTTCGTTCCGGGTACACGCCTGGGGCGCGGGTGACGTCCCGGTGGTCCCAGAACGATCGAGGCGTTCGTTCCGGGTACACGCCTGGGGCGTGGGTGGCGTCCTGGTGGTCCCAGAACGATCGGTCAGGTCCGCTCGGTGCGGGTGATGAAGTCGTGGAGGTGCTGGGCCAGCACGAGGGGCTGGTCGCCCTGGATGCTGTGGCCGGCGTCGGGGACGACGACGACCTCGGCCTGGGGCTGGCGCCGCTGGAGCTCCTCGACGTCCTCGTCGCCGACGACGCCCGAGTTCCCGCCCCGAAGGAGCAGCAGCGGCGAGTCGACCGCGTCGACCGCCTCCCAGAGGTTCGTGAAGTCGGCCATCCGGGACACGTCGTCCCCGCCAGCCGCCTTCCAGTCCCGGACCGCGTCGTAGCGCCACGACCAGGTGCCGTCGGGGTTCTCCTTGGCGTTGTGGAGCACCCCACGGCGCAGCGACGCCTCCGACCGGGTCGGGTTGTGCTCGATCGTGCGGGCGAGGATCTCGTCGAAGCTGGCGAAGGTCTCGGGGCCGCTGATGAAGGTCACGATGGGCTCGGCCTTGGCGTGGTCGGTGCCCGGGGTGACGTCGACGATCGCGAGGCGCTCGACCAGGTAGGGGTGGGTGGCGGCCAGGCAGAACGAGGTCAGGCCACCGAGGGACATCCCCACCACGAGGTCGGCGTCGGGCGCCAGCACGCCGACGACCTTGGCCAGGTCGGCGGCCATCATCGGCGGCCAGTAGGCGTGATCGTCGCGCCAGTCGGAGTGGCCGTGGCCGGGCAGGTCGACGGCCAGGGCGGGCCGCTCGAGGGCCAGCACGACCGTGTCCCAGGTGTGGGCGTTCTGGGCGCCGCCGTGGACGAGCACGACCTCGGGGTCGCCCTCGCCCCACTTCAGGGCGCTGACCCGCCGGCCGTCGATGTCCACCTCCACGAACACCCGCTCCACCACGACGTCGCCCGGGTGGGGCAGCCCCACCTCCGACGCGTTCTCGTGGAGCATCCCGAACTCCTCGTACCCCGGATCGTATGAATCGGCCATGTCGCCGCTCCTCCCCCTCGTGCTCTCTGCCTAGCCCTCGTCGGCCACGACGCCGCGGAGGCCCTCGGCCCCGAAGAGCGGCTCGAAGAAGCTGCTGAAGTCCGGGCCACGGCGCAGGCTGTGGCCGCCGTCGACCTGCAGGGTCTGGCCCGTCACCCACGTCGAGTCCGGCCCGGCGAAGAACATCGCCGCGCCGGCGCAGTCCTCGACCGTGCCGACCCGGGAGATCGGCATCTGCGACAGGTAGTCGTCGAGCACGGGGCTGCCGGCGGTGACCGCCCCCATCAGCTCGGTGTCGACGATCCCCGGGGCGATGGCGTTCACCCGCACGTTGGACCCGCCCAGCTCGTCGGCGGCCATGGCCACGAGCTGCTCGATGCCCGCCTTGGCCGGGCCGTAGGCGCCGAACCACCGGTGCGTCAGCGAGCCGGCGATCGAGGAGATCGCGATGAACGAGCCGCCGCCGCCCCGCACCATGACGGGAGCGGCGTGCTTCATCGTGAGGAACGTGCCGGTGAGGTTCAGGTCGACGGTCTGGCGCCACAGGTCGGTGTCGATCGAGTGCACCGGCCCCACGGTGAGCGAGCCCCCCGCCGAGGCGAGGACGATGTCGAGGCCGCCGGTCGGCTCGCACGCCTTCGCCACCGCCGCGGCCACCTGGGCCTCGTCGGTCACGTCGGTGGAGATCGACGCCACGGTCACACCGTCGGCAGCGACCGCCTGGATCTCGGCCACCGCGGCGGCGAGGCGCTCCTCGCTGCGCCCGCAGATGGTGACGTGGGCGCCCTCGGCCGCGAACCGGGCGGCGCAGCCCAGCCCGATGCCGCTGCCGCCCCCGGTGACGAGCGCGGCCTTCCCCGCGATGCCGGTCGGTTCCTGTCCGTTGTTGCTCACGGGCGCACGTTAGGGGAAGCAGAATGCGGCCATGGCCCAACCGCAACCCGCTGTGTTCGCGGAGGGAACCCAGTTCCACTGGTTCCTCCACTACCGCCTCGCCGACGGCGCCGACCTCGACGCCGTCCGAGCCGCCGTCCGAGCGGTGAAGGCTGCGGCGGACGAGGGGCCGCCCACCGAGGCGGTCAACCTGGTCACGGCCTTCGGGGACGACCTGCTGTGCCGCCTCGCCCCCGACCTCGTGCCCGCCGGCCACCGGCCCTTCACCACCGTCGGCGCCGCGCCCGGCCCGGTGGCGGTCGCCACGCAGGAGGACCTCTTCTTCTGGGCCCACGGCAACCGCCACGACCGCAACTACGACGTGGCCGTGGCCGCCCACCACGCGCTGGCCGGGCTGGCCACCCTCGCCCGGGAGACCCAGGGCTGGGTGTACCACGACTCCCGGGACCTCACCGGCTTCATCGACGGCACCGAGAACCCCGCCGCCGAGGAGGCCCGGGAGCTCGCCGTCGTGTCCGACGGCCCCGGCGAGGGCGGCAGCTTCGTGCTGACCCAGCGCTACATCCACGACCTCGACGCCTTCCACGCCCTCCCCGTCGAGGAGCAGGAGGCGGCGGTCGGGCGCACGAAGCCCGACAGCGAGGAGCTCGACCCCATGCCCGCCACCGCCCACGTCGGCCGGGTGGTCATGGAGGACGAGCACGGCGAGGAGATCGAGATCTACCGCCGCTCGGTCCCCTACGGCGTGCCCGACGAGGCCGGCCTCTACTTCCTCGCCTTCACCGACGACCTCGACAAGATCGCGGCGATGCTCGACCGGATGTACGGCGTGTCCGGCGACGGCCTCCACGACCGCCTCATGGACTTCACCCGCACCGTGAGCGGCTCGTACTACTTCGCCCCGAGCGTCGACGCCCTCCACACGATCCTGGGCGACGCCTGAGGCCGCTACAGCACGCTTCTTCCAGCAGAAGCGCGCGGTCCCACCGCGCGTTTCTGCTGGAGGAACGGAGCTAGAGGAGCGCCGCCATGGCCTCGGCGTGCTCGTCGGCGCCGCCGAAGACGGTGTCGAGCACGAAGGCCCGCTTCAGGTAGAGGTGGGCGTCGACCTCCCAGGTGAAGCCCATGCCGCCGTGCACCTGGATGCAGGACTTGCCGTTGGCGATGGCGGCCTCGCCGGCGATGAGCTTGGCGCCGTGGGCCGCACGGGCCGGGTCGCCGACCGACGGGTCGTCGAGGGTGACGCCGGCGGCGTAGACCGCGGCGCGGGCCACCTCGGCACGGGTGAGCATGTCGGCGAGGATGTGCTTCACGGCCTGGAAGGTGCCGATGGGCTTGCCGAACTGCTCGCGCTCCTTCGCGTAGGCGGTGCCGAGCTCGACGGTGGCGCCGGCGATGCCGAGCAGCTGGGCGGCGGCGAGCACCGCGCCCTCGAGGCGCCAGCGGGCGGCGTCCTCGGGGCCGCCGATGGCCTCGCCGGCGG
This sequence comes from Acidimicrobiales bacterium, assembly GCA_041908445.1. Lineage (GTDB taxonomy): Bacteria > Actinomycetota > Acidimicrobiia > Acidimicrobiales > DATDAH01 > JAEUJM01. The sequence goes on along the minus strand of JAYRFK010000113.1, from coordinate 141,231 downwards.
GCAGGTCGGCGACGACGTGCAGCGGGGTCAGCGGGTCGAGCGGGCGGCCCACGGGCTCACCGGAGATCGCCGCCGCCTCGACGAGGTGCAGGCCCTCGTCGTCGACCACCACGAGGGCGTCGAGGGCGTCGAGGTGCTCGACCAGGATGGGCTGGGCGGGGCGCTCGACGAGGCCCACGACCCGGTCGCCCGACACAGCGCCGTCGACCAGGCCGGCGGCCAGGTGCGTGGCGAGGATCGGCCCCGGCACGATGGCCCGGCCCAGCTCCTCGAAGACCAGCACGGCCTCGGTGCTGCCGAGGCCCACGCCGCCGTCGGCCTCGGGCAGGCGCAGGCCGAACACGCCGGTGTCGGCCAGCTCGCGCCACCGGCCGCGGTCGACCCCGGCCGAGTCGGCCAGGCCCCGCACGGTCTCCATGTCGAAGCGGCCGGCACAGAAGCTGCGGATGCCCTCCTGGAGGGCGGCCTCGTCCTCGTTGACGTCGAAGTCCACGTCGTGCCCTTCCTACCGGTCCTTGGGGAGGCCGAGGATGCGCTCGGCCACGATGTTGCGCTGGATCTGGGTGGTGCCCGCCGCGATGGAGATCGAGATGGCGTGCAGCAGGCCCTCGACGTGGTCGCGGTTGCCCATGCCGGCCACGTCGTCGAGGGAGAGCCCGGCCCGCTCGAACACCCGCTCGCCGAGCATGCCGAGGCGGTGGCGCACCTCGGAGTAGTGCAGCTTGAACACCGAGCCACCGGGGCCGGGGACGCCGGTGCGCGACGCCTGGGTGACGTTGCGCTTCACCAGCGCCCAGAGGGCGTCGAGGTCGGCGGCGACCTGGCCGATGTCCCGGCGCAGGCCGGCGTCGTCCCAGGCCGTGCCCGAGCCCCGAGTGACCTTCTTGGCCGCATCCGCGAGCTGCTCGACGAGCTGCATCGACGCCAGCATCTCGCTCACGAAGGCGGTGCCCCGCTCGAAGCTGAAGGTCACCATGGCGACCCGCCAGCCGTCGTTCTCGTCACCGACCCGGTTGGCCACGGGCACCCGCACGTCGTCGAAGAAGACCTCGCTGAACTCCTCGGTGCCGGGGATGCTGCGCAGCGGCCGGATGTCGATGCCGGGCGTGTCCATGGGCAGGATCAGCCAGCTGATGCCCTTGTGCTTGGGGGCCTCGGGGTCGGTGCGGACGAGGAGCTCGCAGTAGTCGGCGACCTGGGCGTTGGACGTCCAGATCTTCGAGCCGTTGATGACGTACTCGTCGCCGTCGCACACCGCCCGGGTGCGCAGCGAGGCGAGGTCGGAGCCGGCCTGGGGCTCGGAGAACCCCTGGCACCACACCTCGTCGCCCCGCAGGATGGCGGGCAGGTGCGCCGCCTTCTGCTCGGCGCTGGCCTCCGCGATGAGGGTCGGGCCGGCGTGCAGGAGGGCCACGAACATGACGCCGACGTAGGGGGCGCCGCGGCGCTCGGTCTCCTCGAGGAAGATCAGGTGCTCGGCGGGCGAGGCGCCGCGGCCGCCGACCTCGGTGGGCCAGTTGATGCCGGCGTACCCCTGGTCGAACAGCATCCGCTGCCAGGCGGTGTCGTAGGCCCGACGGGCCTCCCAGTCGTTCTGGTCCTCCGGGGGCGGGCCGACGGTGGGCAGGACCTCGTCCAGCCACTCGACCAGCTCGGCGCGGAAGGCCTCTTCTTCGGCGGAGTAACGCAGGTCCACGGGCGGCGAGTGTACGGACGATCTGACGGCCCGTCAGATCCTGCGCAGGGCCGATCGCACGGCCCGGACGGGACTACCTCGGGAAGGCGCCGGCGACGGCGTCGAGCCAGCGGCTGATGGCGTCCACGGTGTCGAGGCCCGGCAGCAGGGTGGCCGAGAACGAGGTGGCGCCGGCCTCGACCAGGGCCGAGATCCGGTCCCGGGAGGCGCCGAGGTCGAAACCCTCGACCACCTCGGGGCCCGATGCGCCCTCGGCGGCCCGGGCGAGGGGCAACCCGACGCGGATGCCGAGGGTGGCCGGGTCGCGGCCGGCGGCGGCGAAGCCCTCGCGGAGGATGGCGGACTCGGCCACGACGTCCTCGGGGCGCAGGCGGCCGAGGGGCAGCCAGCCGTCGCCCTGCTCTGCGAGGCGGGCGGCGAGCGCCGGCGTGGGCTTGGCGCCGAACCAGATCGGGATGCGCTCCTGGGTGGGCGCCGGCTCGCACCAGATCCCGTCGAAGGAGACCGTGGGCGAGTCGAACGACACCGCCTCGCCCCGGCCCGCCCAGAGTGCCCGGCAGGCCCGGATGGTGTCGTCGTGGCGCGCCCAGCGCCGCTCCCACGGCACGCCCACCGCGTCGTACTCCTCGCGCTGCCACCCGAGGCCGACGCCGAGGTCGACCCGGCCGCCCGAGAGGTTGTCGAGGGTGGCGACGGTCTTGGCGAGCAACACGGCGGGCCGCAGCGGCGTGATGAGCACGCCGGTGCCGAGGCGCACAGTCGACGTGGCGCCGGCGATGGCGGCGAGCGTCGTCAGCGGCTCGACCCACGGGTCGCCCGGGGGGTAGGGGAAGTCGCCGTAGGGGTACGGCTCCACGTTGGCGCTCATCACCACGTGGTCGGGCAGGACCACCTGGTCGAAGCCGGCCCCCTCGGCGCGCCTCGCCACCTCGACGATGACCCGGTGGTCGTCGCCGAAGTGGCGGTGCAGGCCGCTGATGGTCAGCGACAGCGTGGGGGCGGTGGGGGCGTCGGTCACGACGGACGCCCGATCAGCAGGTGATGCCGCCGTCGAGGGGGACGATCGACCCGGTCATGTACCGGGCCTCCTCCGACACCATGTACGCGAACAGGCCCGCCATCTCCTCGGGCTTGGACGCGCCCATCGGCGTCATCATCTTGCGGATCTTCTTGTAGTCGCCGCCCTCGGGGAGCTCCACGAACGAGTGGATGATCGGGGTGTCGACGCCGCCGGGGCAGATCGCGTTGCAGCGGATCTTGCGGTCCTTGTACTCCTCGGCGATGGCCTTGGTGAGCTGGATCACCCCGCCCTTGGAGGCGCAGTAGGCCGCGCTGTAGGGCTGGCCGAACAGGCCGGCGCTCGACGAGGTGTTGACGATCACACCTGCACCCTGCTCGAGCATGTGGGGCAGCACGAAGCGGATCATGTACGCGGAGCCGTTGAGGTTGACCGCCACGATCTTGTCGAACTGGGCCAGGTCCATCTCGTGGCTGTTCGCGAACGTGCCGATGCCGGCGATGTTGCAGAGGGCGTCGATCCGTCCGAACTCGGCGAACGTGGCGGCGACGGTGAACTCGACCGCGGACGACGACGACACGTCACAGGCCAGGCCCACGGCGGTGCCGCCGGCCTCGTTGACCGACGCGGCCGTGGCCTCGGCGGTCTCGGCCAGGAGGTCGACGCACGCGACCTTGGCCCCCTCCGCGGCGAGGCGCTTGGCCGTCGCCTGGCCGATGCCCGAGCCGGCGCCGGTGACGATGGCCACCTTCCCGGCCGACCGCGGCAGGTACTGCTCATGCGCCTCGGGCGCGTGCTCGCTGGTGCTGGTCCACTGGGACGCGTCGGCAGCCATCAGTACGTGAGCACCCCCCGGGCCAGGCGGCCCGCGTGCATGTCCTCCACGACCTCGGAGAACGACTCCATCGGGTAGGTCTTGGACACGAGCTCGTCGAGCTTGAGCTTGGCGTCCAGGTAGAGCTGCACGAGCAGCGGGATGTCGTGGTGCGGGCGGGCGCCGCCGTACCGGCAGCCCCGGACCCCGCGGTCGATGTGGGTGAGGTGCGTGATGGGCACCTCCATCTTCGCCGTGGGGGCGGGCACGCCGATGATCACGCAGTTGCCGCCCCAGTCGAGGGCCTTCACCGCGTCACCGACCACGGCGGGGTGGCCGACGCACTCGAACGACCAGTCCACGCCGCCCCTGACCAGCTCCTGGATCTTCTCGACCGAGCCGCCGTCGCTGGCGTCCACGAAGTCGGTGGCCCCGAACTCGAGGGCGAGGTCCTTCTTGGCCACCATGGTGTCCACGGCGATGATCCGCGAGGCGTCGCAGAGCTTGGCCGCCTGGATCACGTTGAGGCCGATGCCCCCGACGCCGAACACCGCCACGGTCTGGCCGTGGGTGACGTCGGCGGTGTTGAGCACGGCGCCGGCGCCGGTGATGACGCCGCAGCCGATGAGACAGGCCGACTGCAACGGGATGTCCTTGCTGACCTTGACCGCCTGCACCTGGTCCACGACGGTCACGTCGGTGAACACCGAGGTGGCGGCGAAGTTGTAGGCGGGCTCGCCGCCGACGGTGAAGGGCTGGCTCATGACACCGAAGCTGCGGCGGCAGCGGGTCGGGAACCCGGTGTTGCAGGCCGAGCACTGGCCGCAGTACTTGAGGGTCGACAGCACCACGTGGTCGCCCACCTTGAGCTTCGACACCTCGCTGCCCACGGCCTCGACCACGCCGGCGCCCTCGTGGCCCATCACCAGCGGCGTGGGGAACGGGATGGAGCCGTCGAGCACGCTCAGGTCGCTGTGGCAGACGCCGGCGTTGACGATGCGGATGGCGACGTCGGTGGGCCCGGGGTCCCGGACCTCGACGTCGGTCCGGACGGCGGGTGCCGTCCCGTCGTAGACAATGCCTCTCACTTTGTGCCTCCTTCGTCGGCACCCCTTCGGGATCCGACCCTCATCGGTGCCGCTGCTCCGCTCCGCTGCGCAGCCTCAGGACCGTCGTACTCGGTTGGTTCACCGGTGCGTCGCTGCCGCGCGCTCCCGGAGCTCGAACTTCAGGACCTTGCCGCTGGCGTTGAGCGGCAGCTCGTCGACCACCTCGACGAACTTGGGCACCTTGTAGTTGGCCATGTTGGCCCGTGCCCACTCGATGACCTCGGCCGGGTCGACCTCGGCGCCGGCGCGGGGGATGACGTAGGCCAGCACGACCTCGCCGAAGCGCTCGTCGGGCACCCCCACCACCGCGGCTTGGGCGATGCCGCTGTGGCCCAGCAGCAGGTTCTCCACCTCGGCGGGATAGACGTTCTCGCCGCCGCGGATGATCATGTCCTTCTTGCGGTCGGTGATGTCGAGGTAGCCCCGATCGTCCATCACGCCGATGTCGCCGGTGTGCAGCCAGCCGTCGGCGTCGATGGCCTCGGCGGTCTGCTCCGGGTCCTCGAAGTAGCCGAGCATGACGTTGTAGCCCCGAACCACGACCTCGCCGGGCTCGCCCCGCGGCAGCTCGTTGCCGTCGTCGTCGACCACCAGCACCTCGACGTCGGGGATGGCCCGGCCCGAGGTGTTGGCGATGGTCTCGGGGTCGTCGTCGGGTCGGCAGATGGTGGCCGTGCCCGTGCACTCGGTGAGCCCGTAGGCGGTGAGGATGGTCTTGAACGTGAGCTCGGTGCGCATGCGCTTGATCATCTCGACGGGCACGGCGGCGGCGCCGGTGACCGCGAGGCGCAGGCTCGACAGGTCGTACCGCGACCGGTCGGGGTGCTCGAGGATGGCCATGTAGAGGGTGGGAGCGCCGGGGAGCATCGAGATGCGCTCCTTCTCGACGTTGCGCAGCACCTCGTCCACGTCGAACACGGCCTGGGGGACGGTGGTGGCGCCGCGCATGAGCGCCGCCATCCAGCCCGCCTTGTACCCGAAGGTGTGGAAGAACGGCATCACCACGAGGTAGCGGTCGCCCTCGGTGAGGCCGACGAACGACGACCACGTCTCGAAGACGCGGAGGGTCTGGGCGTGGGTGACCATGACGCCCTTGGGGCGGCCGGTGGTGCCCGAGGTGAAGATGATGTCGGAGAGGTCGTCGGGGCGGACCCCGGCGGTGCGGGCGGCGGCGTCGGCGGGGTCGATCGAGCCGCCGGCCTCGAGGTAGTGCTCCCAGGTCTCGGTGCCTTCCGGGGCATCGCCCCGAAGCACCACGATCTTCTCGAGGGTCGGGAGGCCGGGCACCGGGCCGGCGACCGCTCCCCCGCCGTCGCCGGGCATCGCGGCGCGCAGCATGCCCACGTAGTCGAAGCCGAGGAAGCCGTTGACGGTGAGCAGCACCTTCGCGCCCGACTTCTCGAGCACGTAGCCGGCCTCGCCGCCCTTGAAGCGGGTGTTGACGGGGACGAGCACCCCGCCGGCGCCGAGCGCCCCGAGGGCGGCGACGATCCACTCCCAGACGTTCGGCGCCCAGATGGCGACCCGGTCGCCGGGCTCGACGCCCGCCGCCATGGCCGCCCGGGTCGAGTGCTCGACCCGCTCGGCGAGCTGGGCGAAGGTCAGGCGCAGGTCGCCGTCGACGAGGGCCTCGGCGTCACCGAAGCGGGCGACCCCGCTGGCCACCAGCCCGGGGACCGTCCGCCACGTCTGCCAGCCCTCACCCTCGGCCATGCTTCCCCCATCGTCCCGGTCGTTGCGTCGTCGGTTGCGGTCGTCCACCCGCGTCGCGGCCGGATCTGACAGGGCGTCAGGTTAGCGTCGGCGCCCCCACCGCCTCGAAGCGGCGGCCGGCGACCGACTACCGGCTCTTCCCCGAACTGCCGGCAACGAGTCCTCGGTGCTCCTCGAGGAACCGAAGCGGCTGAAGGCCGAGCCGACCGACGAGAAATGTGTGTGTGTGTGTGATCCTTGATCCGTGCGTGTCCGGGTGCGAGCGGGTCTCGGTGTCCTGCTCCCAGGCGTCCTTGCCCTCTCGATGACCGCCCTGACGAGCTCGCCGGCCGACGCCGACCGTCTTGCGATCACCGAGGGGACGGCGGCGGTCTCGTCGCTCGCGCTCGGCGCCGAGCACACATGCGCCCTCTTCACCGATGGCGTCGTCAAGTGCTGGGGCCACGCCACCGCGCTGGGTCTCGGGGACCGCCTGAGTCGAGGTGACCAACCGGGCGAGATGGGTCGCCAGCTCGGTGCGGTCGACCTGGGCACGGGTCGCACCGCCACCGCCATCAGTGCCGGCGCCGACTTCACGTGTGCTCTGCTCGACGACGGCGGGGTCAAGTGCTGGGGCGGGAACGACGACGGGCAGCTCGGCCAGGGCGACGACTCGCCCCGGGGGCTCGCGCGCGATCAGCTCGGCGATCACCTCCCCGAGATCGATCTCGGAACGGGCCGGACGGCCACGGCCATCACCGCCGGCGGCCTCCATGCATGCGCTCTGCTGGACGACCTGTCGGTCAAGTGCTGGGGTGTCGGTGGCGCCCTCGGCCTCGGCCTTTTCCTCGACTACGACAACCGTGGTGACGACCCGGGAGAGATGGGTGACGCCCTGCCCGCCGTCGACCTCGGTTCGGGTCGCACCGTCGTGCAGGTGGCCACCGGACCCGACCACACCTGCGCGATCCTCGACGACGGCTCGCTCAAGTGCTGGGGGGCCAACTACCTGGGCCAGTTGGGCCTCGGCGACAATCGCTCCCGAGGCATGCACCCTGGCGAGATGGGCGATGCCCTGCCGACCGTCAACCTCGGCACCGGCCGCTCGGCGGTCGACATCACCGTCGGTTCAGGCACCACGTGCGCACGACTCGACGACGGCTCCCTCAAGTGCTGGGGGGACGGTCGCTACGGACGACTCGGACGCTCGGTGTACGGCGTCGGCGACGACCATGGCGAGATGGGAGACCAACTGCCACCCATGCCATTCGGGGAACGAACCACCGATTCGGTGAGCATCGGCGGAGGCGACGCCTGCGCGGTGTTCGATGACGGGACGGCGAGATGTTGGGGGTTGAACGACTACGGCCAACTCGGCCAAGGCGACACGGTCAATCGGGCCGACATCCCCGGCACGGCGCCCATCGATCTCGGTGCCGGTCGAGTCGCGACCTCCATCACCGCGGGGGCGGATCACACCTGCGCTGCCCTGGATGACGCGTCGGTCAGGTGCTGGGGGCGCAACATCGACGGCGACTTGGGACTCGGAGACACCCGCACGCGAGGCGACGGTCCCGGTGAGATGGGTGACGATCTGCCAGCCGTGGACCTCGTCTCCGACCAGCACGTGCGCCGACCTGATCTCGCCATCAAGCGTGACGGCGGCCCGTGGCTGGGCGACGACCGGTACGAGTCGAGCATGAACCAGGTCGTCACGGTACGCCGGGAGCGCCTCGGCAGCGTGACCTTCTTCGTGCGCGTACAGAACGACAGCGACCATCGGGCCCGCATCACGGTCCTGCAGATGGGCCCGAGCGACCCTCGCCTGGCGCGGAGGTACTTCGCCGGGCGCTCAGAGCGGAACATCTCCATCGCCGTGCTGACCGGGCGCTACGTGACCCCGACTCTGGAGCCGGGGGCGTCGGTGAGCATCCGCGTGGAAGCCCGCGTAGATCGTCACGCTCGCCACGATCACCGCTACGCGATCCCCCTCCGCGCCCGCGTGGCCGGCGCGAGCATTCCCGTCGACACGGTGCAAGCGGAGATCACGGTGCACTGAAGTCTGTCGCCGGGCGATCAGGGCGCCGGACGGGTGATGAACGTCTCCCACATCTGCATCGCCTCCTCGGGGTCCATCGCCCGTACCTCGTCCTCGTCGCGGCCCGCGGTGTAGACGAGGCGCTCGACGAGCCATTGGGGCACGGGGTCGTTCGCCGGCTCGCGGGCCGCCTCGCCGACCTCAGCGACACCGACGGTTCGGCCGAGGGTCGCGATGACGTCGGCCAACGCCTGCGTCCGTGGGTTCCGCGGCAGGTCGGCGACCCGGCCTTCCATCTCCGCATAGACGGCGGTGTCCGCCCTGGCCCCGACCGCCCAGATCTCGGCGATCTCGACCACCACGTGACCTGAGTCATCCGTGGTGGTACGCCAGACGATCCGCCAGTGCCGGTCGCCGACGGTGAGCTTCCGGAACCCCACCAGCGCCCCGAGCAACGGTTCGCCTGCTTCGGGGTTCCGCTCGAGGAGCAGCAACTTCTTGAGCACCTGGCGCAGGACCTGCGGGTCGAGGCGCACGAGGCGAGCCAGGTCCTCCACGGCCGGATCGATCAGCCGGACGTACGCACGCGTCCGCCCCGTGTCGCCCACGTCGTCGGTTCAGGTGACGCCGGCGGCCAGGTCGGCGTCGAGCTCGGCCTCGAGCTCCGCTCGGTCGAAGCCGAGCGAGGCGATCACCTCATCGAGCGTCGTGCGGGATCCGTCGTCGGTGGCGAGGCGGGAGAGCACGAGCGCCGCGCTGCGCACGTCGGCTTCCAGTTCGGACAGCGCTTCGAGCCGCTGCATGCCCACGATCGCCGCCACCGCCCGACCGTGGCGCTCGACCACGATCTCCCGGCCCTCGTCGGCGGCACGCACGATCGCACTCACCCCCCGCTCGGCCGCCTGCGTCACCGAGAGGGTCTCCGCTGCCGTGACGATCGGGGGCACGGACCAACTGTATAGATTTCTGCACAGTTGGCAAGCGCCGTTCAGGCGAACCAGTGGCCGGCGTTGACGTCGAGGGACTGGCCCGTGACGACCCGGCTGAGATCCGACGCGAAGAAGACCACCGAGTCGGCGATCTCCTCGGAGGTCGGCAGGTGGTGCAGGCAGGTCTCGCTGGCCACCTGGTCGTACTTCTCCTCGGGGGTGATGCCCTCCTGCTCGGCGAGGAAGCGGAAGTACCACTCCACCGAGTCGCCCCAGATGTAGCCGGGCAGCACCGAGTTGACCCGGATGCCGTAGCCGCCGAGCTCACGGGCGAGCGACTGCACCGCCGTGAGCAGCGCCGACTTGGCCGCGCTGTAGATCCCGAACTCGGGCTGGATGCGCCGGGCCGACATCGAGTTGATGAAGACGATCGAGCCCTTGCCCTGCTCCTTCATGGCGGGGATGACCGCCTTGGTCATCTGGATCGTGCCGAACACGTTGACCTCGAAGCCCTTGCGCCACGTCTTCATGTCGTTGTCCTCGATGGTCTCGAGGGGCGGCTGGATGAAGGCGTTGTTCACCAGCACGTCGATGCGGCCGAACTTGTCGACCGCCGCGGCCGCCAGCGCGTGGCACTGGTCCTCGTCGGTGATGTCGGTGGGCACGCACAGCGCCCGCCGGCCGAGGGCCTCGACCTCGGAAGCGACCGCCTCGAGCTTGCCGGGGGTGCGGGCCGCCAGGACCAGGTCGGCGCCCTCGCGCGCGAAGGCCAGCGAGATGTCGCGGCCCATGCCGGGCCCGACACCGGAGACGATGGCCACTCGGTCTTGGAGGAGCATCGGGTGATCCTGACACGGGTGGCGCCACTACGTTGACGCCATGGCGTCGATCGTCCCCGAGGGCCGGCTGGTGTACGGCATGCAGCTGCCCATCCAGTCGCAGAGCCGCATCTACGTCGAGCCGTGGGAGCTCGACGCCGGCGCCACCGAGCTCGGGGCGGTGGCCCGCAAGGCCGACGCCACCGGCTTCTTCTACATCGCGGTGTGCGACCACGTGACCATCCCGGCCGAGCAGGCCCAGCGCATGGGCGACGTCTGGTACGACACCGTCGCCACCCTCGGCTGGCTGGCGGGGTTGACCGAGCACGCGCGCCTCCTCTCCCACGTCTACGTGGCCGCCTACCGCCACCCGCTGCTCACGGCCAAGGCCTTCAGCACCCTCGACGAGCTGTCGGGCGGCCGGGCCATCCTCGGCGTCGGCGCCGGTCACGTCGAGCCCGAGTTCGAGCGCCTGGGCGTCGACTTCGCCGGCCGGGGCGCGGCCACCGACGAGGCCGTCGACGTGCTGCGCTCGGTGTTCGACGGCACCTACCCCGACGCCGGCGTGGGTCCCCGCCCCGGCCAGGAGCACCTGCCGATCTGGATCGGCGGCTCGTCCAAGCCGGCGCTGCGGCGGGCCGGCGCCCGGGGCGACGGCTGGCTGCCCCAGGGCACCCCCAAGAAGGACATGCCCGCCTCGATCGCCTACCTGCGCGAGGCCAGGGCGGCGGCGGGCCGGGCCGACGACCCCATCGACATCGGCGCCATCACCGGCATCTACTACGTCGGCGAGCCGTCGTGGGACGTCGGCTCGTGGACCACGACGGGCTCGGGCGAGGCCATCGCCGAGCAGATCCGGGGCTTCGCCGACCTCGGCGTCAACCACGCCCAGATCCGGTTCCGCAGCCGCTCGCTCGACGAGCTGCTCGACCAGATGGACGCCTTCCACGCCGAGGTGGCGCCCCACCTCAACGGCTGACGGCCGGGACGGGGTCGAGCTCATGGAGGTCCTGTCGAGCCGGGTGATCATCGCCCCCACCGACTTCCAGCGCTCGGTCGCGTTCTACCGCGACACCCTCGGCCTGCGCATCTACCGGGAGTTCGGCGCCGACGGCCACCAGACCGGCGTCGTGTTCTTCCTCGGCGGCGGCTTCCTCGAGCTGAGCGGCTCGGGCACGATGTCGGCCCAAGGGTCGGTGGTGCTGTGGCTGCAGGTGCCCGACGTGGCCGCCGAGCACGAGCGCCTGCTCACCGTCGGGGTGACCGTCACCGACGCGCCGCAGCGCATGCCCTGGGGCCTGATCGAGATGTGGGCCCTCGACCCCGACGAGCACCGCCTGTGCCTCGTCGAGGTCCCGCCCGACCACCCCATCCGCCGCCGCCTGGACTGAGCACCCACCGATCTGGCGTCACCGGTGCCCGCCGAGCGGGCGGATCTGACGCCAGATCGGAGGGACGGGATCAGGCGGACGGGATCAGGCGGACGCCGCGGCGGCGTCGCGGTGGCGCGTGGTGCGGTGCACCGGGTCCTTGTCGAACTGGGGCATGACCTCCGTGGCGAAGAGCTCGATCGAGCCCTGCACGATCTCGAGGGGGATCATGTTCACGCCGAAGACCAGCTGGTCGGCGCCCGTGTCCACGAACGACTGGACGCCGCGGGCGCACTCCTCGGGCGTGCCCGCCGGCAGCATGCCCGCCTCGATGCCGGCGTCGAGCAGCTCGGGCGAGATGTCGGGCAGCACCTCCGGCCAGGGCGGCACGCCGGGCGGGCGCGGGAAGGTGTCGAGGTAGCGGTAGACGTTGCTCTGGAAGTAGCCGCCGCCGCTCTCCCGGAACCACTTCCGGGCCTCCTGGCCGTCCTCCATGCAGAGCATGGTGCTGACCAGGGTGACGTTGTCGTTGACGAAGTCGCCGACGGGCTCGGCGTCCTGGATGGCCTCCTTGTAGGCCTCGACCATGGGCTTCAGGGCCTGGGGCTCGCGGAAGGTGAAGCCGAGGGCGCCGAGGCCGAGCCTGCCCGCCTTGGCGAAGGTCTCGGGGCTGCCGCAGGCGACCCACATGGGCGGGTGCGGCGCCTTCCACGGCTTGGGCAGGACGTTGCGCTCGGGCATGGAGAAGAAGCGGCCGTCGAACGAGTACTTCTCCTGCCCCCACATCTTCTTGAACTCGGGCATCACCTCGTCCCACATCTCCCGGGTGAGCTCGGGGTCGGTGATCCCGAACCCGGCCTGCTCGGTGGTGGACGAGCCGCGGCCGGTGCCGAACTCGAAGCGGCCGTCGCTCAGGTGGTCGAGCATGGCCACCCGCTCGGCGATGCGGGCGGGGTGGTTCACCGGCGGCGTGACGTTGAAGATGCCCGACCCGAGGTGGATGTAGTCGGTGACCGCGGCCATGTAGCCGAGCCACGACTCGTTGGCCGACAGGTGCGAGTACTCGTCGAGGAAGTGGTGCTCGCTGGCCCAGACGTACTTGAACCGGTTGCGGTCGGCGGTCTTGACCAGCTCGATCTCGTAGAGGAGCCGGTTGTGCTCGGCGTGCGGATCCTGCTCCCGGTAGTACTTCGGGACGTGGGTCTGGGTGAACAGGCCGAATTCCATCGCCGGACAGTAACAAGTCCTCGTCTGCCTGGACAGGTGTCCAGGCCGACGGTCCGCCCGGTTTGGGCTACCAGGGCATGGCCGCGCCGCCGTTCGGCCGGACGATCTGACCGGTCATGAACGACGAGGCGTCGGAGGCGAGGAACACCACGGCGAAGGCGATGTCGTCGGGCTCGCCCACCCGCCGCAGGGCCACGCCCTTGCTCATGCGCTTCTCGACCTCGGCCTTGAGGCCGGCGTCGACGTTGCCCTCGCCGTCGGCGAAGTTGCGGGTGGTCATCTCGGTGATGATGAACCCGGGAGCGACGGCGTTGACCCGCACGCCCTTGGGACCGACCTCGGTGGCCAGGACCCGGGTGAGCTGCGTGAGGGCGGCCTTGGTCATGCCGTAGCCGGCGAGGTTCGGCGCCGGCGCGTCGATGGCGGCCGAGACCATGTTGATGATCGACCCGCTCCCCTGCTCGACCATCTGGCGGGCCGCGGCCTGGCACCCGAAGAACGGGCCCCGCAGGTTCACGCCCATGATCCGGTCGAACTCGTCCTCGCTGATGTCCACCACCGGGTTGGTGAGGATGATCCCGGCGATGTTGGCCATCACGTCGAGCCGGCCGTGGCGCTCGACCGCGCCGGCCACGAGCGCGTCGACCGCCTCTCGGTCGGTCACGTCGACGGCCACGGCGTCGGCCAGCTCGCCCCGGTGGCGGATGCGGTCGCGCGTGTCCTGCACGCCGACCTCGTTCAGGTCGGCGCACACGACGGTGGCGCCCGCCTCGGCGAGGCGCAGGGCGCTGGCCCGGCCGATGCCACTGCCGGCGCCGGTGACGACGGCGACGCGGCCGGTCAGGTCGTGGGCCGCGGCGAGGGTCTCGGGGGTCGAGGTGGTCATCAGAAGTCCATGGGGTACGGGAACTTCACGCCCACGCCGCCGTCGACCACCAGGGTCTGGCCGTTCACGTAGGAGGACAGGTCCGAGCAGAGGAAGAGCAGCGCGGAAGCGATGTCCTCGGGCAGGGCGACCCGCCGCAGCGGGGTGTTCTCGATGTTCTTGTTGCGGCCCTCCTCGCCGACGTAGGCCGAGACGCGAGGCGTCCAGACCATGCCGGGGGCGACCGCGTTGACCCGCAGCCCGCGGGGGCCGAGCTCGACCGCGGCCGAGCGCACGAGCGACATGAGGCCGGCCTTCGCCACGCCGTAGGCGGCGTGCAGCGGCGCCGACGAGATGCCCGACACCGAGGCCACGAAGGTCATGGTGCCGCCGCCGGTCTCGACCATGGCCTTCCCGCCCACCTGCAGGGCCAGGTAGGCGTGGCGCAGCACGATGTTCTGGTGCCACTCCCACAGGTCGTCGTCGATGTCGAGCAGGCCCATGTACTGGGCCATGCCGATGATGTCGACGAAGCCGTCGACCTTGCCCCCGAAGGCGTCGGCGGCGTCCCCGAAGAGGCGCTCGACGTCCTCGCGCTTGGTGGCGTCGCCCGACCACGGGGTGCCGCCCACCTCGCCGGCGATGTCGGCGGCCAGGTCGGGGTCGAGGTCGACCGTCACCAGGTTCGCCCCCACCGAGGCGAGGGCGTGGCTGGCCTGGCGGCCGATGCCCTGGCCGGCGCCGAGGACGATGAACCCCCGTCCGTCGAGCCGGAGGCGGCCGGGGTAGTCGGGGACCGCGGAGTCGTCGGTGCGCGTCATGGCCGGGGATAGTAGGACGAGGGCGTGCAACGACGGGACGGGGCGGGCGGATCGGCGGCGGAGGCGGCGCCCGCGGGCCTGCACCCGGACGCCCGGATCGCCCCGTCCACGCCGCTCGGCGACGAGGTGGTGGCCCGGCTGGTGGCGGCGTTCGAGTCGGCCGCCGACCCCGCTCGGGCGGCGCCGATGGTCGCCTACATGAAGGGCCGCTTCCCCTTCCTCGGGATCGGGTCGGGGCCCCGCCGGAGCCTCGCCAAGGCCGCCCTTGCCGGCCTGCCGGCGCCGGACGAGACCGACGTGGCCGCCGTCACCGCGGCGTGCTGGGCCCTCGATGCCCGGGAGTACCAGTACGCCGGCGCCGACTACGCGGTGCGCTGGGTGCGGGTGTGCACCCCGTCGTTCCTGGCGGTGGCCGAGCGGCTGATCGGCGAGAAGGCCTGGTGGGACACCGTCGACGTGCTGGCCGCCCACGTGGTCGGCCCGCTGGTCGCGGCGACGCCGGCGCTACGGGCCGACATGGACCGGTGGCTCGTGTCGGACGATCTCTGGCTGGCCCGCTCGGCGATCCTGCACCAGCTGTTCTGGAAGGAGCGCACCGACGCCGACTGGCTCTTCGCCGCGTGCCTGGCGCGCGCCGCTGACACCGACTTCTTCCTGCGCAAGGCCGTCGGGTGGGCCCTGCGCCAGTACTCGAAGACGGACGAGGCGGCGGTGCGCACGTTCGTGGCCGAGCACGACGCCGAGCTCTCGGGCCTCTCCAAGCGCGAGGCGCTGAAGTGGCTCGACCGCCGCGCCGCCCGCGCCGCGGTCGGGGAAGGGACGGCGGCGTGAGCCCGAGGCACGAGATCGCGGCCCCCGGCCTGCGTGGCCCGAACGCACGAGGCGCGGCCCGGCGACGCAGGAGCCAGGAGCGGGAGACATGAGCCCGGCGTCGTTCTTCCGACCCGACAAGTGGCCGCGCACGCCGGCGCAGTTCCTCGAGGCGGCGGCGTCGATCCCGCTCACGCCGGGCGAGTGGTGGGAGGCGGCCGAGGAGGTGCGGCGCTCGCCGTCGCGGATGTTCCTCGACCTGGTCCACTCGGTGGCCCTCAGCCTGCGGGGGCGGGAGGTGGAGATCCGCACCGGTGAGTCCGACGTCACCTTCGTCCTCGACGAGGTCACCTACGACCACGACCCGCCGCTGGTGCCGTGGATCCCCGGCAACCCCATGGAGGTCGTGGACGAGATCGACATCACCACATCGACCGTGCGCTGGAGCGCCGGCCAGATCGACAAGCTGCGGGTGGTCGTCCGCAACGTCACCCTCGACCCCGGCGTCGTGGCGACGGTCTACGCCCGCCCGGTCGAGCTGGAGGGCGAGATCGGCCAGGCCACCTTCGACGCGTGGCTGCGCTCGGCCGGCGTCGCCTTCGACATCGTGCTCGACGGCGAGGGCACCGCCACCGCCCACCCCCACGACTGGCGGCGCTGGGGCGTGAAGGCGCAGGTGGCGCCGGTGCTGGAGGGCGACCAGCTCCACGTCGACGTCCTGCGCATCTGGATCGGCCCGTTCAGCTTCCGTCGCCTCCGGTGGGTCCCCGAGCGCCACACCATCGACCTCCCCGCCTTCGACCGCGAGCTGCACATCATCGGCCTGTCCGTGCACCCCGGCGCCGTCCGCGCCCGCGGCCACATCCCCGTCTGGCGGGAGCGGGTCCAGTTCGAGCAGGTCCTGCGCGCCGCCGGCGCCGTCGGCAACCACGTCATCTTCGACCGCGACCTCGCCTGACCGGCTGGTGAGCAGCCGCTCACGCGCCGCTAGCGTCGGCGGCATGGAGCGCACGATCTTCGAGGACGAGCACGAGCAGTTCCGGGCGTCGTTCCGGCGCTGGGTGGACGCGGAGATCGTCCCCCACTACCTCGACTGGGAGAAGGACGGGATCGTCCCCCGGGAGGTGTTCACCAAGGCCGGTGAGCACGGGTTCCTCGGGATGTCGATCCCCGAGGAGTACGGCGGCGGCGGGGTCGACGACTTCCGCTACAACCTCGTGATCGGCGAGGAGGTGCAGGCCGCCGGCGTGGGGTCGAGCGGGCTCGGGATCACGCTCCACAACGACATCTGCCTCCCCTACTTCCTCGCCTACTGCACCGACGAGCAGAAGGCCCGGTGGCTCCCCGGCATCGCCTCGGGCGAGCTCATCACGGCCATCGCCATGACCGAGCCGGGCATCGGCTCCGACCTCGCCTCGATGTCGACGAGCGCCCTCCGCGACGGTGAGCACTACGTCGTGAACGGCTCCAAGACGTTCATCACCAACGGCATCAACGCCGACCTCGTCATCACCGCGGTGAAGACCGACCCGAGCCAGAAGCACCGGGGCATGAGCCTGCTCGTGCTCGAGCGGGGCCTGGCGGGGTTCGAGCGGGGCCGCAACCTCGAGAAGGTCGGCCTGCACGCCCAGGACACCGCCGAGCTGTTCTTCACCGACGTCCACGTGCCCGCCGCCAACCTGCTCGGCGAGGAGGGCCAGGGCTTCCTGCAGCTCGTGCACAACCTGCCCCAGGAGCGTCTGTCCATCGCCGCCGCCGGCGTGTCCGCCGCCCGCGCCGCCCTCGGCTGGACCCTCGAGTACGCCCAGACCCGCCAGGCCTTCGGCCAGCCGATCGGCTCGTTCCAGAACAGCCGCTTCGTGCTCGCCGAGGTGGCCACGGAAGTCGAGGTCGGCCAGGCCTACGTCGACCGCTGCATCGCTGGGCTCAACGAGGGCACCCTCACCGCCGAGGAGGCGGCCATGGCCAAGTGGTGGTGCACCGAGCTGCAGAAGCGGGTCGTGGACAAGTGCGTCCAGCTCCACGGCGGCTACGGCTACATGCTCGAGTACCCCATCGCCCGGGCCTACGCCGACGCCCGCATCACCACGATCTACGGGGGCACCACCGAGATCATGAAGGAGATCATCGGCCGATCCCTCGGCGTCTGACCGCTCCTTCCACCATTCCTCCAGCAGAAACGGAAGGTTGCACCGCGCGTTCCTGCTGGAGGAACGGCGGGTGTGCTGGTCAGAGGCGGCGGGCGACGCGGCGGGTCATGTAGCGCAGCACGGCGGTGCCGAGGGGCGGGCACCAGCGGTCGACGTACCAGAGGGTCTTGGCCGCCGCCGGCACGACGATGATCGCCTTGTTGCGGGCCACGAGCTCGAGGGTGCGGTGGGCCACGCCGTCGGGGGGCACCGGCTTCTGGCCGACGATGGCCAGGAAGTCCCGACCCGTGATCTCCTGCGCCGACGTCGGGGGCAGCCCGGGTGGGCCGGAGACGTCGAGCAGCGGGGTGTCGACCGGGCCGGGGCAGAACACGCTCACCTTCACGCCGTGCAGCGCCGCCTCGGGGCGCAGCGCCCTCGAGAGCCCGACGACGCCGAACTTCGTGGTGCTGTAGGCGGTGAGGAAGGGCGGCGGGGAGAGCCCCGCGCCCGACGAGGTGTTCACGATGTGGCCGTGGCCCTGCTCGATCATGCGCGGGTAGGCGGCGACGACGCCGTTGACCACGCCACGGAGGTTCACGTCGAGCACCCGGTCCCAGTGCTCGATGGTCATCTCGTGGGTCGGCCCGCCGAGCGAGACGCCGGCGTTGTTGAACAGGTAGTCGAGGGTGCCGTGGCGGTCGGCCACGTCGTCGACGAGCGCCTGGACGGCGGCGGCGTCGGTGACGTCGAGCGCCCGCCCCTCCGCGGCGCCGCCCAGCTCCTCGGCGATTCGCTCCGCGGCGGCACCATCGATGTCGGCGAGCACGACCGTGGCGCCCAGCTCCGCCAGTCGGGCGCCCAGGGCCCGTCCGATCCCGGACGCGCCGCCCGTGACGACCGCGGTCCGCCCGCGGAACACCTGCTCCGCCCGTGCTCCTCGCTCCCCCACGCTCCGCACGCTAGGCCGGAGACGAGGACCGCCTGAACTGGCTCCCGATTTCGGTGCCCTGGCACCGAAATCGGGAGCCAGAACGAGCTCGTCGTGCGAGTGCTGCGGCGAGCTAGAGGACGGCGGCGGCGACGCGGCGGCGGTGCCAGGCGGCGTCGCCCCACTGGCCGTTGAGCGCCCAGGCCCGCTTCATCCAGAGGTGAAGGTCGTACTCGAACGTGTAGCCGATGGCGCCGTGGACCTGGAGCGAGGTCTTGGCCGCCAGCGCGGCCGCCTCGGCGGCGTAGGACTTGGCCATCGAGACGTGGGTCGCCCGCTCGACGGGGTCGTCGCCCCGGGCCACGGTCCACGCCGCCCGGTAGACCATGGGCCGGGCGAAGTCGAGCGCCAGCAGGGTGTTCGCCAGGTGGTGCTTGATGGCCTGGAATCCGCCGATGGGCTGGCCGAACTGCTCACGGGCCGTGGCGTACTCGACAGTGGTGTCGAGCAGGCGCTGGCTGACGCCGAGCAGCACGGCGGACACGCCGAGCACGCCTCGGTCGAACGCGGAGGCCAGGACGGAGCGGGCCTCCTCGCCGTCGGCCAGCAGGGTGTCGGGCGTCGGCGTCCACTCCACCCGGGCGATGCGGCGGGCCCGGTCGACCGAGCGCTGGGAGACGACGGCGGCGTCCGCCCACGGGACGGCGTGGAGCTCGCCGTCGCGCTCGAGCAGCAGGAGCTCGGCGGTGGCGCCCTCGGAGACGTAGGCGTCGCGCTCGAAGCCGACGGTGGCCACGGCATCACCAGCGGCGAGGCGGGGCAGCCACTGGGCGGCCGCGGCGGCGCCCGAGCCGGCGGACAGGTCGGACAGCAGCGGGGCGGCCACGGCGACCGTCTCCACGATCGGCTCGGGCAGGCAGACGTAGCCGGCCTCCTCGAGCAGGAGGACGAGGTCGAGCTCGTCCATGCCGAGGCCGCCGAAGGCCTCGGGAATGGTCAGGCCCAGCACGCCCATCTCGGCGAGCCGGCCCCAGCGGGCGTCCGAGCGGCCCGGGCCGTCGGACTCCCAGGCGGCGCGCACCGACTCGGGCGGGCATTCCTTGGCCAGCAGGTCGCGGACGGCCTCCTGAAAGAGCCGCTGGTCCGACGAGAACGAGAAGTCCATCAGCGCGCCTCCCCGGCACCCGAGTCGTGGCGAACTGGCTCCCGATTTCGGTGCCCTGGCACCGAAATCGGGAGCCAGAACCGGTGAGGCGAGAGCAGCACCGTCACCAACGCCATCACTTGACCCTCGGCAGGCCGAGGACGCGCTCGGCGACCACGTTGCGCTGGATCTCGTTCGTGCCCGCGTAGATCGGGCCCGCCAGCGAGAACAGGAAGCCGTCCATCCAGCGGCCGTGGTCGACGGCCTCCTCGGCGTCGATGTCGAGCTCGGCGAGCTGGCCGAGCAGGGCCATGGCGGTCTCGTGCAGGCGGACGTCGAGCTCGCTCCAGAAGATCTTGTTGAGGCTGGCCTCGGGCCCCATGGTCCCGCCCTCCATGAGCCGGGTGACGGCCTGGAAGGTGTAGAGGCGGTAGGCGTCGGCGTCCATCCAGCACTGCACGACGTCGTCGACGAGGCGGGGATCGAGGTCGAGGGGGCCGTCGCCGACCTCGCCGGACACGCAGCGCCGGTAGAGGTCGAGGAGGCGGTCGGCGGTGGCCATGAACCGGCCGGGGCTGCGCAGCGAAAGGCCCCGCTCGGACGAGGCGGTGGCCATCGCCACGGCCCAGCCCTGGTTCACGCCGCCGAGCACGTCGCGCTCGTGCACCCGCACGTCCTCGAAGAAGACCTCGGCGAAGGCCTCGTCGTCGTGGAGGCCGCCGATGGGGCGGACGGTGACGCCCTCGGCGTCGAGGGGGACGAGGAAGTAGGTGAGGCCCCGGTGGCGCTGGGCCTCGGGGTCGGTGCGGAACAGGCCGAACAGGTAGTCGCAGAAGACGGCCCGGGTGCTCCAGGTCTTCTGGCCGTTGAGCACCCAGTGGTCGCCGTCCTGGCGGGCCCGGCTGGTGAGGCTCGCGAGGTCGCTGCCGGCGTTGGGCTCGCTCCAGCCCTGGGCCCAGGTCTTGGCGCCGGACGCCATGTCGCGCAGGTAGCGGTCCCGCTGGTCCTGGGTGCCGTGCTCGAACAGGGTCGGGGCGAGCAGGAAGATCCCGTTCTGGGTGACCCGGCCGGGGGCGCCGCAGCGGTAGTACTCCTCCTCGAAGATCAGCCACTCCATGAGGTCGGCCTCGCGACCGCCGTACTCCTCGGGCCACGAGACGACCGCCCAGCGGGCGTCGAAGAGGGTGCGCTCCCACTCGAGGTGCTGCCGGTAGCCCTCGGCGGTGTTCATGGAGGCGAGCCCCGTCGGCACGTTGGCCTCGAGCCACGCCCGGGCCTCGGCCCGGAACGCCTCGTGCTGCGGCGAGAAGGTCAGGTCCACGGGGGCGAAGCCTGACGCCTCGTCAGATTCCACGCAAGGTGGCCGGTACGCTCCGGGGATGCCCACCAAGCAACAGCTGCCGGCCATCGAGGGCTGGTTCACGATGGACGCAGACGAGCCCCACCTGCTCGGCTCGAAGTGCACCTCCTGCGGCACCTACGCCTTCCCCGCCGCCTCGCACTTCTGCGGGAACCCCGGCTGCGCCGGCACCGAGTTCGACACCGTCGAGCTGAGCCGCACCGGCACGGTCTGGTCCTTCACCGACAACCGCTACCAGCCGCCCGAGCCCTACATCTCGCCCGACCCGTTCGAGCCCTACGTGATCGCCGCGGTCCAGCTCGCCGAGGAGGGCCTCGTGATCCTGGGCCAGCTCACCCTGGGTTCGACCACCGCCGACGTGGCCGTCGGTGACGAGGTCGAGCTCGTGCTCGAGCCCCTGTACGAGGACGACGAGGCCGAGCACCTCGTCTGGAAGTGGAAGGTCGTCCGATGAGCAACGAGATCGCGATCCTGGGTGCGGGCATGCACCCGTGGGGCAAGTGGGGGCGCAACTTCGTCGAGTACGGCATCGCCGCCGCCAACGACGCTCTCGCCGACGCCGGCCTGGCGTGGTCGGACATCCAGTACGTGTCCGGTGCCGACACGATGCGCAACGGCTACCCCGGCTACGTCGCCGGCGCCACCTTCGCCCAGGCCCTGGGCTGGACGGGCGCCCGGGTGTCGAGCTGCTACGCCGCCTGCGCCTCCGGCGCCACCGCCCTGAACATCGCCCGGGCCCAGATCCTCGCCGGGCTCTGCGACGTGGCCCTCGTGGTCGGCGCCGACACCACCCCCAAGGGCTTCCTCGCCCCCAACAAGGGCGAGCGCCAGGACGACCCCGACTGGCTGCGCTTCCGCCTCATCGGCGCCACCAACCCGACCTACTTCGCCCTCTACGCCCGCCGGCGCATGGCCCTCTACGGCGCCACGCCGGAGGACTTCGCCAAGGTGAAGGTGAAGAACGCCCGCCACGGCCTGGCCAACCCCTACGCCCGCTTCCGCAAGGAGGTCAGCGTCGAGGACGTGCTCGAGTCGCCCGTGGTGGCGGACCCGCTGCACCTGCTCGACATCTGCGCCACCAGCGACGGCGGCGCCGCCCTGGTCGTGTCGAGCCTCGAGTTCGCCCGCAAGCACGCCACCGACTTCGTGAAGGTGGCGGCGGTCTCGACGGTGACCCCGACGTACCCGAACACCGTGATCGAGATGCCGAACTTCGCCACCGACTCGTCGGCGGTCTCGGCCGAGCCCGCGCTGCCCTTCCGCGACGCCATCACCGCCGCCGCCTACGAGGAGGCCGGCATCGGCCCCGAGGACGTCAACGTGGTGGAGGCCTACGACCTGTCCTCGGCCCTCGAGCTCGACTGGTACGAGAACATCGGGCTCTGCAAGGAGGGCGAGGCCGAGCGCCTGCTCAACGACGGCGACACCAGCCTCGGTGGCCGCGTGCCCGTGAACCCCAGCGGCGGCCTGGCCTGCTTCGGCGAGGCCGTCCCCGCCCAGGCCATCGCCCAGGTGTGCGAGCTCACCTGGCAGCTCCGGGGCCAGGCCACCGGCCGCCAGGTCGAGGGCGCCACCGTCGGCGTCACCGTCAACCAGGGCCTGTTCGGCCACGGCTCGTCCGTGATCGTCACCCGCTAGCCCCCGAACACCGGACTCGACGCAGTAGCGGTCGGAATACGACAGTCATTGCGTCGAGAACGACAGAACCGCACGAGATCCGAGCACCAGGAGCAACTGAGATGGCCGAGGCCTACATCATCGACGCCGTGCGCACCCCCGTCGGCAAGCGGGGCGGCGGGCTCAGCCAGGTCCACCCCGCCGACCTGGGCGCCCACGTGCTGAACGGCATCTTCGACCGGGTCGACGTCGACCCCGCCGCGGTGGAGGACGTCTACTTCGGCTGCGTCGACGCCCTCGGCCCCCAGGCCGGCGACATCGCCCGCACCACCTGGCTGGCCGCCGGCCTCCCCGAGGAGATCCCCGGCACGACCATCGACCGCCAGTGCGGCTCGAGCCAGCAGGCCGTGCACTTCGCCGCCCAGGCGGTCATGTCCGGCACCAACGACCTGATCATGACCGGCGGCGTCCAGAACATGTCGATGATCCCGATCGCGGCGGCCATGACCGCGGCGGAGCCCTTCGGCTTCACCGACCCGTTCTCGGGTTCGGAGGGCTGGGTCAAGCGCTACGGCACCCAGGAGGTCAGCCAGTTCCGCGGCGCCGAGCTGATCGCCGAGAAGTGGGACATCAGCCGGGACGACATGGAGGCCTTCGCGCTCCAGAGCCACGAGCGGGCGCTGCGGGCCATCGACGAGGCCCGCTTCGACAACGAGATCCTCCCCCTCGGCGACGTGACCACCGACGAGGGCCCCCGCCGCGGCACCTCGCTCGAGAAGATGGCCACGCTGCCCGCGCTGGTCGAGGGTGGGCGCCTCACCGCCGCCCTTGCCAGCCAGATCAGCGACGCGGCCACGGCCATGCTCATCGCCTCCGAGCAGGCGGTGCAGGACCACGGCCTCACCCCGCGGGCCCGCATCCACCACCTCTCCGTCCGGGCCGACGACCCCATCTTCATGCTGTCGGCCCCCATCCCCGCCACCGCGTACGCGCTGGAGAAGGCGGGCATGAGCATGGACGACATCGACCTGGTCGAGATCAACGAGGCCTTCGCCTCGGTCGTGCTGGCCTGGCAGAAGGAGACCGGCGCCGACCTCGACAAGGTCAACGTCAACGGCGGCGCCATCGCCCTGGGTCACCCGCTCGGTGCCACCGGCGTGCGCCTCATGACCACCCTGCTCAACGAGCTCGAGCGCACCGGCGGCCGCTACGGCCTCCAGACCATGTGCGAGGGCGGCGGGCAGGCCAACGTCACCATCATCGAGCGCCTGGGCTGAACCGGGCCGAGCGCCCCGCTCCCGCTCCCGCTCCCGCGCCGCCGGTGCCTGGTGGCAACGCCGCTCGAACTGCTGACCGGCCGGTGGGTCAGCCCGCCGCCGGCCCGCTCGTGGACCGCGCCAGGTCAGCGCGCAGCCCGGCCAGGTGGTCGGCGAAGGTGGCCTCGCTGCCGACGGGCCGGCTGAAGGCGGGGAGGAGGGCGACCAGCGCCGCGCCGAGCAGCGTCCACCGCCCCTCGCCGTCGACCTCGACGTCGGCCGGGACGGCACCCGGGTCGACGCTCGACCGCACCGCCAGACCGTCGCCGACGGCGGTGAGCAGTGCCGCCACGTGGGCGTAGGTGAACGGCGGCCGCACCTCGAGGCCGCGGGCCCGGAACACCGCCTCGTAGAACGCCGCCCAGTCCTCCCCCACCGCCCGGAAGTGCTCGGCGACCCGGGGCTCGATGGCGGGGTCGGCCGCCGCCCACATGGCCATCAGCACACGCAGGTCGGGGCTGGTGCGGAGACGGTCGAGCTCCGCCTCGGTGCCGACCCGGATGAGGTCGACGAGGTCCACCCCGTCGAGGTCGGCGGGCGGATCGAAGCGACTCGGGGCGAAGACCTCGTCGAGCAGGTCGTCGCGGTAGCCGTCCTGGCTGTCCCAGTAGTGGTACAGCGCGCCGACCGACACGCCGGCCCGGTCGGCCACGTCGGTGAGGCGGATGTGCTCGAGCGGCGGGCCCGCCGGCTGCTCGTGGGCGAGGGCCCGCCCGGCGTCGAGCAGCGCTTGGCGGCCCTCCTCGGCCGACAGTCGCTTGCGCCGGCGGCGGCGCCGGACGCCCTCCGTCGCCGCCCCGTCGGGATCCAGGGCATCGCTCACCGTGTCGCCGTCCCCGTGCGGGTGGTCGACGCGAAGAGTCCGGCGAGGTCCCACAGGTCGCCCCCGCCGCCGACCGGGCGGGTCATCCCCGGCAGGAGCGCGAAGATCGCGCACGCGAGCAGGCCCCACGGCCGGTCGGGATCGGCCCCCAGCTCGGTGGGGACGGCGTCGGCGTCGACGGTCGCCCGCACCGCCAGGCCCTCGCCCAGCGCGGTGATCAGGGTGGCCATGAGCGCCGGCGTGAACGGCGGCCGCAGCTCGAGGCCGTAGGCCTCGAGGGCGTCCGCGTAGAAGGTCGCCCAGCGCTCGCCGACGGCGCGGTACTGGGCCGCGATGCGGGCGTCGACCTCGGGGGCGTCCGCGGCCCACATGGCCATGAGCAGGCGCAGCTCGGGCGTGTCCCGCAGGGCGGCGAACTCCGCGGCGGCGCCCGCGCGCACGAGCTCGGTGAGGGGCGGGTCGCCGTCGGCGTCGCCGTCGTCGCGCCCGGCGAGCTGCGCGGGCAGCGGGCTCGGGGGGTAGCGCTCGGGCGAGAAGAGGTCGTCGAGGAGGTCGTCGCGGTAGGCGTCCTGGCTCTCCCAGTAGTGGTACAGGGCGCCGACCGAGACGCCCGCCCGCTCGGCGACCTCGGTGAGCCGGATGTGCTCGAGCGGCCAGGACGCGGGTTGCTCCAGGACGAGGGCCCGACCCGCGTCGAGCAGGGCTCGTCGCCCCTCCTCGGCGGGCAGGCGCCTGCGCCGCGAACGCCGTCGATCTGCCACCGCCCCACCGTAACCCAACGTGCCATTGACCTGCTACCTAGAAGGTTCTATGTTCGCGCCCGCTGACGGCGGACGAACACACAGGAGCGCCTCATGGGCGGAGCCCCCCTCCCCGACCGGCCCCCGCACGGGCCCCTCGACCCGGTTGCCATCCCCCGGGCCGACCTCACCGACCACCTCGCCGACCTCGACGAGGCCTGCGACGCGCTCGACCGGGGCGCCCACGCCCAGGCCCGCCGCCTCCTCGACGGTGTGCTCTGCCACCTCCATGCCCGGGTCTTCGCCCACCTGCCGGAGGGCGAGCAGCCTCGTCCCGCCTGAGGGGAAAGATGTTACAGCGATGATCCTGTTGTAACATCCGGCGACCGCCCGTCCTGGAGGTGCCGTGCCCTCGCCCCGAACCCTCGCCGTCGCCCTGCTCGCCCTGCTCGTGGTGCTGGCCGGCGCCCCGTCCGCCACCGCGACCGCCGCCCCCACCGCACCGGCGGCCGAGGCCACCGCGACGCACGAGCCCCGCCTGCACATCGACAAGGCCACCCTGCGGGCGGCCCTGCACTGCGACGGCCCGTTCGACAGCGGGCGCCAGCCCGTGCTGCTCGTCCACGGCACGTTCACCCACGGCCAGGAGAACTACGGCTGGAACTACCTCCCCGAGCTGGCCGGCCGCGGCTTCGACGTCTGCTACGTCGACCTGCCCAACCGCTCGCTCGACGACATCCAGCTGGCCAGCGAGTACGTCGTGCATGCCATCCGGCGGATGCACCGGTCGAGCGGCAAGCGGGTCGACGTGATGGGCCACAGCCAGGGCGGCCTGGAACCCCGGTGGGCGCTGCGCTGGTGGCCGTCGCTGCAACCGATGGTGAGCGACCTCGTCACGCTGGCCACGCCGAACCACGGCACCGCGCTCGGCAACTTCGCCGGCGCCTCGTGCGCCGCCTGCTTCCAGATGGGCCAGGGCAGCGCGTTCCTCACCGCGCTGAACTCGGGGGACGAGACACCGGGCTCGGTGGAGTACACGAACCTCTACACGACGCTGCAGGACGAGCTCGTCGTGCCCGCCACCAGTGCGGTGACGGACGGGGCCACGAACATCGCGGTACAGGACGTGTGCCCCCTGCGCCCGGTGGACCACCTCTCGATGGCCGCCGACCGGGTCGTGCTCGCGCTCGTGCTCGACGCCTTCACCCACCGCGGCACGGCATCGGTGTCGCGGCTGCCGGCGCCGGCGACGCTGTGCACCCAGCAGCCGCTGCTCTTCCCGAGCGACCCCACCGCCGGCCTCGACGTCCTGGCCGGCGACCTCGCCGACCCCCACGTGCCGGCGGCGAGCATCGCCACCGCCGAGCCGCCCCTGCGCCACTACGCCGGCGGCTGAGCGGGGGGCACCGGCGGGACCCTGTTCCCGGCCGGCGTCAGCCCGTCAGGGGCAGAGGCGGGCCCGGGCGACCTCGGCCTCGGCCATGATGCGCTGCACGAGCTCGTCGACCGAGGGCAGGTCGTCGATCATGCCGACCACCTGGCCGCTGGACATGACGCCCAGGTCGGGGCGGCCGTCGACCATCGACGCCTTGAGCAGCATCGGGGTGTTGGCGGCCATGATCACCTGGCTCCAGCTCAGCTCCTGGTTGCGGTGCATGGCCACGCCCTCGCGGACGATCTGGTTCCACGACCGACCCGAGAGCTTCTTGAACCGGAAGGCGTTCGAGATCGCCCGCGGCAGCGAGGTGACCGGGCCGGTGCGGTCGAGCTCCTCGGTGAGCTCGGTGCGCAGCACCCGGTGGGGCACCCCGTCGACCTGGGTGGTGCGGAGGGTGTCGCCCACGCCCTTGCTCAGGTACACCTGCTTCACGGCGTCGCCGACGGTCGAGTCGGACGTCAGCAGGAAGCGGGTGCCCATGGCGATGCCGGCCGCGCCGTACGCGAGGGCCGACACCAGGCCTCGCCCGTCGAAGTAGCCGCCGGCGGCGATCACCGGCAGGTCGACCGCGTCGACCACCTGGGGCAGCAGCAGCGACGTGGGGACGTCGCCGGTGTGGCCGCCACCCTCCCCGCCCTGGACGAGCACGGCGTCGACGCCCCACTCGGCCACCTTCTCGGCGTGGCGCTTGGCGCCGATCGACGGCATCACCACCACGCTGGCGTCCTTCAGCTTCTTGATCAGGTCGGGCTTGGGGGCCAGCGCGAACGAGCCGACCTTCACGCCCTCGCGGATCAGCAGGTCGATGCGCTCACCGGCGTCGGGGGCGTCCGAGCGCAGGTTCACGCCGAAGGGCTTGTCGGTCTTCTCCTTGACCTCGCGGATGGCGCCGACCAACTGGTCGTAGTCCATGGTGGCGGCGGCGAGGATGCCGAGGATGCCGGCGTTGGCGGAGGCGGCGACCAGGCGCGGGCCCGCCACCCAGCCCATGCCGGTCTGCACGATCGGGTACTCGACCCCGACCAGGTCGCAGAACCGGGTGCGGAAGGGCGACGGGGACGACGCGGCGGGCGCGGCCTCGGTCATTCCGGCTCCTTGACCTCCTTGGCCAGGAAGCCGTTGGGGTCGATCACCTCGTGGATGAGGCGCTGCTCCTCGACCGTCGGCGGCCGCGACTCGGGCACGTCGTCGGGCACGACCAGGGCGAACCCGGTGGCCTCGACGACCTCCTCGACCGTCACGCCCGGGTGGACCGAGCGCAGGCGCATCGAGTGGTCGGGCGTCTCGAAGTCGAACACGCCGAGGTTCGACACCACCCGGCGGATCTCGTGGAAGCGGGCCGACGCGCCCGGCAGCGCCGCGGCGCGGTCGTAACCGACGCCGGACACGTAGTCGACCTTCTCCACGAACGACCGGCTGGTGTGGTTCGGCACCCAGTAGCTGCAGGTGTGGTTGATGGTGTTGCCGGGGGCGCCCCGCACGCCGAGGAGCTGGGCCTTGGGCTGGCGCCAGTCGCCGATGCAGGCGATGTTCATGTTGCCGAAGCGGTCGATCTGGCTCGGCCCCATGATGATGTGGCGCCGACCAGGCCACACGGCCACGTCGAAGATCGACGCGAACGGCAGCCAACCCTCGACGAGCTTGTCCTCGAAGGGCACGGCCACCCCCACGGGCAGGGTGTTCGCCACGAGGAGGGCCTCGGTGTCGGTCATCACCAGGTCGGGCTCGAAGGTGGCCCGGGCCAGGCGGCCCGCGATCACCGGCACGTTGCCGATGGGGTTGCCGAGGATCTCGCCGTCGCCCCGGAAGACGTCGGCCAGCGCCGCGACGCAGACCTCGCCGCGCGTGTAGCTGTCGGCGGGCGCCGAGGTGGTCACGTCGCTCATTCCCCCCGCTCCTTCACCGCTCGCTGGTAGTCGGCCTCGCTCACGTCCAGGTACTTCGCCTTGAACGCCGCCCACTTCTCCTCGTCGCCGGCCGTGGCGGCGTACTCCCGCTGGAAGGCCTCGTCGCGGTCGTAGTCGGGGGCGCACAGGGTGAAGTGGGCGCCGCCGGGGGCCTCGACCACGCCGTCGACCATGAGGCGGTTGAGGCGCAGGGTCTGGATGGGCCCCTCCTTCAGGAAGTCCGCGGTGTCGACGATGCGCTCGCACGAGACGTAGCGCTTGTCGGCGGCCAGGCAGAAGTGGTCGTCGTAGAAGGGGTCGGGACCGAGGTACTGGGCGTTGCCGCCCTGGTCGGCCCGGTTCATGTGCACGAGGGCTACGTCGAGGTGCAGCGCCGGCATCGCCACGTACTGCTCGCCGTCCTCGTAGGGCGAGGTGACCAGCTTCAGCCGGGGGTTCGACTCGAGCAGGTCGGTGCCGAGGCCCACCCGGGTGGGCAGGAACGACAGGCGCTGGGCCGCGGCCCGCAGGCCGAGCACGAACATGCCCTCGTCGTACTCCTCGGCCTCGATGGTGCCCGTCTGACGGGCGATGCGGAAGTGGGGCTCGAGCGGGATCGAGTCGAGCGACACGAACCCGTAGACGACCTTGCGGGCCTGGCCGCTCTTGGCCAGCAGGCCCACGTCGGGGCCGCCGTAGGAGACGATGGTCAGGTCCTTCAGCGACGACCGCAGGATCGCGCGGACGAAGGCCATGGGCTTGCGCCGCGACCCCCAACCGCCGATCCCGATGGTCATCCCGTCGGACAGCTCGGACACGACCTCGTCGATGGTCATGCGCTTGTCGGGCATGGGTTCAGCGCTCCCTGGTGGCTACTGGTCGAAGTCGGCGTCGCGCTTGTCGACGAAGGCCTGGCGGGCCTCGTCGGACACGCCCGACAGGTTCAGCTCGAAGGTGAAGCCCTGCTCGAAGCGGTAGCTGCGCTTCACGTCGACCGGGTCGATGCCGTTGAGCGACTCCTTGGCCGCCCGGATGACCCGCGGGCTCTTCTCGGCGATCCCCCGGGCGACCGCGAAGGCGGCGTCACGGAGCTCGGCCTGGGGCACGACCTGCAGCACGGAGCCGAAGTGGTGCAGCTCGGCCGCCGTGGCGGTGGCGCTCGTGTACACCATGGCCCGCATCTTGTGCTGGGGCACCAGGCGGGCCAGGTGGGTGGCGGCGCCCAGGGCGCCCCGGTCGACCTCGGGGAGGCCGAAGGTGGCGTCCTCGGCGGCGATGATGATGTCGGCGTTGCCCACCAGGCCGATGCCGCCGCCGAGGCAGAAGCCGTTGACGGCGGCGATGACGGGGACGGCGCAGTCGTAGACCGAGGCGAAGGCGGCGTAGCAGCCCCGGTTGGCGCCGATCAGGGCGTCGTAGCCCTCGGTCGCCTGCATCTCCTTGATGTCGACGCCGGCGTTGAAGCCCCGGCCCTCGGCCCGCAGGACGACGGCGCGCACGGCCTCGTCGGCGCTGGCCCGGTCGAGCAGCTCGGCCACCTCGAACCAGCCCGCGACGGTGAGGGCGTTGACGGGCGGGTTGTCCATGACGATCTCGGCGATGCCGAGGTCGTCGACCTGGTAGCTGTTCCCCACCCGAGCCTCCTGTGCGTGCCGCGGCGCGTCCGCGGGCCGATCTGACGGTCCGTCAGACCGTACGGCCGGGGCCGCGGCCTCCGCTAGTTCCGGCGGGTGGATGGGCCAGGCTCGTGGGGTTCCGGTAGCTTCCGGGCCGTGCCTGCGCCTGGGGACCTGCTCGACTTCACGGGACGGGTCGTCCTCGTCACCGGGGGCGCCCGGGGCGTCGGCCGGGGCATCACCGAGCGCTTCCTCGCCGCCGGCGCCGAGGTGGCCATCTGCGGGCGGAGCGAGCCCGAGGACGGGCCCGAGCTCGACGGTCGGCGGCCGCTGTTCGTCGCCGCCGACGTGCGCGAACCCGAGCAGGTCGACGCCATGGTGGGCGCCGTCGTCGAGCGCCACGGGCGCCTCGACGCGGTGGTGAACAACGCCGGCGGCTCCCCCAGCGCCGAGGCCGCCACCGCCTCCCCCCGCTTCACCACCTCGATCGTGGCCCTCAACCTCCTGGCCGTGATCCACGTGTCGCAGGCGGCGAACCGGGTCATGCAGGGCCAGGACGACGGCGGCTCGATCGTGAACATCACGAGCGTCAGCGCCCTGCGCCCCTCACCGGGGACGGCGGCGTACAGCGCGGCGAAGGCCGGCGTGATCGGCTTCACCCGCAGCGTGGCGCAGGAGTGGGCCCCGAAGGTCCGCGTCAACTGCGTCACCGGCGGGATGATCGAGACCGAGCAGTCCCACCTCTTCTACGGCGACGACGCCGGCATCGCCCGCGTCGCCGCCACGGTCCCCCTCGGCCGCCTGGCGCGCCCGGGCGACATCGGCGACGCCTGCGTGTTCCTCGCCTCCCCGCTGGCGTCCTACATCAGCGGCGCCAACCTGGTGGTCGACGCCGCCGGCGAGCGCCCCCCGTTCCTGGAAGCCGCGTCGGCGGGCTGACCTGCGTCAGCCGGCCGGCGTGGTCGCGGTCGGCGCGACCGGACGACCGACCAGGTAGGCGGTGAAGCCGAAGATGGCCACGCCCAGCGGGACGTGCCACGCCGCCGCCTCGGCGGTCTCCCGCCCGACGTAGCCGAGGCCGGTCTGGGCGAACAGCGCGACGACGAGCAGCGCCGACAGGACGAGGCGCGTGCGGTCGTGGCGACCGAGCAGCGCCAGCCCCAGCAGCACCAGGCCGAGCAGGAACGAGGCGTTGCCCATGAAGCCGTGCACGCGGATCGACCAGTCGCCGAACAGGTAGTGCCCCGCCACGACGGCCTGCGCCAGCACGAGGGCCAGCAGCACCTCGGCGACGATGCGGTGGGCGCGGCTGGGCCCCGCCCCGGTGGTGTCCATGCCGGTCCCGCTACTTGTAGCGATAGGTGAGGCGGCCGCGCGAGGTGTCGTACGCCGACACCTCGATCTGCACGCGGTCGCCCGGCAGCACGCGGATGCGCGCCCGGCGCATCTTGCCGGAGATGTGACCGAGCACCTCGTGCCCGGACTCCAGCTTCACGCGGAACATGCCGTTGGGCAGCGCCTCGGTGGCGATGCCCTCGGTGACGATGACGTCGTCTTTCTGCCTGGCCACGAAACTCCTACTGGTGAAATGCGACGGGCGAAATGCCCGGCAAACCAGTGTAGGGCGTGGAGCAGCACGCTCCGTGGTCCGCCCCCACCGGCGCCTCGACCGGAGGTCTCAGCCGTAGAGGGCGACGTCCTTGGCGCGGAGGCGGGCGGCCACGGCCGCGAGGATCGAGCGGGTGAAGCCGGGGGAGCCGTCCATCAGGCCGACGAACTCGCGCTGGCCGATCACGAGCAGCCGCATGGGCGTGCTGGCGGTGACCGTGGCGTTGCGGGGTGAGCGGTCGACCAGGGCCATCTCGCCGAAGGGGTTGCCGGGCCCGATCGTGTTCAGGACCTCGCCGCCGCGGCTCACCACGGCGTTGCCCTCGACGATGACGAAGGCCTCCTTGCCCACCTCGCCCTCGGCCACGAGCACCCGCCCCGCCTCCACCTCGAGCTCGTCGACGGCGGCGGCGATGGCGGCCAGGTCCGCGTTCGAGCACGTCGCGAACAGCGGGACGGCGCGCAGGTGCTCCAGGTAGTCGTCGGCCATGGCCGGAGTGTAGAGCCGCCCCGTGACCGGCCGCCCCGTGACCGGCCGCTCGGGCTAGGGGGGTGGTTGGAGGGAGGCGGCGGCGCGGTAGGTCGCGATGACCACGGCGCTGCCGGGGGTGCCGCCCGGCACCGAGGCGCCACGGAGGGCGGCGGTGCCGTCGTCGCCCTGGAGCAGGGCCAGGGCCCGGCGCTCGCCGTCGATCTCGGCCTCGCTGGCGTAGCGGAACATGCGGCCGCAGTCGATGGCCTTGAGCAGCGCCGTGGCCACCGCCTCGACCCGGCCGGTCGCGAGGGCGTGCCCCTGGCGCATGCCGTCACCGGTGGCCAGCGCCACCGAGGCCTGGGCGCCGAGTGC
Organism: Acidimicrobiales bacterium; assembly: GCA_041908445.1. Lineage (GTDB taxonomy): Bacteria > Actinomycetota > Acidimicrobiia > Acidimicrobiales > DATDAH01 > JAEUJM01. The sequence continues at coordinate 108,569 of JAYRFK010000113.1, read as the reverse complement.
GGCCTCGGCGACCCGAACCTGGAAGTCGGGGACGAAGAGCCCGTCGTCGTGCTGCTCGTGGAGCTGGTGGACGCTTGCGCCGAGGGTGGTGCAGAAGCGCTCGACCGCCGCCAGCTCGGGCCGGCCGAGCAGGCCGCGGCGCCGGCCGACCGCGTAGAGCCCGCTCGACGCCCACCCGGACGTGGCCACGGTGGTGCCGACGTAGCCCGCCGCCTCGAAGGGGCCGGACTGGCCCTTGCGCAGGCGCCGGGACAGCAGGTCGCACAGCTCGAGGCCGTCGGAGGGGTCGAGCGAGGAGAACGCCGGTGACCGCAGGGTCAGGTGGGCCCGCTCGGTGCGGCCCTGGTGCACGTAGGCGCACAGGTCGAGCGGCATCGACGAGCCGAGCCCGTCGAGCAGGGCGCGGACGAGGTCGGCGCCCATGTCCCCGGTGTCGGTGTCGCCCCCGTGGGCGAGCGTCGGCGGGCTGAGGGTGGTCGGCGCGTCGATCGACTCGGCGGTGTCGGGGATGAGGCTGGCGAGGCCACCCCGCCGGGGCCGCTCGGTCGCGGTCGCCGCGAGGATGGCGCCGAGGCCCTTGCCCAGCCCGCTCGGGGCCTCCGTCTCGGCCTCGACGCGCCCGCCGTCGACCGTGGGAGCGATGCCCAGGTCGAGGGTGAGGGTCTCCACCGCCATAGGTGCCAGGATCGCACCTGGGCACACGAAAGTGGGTGATGGTCGCGCGCTCCGCGCGAACGATGCGCGCCGCCCTCGACGTCAGGCGCGCGTCAGGCGCGCGGGGCGACGTGGCGGAGCGGCGCCGCGCCGCCGACGAACCGGATCCCGAAGGGGCGCCGACGGAGGAGGCGCAAGCGTCAGGCGTGCTGCGAGCTGACCGAGATGACCTCGCCGGTGAGGTAGGTCGAGTAGTCGCTGGCGAGGAAGACCATCACGTTGGCGATCTCCCACGGCTCGGCGGAGCGGCCGAAGGCCTCCCGCTGCGTCAGCTCGTCGAGCAGCTCGTCGGTGGTCACCTTGGCCAGGAACGGGTGCATCACCAGGCTCGGCGACACCGCGTTGACCCGCACGCCGTAGGGCGCCGCGTCCATGGCCGCGCACCGGGTGAGGGCCATCACGCCGGCCTTGGCCGCGGCGTAGTGGGCCTGGCCCTCCTGGGCCCGCCAGCCCACCACCGAGGCGTTGTTGACGATGACGCCCGAGCCCCGCTCGGTCATGTGCCGCAGGGCCGCCCGGGTGGCCCGGAAGGTGCCGTTGAGGGTGACGTCGATGACGACCGACCACTGCTCGTCGGTCATCTCCATGATCGACGCGGTGCCGCCGAGGCCGGCGTTGTTGATGAGCACGTCGAGGCGGCCGTGGGCCTCGACGGTGGCGTCGACCATGGCCTGGACCTGGTCCTCCTGGGTGACGTCGCACGGCACGGTGAGCGGCCGGGTGCCGGTGGCGGCCTCGAGCTCGTCGGCGGACTCGGCCAGCCGGCGCTCGTGGCGGTCGCTGATGACGACCAGGGCGCCCTCCTCGGCACAGCGCTTGGCGGCCGCGAAGCCGATCCCGGTGCCGGCGGCGGCGGTGACGAGCACGACCTTGTCGGTGAGCAGGCCGTGGGGCGGCGGCTCGGCGGGCGGGGTGGGGCGGGGGGCGTCGCTCACGGCGGGGACCTCAGACCTTGGGCTCGGGGGGCAGGCCGAGCACGCGCTCGCCGATGATGTTGCGCTGGATCTGGTTCGAGCCGGCGTAGATCGTGTCCGAGCGGGTGAACAGGAACAGGCGCTGGAAGGCGGTCAGCGCGTCCTCGTAGGGCGCACCGTCGCCGCCGTCGGTCGCGAGGGTGGCCTCGGCGCCGAGCACGTCCATGGCCAGCTCGCCGAGGCTGCGGTGCCAGGTCGCCCAGAAGAGCTTGTTGATGCTGGCCTCGGGGCCGGGCTCGCCGCCGTGGGCGTCGATCGTGGAGAGGGTGCGCATGGCGGTGAAGCGCATGAGGCGCAGGCCCGTCCACGCCTTCACGATGCGCTGACGCAGGGCCGGGTCGTCGATGGCGCCGTTGGCCTGCGCCGCCGCGATCACCTTGTCGAGCTCGGCCTGGAAGCCGAGCTGCTGGCCGAAGGTCGACGTGCCCCGCTCGAACGCCAGGGTGCCCATGGCCACCCGCCAGCCGCCGTTGACCTCGCCGACGAGGTTGGCGGTGGAGGTGCGGGCCCCGTCGAAGAACACCTCGTTGAACTCCGAGGAGCCGGTGATCTGCACGATGGGGCGGATCTCGACCCCGTCCTGGCGCATCGGGCAGAGGAGGTAGGAGATGCCCTTGTGCTTGGGGGCGTCGCGGTCGGTGCGGCACAGCACGAAGACCCAGTCGGCCCAGTGGGCCAGCGAGGTCCAGACCTTCTGGCCGGTGATGACCCACTCGTCGCCGTCGAGCTCGGCGCGGGTGCCGACGTTGGCGAGGTCCGAGCCGGCGTTCGGCTCCGAGTAGCCCTGGCACCACAGCTCCTGGCCGGAGGCGATGCCCGGGAGGAAGCGCTGCTGCTGGTCGGGGCTGCCGAAGGCGATGATGGTCGGCCCCACGAGGGTCTCGCCGATGTGACCGAGGCGTCCGGGGGCGCCCGCCCGGGCGTACTCCTCGTGCCAGATCACCTGCTGCATGAGGGTCAGGCCCCGACCGCCGTGCTCCTTCGGCCAGGCCAGGCACGTCCAGCCGTCGGCGCCGAGGCGACGCTCCCAGGCGAGGCGCTCGTCGTAGGCCTCGTGCTCGTAGCCGGGCCCACCGACCCCGCGCACCTCGGCGAAGTCGCCCGAGAGCAGGCCCTCGAGGTAGTCGCGCACCTCGGCGCGGAACGCCTCTTCCTCCTGGGTGAACTGCAGGTCCACGGTGGCTCGCCGGCCTCCTGGGCGGGGACGCGCGCGGCGGCGCGTCCGGGTTTCTGACGGGGCGTCAGGACACTACCCGTGGCCTGCGGCGGGGCACAGATCCGCCGGCGTCGCACCGTCCGGGCCGGCGGAGGATCAGGCCGGGGGCTCGTCGGGGAGGCCGGGATCCCAGCTCACGCCGTTGATGTGGCTGCCACCGTCGACGAAGAGGGTGTTGCCGGTGAGGTAGCGGCTGTCGTCGGAGGCGAGGAAGACCGCGACACCACCGATGTCGCCCTCGGGGTCGCCCATGCGCCCCATCGGGTTCATGGCCAGCAGCTCGGCGGCGTTCTCGGGCGCGAACTGCTGGAACATCTCGTAGGCCGGGGTCACCGCCGCCGGGCAGATCACGTTGACCCGGATGCCGTGGCGGGCCCACTCCCGGGCCGCGGAGCGGCTGAAGGAGCGGATGGCCTCCTTCGCCAGGTTGTAGTCGACGGTGTAGAGGTGGGCGTTGACGCCGTTGAGCGAGCCCAGGTTCACGATCGAGCCGCCGCCCCGTGCCCGCAGGATCGGGAAGCAGGCCTGCATGGCCCAGTAGGTGCCCCAGAACCCCACCTGGAGGCCCCGCTCGATCTCGGCGTCGTCCTTCCACTCGATGCGGCCGAACCCGCCGCCGCCCCAGGCGTTGTTCACCAGCACGTCGACGCCGCCCCACCGCTCCTCGGCGGCCGCCACCATGGCGAGGACGTCCGCCTTCTCGCTCACGTCCGTGCGCGTCCAGTGGGCGTCGACGCCGAAGTCGTCACGGAGCTCGAGCGCGGCCCGCTCGGCGGACTCCGGGTTCAGCTCGGCCACGAGCACCGAGGCGCCGGCGCCGGCCAGCCGCCGGGCGATCCCCCGCCCGATGCCCTGACCCGCCCCCGTCACGATCGCGACCCTGCCCTCGAGTGCCCCCATGGCTCCCCCTCCTGCGCTCGTCGCGGCACACCGGCGGAGCCGCGAAGATGACGAGCATGGCAGAGCTGGTGGCGATCGGGTGGCGGGCCGGCGAGGGCGACCTGCCCGCCGGGCGCCGGCTCGTGGTGGCCGACCCCGGTGCCGCCAAGGGGATGCACGCCGTGGCCTGGCTCGACGCCGAGCCGGAATGGGTCGGTGGGGGCGTCGACGTCTACGAGGTCGAGTCGACCGTCCGCTGGGACGAGCTCGGTGGGCCGGCGCCCGTGACCCGGCTGGTGCTCGTGCGCCGCCACCCCGACCTCACCCACGAGCAGTTCGCCGAGCACTGGGGCACCGTCCACCCGCCCCTGGCACGGGCCCACCACCCCGGCCTGGCCCGCTACGTCCAGCACGTGATCACCGACGCCCTCACCCCCGACGCCCCACCCTTCGACGGCCTCGCGGAGCTCGGGTTCGCGTCGGCCGCCGACCTGGCGGACCGCCTCTACGGCGGCGACGCCGACCGGGCCGCCATCGACGCCGACGTGGCCACCTTCCTCGACCTCACCGCCGGCCGCCTCCTCACGGGCAGCGACCTCGTGCTCCGCTGACGGGACGACCGGGGCGGTCGAGGTCCTAACCTCCGGACCATGTCGGACCTGCCCGTGGGCGACGAGCCCATGCTCCCCGAAGACGCCCGCCAGCTCTGGGTGGCCAACCCCGCCCCCGACGCCGGTGCCCGCCTGCGCAAGCACGAGCTCGTGCGCCAGGCCAAGCGGGTCGTCGAGGCCACGGCCCTGCTCGACCTGGAGGACATCGACGACGACGCCCTCGTCGCCCTGATCTCCCAGACCATGGGGCTGGCCGACGCGATGGAGTCCCAGCGGAGCCTGCGCCGCAAGGGCGGGTTGTCCGCGTCCGGCGGTGAGGACGGGGTGCTCGTCGAGCGCAGCGGCATCAGCGGTCGCAGCAACCCCCTGGCGCCGCCGCTCTACATCGACATGAGCGACCCCGAGGTCACCCGGGGCCACGCGGTGTGGACCGACGCCTACGAGGGCCCGACCCACTGCCTGCACGGCGGCTTCGTCGCCGCCGCCTTCGACGACCTGCTCGGCTGCGCCCAGATGGCCAGCGGCTACGCCGGCTTCACCGGCACCCTGACCGTCCGCATGATCCTGCCCACGCCGCTGAACCGCCGCATCGACTACGAGGCGGGCGTGCGCAGCGTCGAGGGTCGCAAGATCCTGTGCTGGGGCACCGCCCGCGACGGCGAGGACCTCCTCGCCGAGGCCGAGTGCCTGTTCATCCGCCCACGGAGCGGCCTGAGCTGACCCCCGGCGCTACTTGCGCTGGAAGTTGGCGGGGCGCTTCTCCTTGAAGGCGAGCGCCCCCTCCTTGGCGTCCTCGGTGCCGAAGATGGGCCAGCCGATCTCGAGCTCGTGGGCGAGGCCCTCCTCCTCGGACATGCCCTCGGTCTCGCGCACCGAGCGCTTGATGGCCTCGACCGCGAGCGGGCCGCACTCACCGATCACCGCGGCGATCTCCTTGGCCTTGGCGAGCGCCTGCCCGTCGGGGACCAGGTGGCCGATGAGCCCATAGCGCAGGGCCTCCTCGGCGGTCATGGAGCGGGCCGACAGCAACATGTCCATGGCCACGGTGAACGGGATCTGGCGCCGCAGCCGCACGGTCGAGCCGCCGAGCGGGAACAGGCCCCGCTTGGCCTCGAACACGCCGAAGGTCGCGCTCTCGCCCGCCACCCGGATGTCGGTGGCCTGGAGGATCTCGGTGCCGCCGGCCACCGCGTAGCCCTCGACCGCGGCGATCAGGGGCTTCTTGGGCTGGTAGTGGCGCAGCAGGGCCTTCCAGTGCAGGTCGGGGTCGTCGGCCATGCGCTGCTGGTACTTCTCGTGCGACTGGTCGCCGCCGGCGAAGGCCTTGAGGTCCATGCCGGTGCAGAAGTCGCCGCCGGCGCCGGTGAGGATGATGCAGCGGACGTCCGGGTCCTCGTCGGCCTCGACCCAGGCGTCGGCCATGCCCACGAGCATCGGGAGGCTCAGGGCGTTCTTGGCCTCGGGCCGGTTCATCGTGACGATCATCGTCGTGCCGTCGAGCTCGACGGTGAGGTTCTCGGTTCCGGAGGTCGGCATGGCTGCGAAATCTAGAACAGATTCCAGTTTTCGGGGATACTGCCCGGCCATGGAGTTCAACTTGGCCGACCTCTTCGAGAACGCCGCCGACGCGTTCGGCGACCGCGAGTACCTGGTGGCCGACGGGAAGCGCCGCACCTACGCCGAGATGGAGGCCCGGGCCAACCGCCTCGCCCACCACCTCGCGGCGCAGGGCATCGGTCCCGACGACCACGTCGGCATCTACGCCTATAACTCGGTCGAGTGGGTCGAGACCCTCTGGGCGGTGTTCAAGCTGCGGGCGGTCTGGATCAACATCAACTACCGCTACGTCGAGGACGAGCTGGCCTACCTGTTCGGCAACGCCGACCTGAAGGCCCTCGTGTTCGCCCGGGAGTTCGCGCCGCGCGTGCGCAACGTGATCGACAACCTGCCGATGCTCGAGCACTCGATCGTGCTCGAGGACGGCACCGACGCCGACCTCGACGGCATCGAGGCGGTGCCCTTCGAGGACGCGATGGCCGACGGCTCGCCCGAGCGCGACTTCGGGCCCCGCTCCCCCGACGACAAGTACATCCTCTACACCGGCGGCACCACCGGCATGCCCAAGGGCGTCGTGTGGCGCCACGAGGACGTGTTCATGGCCCTCGGCGGCGGCATCGACCCGTACACGAGCGAGCCCGTGACCGCGCCCGAGGAGATGGTGGCCAAGGGCGTCGCCGCCGGCGGCCAGCTCACCTTCTTCCCCATCGCCCCGCTCATGCACGGCGCCACGCAGTGGGGCGTCATGGGCCAGAGCTTCACCGGCAACCGCGTGATCCTGTGCGCCAAGTTCGACCCCGCCGAGGTGTGGCGCACCATCACGACCGAGAAGGTCAACATGATGATGATCACCGGCGATGCCATGGGGCGCCCCCTCATCGAGGAGCTCGAGGCCCACCCCGACGCGTACGACGCCTCCTCGCTCGTGGCCGTCACCAGCAGCGCCGCCATCTTCTCGGCGGCGGTGAAGGACAAGTTCTTCGACCACCTCCCCGACCTCGTGATCACCGACGCCATCGGGTCATCCGAGAGCGGCAACAACGGCATGGCCGTGATCACCAAGGGCAACACCAAGATGGCCGGGGGCCCGACGGTGAGCCGGATCAAGGGCGCCTTCGTGCTCGACGAGAACCTCGTGCCCCTCGAGCCGGGCACCGGCGTCATGGGCAAGGTCGCCCGCTCGGGCAACATCCCGGTCGGCTACTACAACGACCCGGTGAAGACCGCCGAGACCTTCGTCACCGGCCCCGACGGCACCCGCTACGCCATGCCCGGCGACTTCGCCTACCTCGAGGCCGACGGCACCATCACCCTGCTCGGCCGCGGCTCGGTGTCGATCAACTCGGGCGGCGAGAAGATCTTCCCCGAAGAGGTCGAGGGCGCGGTGAAGTCGCACCCCGACGTGTTCGACGCGGTGGTGGTCGGCGTCGCCGACGAGCGGTGGGGTCAGCGCGTGGCCGCCGTGATCCAGCTCCGCGACGGCGCCGAGGCCGACCTCACCGCCATCCAGGACCACTGCCGCACGAAGATCGCCGGCTTCAAGGTCCCCCGCCAGCTCAACGTGGTGGGGACGATGCAGCGCTCCCCGTCGGGCAAGGCCGACTACCGCTGGGCCCAGTCCGTCGCCTCGGGCGAGATCGACTCCACCGAGATCACCTGACCCGCCGGCGGCGCGGGGAGGCCCGTCCGCTCAGCGCAGCTCGGCTCAGCTCAGGGGGGTGCCCTCGGGGACGGTGTTGACCCGGGCGTCGCACTCGCCCGCGGCGCTGAAGGCGAGGTTCTCCCGCCGCGCCGCGAAGCGCCGACCACAGGTCGCCCCGAAGTTCTCGTACTCCGAGTTGAGCTCGCTGCGGGCGAACAACTCGTCGCACGACGACATCGTCCCGGAGGCACAGGCCTCGACCAGCGTGTCGAGCCGGGGGTCGTCGCCGAGGGGCTCGGTCGGCGGCGCGCCCGGGTACGTCGGGACCGGGTCGTTGAAGCGCAGGTCGCACGAGGGCTGCACCTGCTCGACCAGGTCGACGAGGCGGCCGCCGCAGGTCTGGGCGTAGGTCTCGTAGAGCGTGCCGCGGTCGCTCGAGGCGTAGAGCTCGTCGCACGAGCTCAGCCGGCCCCGGTAGCACTCGTCCGCGAGCTGGTCGAGCTCGGCGTCGCCGGTGACGCCGGCGGGCGGGCGGCCGTTCGGCACGCCGTCGAACCCCGCGCAGGCGTTGGGCCGGGTGTCGGGGGTGCGGAAGCCGCAGGTGATCCCGTAGTCGATGTAGTCGTTGCCCTGCGGGCTCTCGCGGTAGAGGGTGTCGCACGCCTCCAGCCCGCTCGGCTGGGCGCACTCCCGGGCCAGGCGGTCGAGCGTGGGCGAGTCGCCGGTCGGCACGGTGCCCGCCGCCACCGGCACGTGCGCGACCTGGCGCAGGCGGCAGTTCGGGGCGGCACCCTCGCCCGGCGGCGGCTGGAGGCGCCCGCCGCAGGAGAAGGCGTAGGAGGCAAAGGTGGAGTCGGGCTGGCCCCGCTGGTACAGGTCGTCACAGGCCCGGAACTCGCCGTCCTCGCAGCGCTGTGCGATCGGGCTCTGGAGGTCGTCCTGGCCGAGGGCGTCGGCCTCGCCCGGCGGGCCGAGGGCCTGGGAGAGGTCCGCCGGGGTCACGGCGCCCCCCACGAACGGCAGCGCGTCGACGTTCGGGCCGTCGTCGTCGTTCGCGCACGCCGCGGCCACGAGAGCGAGCGCGAGCACGAGCACGAGCACGGCGAGGGGTCGCCGGGCGCGATCTGGGAGGGCACCCACCACGGCGGGCCACGCTACTGCCCGGCCGATGCCCGACCCGGCCGCTCTCCCCCGGGGCGGGTCGTTAGGATCGCTCGCCGTGGCTCTCGCGGCACCGGCGGCACGTCGACCCTCGCGCGTGTGGTTCGCCCTGCCCGTGGTCGTCCTCCTCGTCGCCCTCGCCGTCGGGGTGTCGTACATCGCCCGCGAGTCCGGCGACGTCGAGCAGCGCATCAAGGGCTTCGACCGCTCGAGCGCCCCCGGCCAGGCCGACATCGAATTCACCCGGGCGGGCGACTACCTGCTCTACGTGGAGGGCCCCGTCACCCCGAACAGCTACATCGACCCGACCGAGATCATCCTGCTGGCCGACACGCCCGGGGCCCGGCGCACGGAGCTGCGGCGCTTCCAGAGCTTCGTCACCTACACCGATCCGTCGGGCCTGGGCGGCCACGCCGAGTTCACGTTCACCGTCCCCGAGCCCGGCCCCTACCACCTCAAGGTGCGGTGGTCCCCCGAGGACATCAACGGCGTGGCCATCGGCCCGTACGTGTACGAGGGCGCCAACGGCCCGGTGCGCACCGCGTTCGGCATCGCGCTCGCCGGGGCGGTGGTGGCGCTGCTGCTGACCGCCGGTCTGGTGGTGCTGCGGCGGCGCTCGTCCGCAGGGGTGGCGCCATGACCGTCGCCACGGCGGGGCGGGAACTGCGGCGCCGGGGGCGGCGGGTCACCCGCGACCTGCAGCGGTGGGGGCGCCGCCAGGCCCGGCGCGGCCGACACACCTACTACCGGGCCCGACGGGAGGTCCGCCCGCTCTGGCGGGACCTCGAGGCCTACCCGCGCCAGGGCGTGCAGGTGTCCCGCGACTGGATCGACGACGCCACCCGCGACCTCCGCCGGGGCGATCTCCGCGCGGTCGCGGTGTTCCTGTTGCTGGTGACCTTCGCCCTGCTGCCGCTGCAGAACCTGCGGGCCACCTCCGGCGTCGCCGCGGCGGACCTGGTGCTGGCCCTCGCCGCCATCGTGGCCCTGGTCTCGCGCCACCCCCGGTCGACCGCCCTCCCGCTCCCCCACCTGCTCCGCAACGGCCTGGCCCTGATGGCCATCGGTGGTGCGGTGGGCCTGGTCCTCGCCGACGAGCGGCTCGCCTCGGCCAAGCTCCTCGTGCGGCTCCTGCTCGTGATCGCCCTGGCGTTCGTCGCGGTGCTGCGCGTCGCGCCGAACGGCCGCGAGGTCCGCCAGTTCCAGCTCGCCTTCGTCGTGGTCGGCGCCGTCTCGGGCGCGCTCAGCGCGGTGGGCGACGTGACCGGTCTGCCGTTGCTCGACCGCTCGACCTACGGCGACCGCGCCGTGGGGCTCACCCTCCTCCGCTACCCGGTGCTCGACTACCTCCGCGGCACCACCGACGCGAGCGTGTCCATCGCCATCAACCCCAACCTCTTCGGCGGGGTGTCCGCGGTCGGCGGGGCGATGGCCCTGATCCTGCTCGTCGAGGCCACCACCTGGCGGTCGCGGGCCGTGCTCACCGCCGCGTTCGGCGGGCTGGTGCTGGGCGTGCTGTTCTCGGGCTCCCGCAGCTCGCTGCTGGCACTGCTCGTCGGCTGCATCCCGGCGGTGTGGCGCCTCGTGCGGCGCGGCTTCGGCCGGCAGGTGCTGGTGGCCGCCGGCCTCCTCGGCGCCCTGCTCGTGCTCGCCCTCGCCACGACCGTGCAGGCCCCGTCCCTCGACCGCCTGCTCATGCGGCCGGGGTCGGCCGACGCCGAGCGCACCGCCGAGTCGACGATCCTGCGGTACCAGAACGCGACCCGCGGCCTCCAGGACCGGGGGTGGCACAGCCTGGCCACCGGGTCCGGCCTGCGGGACGACACGGCGTCCAAGCTGCACGACGGGCACCTCGAGATCTGGGTGGGCCTCGGCCTGATCGGCCTCGTCGGCTGGATCCTGCTGTGCACCGGCACCATCGAGTCGGGCGTCCGCTACGCGGGCCGGGCCGGACCCCTCGACGTCCGAGAGGTGGCGCTGTTCGCGCTCGGCGGCGCGTTCGCGGCCAACGTGGCGGTCACGGTGTTCGTCGACACCATCTGGAACCGCTACATCTGGCTGCTCGTGGCCCTCACCGTCACGCTCCTCGTGCGCCCGAACGGCGTGGCGGACCCCCCGCCGTCGGCGGCCGGGGACGGCCGGCCGGACCGGGCGGTCGACCCGGCGGCCACCGACGACGAGCCGGCCGCACTGGTCGGCGCCTGAGCGATCTGAGGGCGCTGCAGGTACCGGGGGCGGCAGCGGTTCAGGCCCAGGGCACCGCTTCGGGCGGTGTGCAGTCGCGCAGCAGGAAGCCCCGCACCTCGTCGGGCACCATCTCGGCGCACGAGCTCCGCACCCAGGCCCACGTCGGCGCGTGCTCGTCGAGCACGCGGTAGAGGTCCACCGACCCGTCCACCCGGCTGCGGTACACCACGAGCTCCGGCTCCTCGGCGAGGAGCCACGCCGGCGCACCCCGCTGCACGGCCGCCATCAGGCACCGGCGCGCCGCGGCGACCCGGACCGGGCGACCCGTCACGGCGACCTCGGCGAGCGTCGGGTCGAGGCCGCAGTCGACGGCGTCGCCCGGTAGCGCGACCTCGTCGGCGACCGGCGACGGGAGCGGCCCCGGGGCCAGGACGATCGCGCAGCCCGACCCCGGGGCCACGCCGACGGTGAGGAAGACCTCGTCGCCGGCAGCGAGCTCGATCTCGGCGTCGCAGCGGTCGACCGGATCGCCGACCCGCGCACAGGTCGAGGTGGCGCACGGCTGCTGGGCCGAGACCAGGTGGTAGCGGCCGGGCCCGAGGGTGACGTCGACGGCCGGGACGGTCTCGCTCAGGGGCCGGAACCGCCTCTGGACCACCTCGTGCCCCGTGCCGTCCCGCACGACGAGCCACGACAGGTAGCCGTGCGGGTAGCAGCAGGCGGTCTGGTCCTGGGTGACCCGGAGCCGGGCGGTCGGGCCGGTGGCGACCGTCGGCAGGGGCTCGGTGGTGGGCGCCATGGTGTCCGCAGCGGCATCGGGCGACGCGTCGAGCGAGGTGTCGAGAGCGGCGCCGCCCCCGCAGGCACCCGTGACCAGGGCCAGCAGCAGCGCGCCGACGAGGCCCGTGAACGCCGCGCGCGCCGTGCGTCGGCGCCTCCCCCCGTCCCCCACCATCGGGAAACCTAAACGAGTACACCGAGCTGAGTCGGCCATCTGGATGCACTTAGCCCTAAATTCACCGCCCATGGGCGCCGGTCTGATCACCCTCCAAGAAGCAGCCGACGAGCTGGGCGTCCACTACATGACCGCCTACCGCTACGTGCGGACGGGGCGCCTGCATGCGGTCAAGGACGGGGCCGAGTGGCGGGTCGACCCCGCCGACCTGGCCAACCTCCAGGTCGGCCGCCGCGTGCCGGCGCCAACCGGGACGCCGGCGGGCGCCCGATCGTCGCGCTGGACCGCGGACCCCCGCCGGTTGGCCGGTCGCCTCATCGACGGCGACGAGCCCGGTTCCTGGCAGCTGCTCGAGGACGCGATGACCGCCGGCGCCTCGACCGAGGCGGTCTACGACGAGCTGCTCGTACCGGCGCTGGCCGAGATCGGCGACCGGTGGAGCGCCGGCACCGCGACCGTCGCCGACGAGCACACCGCCACCGTCACCGTGCAGCGCCTGGTGGGGCGCCTCGGGCCCCGCTTCCGCCGCCCGGGCCGCACCCGGGGCACCATCGTCCTGGGCGCGGCACCCGGCGACCGCCACGGCCTGGCCGTCGGCCTGCTGGCCGACCCGCTCCGGGGACGCGGCTTCCACGTCACCGACCTCGGCGCCGACGTGCCCGTCGAGGCCTGGCTGGACGCCGTCCGGTCGTCCGAGCGCCTGCGGGCCATCGGCCTCAGCGTGGTCGCGAACGGGCTCGACGCCGTGGTGGCCGGCACCGTCGCTGCGCTGCACGACGCCGTGGACGCCCCCGTGGTCCTCGGGGGTGGCGCGGTCCGCGACGAGGCCCACGCCCGGGCCCTCGGGGCCGACGGGTGGGCCGCGACCCACGGCGACGCGCTCGACCTGTTCGACCGCCTCGCCCGCAGCTGAGCCCGGCCGTCGGGCGCCCGCCGTCGGGCGGGCCGGCGGTCGGCCTCGGCGCACCAGACCACGGATCGACGAAGAATCTTTCGCGTTTTGGTTGCCGTTCGGGAGTCTTAGTGCTAAAACATATTTATCACTAACCACCCCCTCCCCCAAGGAACCGACACCATGCGCACCCGCACCGCCCTCAAGGTCGCCGCCGCGCTGTTCGCCGGCACGCTGCTCTTCGCCGCGTGCAGCAGCGACAGCGACGACGACGCCAGCACCACCACCGAGGCGCCGGCCGAGACCACGACCACCGTGGCCGCCGACGACGCCGCCGCCGACCAGGACATCGTCGAGACCGCGGTCGCCGCCGGTGACTTCACCACCCTCGCCACCGCCCTCGACGCCGCCGGCCTGACCGAGACCCTCCAGGGCGAGGGGCCGTTCACGGTCTTCGCGCCGACCGACGACGCCTTCGCGGCGCTGCCGGCGGGTGCCCTCGACGACCTGCTCGCCGATCCCGAGGCCCTCGCCAACGTCCTCACCTACCACGTGGTGGACGGCGACGTGATGTCCACCGACCTCAGCGACGGCATGGAGGTCGAGGCCCTCAACGGCGACACCCTCACCATCACCATCGACGGCGACACCGTGAAGGTCAACGACGCCACGGTCACCACCGCCGACATCGAGACGTCGAACGGCGTCATCCACGTCATCGACACCGTCCTGCTCCCCCCGGCCAACTAGCGGCCCTTCCGTCCCAGCGCCCGGGGTGGCCTCCCCCCGCCACCCCGGGCGCCCGGGCGCCCCGCTCCTCTCCCGATCCGGAGGAACCCCCGTGCAGCACACCATCTCCCGTCCGCACGCCCTGCTCGCCGCCGGCCTCGTCCTGCTGGCGATCGTCCTCGGCACCGTCGCCGGCAACGGCCTCGGCGCCGCCTACGCCATGATCGCCGCCCTGGTCGTGGCGACCCGGGCCATCGAGGCGCCCGCGGAGCCGGCGCCCGTCCGGGTGGAGGTCGAGCCGTGAGCGCCCCCACGATCGACACCGGCCGCGACCACCACCTCGAGCAGAGCCTGTCGAGCGCCGTGCAGTTCCAGGAGCGGTGGTGGGCCGTGCACGCCAAGTGCAAGGGCAAGACCCACCTCTTCTTCGCCCCCGCCGGCGAGCGGCCCGAGGCCCGGGCCCGGCGCGAGGACCTGGCCCGCAAGTACTGCGCCGTCTGCCCGGTGCAGGTGCCGTGCCGGGACGAGGCCCGGGTGAACCACGAAGCGGGACTGTGGGGCGGCGAGAACGAGGAGCAGCGGGCGGCCGCCGGCTACGCCCCCCGGGCCATCACCCGCCGGGCGGTCCAGGTGGCGGTGTCCGTGGGCAGCCGGCAGGCGACCGCCAGCTAGCGCCGCACCGCTCTCTCGGGCGCCCCCAGAGGGCGCACCGTCGTCCCCGCCACATCGCTCGGCGGCCGATCCGGCTCTCGGAACACCGGATCGGCCGTCGAGTCGCGTCCGGGCCCGACCCGCCGGCTCTTCAGCCGGGGAAGTCGACCTCGGGCAGCGGGCCGAGGTCGTCGAGCGGGAAGCGGCGACCTGCGACGAAGCCGCCGTCGACCACGAGGGAGTGACCGCTGACGAACGAGGCGTCGTCGGAGGCGAGGAAGAGGATCGCGGCCGCGACCTCCTCGGGACGCCCGGCCCGACCCAGCAGGTGCTGGTCCACGAACCAGTTGCGGATCGGGGCCAGCGACGGGTCGTGCAGCACCTCGGTCATCGCGGTGTCGATGAGCCCCGGGCAGACGCAGTTCACCCGGATGCCCTGGCGGCCGTAGTCGGCGGCCATGTTCCGGGTGAGCAGCACCACCCCACCCTTCGACGCGTTGTAGGCGGCCTGGCCCGAGAAGCCCACGAGGCCCTCGATGCTGGCGATGTTGACGATGCTGCCGGCGCCGGCGGCGGCCATGTGGGGCACGACGTGCTTCGACACGAGGTACGTGCCCTTGAGGTTGATGTCGAGGACGCGGTCCCACTCGTCGGCGGGCACCTGGTCGACCGAGCCGGCCGAGGCCACGCCGGCCGCGTTCAACAGGATGTCGATGCGCCCGAAGCGCTCGACCACCTCGGCGACCCGGGCCTCGATCTGCACCTCGTCGCGCACGTCGAGCGGCCAGTAGGCCACCTCGGGCGCGGCCGCCTCGAGGCCGGCGACGACCTCGGGGGTGGGGCCCACGAGGTCGAGGCCGGCGATCGACGCGCCCTCGGCGGCGAAGCGCTGGGCGGTGGCGGCGCCGATGCCCGACGCCGCGCCGGTGATGACCGCGACGCGGCCGTCCAGGCGTCCCATGGCGGGGCCTCCCCCGGGCCCGGCCTAGATCCGCTCGATGATGGTGCCGGTGGCGAGGGCCCCGCCGCAGCACATCGAGATGAGCGCGGTGTTCTTGTCCGTGCGCTCGAGCTCGTGTAGCGCCGTGGTGATCAGGCGGCTGCCGGTGCTGCCGACCGGGTGGCCGAGGGCGATGGCACCACCGTTGGTGTTCACGTACTCCCAGTCCGGCTCGTGGAGCTGGCCCCACGACATGACGACCGAGGCGAAGGCCTCGTTGACCTCGCAGAGGTCGATGTCGCCCATGGTCATGCCCGCCTTGGCCAGCACCTTGGTGGTGGCCTCACGGGGACCGTCGAGGTGGTAGTAGGGGTCGGAGCCGACGAGCACCTGGGCCACGATCCGCGCCCGGGGCTTCAGGCCCTCGGCCTTGGCCCGCTCCTCGGACATCCAGAGGACCGCGGCGGCGCCGTCGGAGATCTGCGAGCTGGTCCCCGCC
Source organism: Acidimicrobiales bacterium (assembly GCA_041908445.1). Taxonomy (GTDB): domain Bacteria; phylum Actinomycetota; class Acidimicrobiia; order Acidimicrobiales; family DATDAH01; genus JAEUJM01. The sequence continues at coordinate 92,962 of JAYRFK010000113.1, read as the reverse complement.
GTGTGGATGTGGCCGGGCACGACGGGCTTCAGCTTGGCCAGGCCCTCCCGGGTGGTCTCGCGGGGGCCCTGGTCCGTGCTGATGAGCTGGGTCTCGCCGGTGGGACCGTCCTCGCCCATCACGGGCACCTCGATGGGCGCGATCTCCCGCTCGAAGCGGCCCTCCTCGACGGCGCGGGCGGCCTTGCGCTGGCTCTCGAAGCCGAGCCACTCGATGTCGTCACGGGTGATGCCGCGGTTCTCGGCGATGCGCTGGGCGGCGCCGAACTGGTCGGGCATGTCCCAGGGGAACTCCTCGGGGCGGGAGGAGCCCGGGCCGTTCATGGCGTTCGCGCCGAGCTGCACGCGGCTCATGGCCTCGACGCCGCAGGCGATGCCGACGTCGATGGCGTCGGCGGCGATCAGGTTGCTGATGAAGTTGTTGGCCTGCTGGGCCGAGCCGCACTGGCAGTCGATGGTGGTGGCGGCGGTCTCGTAGGGCAGGCCCTTGCTCAGCCAGGCGGTGCGGGTGACGTTGGACGCCTGCTCGCCGGCCTGGGTGACGCAGCCGCCGACGATCTGCTCGACGCTGCCGGGCTCGATGCCGGCGCGCTGCACGACGGCCTCCTGGGCGTGGGCCAGCACCGCGGAAGCGTGCAGGCCGGAGAGCCAGCCGTTGCGCTTGCCGATGGGCGTGCGGACGGCTTCGACGATGACGGGGTTGGCCATGGCGGGGTGCCTCTTTCGGGTCCGGGCCGATGCCGGCGCCGGGAGATGAGCGGAACGGGCCAACTCTAGAATCTGTTCTAGTTTTCGTGCACATGACGCCCTCCCCGCCCCCCGCCGGACCGCTCGACGGGGTGCGCGTGGTGGAGCTCGTCGGGCTGGGCCCCGGCTGGTTCTGCGGGATGATGCTGGCCGACCTCGGCGCCGAGGTGATCCGCGTCGACCGGGTCGCCGAGGCCCGCTCGGTGGACCGCAGCCGGCCCGCCACCAACGCCATGCACCGGGGCAAGCGCTCGGTGGCGCTCGACCTCAAGCAGCCCGACGGCGTCGAGGCGTTCCTGCGACTGTGCGACGGAGCGGACGCGGTGATCGAGGTGTTCCGGCCCGGTGTGGCCGAGCGCCTCGGCATCGGGCCCGACGACTGCCTGGCCCGCAACCCCCGCCTCGTCTACGGGCGGTTGACGGGGTGGGGCCAGGACGGGCCCCTCGCCCAGGAGGCGGGCCACGACCTCGACTACATCGCCGTGTCCGGCGCGCTCGAGCCGCTGGGTCGGGCGGGTCAGCCACCGACGCCGCCCATCAACGTCCTCGGTGACTTCGCCGGCGGGGCCATGCTGCTCGCCTTCGGGATCGTGAGCGCGGTGCTGGCCGCGGCCCGGACCGGCACGGGCCAGGTCGTCGACGCCGCCATGGTGGACGGTGCAGCGCTGCTGCTGACCCCGTTCTTCTCCGCCCGCAACAGCGGCTTCTGGGGCCCAAGGGGCACGAACCACCTCGACACCGGCGCCCACTTCTACGAGGTGTACGAGTGCGCCGACGGCCGCTGGGTAGCGGTCGGCGCCATCGAGCCGCAGTTCTACGCGGCGCTGCTCGAGGGCCTCGGGCTCACCGGCCCCGGCGTCGACGACCCGGAGGACCCCGCCGAGCAGATGGACCCCTCGCTCTGGCCGGCCAAGAAGGAGCGCTTCGCCGCGGTCTTCCGCACCCGCACCCGCGACGAGTGGTGCTCGCTCTTCGCCGGTCGCGATGCCTGCGTGGCCCCGGTGCTCGCTCCCGAGGAGGCGCCGTCCCACCCCCACGCCGTTGCCCGGTCGGCCTTCCTGAACGTCGACGGCGTGCCCCAGCCGGCGCCGGCGCCCCGCTTCTCCGGGACCCCGGAGGGCGTGTCCGGCCCGCCCCACCACCCCGGCGACGACACCGACGCCGTTCTGGCGGCGGCGGGCTACTCCCCTGCGGAGCTCGCCGAGCTCCGCGACGTCGGCGCCATCTTCTAATCAGAGGTCGGTGGGCCAGTCCTCGGTGGGGCTGAGAGTCCATTGGGGGGCGCGCTTCTCGAGGAAGGCCATCGGGCCCTCGCGGGCGTCGGCGCGACCCATGAGCACCTCGTGCCACGCGGTCTCGAGGCGGTCGCACTCGTCGGCGTCGAGGGCCGGCGTCGACCAGAGCAGCGACTTGGAGGCCGCCACGGAGAGGGGCGCGGCGTTGACCGCGATCTCCCGGGCGGTCTCGAGGGCGGCCGGCAGCACCTCGTCCGCGGGCAGGGCCCGGTGGGCGAGGCCCAACGCTGCCGCCTCGGCGCCCTTGAAGCGCCGGCCGGTCAGCAGCAGGTCCTGGGCCACGGCGAACCCCACGGCCCGGGGCACGGTCCAGTGGGCGTGGGCGTCGGGGAGCACGCCCATGCGGACGTGCACGAAGCCGAGGGTGGCGTCCTCGGCCACGTAGCGCAGGTCGCACTGCATGGTGAGGCTGAGCCCGATCCCCAGTGCCGGTCCATTGATCGCGGCGATGACCGGCTTGCGCACCTCCCACGCCGGCGGGCGCACCGGCGACGAGGTGAAGGCCCGGGGCGCCGCTCGCACGGCGGCCTGGTCCTCCGGGGCGGTGAACGTCTCGCCCCCGCCACCGAGGTCGGCGCCGGCGCAGAACCCACGGCCCGCCCCGGTGACCACCACGGCGCGCACGGCGTCGTCCTCGTCGCACGCCCGGTAGGCGGCGCCGAGCTCGTCGCCCATCCGCCCGGTGAAGGCGTTGAGGCGGTCGGGCCGGTTGAGGGTGAGCACGGCGACGCCGTCGCTCACCTCGACGAGGACGTGGGGCGCGTCGCCCGGTTCAGGGCTCACCTGGCGGCCCGGTCAGCGCGGGGCCCGGGGCAGGCCGAGGCCCTGCATGGCGATGATGTCGCGCTGGATCTCGGTGGCGCCGCCACCGAAGGTGCGGATCAGCGCCGACTGGCAGCGCTTCTCGAGCTTGCCGTGGAGCACCGCCTCGGGCGACTCCCGGGTGAGGTAGGCGACCGAGCCGAGGATCTCCATCAGCCAGCGGTTGACCCGGATGTCGGACTCGGTGCCGAACACCTTCATGGCGGAGGCGTCGGCGCCCTTGAGGTCCCCCGACTGGAGCGACCACGCCACCTTGTTGTTCATCAGGTGGAGGGCCTCGGTCTCGGCGGTGGCCCGGGCCAGGTTCAGGCGCACCCAGTCCTGGTCGATCACCCGCCGGCCGTCGGCCAGCTTGGTCTCCTGGGCCCAGCGGCGGACCTCGGTGATGATGCGCTCGGCGGCGCCGGCGTTGCAGAGCGCCACCCGCTCGTGGTTGAGCTGGGTGGTGATCAGGCGCCAGCCGGCGTTCTCCTCGCCGACGAGGTTGGCGACCGGGATGCGCACGTCCTGGTAGTAGGTGGCGTTCGTGCGGCCCTCGCCCATGACGTGGATGGGCGTGTGGCTGAAGCCCGGCGTGTCGGTGGGCATGAGCAGGATCGAGATGCCCTTGTGCTTGGGCGCCGTCGGGTCGGTGCGCACGGCGAGCCAGATCCAGTCGGCCACGTCGACCTGGGTGGTGAACACCTTCTGACCGTTGACCACGTACTCGTCGCCGTCGCGCACCGCCGACGTGCGCAGCGAGGCGAGATCGGTGCCGGCGCCCGGCTCGGTGTAGCCGATGGCGAAGTGCAGCTCGCCGGCGAGGATCGGCGGGAGGAAGCGCTCCTTCTGCTCGTCGTTGCCGAAGCGCATGATCGTCGGGCCGACGGTGTTGATGGCCAGCATCGGCACCGGGGCGTTGGCCCGCTGCACCTCGTCGAAGAAGATGAGCTGCTCCATCGGCGTGCGCCCCTGGCCGCCGTACTCCTTCGGCCAGCCGACACCGAGCCAGCCGTCCCGGCCGATCTGGCGGACGAGCTCCTTGTAGAGCGGGCCCTCCCAACCGGTCTCGGCGAGGGTGGCCTCGACCTCGGGGGTCATCATCGCCGTGAAGTACTCGCGCAGCTCCTGGCGCAGGGCGATCTGCTCGGGGGTGAAGGCGAAGTCCACGGTCAGCTCCGGCCCAGGCGGCGGTGCGGCGTCATGGACCCATCTTGGCCCAGCGCCGGCCGGGCGGCGTCGCCCAGCGTGCGAGGATCGCAGGATGAGCGCACGCCCCATCGCCCTCGTCACCGGCGCCAGCCGGGGGATCGGGAAGGCGTCGGCCATCGCCCTGGCCGAGGCGGGGTGCGACGTGGCCGTCGCCGCCCGCACCCTGACCGAGGGCGCCGGCCGCGACGACTCCAAGCCCGACGGGCTCGACCTGCCGGGCGGGCTCGACACGACGGCTGCCGCGGTCGAGGCCGCCGGCGGCCGCGCCCTCCCGGTGGTGATCGACCTGCTCGATGCCGACACCCTCACCGCCGCGGTGGCCACGGTCGAGGCCGAGTGGGGCCCGATCGACGTGCTGGTCAACAACGCCGTGCACACGGGCCCCGGCTCGATGACCCGCTTCCTCGACACCGCCCCCGAGCACTTCGAGCAGAAGGTGCGGGCCAACTACCTGCACCAGCTCGTGCTCATCCGGGCGGTGCTGCCCGGGATGATCGAGCGGGGTGGCGGCCGGATCATCAACATGACGTCGGCGGCGGGCATGCAGGACCCGGCCGCGCCGGCCGGCGAGGGCGGCTGGGGCCTCGCCTACTCGGCCTCGAAGGCCGCCTTCCACCGCACCGCCGGCATCCTCGCGGTGGAGCACGGCCCCGACGGCGTCCTGTGCTTCAACGTCGAGCCCGGCATGGTGCTCACCGAGAAGATGGAGCTCAACCAGCGCGCCCTCGGCCTGGAGAACAAGTACCCGGTGGCGCCGCCCTCGGTCCCCGCCTCCGTGGTGGCGTGGCTGGCCACCTCGGACGAGGCCGCCGAGCACAACGGCGAGACCTTCAACGCCCAGCGCTTCGCCCGCACCCAGGGCCTCCACCCCGACTGGCGCTGAGTCCGCCGCCTCCCCCGGCGGAATTCTTGGTGGAAAACCCCCGTAGCGGGGGCAGATCACCAGGAAATTCGGCGGGTCACCACTCCCCGCGGGGCTTGTAGGTGGCAGAGCCCTCGGGGCGGGTGATGTGGTGGCCGAAGAAACCGCCCTTGGGGCGGGCGTGGGCGTGGTAGTGGTCGGGGATGTTGCGCATGTTGTCGTCGATGTAGAACTCGCCGATCTCGGCCAGCGCCACCAGGCCGAGCTGCTCGTGCATGTACTGGCGCTCGTCGGCGGGCGGCTCGACGCCGTGGCTGCGCCACACGACCATCGGGGTGGCGCACAGCTCGCACTCGGCGATCCAGCACACGTCGTCGTCGAAGTGCCAGGGCGTGATCTTGGCCGCCTGGCACAGGTCGCAGCCGGGGTCCTTCGGTCGCTCGACGCCGTCGCTCATGCGCCGGACCGTAGCGGCCGTCTCGCCCCTGAGCTGCGTCTGGGTCCGATCGCGCGTGATGGCACGGCGTGCCCGCCGTACCATCGCGGGATGGCGTTCGACCGGATAACCGTCGACCCTGCCCGGATGGGCGGACGCCCCTGTATCCGAGATCTTCGGGTGACGGTGGGCATGGTGCTCGGCCAGCTCGCCGGCGGCCGAACCATCGAACAGGTGCTCGAGGACTACCCCTACCTCGAACGTGACGATGTCCTTGCCGCGCTCGACTACGCCGCTGCACTCGTGAGCGAACGGGAGCTGCCACTGTCTCGCCCGGCATGAGGCTCCTCCTCGATGCCAACCTGTCACCGCGATTGGTCGAGATGTTGCGAGGAGGTGGTGTCGAGGCGGTTCACGTCGGAGACCTCGGCCTCCTCCAAGCCAGCGACGAGGTGATCCTGGTGGCGGCGAGAAGCGACGAGTTGGTCGTCGTCACCGCCGACAGCGACTTTCCGATGCTCTTGGTGCTCACCTCCGCTACCCGCCCGTCGGTGGTCCACCTCCGCGACGTGTCGGAGCACCCACCGGAGGAGCAAGCTGCGCTCCTCCTGGCGAACCTTCCTTCCATCGAGGACGATCTCGAACGAGGTGCGATCGCATCGCTGAGTCCCCGGAGGCTCGCAGTTCGCGACCTGCCGGTTCGATGACTCCGGCGTTCAGGTGAACGCCGGCGGGACGCCGAGGATCCAGCCTTCGCGGGCGACCACGTCGTCATCGGGTGCGTTCAACGGAACGTCGGGGAGGGCCAGCGCGACGGCGAGGGCGTCGAAGGCATCCTCCGAGTCCAGGAGGAGGTCCACCACAGCCGGAGTCATCCCGTCGACCTCGTCCTGCCAGCGGCGGAGCTGACGCAGCCGGTGGGACGGCCGGCTCTTGGCGATGCCCGAGTCGACCCACATCGCCGGATAGACCTCGGCGAGCACCGTGTCGACCGTCCCCGGGTCGATCTCGTCGAACGGCCAGACGGCCAGTCCGGGCCTTTGAGCCAGCCGATCGAGCATGGCGATGCCGTGGATCGAGCCAAGGCACACCTGTCGTTGATACGGGAGCAGGTGCACCACCGACGCGGGCAACGGCTCGCAGGCCCGCTCTGTCGAACGCCGGAGTGCCGGCGCCTTGTCACCGCCGACGAGGCGGAACTGCTCTCGCTCCGGACAAGCCGCCAGCGCCCGGGTGACGTCGGCGGCCCCACTCGGTCCCGACAGCCCAAGCGCCCACGACCGCAGATCGGGCCACGTCCAGTCAGCGCGGCCCTCGACTCGGAACGCCTCGGGAAACGAGAAGCAGAAGTCCAGTCCGGCGAGCGTGCGTCGAGCCGACGGCGCGGCGAGCTCCGCCTCCACCGACTGGCGGGTCGCCCGCTCGAGCCGCTCGACACGGTGTCGGCCAGCGCTGGTGGTCACCTCGGCGAGAAAGACCTTCCCGCCCTTCCTCGCACCCGACCAGTCGACGCCGAGGAACCGTTCGAACGCGGCTGGCGTCAACGCACGTCTCCCGATCGGGGGAGGTCGGCGAAGGGGACGTCGCGGTCGAGCGACGGCTCCCTCGGCAGGCCGAGGGCGCGCTCGCCGAGCTGGTTGCGCTGGATCTCGTCGGTGCCGCCGCGAATCGACAGGGAGGGCGCGGTCAGGAACGTCGTGGCCCAGTGGCCCTCGGCGAGCATCCCGGCCGGCCCCGACGCCTCCAGCGCCAGGCCCGACGAGGCCTTCAGGCCGTCGGCGAGGGCGAGCTTGGCCCCGGGCGCACCCCGGCCCGCCCACTGGCGGGTCTTGGCCGCCGAGAGCAGGCGCATCGCCCGGTCCCGCGCCATCGGGTCTTCGAGCCGCCCGGTCGCCCGCAGGTGGTCGAGCAGCGCGGTCGGGTCGCCGAGGCCGAGGCCCGCCGCCGGCGCGCCGGCGCCGCCGCCCCGCTCGAGGGCCAGCACCGAGCGGGCGATCCCCCAGCCGGCGCCGGGATCGCCGATGCGGTCGGCGTCGGGCACCTCGACCTCGTCGAGGAAGACCTGGTTGAAGTGGGCGTCGCCGTTCATCTGCACGAGGGGCGCCACCTCGACGCCCGCCGACCGCAGGTCGACCGAGAACACGGTGATGCCGGCGTGCTTCGGCACCGACCAGTCCGTGCGGGCCAGCAGCAGGCCCCGGTCGGCGTAGTGGGCCCGGCTGGCCCAGACCTTGGCGCCGGTCACCCGCCACAGGTCGCCGTCGCGCTCGGCCCGGGTGGTCAGGCCGGCGAGGTCGGAGCCGGCGTCGGGCTCGGAGAAGAGCTGGCACCAGACGGCCTCGCCCCGGGCGATCGGCGCCAGCCACCGCGCCTGCTGGTCGGCTGTGCCGTGCTGGAGCAGGGTCGGCCCGACGAGGGCCAGCCCGACCGCGAACGGGTACAGGTCGGGGACGGCCAGCTCGCCGAGCGCCCGCTGCACGGCGGCGAGGTCGTCGCCCGCGAGCCCCAGCCCGCCGTGGGCCTCGGGCCAGCCCGCCACCGCCCACCGCCCCATGGCCGCGAGGTAGGCCCGGCCGGGTCCGAGGTCGTCGTTGCCGGCGCCGAGCACCGGGGCAGCGCCGCCCCCTGCCGAGCGCCGCGCCACGCCGGTGGCCTCGGCGTCGGCCCGCACCCGGGCAGCGAGGTCGGCGGCGTCCGTCACCCCCTCATCCCACCACAGCCCGTCGCAGGCGCGAATCGTCCGCCGTTCTGGCTCCCGATTTCGGTGCCCTGGCACCGAAATCGGGAGCCAGAACGGTTGGGCCTGGGGGTCAGCGGGGCGCGGTGGTCACCAGGGGGAGGGGGTCCCCCACGCCGCGTCGGTGCGGGCCAGGTTCCAGAGCCAGCCCGCGAGCTGCGAGCGCTTCACCGTCGCCTTGGGCTTGAAGGTCGCCGTTCCCGGGCTGCCCGCGCCGAGGCCCTGGGCCTGCCACCAGTCGGCGGCGCCGGCGTACCAGGCGCCGTCGGGCACGTCGGCGTACGTGCTCGGCGCCGAGCCGGCGAGCGTCCCCGAGGCCCGGTGCATCCACACCGCGAGCCGGGTCCGGGTGAGCGTGCCGCGGGGGCGGAAGGTGCCGTCGGCGAAGCCCGAGTCGATGCCGGCGTCGTCCAGCCAGTCGAGGGCGGGGTGGTACCGGGCGCCACCGGGCACGTCGGAGTACGACGCGCCGTCGCCGGTCGCCGCCGGCCGCCCGGCGAGGTTCCACAGCGCCGACGCCACCTGCGCCCGCGTCGCCGCCTTGGTGGGCTTGAAGAGGCCCGGCGGGTAGGCGGACAGCACGCCGTAGGCGGTGGTCCAGTCGACACCGTCCGCGTACCAGGCGGCACCGGGCACGTCCGCGAACCGACCGGACGTCGGCACCAGGTCCGACGAGGTGGAAGCGGGGCCGTCGCCGTCGACGTAGGTCGCCGTCACCGTGAACGAGTAGCGCTCGGCCGGGTCCGGCGACGGGTAGGTGAACGAGGTCGCGTCCGGGGCCACCGCGAAGGTCTCGCCGGTGGGCGCGACCGTGACCGTGTAGCCGGTGATGGCGTCCTCGGTCGCGGGCGCGGTCCAGCCGACCTGCAGCTGACGGTCCACCACCGCCGCGCCGACCCCCGTCGGCGCCCGGGAGGGCAGGACGTCCCGGCACGGCTGCGACCGCAGCGCCTCGCACGCGGGACGGGCCGTCGGCACGTCGATGCCCGGCACCAGCGGCAGCACCACGGAGGAGGGCATGCCGCCCGGGTGTGGGTCGGAGTGGCCGATGTCGACGTACTGGTCATCGGGGTACTGGAGGTTCGAGAAGCGCCAGCGCACCCGGTTCCCGCCGGGCGACTTCACCGTCAGGCGGAGCTGCGAGCCCTCCCGGGCGATGTGGCCGAACGGGAACAGCGCGACCCGCACGGGCACGAACTGCCCCGGCGGCAGGTCCTCGGCGTCGGCGGCCAGGTGGGTGTGGAACGGCAGCAGCTCGGTCGACTCGGCCCCGAGGTGGCGGTGGCTGACCCGCAGCCAGCCGCTCTGGATGTAGGTCTCTCGGCCGTCGGGCCGGACCTCGGTGAGGTCGACCTCGAGGTCGACGTCGGGTGCCGTCGAGCGCACCCACAGGTCGACGCTGCCCGTGCCCACCATGACCCGGTCCTCGGCCAGGGGCTCGGTGAGGAAGCTGAGCGAGGTGCCCTCGGGGTTCTGCGCCCAGTGGAAGCCGGGGTTCGGGGACATGAGGTTGCGGTCGGCGTCGATGCCCTGGCCGCCGGCCGACCCGTCGTAGCGGTAGGTGTCGTAGCTCCGGGGTGAGCCGGCGGACACGGTGGCCATGTCCCCGAGGCCCCCGTCGGGCTGGAGGTAGAGCCGCCACGGCTGGGTCTGGGGCGGGGGCCACGTGTCGAAGCCGACGCTGAAGGCGCTGTACGGGTAGCCCGCCGGGCAGGGCACCGGCGAGCGGTCGCCGTCGGGGCACGCCGCGCCGCCGGACCCCGCCGCGCCCTGGTCGAGGCTGACCCGGATCGGCGGCTCGGCCTCGTACGCCGCGAGCGCCTCCTCGAAGTCGCTCGGCCAGGTGCGGTCGGGCGGCAGGTCGATCCCGGGCGCGCCGATGAGCTGGGCGAAGCCGAGGTTGGCGAACTGGCGCAACGGGCCGACCAGGCCGGGGACCTTGCGCGCCACGTAGAAGTCGAGGAACTCGAGGATCCGCAGGTACGACTCGGGGGTGTACTGCTCGGCGTGCGCCCCGTTCATGAGCTGGGCCCGCACGGGCGGCTCGCCGGGGCCACCCAGGCTCGTGAAGTCGTCGAGGAGGTTCGCGGCCTCGCCGCCGGTCTGCTCGTCCTGCCAGGCGACCCCGAGGTAGGTGGGCACCTGGATGCGGTCGACGAACGTGCGCGGGGCCAGCGAATCGCCGGCGGCCTCGTAGAACGCCTCCGGCTCGAGGCGGTCGAGGATCGACACCGCCTGGCCGTGCAGCTCCTGGTTGGCGGCGCACTCGGTGTCGCCGGCGGCGATGCGGTCCCGCACCCACGCGTGCGCCGCCGGCCGGGCGTCGTTGTCGCGCTCGGCCGCCCAGTCGACGGCGAAGCCCCCGTTCAGGATCCCGCCCGGATAGAGGGTCGACCGGTAGGTGTCGCCGATCACCGACTGCGGGGTGATGGCGGCGAGGTGCGGCGGCTGCGTGGCGGCGACGAAGAGCTGGCTGATCCCGGGGAAGGAGAGCCCGATCATGCCCACCCGGTCCGCCCAGGTCTGTGCGGCGACCGTCTCGATGACGTCGTACCCGTCGAGGCCCTGGAGCGTCTCCCAGTAGCTGTAGGCGCCACCCGAGCAGGTCGTGCCGCGCAGGTTGACGCCGACCACGGCGAACCCGGCGGCCCGGGCCACGAACATCGGCCGGTGGTCGGGATCACCCGAGAAGACGTCGGGGTCGGACGGGTCGTAGCCCGAGTAGTCGACGACGACGGGGTACGGCGGCGACAGGTTCGGGTCGAGGGGCGGGAGGACGTTCACGCTGAGGGTCGTGCCGTCCCGCGTCTCGAGGTACTGGAACCCGACCTCCGGGTCCTGGGTCAGGCCGGCCGGGGCGATGTCGAGGGTCTGGGCGTCGTAGAAGGACGGGTCCGGATGGTCGGCGGGATCGAGCACCGTGACCGGGCCCGACGTCGTCGCGCCCTCACGCACCCGGTACCCGGCGCCGGGCGGCACGGGCGCCTCGACGCCCTGGTCGTTGCCGAAGATCACGGCTCCCTGGTCGTCGGCGGCGCCCGAGGCCAGCACCGCCCCGGACCCGTCGAGCAGCTCGACCGTGGACCCCGGCGTGGCCCCGGTCGCGAACACCTGGTTGACGCTGCCCTGGGCGGCCAGCGCGACGGCCCCCACCGGCGCCGGCGCCGCCAGCTCCACCAGTGCCGCCACCAGCACGATCACGACGGCCGCCCCGATGGTGCGCGCCGTCCCCCGCTGCTGCCTCATGTGCTCCCGCTCCCGTCCGCCGACCGGTCGTCTCGGTCCGGTGCCCCGCCGGCGCCGGCCGTCCGGGGACCCTAGCAGCCCGGTTTCGGGATTTTTAGATCACGTTTCAATTTTGGCCGGATGCTCGTCTACGCTCCGGGGCCATGGAATTCGGCATCTTCAACAGCCTGTACGTGCCGCACCAGGTGGCCGACCTCGACCCCGAGAACATCGAGCACAACCGGTTGATGGACGAGGTCGTCTGGACCCAGGCCGCCGACCGCAGCGGCTTCAAGTACACGTGGGCCACCGAGCACCACTTCCTCGAGGAGTACTCGCACCTCTCGGCCAACGAGTCGTTCCTCGCCTACCTCGCCGGCGTCACCGAGAACATCCACCTCGGCAGCGGGATCATGAACATCACCCCGCCGGTCAACCACCCCGCCCGCGTCGCCGAGCGGGTCGCGATGATCGACCACCTCAGCCAGGGCCGCTTCGAGTTCGGCATGGGCCGCGGCTCGTCGAGCACCGAGCAGAAGGGCTTCGGCATCGACGACCCCGAGCTGACCAAGCTCATGTTCGACGAGGTGCTCGCCGAGCTCCCGAAGATGTGGGCCGACGGCCGCTACAGCTACGACGGCACCTACTTCTCCATGCCCGAGCGCAACGTGCTGCCGAAGACCTTCACCAAGCCGCACCCGCCGATGTGGGTCGCCGCCGGCAACCCCGGCACGTTCGAGAAGGCCGGCCGCCTCGGCCTCGGCATCCTGTGCTTCGGCGTCAGCTCGCCCGAGGCGCTCAAGCCGCTGATCGAGAGCTACAAGAACGCCGTGCAGGACGCCGAGCCCATCGGCGGCTACGTGAACGACAACGTCATGGTCACCACGCAGATGCTCTGCTTGGAGGACGGCGAGAAGGCCCGCCACATCGCCACCGACATGACCACCGGCTACCACACCACCAACGTGTTCCGGTACCTCGACACCTTCCCGAAGCCCCCCGGCATCCCCGAGTGGCCGACCGTGCTCCCCGACCCCACCTACGAGCAGGTGGACCAGAGCATCAAGGACCACCTGGTCTGCATCGGCACCCCCGAGGAGTGCGCCAAGACCGTCGAGCGCTACCAGGCCACCGGCGCCGACCAGCTCACCTTCGGCATGCTCTCGAGCACGATGCCGGTCGAGGTCGCGATCGAGGCGGTCGAGACCTTCGGCAGCCAGATCATCCCGGCCTTCGACAAGGACCCGGTGCACAGCACCACCCGCCAGCGCGAGGCCCAGCTCGCCGGCGCCTCGGCCTGAGCACCCCCGACCCAGCCCCGCCCCGGCCGTCCCGGGCGACCTAGCCTCCGCCCGGTGAGCACCGACACCGTCGACGCCTTCCTGCGCGCCCACGTCGATGACGACGGCGTGGCCGTGCGCTTCGAGGACGAGTCCTGGAGCTGGCCCGAGGCGACCGCGGCCGCCGTGCAGCGGGCGGCGCTGCTGCTGGCCGAGCGCCGGCCCGGGCCGCTGCACGTCGGCGTGCTGGCCGACAACATCCCCGAGTACGTCCACTGGCTGGGTGCGGCGGCGCTGGCCGGCGCCACGATCGTGGGCGTCAACCCGACCCGACGCGGCGCCGAGCTCGCCCGGGACATCACCCACACCGACTGCCAGCTGCTCGTGGTGGACCCGAGCTACCGCGACCTGCTCGACGGGCTCGACCTGGGCGAGGGCCTCGGCCCCGACCGGGTGTGGCACCTCGACGACCCCGCCTACCGCGACCGCCTGGCCGCCCACGAGGGTGCCACCCTGGCCGACGTCGACGCCGCGCTCGCTGCCGAGGGCCGCACGGTCGGGCCCGACGACCTCTACCTGCTGCTGTTCACCTCGGGCACGAGCGGGGCGCCCAAGGCGGTGAAGTGCAGCCAGGGCCGCCTCGCCCGCATCGGCGGCATCGTCAGCATGGGGTTCGGGCTCGGGCCGGGCTCGGCGTGCTATCTCTCGATGCCGCTGTTCCACTCCAATGCGCTGATGGCGGGCTGGTGTCCCGCCCTCGCCGGCGGCGCCACCTCGGTGCTGCGCCGCAAGTTCTCGGCGTCGGCCTTCCTGGACGACGTCCGCCGCTACGGGGTCACCTACGCCAACTACGTGGGCAAGCCCCTCGCCTACATCCTGGCCACGCCGGAGCAGCCCGACGACGCCGACAACCCACTGCAGATCGTGTTCGGCAACGAGGCCTCCGAGGGCGACATCGCCGAGTTCGGCCGGCGCTTCGGCTGCGTCGTCATCGACGGGTACGGGTCGAGCGAGGGCGGTGCCAACGTCAGCCGCACCCCCGACACCCCGCCCGGCTCGCTCGGCCCCGCGGGCCCGGACAACGTGGTGCTCGACCCCGAGACCGGCGAGGAGTGCCCGCCCGCCGAGTTCGACGATCACGGCGCACTGACGAACGCCGACGAGGCCATCGGTGAGCTCGTCAGCCGCCAGGGCGGCACCCAGTTCGAGGGCTACTGGCGCAACGAGGAGGCCGAGGCCGAGCGTCGCCGGGGCGACACCTACTGGACGGGCGACCTCGCCTACAAGGACGCCGACGGCTACCTCTACTTCGCCGGCCGCTCCAGCGACTGGCTGCGGGTCGACGGCGAGAACCTGGCCGCCGCCCCCATCGAGCGCATCCTGCTGCGCCACCCCGACGTGGCCCAGGCCGCCGTCTACGGCATCCCCGACCCGGTGGTCGGCGACCAGTGCATGGCCGCGCTCGTCCTGCGCCCTGGCGCCGCCTTCGACCCCGTCGGCTTCGCCGCCTTCCTCGCCGAGCAGGCCGACCTGTCGACCAAGGCGGCGCCCCGGGTCGTGCGCGTGAGCGAGGCGCTCCCCACGACGCAGACCAACAAGGTGCTCAAGCGGGAGCTGCAGAAGCAGGCCACTGCCACCGACGACCCCCTCTGGCACCGCCCCGGCCGCGACCTCGCCTACGAGCCCCTCCCACCCACCTGAGCGCGCCGAGCCGATCTCACGCTCGTGGCCACGATGGCGGCTGTGGCGGCCCTGGGAACCTCGAGCGTTCTGGCGTCAGCCGTGCCCGGCCAGCGGGCGCCGGTGACCCAAGAACGAGGGTGGTGCGCGTGGACGTCGGCGCTCGCCGGGTCAGCGGACGAGGCGGAAGAAGGTGCGGAGGTCGTCGACGAAGAGGTCGGGCTGCTCCCACGCCGCGAAGTGGCCGCCGCGGGGCATCTCGACGTGGTGGACGAGGTTGCAGGTGGCCTCGATCCACGAGCGGGGCGGGCGGATGAGCTCGCCCGGGTAGGCGGCGTAGCCCGTCGGCACCTCGATGTAGCCCGGGCCGCCGCCCTCGGCGGAGTCCATGGCGCTCGTGCGGGCGCGCGCCGACTCCCAGTACAGGCGGGCGGCCGAGTTCGCGGTGCCGGTGACCCAGTAGGTCGTGATGTCGGCCAGCATCTGGTCGGCGCTCAGCGCGCTGACCTCGTCGGGGCCGTGGTCGGTCCAGGCGTGGAACTTCTCGAGCAGCCAGGCGGCGAGGCCCGCCGGCGAGTCCGTCAGCCCGTAGGCCAGGGTCTGCGGCTTGGTCGACTGGAGCTGGAGGTAGCCGATGCCGGTCTTGGCCATCTCGGCGCCCTCGCCGAGCGCGGCCAGCTCGGCCTCGCTCACGTCGTCGAAGGCGCCCTCGGCCGGCGGGCCCACGATCATCATGTTCACGTGGATGCCGGCCACGTGCTCGGCGTCGATGCGGCCGAGCCGGCGGGTGACCTCCGAGCCCCAGTCCCCGCCCTGGGCCCCGTAGCGGTCGTAGCCGAGGTCGGCCATGAGCTCCTTGACCGCCTCGGCCATCGTCCCGGCGTGGAAGCCGGCGTGGTGGGTCGGGCCCGAGAAGCCGTAGCCCGGGATGGACGGGACCACGACGTGGAAGGCGTCGGCGGCGTCACCGCCATGGGCGACCGGGTCGGCCAGCGGGCCGATGACGTCGAGGAACTCGACCACCGAGCCCGGCCAGCCGTGGGTGAGCACGAGCGGCAGGGCGCCGGGCTCGGGCGATCGGACGTGGAGGAAGTGCAGCCGCTCGCCCTGGCGTTCCGTCGTGTACTGGTCGAAGGCGTTGAGGCGGGCTTCGACCGCCCGCCAGTCGAACCCGTGGGCCCAGTAGGTGCAGAGCTCGCGCACCGCCCCGAGCTCAGCGCCGGGCTCCCAGCCGACGTCGGGCAGTTGGTCGGGCCAGCGGGTGCGGTGGAGGCGCTCGCGAAGGTCCTCGAGGACCGTCTCGGGGACCTCGACGCGGTAGGGCTCGATCGGCGCGGTCACTGTGCGAACATAACGCTGGACGAGAACACGTTCTCGTCCCGCCCGCTCCAGCCGCGCACCACGACCGCCACCACCAGGGGGACTTCACGATGACGGACGTCTCGGCGCCCGCCGGCGCCGGCCACCCCGACCAGCACGACCTCGACCTGCTCGACGGCGCCCTCTACGCCGGCGACCCAGAGCCCACCTACGCCTGGCTCCGGGAGAACGCCCCCGTCTACTGGGACGCCACCAACAGGCTGTGGGGCGTCTCGCGCTACGCCGACATCGTCGCCATCGAGAAGGACACGGCCACCTTCACGAGCAGCCAGGGCTTCCGCCCCAACACCGGACCGGACACGTCGATGATCTCGCTCGACGACCCCCTCCACACCTCCCGCCGTCGCCTCGTGTCGCGCCGCTTCACCCCCCGCGCCGCCGGCGGCTACGAGGCCGACGTCCGCCGGGTCGTCACGAGCCTCATCGACGCCGTGGCCGCCCGCGGCGAGTGCGAGGTCGTCCACGACCTCGCCGCCCCCCTGCCGGCGATGATGATCGGCTGGCTCCTCGGCTTCGAGGACGCCGAGTGGCCGAACCTCAAGCGCTGGTCGGAGACCACCATCCCCGCCGGCGGCGGCCCCCGCTACCTGACCGACGAGGTGATCCTCGCCGCCGCCGAGTTCCACACCGCCGCCGCCCAGCTCGCCGCCCTCAAGCGCCAGCAGCCGGGCGACGACTGCATGACGGTCTGGACCGGCGCCGAGGTGGACGGGGCGCCCCTCACCGAGGACGACATCGTGTCCGAGGCCCTGCTCCTGCTCGACGGCGGCGCCGAGACCACCCGCAACGTGATCGCCGCCGGCGTCTTCCTCCTCAGCCAGCACCCGGACCAGCGCCAGCTGCTCGTCGACGACCCGTCCCGCATCCCCACAGCGGTCGAGGAGCTGATCCGGTACGTCACGCCGATCCTCAACATGCGCCGCACGGCGACGCGGGACGTCGAGGTCCACGGCCAGCTGATCCGCGAGGGCGACGAGGTGCTGCTCATGTACTCCTCGGGCAACCGCGACGAGGCGGTGTTCGACGACCCGCAGCGCTTCGACGTCACCCGCTCGCCCAACAACCACATCGCCTTCGGCTTCGGCACCCACTTCTGCCTGGGCGCCTCGCTGGCCCGCCTCGAGCTCCGGGTGTTCTTCGAAGAGCTCCTCCGCCGCCTGCCCGACATCGCCCCCGCCCCGGGGATCACCACCCCCGAGATCGTCCCCGGCGCCTTCGTGCGCGGCGTCCGCGCCCTGCCCGCGGTGTTCACCCCCGAGCCGGCCTGAGCGCCGCGCCCCACCCCGCCGCACCACCCGTCCCGATCCACCGAACCACCCGACGACTGGAGTCCCAGTGCCCCACCACGTGACCGGCTTCGAGTTCAGCGAGGACGCCCTCGCCGTGCGCGCCTTCATCTTCGAGTTCTGGTGCGAGCACGGCCGCGGCCCGAACCTGCGCGAGGTCCACGAGGCCCTCGACCTCGACCGCAAGCGCATCAAGGCCGCCTACAAGCAGCTCCAGCTCGGCATCGTCATCACCGTCGACGAGGACACCCAGAACTGCAACCTCCTGAAGGCGCCGCCGTTCTCGAGCTTCCCGAGCCAGGTGTCGGCCTACATCGACGACGAGTTCCACAGCTTCGTGGGCTGTGCCTCCGAGTCGATCGCCTTCTCGCACATGCCCCCGTTCAAGGACAAGGAGGTGCGCCTCGAGGGCTTCTGCGCGTGCTGCCTCGAGCCCATCACCCTCGTGTCGAAGAACTTCGAGCTGCAGAGCGTCTCGCCCGAGGGGATCTTCCTGCACATCTCGTCGAGCCCGCACGACTGGAACAACTTCACCATGGAGCTCATGTGCGACTCGATGAACTTCGTCATCGACGCCGAGCACGCCGACCGCTACGAGCGCCAGGTCGCCCGCCGCGGCGTGCTGGTGAACCTCGACCAGGCCAAGCAGTTCGTGAAGTTCGTGGCCGACCAGCGCATGTGGGACTACCACTGGAAGCCGGGCGTGATGATGCCCGAGGTCGTGATCGAGATCTTCCGCGGCATGGGCGTCGACGTCAGCAACTGGGACGGCTGAGCCCGCCGGCGCTGGCGCCGGCGCCCCGGGGTGCGGCTAGTCCGTCGCCGGGGCGCCGGCGCCCCGGGGTGCGGCTAGTCCGTCGCCGGGGCGCCGCCGAGGCCGTTGCAGACCAGGTCGGCGAGGGTGGCCACGAGCTGCTCGCGGCCCAGGGTGCGACGGTCGAGCCACCAGCCCACGCCCTCGAAGACCGCGCCCATCACCGCGATGGAACGGACCTCGAGCTCGCCGGCCGACCCGGTCACACCAAAGCCGGTGACCATGAAGGCGGCCACCTGGGCGGCGAGCGCGGGCAACACCGGGAGCTCCCCGGCGCCGCGGCCGGTGCCCTGCGACCCCTCCACGAGGAAGCGGTGCAGCGCGGGCTCGCGCTCGGCGAAGGTCACGAACATGTCGATGGCCGCGGTGACCGCCACGCGCGGGTCGGTGTTGGCGTCGAAGATGGCCTCGAGCGAGGTGCCGAGCTCGGCGAGGAAGCGGTCGGCGATGGCGGCGGCCAGGCCGGCCTTGTCGCCGAAGTGGTGGTAGAGGACGGGCTTGGAGATGCCCGCCTCGGCGGCGATGTCGGCCATCGACGCGTCGGCGCCGATGGTGCGGATGGCCCGGACGGCGGCGTCGGCGAGCTCCGCGCGCCGGAGCTCCGGGTCAGGCCGCGCCCGCGTGGTGGGGGGCACCCGGTTCAGTTCAGCGCCTGGCCGGTGGCCTCGAGCGAGAACGCCTCGTACTCGTCACCGGTGTCGATCCAGTCCTCGAACTGGATCACGCCCATCTCCTCGAAGCGCCGGCGCAGCCACTGGTCGTTGCGGTCGAGCAGGCCGAGCTTCTTGCAGTTCGGCACGATCTTGGCGAACAGCATCTGCTGGAACATCACGCGGCCCGGGTCCTGCACGACGAGCTGGAGGGCCTCCTTGACGTTCACGCCCATGCGGTCCCAGACCTCCTGCTGGAGGAAGCGGTCGCGCATGCGGATCGACGCCTCGTAGGCGAACTCCTGGCGCTCCTTCATCTCGGCGTCGCTGAGGCCCTGGTAGTACTCCTGCAGGGAGATGACGCCGAAGGCCACGTGACGGGCCTCGTCGCTCATCACGTAGCGCAGCAGCTGCTTGAGCAGCGGCTCCTCGATCATGGCGTGCATGAAGCCGAAGGCGGCGAGGGCGAGGCCCTCGACCATGATCTGCATGCCCAGGTAGGTCATGTCCCAGCGGCTGTCCTCGACGATGTCGTCGAGGAGCATCTTCAGGTGGGCGTTGATCGGGTAGTGGCCCGACATCTTGGTGTCGAGGTACTTCGCGAAGACCTCGACGTGGCGGGCCTCGTCCATCACCTGGGTCGACGCGTAGTACTTGGCGTCGATCCACGGCACCGTCTCGACGATCTTGGCGGTGCACACCAGGGCGCCCTGCTCACCGTGCATGAACTGGCTCAGGGACCAGTTGCTGCCCTCGATGTTGAGCTGGGCCCACTCCTTGTCGCCCCACTTCTCGAAGGGCGTGCCGCCGAGGTCGTAGCTCTGGGTGAACTCCCGGAAGGTGTTCACCGCGGCCATGGCCTGGGCCTCCTGGTCGACGTCGAGGTCCCAGGGCAGGTCGGTCTCGCCGTTCCACTGCGCGTGCTTGGCCTTCTCGTAGAGCTTGTTCAGCGCCGGCCGCTCGCCCTTGTCGTAGTTCCACGTGAAGATGCAGTCGGCGTTGTCCTTCACGTGGTGCACGACCTCGTGCAGCTCCGTGTTGGACACGGACAGGATCTGCTCGAGGTCGATGGCGTCGTGCGGCGAGACGGTGGTCACGGTGGGCTTCCCCCTGGCGGTGGTGCGGCGGCGGGTGGTGCGACGGCGTACTTACCGTCGGTAGGTTACCGGCGGTAGGTAAGAGGCTACCGGCGGTAGCCCCGGAGTCAAGTGACGTCCGTCACCACCTCGGCTCCTCGGTCGTCGCGTGATCACCGGCAGACGGTGCCGCCGTCGACGAGCATGGTGTCGCCGTTCACGAACGAGGCCCGGTCGGAGCACAGCCAGACCACCGCCTCGGCGATCTGCTCCGGACGGCCGAGCTCGCCCGTCGGGACGGTGCGCTTCATCATCTTCTCGATGCCCTCGTCGCCGCCGATGAAGGCCTGCATCATCGGCGTGTCGGTCGTGCCGGGGCAGACCGCGTTGACCCGGATGCCCGAGCGGGCGTACTCCTGCGCCGCGGTCTTGGTGAGGCCGAGCACCCCGTGCTTCGAGGCCACGTAGTGGGGCAGGCTCGGGAAGCCGATCACCCCGGCGCCCGAGGACGTGTTCACGATCGCCCCCCGGCCCGCGGGCGCCATCACCCGCAGCTCGTGCTTCATGCCGAGGAACACACCGGTGAGGTTCAGGGTGACGACCCGGTTCCAGTCCTCGAGGGAGAGCTCGGTGAACGGCGCGGGCGTGCCGCTCGTCCCGGCGTTGTTGTGGGCGCAGTCGAGGCGGCCGAAGCGCTCGACCGCGGTGGCCACGGCAGCCTCGACCTGGGCCTCGTCGGTGACGTCGGCCGTCACCGCCACGGCCTCGCCCCCGGCGGCCTCGACCTCGGCGACCGTGCCGGCCAGCCCGTCCTCCTGGAGGTCCACCACCACCACCCGGGCCCCCTCGGCGGCGAACAGCACCGCCGTGGCCCGGCCGATCCCACCGCCGGCGCCGGTCACCAGGGCCACCTCGCCGTCACGGAAGTAGGGCTCGCAAGCGCGCATGGGCGCACTGTACGACCCGCCCGACGGGGTTTCTGACGGGGCGTCAGGCCCGTCTAGGCTCACCCGCCGAACCGCCCACCCCCGCCGTGGCGACGCGCGCCGCCGGGGACGAGACAGAGCGAGGAACGACATGGGAGCACTCGACGGCAAGGTCGCGATCGTCACCGGCGCGGGCCGGGGCCTCGGCCGCGCCCACAGCCTCACGATGGCCGCCGAGGGCGCCACGGTGGTGGTCAACGACCTCGGTGACGAGGCCGAGGCCGTCGTCGCCGAGATCGAGGCCGCCGGCGGCACGGCCCTGGCCAACCACGCCAGCGTGTCCGACTGGGAGGCCACCGAGGCCCTCGTCGCCGACACCGTGGACCGCTTCGGCGACCTCCACATCGTGGTCAACAACGCCGGCATCCTCCGGGACAAGATGAGCTTCAACATGGACGAGAGCGACTGGGACTCGGTCGTCGACGTCCACCTCAAGGGCCACTTCTGCGTCTCGCGCCACGCCGGCGTCTACTGGCGCAACCAGGCCAAGGCGGGTGCCACGGTCGGTCGGCGCATCATCAACACCTCCTCGGAGGCGGGCCTGTTCGGCAGCGCCGGCCAGGCCAACTACGCCGCGGCCAAGGCCGGGATCATCGGCCTGACCCTCGTGTTCGCCCGTGAGTACGGCCGCTTCGGCGTCACCGCCAACGCGATCGCCCCGCGGGCCCGCACCCGCATGACCGAGGACATCGAGTTCTTCAAGGCGCCCGAGGGCGGCGAGGCGTTCGACCGCTTCGCGCCCGAGAACGTCTCGTCGATCGTCGCCTGGCTGGCCTCCGACGCCGCCGCCGACGTGAGCGGCCAGGTCTTCATCGTCATCGGCGGCGACGTCCACCTGTTCCGGCCGCCCGCGATCGAGGCGAGCATCCGCAAGGGCGAGCGCTGGAGCATCGACGAGCTCGTCGCCTCGAGCGGCGACCTCTTCGGCGACAAGGGCCCCGGCGTGCCGCCGATGGCCGTCCCCGGCTGAGCGTCCTCGACTGAACGTCCCGTCGCACCGGTCTGCCTCGCGGGCCGGGGCGGCTAGACAGAGACCGTGTTCACGGGCCTGCGCGTCCTCGACCTGAGCTCGGGCATCGCCGGGCCGTACGCCACGAAGCTGCTGGCCGACGCCGGTGCCGACGTGGTCAAGGTCGAGGGCCCGGCGGGCGACCCGCTGCGGCGCTGGACCGCCTCGGGCGCCGACCCGGGCGACGAGGACAGCGCGCTGTTCCGCTACCTCAACGCGTCCAAGCGGGCCGTGGCCGGCGGGCTCGACGACCCGGCCGTGGCGGCGCTCGTCGGCGCCGCCGACGTGCTGGTGACCGACCAGGCCACCCCGGGCCTCGACGTCGACGCGCTGGCGGCGGCACACCCGTCGCTCGTCGTCGTCACCGTCACGCCCTTCGGCACGACCGGGCCGTGGCGGGACCGCCCCGCCGACGAGTTCACCCTCCAGGGATGGTGCGGCTCGATCGCGAGCCGGGGCACGCCCGACCGTCCGCCGATCGCCGCGGGCGGGCGGGTCGGTGAGTGGGTGGCGGGCGCCTACGCCGCCGTGGGCGCGGTCGCGGCCTGGCGGGTGGCCCGCTCGACCGGGCTCGGCGAGCACGTCGACGTGGCGATGCTCGAGGCCATGACGGTGACCATGAACACCTTCACGCCGCTCTTCTTCGCCTTCACCGGCGCCGGGCCGCCCCCGGTGCCGACCCCCACCATCGAGCTGCCCTCCATCGAGCCCACCGCCGACGGGTTCGTGGGCTTCTGCACCATCGTGCGCCAGCAGTTCGAGGACTTCCTGGTGCTGATCGACCACGCCGAGCTGCTGGCCGACGACGAACTGGCCAACGCCACCCTCCGCGCCCGGCGCATGGACGAGTTCCTCGGCTACGTGCGCCCGTGGACGACGCAGCACACCACCGCCGAGATCGTCGAGCGGGCCTCCGCGCTGCGCATCCCCGTCGCCCCCGTGCTCGACGGGGCGACGGTGGTCGGCCACGAGCAGTTCGTCGAGCGGGGCAGCTTCGTCGAGGGGCCGCACGGGTTCACGCAGCCCCGGGTGCCCTACCGGCTCGGCGACCGCCCCCGCCCGGGCTTCGGGCCCGCCCCGACGCTGGGCGAGCACACCGGCACCGTCGACTGGCCGGCACGCCCGGGGGCACCCGCGGCGAGCGCGCCCGCCGCCGAGCGCCCGCTCCCCCTCGCCGGCGTCCGCATCGTCGACGTCACCGCCTTCTGGGCCGGCCCCGCGGCCACCCAGGTGCTCGGGGCCCTCGGGGCCGACGTCGTCAAGGTCGAGTCGATCCAGCGGCCCGACGGGATGCGCTTCACCTCGGCCAAGCCCGCCTCCGTGGACCGGTGGTGGGAGTGGGGCTTCGTGTTCCACGGGGCCAACGCCAACAAGCGCTCGGTCACCCTCGACCTGAACCGCCCCGAGGGCCGCGACCTGGTGCTGCGACTCATCGCCGACGCCGACGCGGTGGTCGAGAACTTCTCGCCCCGGGTGATGGAGAACTTCGGCCTCGGGTGGGACGCGATCCACGCCGCCAACCGCCGCGCGGTGATGATGCGCATGCCCGCCTTCGGCCTCGACGGTCCGTGGCGCGACCGCACCGGCTTCGCCCAGACCATGGAGCAGCTGAGCGGCATGGCCGCGGTCACCGGCTACCCCGACGGCCCGCCGGTGCTGCCCCGTGGGGCGGTCGACCCGCTCGCCGGCATGCACGCGGTCGTCGCCCTCCTCGCCGCCCTCGACGAGCGCGACCGCACCGGTGAGGGGATGCTCGTCGAGACGACGCTGGCCGAGGCCGCGCTCAACATCGCCGCCGCGCCGGTGGTCGAGCACAGCGCCTACGGGCGCCTCGCCGGCCGCCTCGGCAACGCCAGCCGGATGGCCGACCCGCAGGGCGTGTTCCCCTGCGCCGAGGGCCAGTGGCTCGCCGTCGCGGCGGAGACCGATGCCCACCGGACGGCGCTGGCGGGCCTGCTCGGCCTTCCCTCGGGCGCCCGCCCGGACGAGGCCGCAGTGGCGACGTGGTGCGCGACCCGTCCCGTGGACGAGGTGGTCGAGGCCCTCCTGGCCGCGGGCATCCCCGCCGCGCCGCTCGTCCACCCGGCCGCGGTCGACCGGCTGGAGCACCTCCGGGCCCGGGGCTTCTTCGAAACCCACGAGCACCCCGTCACCGGCCGCCACGGCCTCCCGTCGCTGCCGTTCCGGTTCGCCTCGCGCGACGAGGGCGACGGCGCCGACCGCGGCTGGCTGCGCACGCCGGCGCCCACGCTCGGCCAGCACACCGACGCCGTCCTGCGCGAGCGGCTCGGCCTCAACGACGACGAGCTGGCCCGGCTGTGGGCCGACGCCGTCACCGGCGACCGCCCCCTCGGACTGTGACCACCCGGACTCGCCGGGGCGCGGCGCTCGCCCTCGCGGTGGTGCTGGCCGTGGCGGCCGGCGCCTGTGGGTCGGACGTCGACCGCCCCGACGCCGGCGACGAGGCGGCGGCCCCGGCGTCGACCGTCACGCCCCCGACCACCGCGGCGCCGACGACCACCACACTGGACCCCGTGACCGTCTGCGTCGCCGACCTCCCCGTCCGCCAGAAGGTGGCCCAGCTCGTCGGCATCGCCATCGACGGCGGGGCGCTCGGCACCGAGGCCCAGCGGGCGGCCGACCTGGGGGTGGGCCTGGTGCTCGTGCAGCGGCCGGCCGGCGACCTCGCCGGCGGCATCGCCCAGGTGAAGGCGGCCGCCGCCATCGCACCCCTCGTGGCGGTCGACGAGGAGGGCGGCGAGGTGCAGCACCTGCGCGACCTGCTCGGCGCCATCCCCTCCGAGCGCACGGTGGCCGAGACCCTGGACGGCACCGCCGCGGCGGACCTGGTGGGGCCGCACTTCCAGGCCGTCGCCGACCTCGGCTTCGACGTGGTGTTCACCCCGGTCGTCGACGTGGCCCTGCCCGGGGGCGGCGGCCCCCTCGGGGACCGCACCTTCTCCGACGATCCCGCCACGGTGACCGCCTACGGCCAGGTGTACGTCGACGCCATCCAGGCCGCGGGGCTGCTGCCGGTGCTCAAGCACTTCCCCGGCCACGGCTCGGGCGAGGCCAACAGCCACGACGGCCCCGTCGGGACACCCCCGATCGAGTCGCTACGCACCCGCGACCTGCTGCCCTTCGAGGCCCTGGCCACCGATACCCCCGTCGGGGTGATGGTCGGCCACCTCAACGTCCCCGGGCTCAGCGGGACGACGCCGGCCAGCATCTCGCCGGCGGCCTACGACCTCCTGCGCGACGAGCTCGGCTTCGACGGCCTGGCCGTCAGCGACTCGCTGAGCATGGGCGCCATCGCCGGCACGATCCCACCCGAGTCGGCGGTGGTGCAGACGATCGCCGCCGGCGCCGACCTCGCCCTGTTCGTGACCATCGCCGACCCCGCCGCGGCCATCACGGCCCTGGAGCAGGCCGCAGCCGACGGGATCCTTCCCGCAACGCGGATCGACGAGGCCGTCACCCGCGTGCTCGCCGCCAAGGGCGTCGACCCCTGCTCGCTCTGACCCGAACCGGGGGACACGGGCACGCCACCCGGGCCCTGGTGCTACTTGTCGTTCTTCTCCAGGTCGGCGATGACGTCCTTGGCCTTGTCGACGCCCGTGCCGATCTGGTCGTCGTACTTGCCGCCGGTCTTGTCGTCGACCAGGTCGGCCGCCTTGTCGATGGCCTGCCGGGCCTGGTCGCCGTGCTCGTCGGCCAGGTCGTCGGCCACGTCGACCGCCTTCTCGGCGGCGTCCTTCATGTCGTCCAGGAAGCCCATGTCACCCTCCGTCGCATCCGTTGGGCGACAGACGCTACCGGCGCCTCCGCGCCGGCGCAGGGACAGGGTGGGGCGGCGACCGCTCCTGGCTAGCGCTTGCCGTCCTCGGCGACCTTGTCGACCGCACCCTTCGCGGCGGCCGACCCCTTCGCGATCTTGTCGGTGTACTTGCCCTTGGTCTTCTCGTCGACGGTGCCGGCGGCCTTGTCCACGGCGCCTTTCACCTTGTCGCCGTGCTGGTCGGCGAGCTCGCCCATCTTGGCCGAGGCCTGGCCGGCCAGCTCGTCGGCCTTGCCGGCCGCCTGCCCGGCGGTCGCCTTCAGCTCGTCCATGAAGCCCATCGGAGGTCCTCCTGGGTCGTCGGTGCCCACTGCCCTACCCAGCCAGCCTGCCGGGCGACACCTCGTCGACCAACCCCCATCGCTCGGCCAGGGCCACGTCCACGGTGGCGCCGGTGAGCGCCAGCCAGTTCGTGCGCTGGGCGCCGATGCGGTGGGTGACGCTCCAGGTGCCCCCCGAGCCCGGCACGAGGCCCATCCCCACCTCGGGCAGGCGGAACGTCGTGGCTGGGTCGGCGACGACCCGGCGGGCGAAGGCGGCCAGCTCCACGCCGGCGCCGACGCAGGCGCCGTGCACCTCGGCGGTGAGGCGGCGGCGCACGTCGAGCACCGCCCGGGCCGGCAGGCGGGTGCTGCGGACGAGGTGGGCGGCGACCGGATCCGGGAACGACCCGAACTCGGCCAGGTCGCCGCCGCTGCAGAACGACGGCCCCCGCCCCCGGAGGACGACCGGCTCGTCGGCGCCGGCGCCGACCGCCCGGAGCGCATCCACGAGGGCGTCCCGCAGGCTCACGTCCAGGGCGTTGTGGCGACCCGGCCGGTCGAGCACGACCTCGAGGCCGCGGTCGGTGCGCTCGACCACGACCCCACCGGGCGCCCCCGGCGCGGTGGCGGGGTGGGCGGCCCGCCATGCCGCGAACTCGGCACCCGACTGGAGCAGCCCGTAGGTGACCGACTCGGTCCACAACCCCGTGTGCGGGTCCGAGCGGTGGGCGGCCCGGACGAGGCGAACGAGGGCGGTGCTCGCCTGGGGGTTCGCCGTGACCGCATCCAGCAGCGCGGCCACGCCGACGCCGGCCGGCGCGCCTTCGGTCGCGACCACGTCGAACCGGCGCCACGACGGACCACCCGCGGGCGCCACCGTCACGCACGGCAGCCACTCGAGCGTGTGGCGCTGGGCCGCGCTCAACTCGTCGTCGGGCCACTCGCCGTCCTCCTCGACGACCAGGGCGGCGACGCCGTGGGCCAGCGACAGGGACTCGGTGGCGTCGGGTGAGGCCAGCAGGGCCAGGGCCTCGTCGATCGTGCAGCGGTGGGCCCGGGGGCGGGCGGCGGCGGCCACGGCCGGAGCCTACGGGCGGGCGGCGGCCCGACGGCCGGCGCCGGAGTGCCCCCAGGGCGCCGAGCGGGCACGATGGCGGCGTGGCGCCGCTCACCGGGTTCCGGTTCCGGCAGGTCGGCACCGGCCCCGTCGAGACCCGGGCCGGGGCCCTGCTGGCGATGCTGGGCGCCGACGTGGTGCCGGACGACGACGGCCCCCTCCACGGCACGCTCGACGGCACCGGGTGGGTGGACCCGACCGACGCCACCACCGGTGACGCGCCCGTCGTCGTCACGGCGGGGCGCCAGACCGGTCTCGCGGGCTGGGGCGCCTCGGGGGCCCTCGCCCTCACCGGGCGTGCAGACGGCCCCCCGCTGCTCCCCCTCGGCGACGTGGCCGCCGGCCTGCACGCCGCCGCCGCCGTGGTGGAGCTGCTCAGTGCGCTGGGCGGGACGCGCGTGGTCCTGGACGGACCGGCGCTGCTGGGCGAGCGGGCCGCGCTGACCGGCGCCACCCGCGCCGGCGCCACGACCGTGGGCGGGGCCGGTCGCCTGCTCCCGACCGCCGACGGCTGGATCGTGGTGTCGCTCCCCCGCGAGACCGACCTCGAGCTGCTCCCGGCGTGGCTGGGGCTCGAGGCGGCGGGCGACGACACCGTCCCCTGGCCGGCGGTGGCCGCGGTCGTCGCCGGGTCGAGGTCCACGCCGCTGGTGGCCGCCGGGCGGGAGCTGGGCCTGGCCGTCGCCGCCGTCCCGGCGCCGGGCACGCCGTCGGCCGACGAGCAGCTCGTGGCCCGGGGCCAGTCGTGGCCGCCGGCCCCGTTCCTGCTCGACGGCGCCCTGCCGACCGGCTCCGGCCCCGTGCCGGCGGGGGCCCTCGCGGTGCGCCCACGGCCGCTGGCCGGCAGGACCGTCGTCGACCTGACCTCCCTCTGGGCGGGGCCGTTGGCCACCTCGATCCTCGCCGCGGCGGGCGTCGACGTGGTCAAGGTCGAGAGCACTGACCGACCCGACGGCGCCCGGGCGGGCGACCCCCGCTTCTTCGCCCTCCTCGACGCCGGCAAGGACCACCTCGTCCTCGACCTCGCCTCCCCCGACGGGCGAGCCGAGCTGCGCCGGCGCTGCGCCGGCGCCGACCTCGTGGTCGAGGCCTCCCGGCCACGCGCCCTCGACCAGCTCGGCGTCGAGCGCCGGGCGCCGTGGTGCTCGATCACCGCCTACGGCCGCACCGGCCCGTGGGCGCAGGCCGTGGGCTTCGGCGACGACGCCGCCGCCGCCGGCGGGCTGGTGGCCTGGGACGACGACGGGCCGGTGTTCGTGGCCGATGCCGCCGCCGACCCCGCCACTGGGCTGGTCGCCGCCGCGGCGGCGCTGGCCGTGCTCATCGGCGCGCCGGCCGACGTGGACCTGGCCCTGCGCGAGGTCGCCGCCCACCTGGTCGCCACGGAGGACGCGGCGGGACCGGCTCCCGACCGAGCGGGCGCCACCTCGGTCGAGGTCGTGCCGCCCAGGGCCCGAACTCTCCCGGTCGGGGTGGCCCGTCCGTGATCCTCCACGACGTCGAGGTCGAGGGCGTCCCGGGCGTCGACGTCCGCCTGGAAGGTGACCGCGTCGCCGAGGTCGGGCCCGACCGGGTCGGCGGCGTCGCCCCCGGTGAGGCGGTGCTCGACGGCCACGGCGGCGCCCTCCTCCCCGGACTGCACGACCACCACCTCCACCTGCGGGCACTGGCGCGGGCGCGTTCGTCGGTGCCTTGCGGCCCGCCGCACGTCCGCCGCCCCGAGGACCTCGACCGGGTGCTGCACGACGCCGCCGCGAAGACGCCGGCGGGCGCCTGGCTCCGCGGCGTCGGCCACGACGAGCGCCGGGGCGGGGCGCTCGACCGCCGCCGCCTCGACGCCCTCGCGCCCGACCACCCCGTCCGGATCCAGCACCGCAGCGGCCACCTCTGGGTGCTCTCGTCGCGGGCGCTGGCCGTCGCGGGCCCGGCGGTCGAGGCCGCCGCCCCCGACGGCCTGCTCTACGACGGCGACCACCTGCTGCACGGCCTGGACCCGTGGTCGGCCACCGAGGAGGAGGCCGCGGTCGCCGCCGTGAGCGTCGAGCTCGCCCGACTCGGGGTCACCGGCATCACCGACGCCTCCGTGACCAACGACGCCGGCACCACCGAGCGGTTCGCCGCGTGGCAGGCGTCCGGCGTGCTGCACCAGCGGGTCCACCTGCTCGGTACGACCGGGGTGGACGGCGCCCACAAGCTGGTGCTGGCCGAGCACGACCTGCCCGAGCTGGACGCCCTCGTCGCCGGCATCGCCGCCGACCACGCCGCCGGTCGCCCCGTGGCGGTCCACGCCGCCAGCCGCGCCACGGTCGTCCTGGCCCTGGCCGCCCTCGACGCCGCCGGACCGCTCGCCGGCGACCGGCTCGAGCACGCCAGCGTGGCGCCTCCCGAGCTCGTGGCGTGGGTCGCCCGGCTGGGCATCACGGTGGTGACCAACCCCGGCTTCGTGGCCGCCCACGGCGACCGCTACCTCGACGAGGTCGACCCCGAGGACCAGCCGTGGCTCTACCGGGGCCGGGCCTTCGCCGACGCCGGCGCGCCCCTCGCCGCGGGCTCCGACGCCCCCTTCGGCCCGATCGACCCCTGGCGGGCGATGCAGGCGGCGGTCGACCGGCGCACCGCGGCGGGTGCCCGCCTGGGCCCGGAGGAGGGCCTCACCCCCGAGACGGCGCTGGCGTGCTGGACGGGCACGGCGACCGCACCCGGCGGGCCGCCCCGACGGGTCGCCCCAGGCCACCCGGCCGACCTCTGCCTGCTGCACGTGCCCTGGCTCGAAGCCCGGCGCCGCCTCACGGCAGACTACGTGGCCGCCACCGTCGTGGGCGGTGCCGTCGTCCCGCCCCAGGAGCGCCCGTGACCACCATCATCACCCTCTGCACCGGCAACGCGGCGCGCTCGGTGATGGCCGGCGCGGTCCTGGTCGCCGCCGACCCCGACCTCGAGGTCATCACCGCCGGGACCCACGTGATCGACGGCCAGCCCATGAGCTGGCGCACCCGGGAGGCGCTCGCCGACCTGGGGTTGGAGGCCAACCACCACCGCAGCGCCCAGCTGCGACCCGCCGACCTCGAGTGCGCCGACCTGATCCTGGCCATGGCCGCCGAGCACGTCCGCTACGTCCGCCGCGAGCACCCCGAGGTCGCCGACCGCACCGCCACCCTCAAGCGCCTCGTGCGCGACCTGCCCGCCGGGCCCGAACCGCTGCGCGCCCGCCTGGCCACGCTCGACCTCGTCCACGCGGAGCCCGGCGAGGACGAGGACGTGGCCGACCCGGCCGGCGGGGACGAGCAGGTCTACGTCGACTGCGCCCGCGAGATCGACGGCCTGCTCACCGAGCTGCTCCCCCGCCTCTCGGGC
Organism: Acidimicrobiales bacterium; assembly: GCA_041908445.1. Lineage (GTDB taxonomy): Bacteria > Actinomycetota > Acidimicrobiia > Acidimicrobiales > DATDAH01 > JAEUJM01. The sequence continues at coordinate 62,915 of JAYRFK010000113.1, read as the reverse complement.
TGAGCGTCGGCGCCGCCCGACCGCGGGTGCCGATCTACGGCCGTTCGCCCCTGTTCGCAGCCACGACCGGGGCGCACGCTGACCGCAGCGGACCAACCCGGAGGTGCCCCATGCGCCCGAACCGTCGTCTCCCCCTCCTCGGCCTCGTGCTGGTCGCAGCGCTCGGGTTCGCCGCCCTCGGCGGTTGCGGCGGCGGCGACGGGGGAACCGAGCCGCTGGACGCGACGACGGTCGACTCCCAGGGCTGCGACGACTGGAACGCGGCGACGACCGCGGAGCGGCAGGCGCTGGTCACCGACCTCGGCTACGCACCCACGGCGGTGTTCCCCGATGCGGTCGACCTGATCGTCGAGGGCGTGGACAACTTCTGCACCAGCCCGGACGCCGATCCCGACCTCGGCCTCGGCGGGGCGATCAGCGGGACGGCGCTGGCCATCGGCCTCCAGCCGGCCCCGTGAGGAACCGCCCGACCCCGACCCACGATCAGGGGGCGGCGCCCGCCTCGGGCTGACCCTGGCCGGTCCCGGCGGCGCCGGGCTGCGCACCGGCCGCCGGGACCGACGGCCGGGTCGTGGCGGTCGTCGCGCCCGTGGTGGGGGTGCCGAAGGTCGGATAGACGAAGCCGTCGCGGGGAGCGAGGGCGATCTCGATGTCCTCGCACTGGGGTACGGGGCCGAACAGCACCACCGTCGGGTTCCGGTAGGTACCGGACACCGCCCAGCCCTGCACCGGCCGGGCACCGATCTGCGCCCCCGTGCAGCCCATGGCCTCGGCGATGCGCTCGAGGCCCCGGGTGGTGAGCTGCACGGCGACGGCCTGGGGCTCGGTGATGGGTCCGTCCTGCTCCGCGGTCAACTGCGCCGCGAGCAGGGTGCGCTGGCGCGCCTCGACGTTGTTGCCGTCGACCACGGCGGCGACCGTCATCCCCACCATGCCGAGGAAGGCCAGCACCACGGCCACCGTCACCGCGGTGCGGGCCCGGTGGAACCGGGCGACGGCCCGGCGGTGGGCCCGGCGCTCCTCGCCCCCGGGGGCGGGCGGCGGTAGGACGAAGGCCTCGGCCGCCTCGGCCGCCGGCGGGTCCGCGTCGGCGTCGTCACCGGCCGCGTCGCCGAGGCCGGGGGTGGACTCGGCGGTGGACTCGACCGCGGCCGGCAGCGCGCCGTTCACCGTTGCGGCGTCGACCGCCTCGTCCTCGGCGGTCGGCTCGGTCGCCCGCAGGACGACGAGCAGGCCGACCACCAGCGACAGCACCGTCAGCGCACCGGACACCGCCCCGACGACCTGCCACTTGTTCCCGACCAGGCCGGGGACGTCCGTCGCGGCGATGACCCCGGCGGCGAGGACGCTCGCGCCGACCAGCACGACGAGGAGCCAGCGGGTCGCCTGGGCCAGGTCCTCGGTCTCCGAGCGCAGATCCATGGGGGCGCAGACTAGATCGTGGCCGGCCGGGACCGATCCGGCCCCGCCGGGGGCGTCAGGTGGTGAAGCGGCCGTCGTCGTCGCGGTGCCAGCCGCCGGCGGCGTGGTTGCCGCCGTCGACGTGCAGCGTGGTGCCGGTGACGAACCCGGCCTGGTCGCCGGCGAGGAAGACCACCGCCCCGGCGACGTCGTCCACGTGACCCGGCCGCACGAGCGGCGTGCGCACCGGCATCGGGCCGAGGCCCGGCGTCGGGATGACGTCGGGGGCCACGCAGTTGACGCGGATGCCCCGGTCGCCGAGCTCCAGGGCCAGGCTCTTGGTGAGGTTGGCGAGCGCCGCCTTCATGGCCGAGTACACGGCGTAGCCAGGGCCCGCCCGGTGGGCCTCGATCGAGGTGACGTTCACGATCGACCCGCCCTCGCCGAGGTGGGGTGCGGCGGCCCGGATGAAGGTGGCCGCGCTCGTGAAGTTCTCGCGGATGAGGGCGTCCTGGCCCTTGGCGCTCACGTCGAGGAACGGCGCCAGGAAGCCGCCGCCGGCGTTGTTCACCAGGATGTCGAGGCGGCCGAGCTCGGCGTGGGCACGGGTGACGAAGGCACGGGCGGCCTCGTCGTCGCGGACGTCGAGCACCTCGCTGACGTCCCGGGCACCGGCGGCGGCCAGGGCCGCAGCGGTCGACGCGAGGCCGTCCTCGTCGCGATCGCACACCGCCACGTCGGCGCCGAAGGCGGCCAGGGCCAGGGCGGTGGCCTCGCCGATGCCGGCGGCGGCGCCGGTGACGAGGGCGACCCGCCCGTCCAGCCGGGCCCGATCGGGCGTGACGGTCACGCGCGGGAACGTAGCATCGGGCCCGCTCGGGCCGCGCCGCCGGCCACCGCAAGGGGGAAGACCGTGGAGCAAGGGGAACGTCCGCTCGAGGGCCGGGTGGCACTGGTGACCGGCGCCTCGTCGGGGATCGGCGCCGCGCTCGCGGAGGGGTTCGCCGAGCGGGGCGCCACGGTCGGCATCTGCGCCCGGCGCGCCGACCGCCTGGCCGAGGTGCTGGCGCGCTGCCGCGCCCACGCGCCGGAGAGCCGGTCGTGGACCGTCGACCTCGCCGACCTCGGCGCGGTCGGTGACTTCGCCCGCCGCGCCGACGACGAGCTCGGGGGCATCGACCTGCTGGTCAACAACGCCGGCATCCCCAAGCGCCGGCGGGTCGAGGACACGTCCGACGCCGAGGTCGACCAGGTGTTGGCCATCAACTTCCAGTCCCCGGTGCGCCTGACCAGCGCGCTGCTCCCCCGCCTCCTCGAGCGGGGCCGGGGCCAGATCCTGAACGTCTCGTCGGTGGCGGCGCGGCTAAGCCCGCCCGGCGAGGCCGCGTACGCCGCCTCAAAGGCGGCGCTCACGTCGTGGTCCGAGGCGCTCTGGGTCGAGCTGGCCGACACGCCCGTCTCGGTGCACCTGCTCAACCCCGGCGTGATCGACACCGAGCTGTTCCACCTGCCCGACAACGACCCGATGATCGCCGAGGTCGAGGCCCTGCCCGTGACCGCGGTGGTCGACGAGGTGGTCGAGCAGCTCGCCACCGGGCAGTTCGAGCGCTACCTGCCGGCCTGGTTCGGCGACGTGGCGAACGCCAAGGCCACCGACCTCATGGGTTACCTCACCGGCTCGGCCCAGTGGTACGGCGAGGCCCGGGCCGCGGCCCAGGCCGCCGACGGGTGACCCGGTCGTGAGCGTGCCGGTCGCCGGTGCCAACGTGCTGGTCACGGGGGCGTCGTCGGGGATCGGCGCCGCCCTGGCGGAGCTGCTGGCCGAGCGGGGCGCCACCGTCGGGCTCGTCGCCCGCCGGGCCGACCGCCTGGACGAGGTGCTCGAGCGCTGCCGGGCCCACGCCCCGGCCAGCCGGCGCTGGGTGGTCGACCTGGACGACCCCGCCGCCGCCGAGACCCTGGCGGCGGAGGCGTGGGACGCCTTCGGCCACCTCGACGTGCTCGTCAACAACGCCGCCGTGCCGAAGCGCCGGGCGGTGCAGGAGCTGACGAACGACGAGGTCGAGCACGTCCTCCGGGTCAACCTGCTGAGCCCGGTGCGCCTGACCCTGGCGGTCCTGCCCCGGATGCTCGAGCGCGACGCCGGCAGCATCGTCAACGTCGCCAGCCTCGGGGGTCGGCTCGGGATCGTGCACGAGGCCGCCTACTGCGCCTCGAAGTTCGGGCTGTGCGGTTGGTCCGAGTCGCTGGCCCTCGACCTGTGGGACACCGGCGTCGACGTGCGCCTGATCATCCCCGGCCCGGTCGACACCGAGATCTGGGACCAGCCGGACAACGACCCGCCGCTCTACCACGGCGACCTCGAGTCACCCGCGTCCGTGGCCGAGGGCATCGTCGCCGCCATCGAGGGGGACGCCTTCGAGCACTACCTCCCCGACCTGAAGGACATCGCCGCCTTCAAGACCACCGACATCGACCTGTTCCTCGCCGGCGCCGCCGCGGCCATGCGCCCGGCGGAGGCCCCGACAGCGCCGTCCACCCCGGAGGCAACCCCGTGAAGGCCCTCGTGTTCGGCGTCGAACCCGGCCCGGTCGACCCGCCGCCCCCCGGCGCCAACCGGCTCCAGCGCAACCTGGCCACGACCTTCATGGCCCTCCAGGACGTGCCCGACCCCCGGCCGATCGGCCCCGACTGGATGGTGCTGCGCACCCGGATGACCGGCGTCTGCGGCTCCGACGCCAAGCAGGTCCTCATGGACTTCGACGACGCCGGCGACAACCCCATGACCGCCTTCATCTCCTTTCCGCAGGTGCTCGGCCACGAGGTGGTGGCGACGGTCGAGGAGCTCGGGCCCGAGGCCGAGGGCTTCGAGGTCGGGCAACGGGTGGTGCTCAACCCCTGGCTGTCGTGTGGGCCCCGCGGCATCGACCCGCCGTGCCCCGCCTGCGTCGACGGTGACTACAACATGTGCTGGAACTTCCTCGACGGGCGACTGTCCCCCGGCATCCACACCGGGAACGCCACGGAGGCGACCGGTGGGTTCGCCGAGCTGCTGCCCGCCCACGAGCTGATGGCCATCCCGGTGCCCGACGACGTGCCCGACGAGGTCGCCGTCCTGGGCGACCCGTTCGCGGTGTCGCTGCACGCCATCGTCCGCCACCCGCCACCGGAGGGCGGACGGGCGCTCGTCTACGGCGCCGGCGCCCTGGGCACGACCGCGGTGGCGATCCTGAAGGCGCTCCACCCCTCGGTCGAGGTCGGCGTCGTGGCCCGCTGGCCGGCGCAGCGCGCGCTGGCGGCGAGCCTCGGGGCGACCGTCTTCGAGCACGAGCCCCGCCTCGACCTCGTCGAGGCGCTGGCCGACTGGTCCGGGGGCGTGCTCCGCCACCCGTGGGAGGGGCTGCCCGTCGCCTACCCCGGCGGCATCGACGTGGTCTACGACACCGTCGCCGCGGCGGAGACCCTCGAGGTCATCCTGCGGGTGCTGCGCTCGCGGGGCACCCTCGTCGAGCTCGGCGTGAGCTCGCCCGCCCGCTACGAGTGGACGCCCTGGTACTTCAAGGAGCTCAACCTCGTCGGCTCGAACGCCTTCGGGGTCGAGGAGGTGGAGGGGGTGCGCCGGCACGCCATCGCCCACTACCTCGACCTCGCCGCCGCCGGCCGCATCGACCTCACCGGCATGCTCACCCACACCTTCGCCCTCGACGCCTGGCGGGACGCCTTCGGGGCCCTCGCCGACCAGGGCGCGTCGGGCGCGATCAAGGTGGCGTTCGACCTGCGAGGCTGACGCCGTGCCCGCGGTCACCTCCCTCGTTCGCCGCCTCGCGCCGGCGGCGGTCGCCGTGGGCGCACTCGTGCTGGCGGGGACGGGGTGCGAGTACGTCGGCGCGCCGGGCGCCCCCCGGGTCGGGCTGGCCGGCGACTCGATCGTCCACGAGACCGAGGCGGCGGCCCGGGCCAGGCTCGCCCCCGACCACCGGGTCACGGTCCACGCCTTCAACAACGCCCACTTCGAGCAGCTCGTCTACCCGGTGTCCGAGATGCGCCGCACCGGCGCCCGCTCGATCGTGATCGCCGCCGGCGCCCCGGACGTGGTCGCGGCGACCCACCCCACCTACGGCTTCGTGCCGATCCTGAAGATCCGGGACGTGGTGGCCGCCGCCGCCGACGTGCCCTGTGTGGCCCTGGTCACCGTGAAGGAGGACGGCGTCGCGCCGATCGCGACGACCCGGTGGCGAGAAGGCGCCCGCACCATCAACGCGGAGCTGCGCCGCCAGGCGGACGCCCGCGACAACGTGGTGCTGGTCGACTGGTCGGCCAAGGCCGCCCGGCACCCCGGCTGGTTCCTCTCCGACGGCCTGCACCTGAACGCCACCGGCATCGCCGGGTTCGCCCGCGTGCTCGACCGGGCCGCGGACTGCTGAGCCCACCGCCGTGACCCTGCGCCCCGCCGCGCCCATCCCGCCGGACCTCGTCGAGCGCTGGACCGGCCCCGGCCGGCCGTGGGACGGCGCCACCCTCGACTCGGTGCTGGCCGCCGCGCCCGTCCGTGACGACCTCGTCGTCGAGGTGGGCGAGGACGGCACGGTCGGCCGGCGCTGGTCGAGTGCCGACGTCGACGCCGCGGTGGCGGCGCTGGCCGGCGGCCTGCGGGCCGCGGGCGTGCGCCCGGAGGACGCCGTGGCGTGGCGCTCCGGGAACCGCATCGGCTCGCTCCTCGCCTACCGGGCCTGCTGGCGACTCGGCGCCGTCGCCGCACCCATCCACCACCGCGCGGGCGACCAGGAGGCGGCGTCGATCGTCGAGCGGGTCGGTCCCCAGCTGGTCCTCGACCTCGACGAGCTGCCGACCGGTCCCCCGGTCGGCCCGGAGGACGGCGGCGCCACCCCGGAGGCCCTGGCCGTGGTGCTGTTCACCTCGGGCTCGTCGGGCCGTCCCAAGGCGGTGCTGCACACCCACCGGGCGCTGGCCCACAAGGCCCGACTCATGGCGTCGGTCCACGGGGTGGGCCCGGCCGACGCCGTGCTCATGCCCGCGCCACTGGCCCACGTCTCGGGCCTGCTCAACGGCGTGCTGCTCCCCGGCGTGGTGCCCATGAAGGCCGTCCTCATGGCCCGGTGGTCCGCCGAGCGGGCCCTCACCCTCATCGAGGAGGAACGGGTGAGCTTCATGGTCGGACCTCCCACCTTCTTCGTGGAGCTCCTCGCCGCCGACGGCTTCACGCCCGCGGCGGTGCGGTCGCTGCGGCTGATCTCGAGCGGGGGCGCCGGCGTCTCCGCCGCCTTCGTCCGTGACGCCGCCGAACGCCTCGGCGCACGGGTGAAGCGCAGCTACGGGTCGACGGAGGCGCCCACCGTGGCGACGACCACCGAGGTGGACACGCAGGAGCAGGCCGCCACCACCGACGGGCGCGCCGTGGGCGAGGTCGAGCTGCGCTGCGGGCCCGGCGGCGAGCTGGAGGTGCGGGGACCCGAGCTGTTCGCGGGCTACCTCGATGCCGAGGACGACGCCGCCGCCCTCACCGACGACGGCTGGTTCCGCACCGGCGACCTGGCCACCCTCGACGCCGGCTGGCTCACCATCGTGGGCCGCAGCAAGGACGTGATCATCCGCGCCGGCGAGAACGTCGACCCCACCGAGGTGGCGGGCGCCCTCGAGGCCCACCCCGCCGTCCGCCAGGCGGTGGTGCTGGGCGAGCCCGACGACCGGCTGGGCGAGCGGGTGGTCGCCGTGGTGGTGGCGGACGAGCCCCTCGACCGGGAGGCGGCCCGGGACTGGGTCGTGGCACAGGGTCTGGCGAGGTTCAAGGCCCCCGACCGGGTCGTCCGGGTCGACGCCCTGCCCCTGCTGCCCGCCGGCAAACCCGACCTCACCGCCCTCCGCGCCCTCCTCGCCGAAGGATGATTTTCAATGTCTTTCAATCTGATGACCCGGCCGCTACGCTGGCGTCATGGCCCCGAAGATCTGGTCGCCGGCGGAGTTCGAGGCGCTCTCGCCCGCCGAGCAGGACCGGGTCTTCGAACAGAGCATCGTGCGGGACCTCGACACGGTCCCGGCTGAATTCCTCGACGAGGTGCGAGCCCGAGTCGAGCTGAGGAACCCGACCGTCCGCCCTCCGGACTGAGTCGTGGCCGCCCGGCGGTCCGTGCGGGTCGATCCCGCCTTCTTCGACGACCTCGATCGTCAACTCCCTGCGGAGCGCGGACGGACGGGGAACCGTCGGCGCACGACTTCCTCGCCCACGACCTGCTCCGGGCGGTCGAGACGTTCGCCACCGCGGGGGACGGTCTCCCGTCCCTGTTTCCGGACCGCGCCGACCACCGGGTCCTGATCGCCACCGGGCTGTTCGTCGCCCGATTCGCCGTGGTGGGCCGGGTCGAGCCGGACGGCGCGATCGTCCTGGTCCAGCTCGACGTCGATCGCGACGACCGACGGTGAGGGCAGATCCCCGCCCTCAGGCGGAGAGGGAGACCCACCAGATGTCGATGGCGAGGCAGATGCCGGCGAGGACCGTCATCACGTGCCAGACCTCGTGGTACCCGAAGACCTTCGGGAAGGGGTCGGGCCAGCGGGTGGCAAGGAAGATGGCGCCGGCGGTGTAGAAGATCCCGCCCGCCAGCATCAGGCCGAGCTGCACCGGGGTGAGCCCCGAGATGAACTGCGGCAGGGCGAAGATCGCCGCCCAACCCATGGCGATGTAGAGCACGAACCCGATCCCGTACTTCATCGAGATCCCGGTGAGGGCGAGGGTCAGGCCGGCGAAGGCGACGAACCAGATGGCGCCGAGGAAGAGCCACTGCGACGCGCCGTCCAGGAGCAGGATGCAGAACGGGGTGTAGGTCGCGGCGATGAGCACGAAGATCATGGCGTGGTCGAGGCGGCGCATGACGATGCGCCCCTTCTCGGTCCACGGCCCCCGGTGGTAGGCGGCACTCACGCCGTACAGGGCGGAGACGCCCAGGCTGTAGACCGCGGCGGCGAGGCGGGCCTCGACGGTGCCGGAGAAGGCCACGAGGAGCAGGCCGGCGGGGATGGAGAGGAAGAAGAAGATCTCGTGGATCCAGCCCCGCAGCAGGGGCTTGACGTGGGCGAGCTGCTCGGCGACGTGCTCGCGCACCTCGGCGACGTGCTCACGGACCTCCGCGACGTGCTCCCGGACGTCGGCCACCGTGTGCGCCGCCCCCGGTGCCGGGGCGGCCACCGCGTCGTGGTCGCCGGCAGCGCTCGGGTCCAGGGTCACGTCGCTCATCGCGGCGCCTCCGATTGGGTCACGTTGGTCACCGTATCGGCCGGGCTCCGGCGCTCCTGAGCACGTGCCGGTTGTCACGCCCGGCCGGGGGTGCCGTGCGCCCGGTCCGAACGGGCGTCAGATGACGCTCTCGCCCCGCTCCACCCGCTCGCGGAGCAGGCGCCCGAGGCGCGCCCGGTGGAAGGTGGCGTCGCCGAAGGTGACCTCGTCGAGCTGCGCCCGCTTGAGGAACAGGTGCAGGTCGTGCTCCCAGGTGAAGCCGATGCCGCCGTGCACCTGCAGCGCCGAGGCCATGACCCGCCGGCCCGCGTCCGAGCACCAGGTCTTGGCGGTGGAGGCGGCGATCGAGCGGTCACGGTCGCCGGCACCGACGCACCAGGCCGCGTAGTACACGGCCGAGCGCATGCCCTCGACGTCGACGAGCATGTCGGCGCAGCGGTGCTTGACCGCCTGGAAGCTGCCGATGGGGCGGCCGAACTGCACCCGCTCCTTGGCGTACTCGACCGACAGGTCGAGGACCCGGGCGGCGGCGCCCAGGAGCTCGGCGGCGTGGCCCAGTGCCCCGAGGTCGAGGAAGGCCTCGGCCGCCTCGGGCCCGCCGAGGTGCAGCGACGCGGTCGGCTCGAGGTCGACCCAACCGAGCCGGCGGGTCTGGTCCATGGCCGGCTCCGCCGCGATCGACCGCGACGTGGTGTTGACCGCGAACAGGTGCTCGGTGCCGTCGGCCTCCCGGCCGGGGACGACCAGGACGTCCGCCGTGGGCGCGTACAGGGCGGGGCCGGTGCGGCCGCTGAGCAGCCAGCGGGCGCCGTCGCGCTCGGCGTGCAGGGGCTGCCACGCCACCGCGGCCACGGTGTCCCCCTGGAGCACGGGGTCGACCCAGCCGGCGTCCTCGACCCCCCGCGCGGCGGCGCCCACCAGCGCGTCGAGGACCAGCACCTCCTGCAGGAACGGGGTGGGGGCCACGTGGGCGCCGGTCTGCTCGAGCAGCACCGCGAGCTCGACCGTGCCGAGGCCGAGGCCGCCCAGGTCCTCGGGCACGGCCATGGCGGGCCAGCCGAGGTCGATCATGGCGAGCCAGAGGTCGCGGTCGTAGGCCTCGTCCGACGCCATGGCCGCCCGGACCCGGGTGGTGGGGCACTGCTCGTCGAGGAAGCGGGCCGCGGCGTCCTGGAGGGCGCGCTGATCCTCCGAGAGGTCGAAGTCCATCGCCCTACTATCCCCCGTGGATGGACCTCACGCCGACCGCCGAGCAGGACGCCGTGCGCGCCGAGTGCCGCGCCTGGCTGGAGGCGAACCTGCCGTGGGAGTACGGCAAGGGGCTCCCGCCCCAGTTCGACGACCTGGCCGGGGAGTTCGCCTTCCTGCGGGACTGGCAGGCCCGCCTGGCCGCCGGCGGCTGGGTCGCGGTCACCTGGCCCGAGGCCTACGGCGGGCGGGGCGCCGGTGCCCTGACCCACTACGTGGTGCAGGAGGAGCTGGCCCGGGCACGCGCCCCCGAGCTGGTCGGGCGCATCGGCATCAACCTGGTCGGGCCCACCCTGCTGGCCCACGGCACCGACGAGCAAAAGCAGCGCTGGCTGCCCGGCATCCGCACCGCCGACCTGCTGTTCTGCCAGCTCTTCAGCGAGCCGGGCGCGGGCTCCGATCTCGCGGCCGTGGCCACGCGGGCCGAGCGGGTGGACGGCGGCTGGCGGCTCGACGGCCAGAAGGTCTGGACCTCCTACGCCCAGTTCGCCGACTACGGCCTGTGCCTGGCCCGCACCGACCCCGACGCCCCCAAGCACAAGGGGATCTCCGCGCTGGTCGTCGACATGCGCGCCGACGGGGTCGAGGTCCGCCCCCTCACCCAGGTGACGGGCGAGGCCGAGTTCAACGAGGTCTTCTTCGACGGCGCCTTCGTCTCCGAGGAGAACCTCGTCGGCGCCGAGCACGACGGGTGGCGCGTGTCGTCGTCGACCCTCACCCACGAGCGGGGCACCAACCCCCGCCAGCTCGTCATCCACGCGCAGCACCTCGAGGAGCTGCTGCGGCTCGCCCTCGAGCAGGGCGTGTACGACGACCCCCGCCTCCAGCAGCGCCTCGCCCAGGCCTACGTCGAGGTGCGCCTGTTCCAGCTCCACAACTGGCGCTCGCTCTCCCGGCTCGAGCACGGCCGGGAGCTCGGCCCGGAGGGCAGCGCGCTCAAGCTCTACTGGAGCGAGATGAGCCAGCGCCTCCACGAGACCGCGATGGCGGTCCTCGGCGACGCGGCACCGCTGTGGCGGGGCGCCACCGACAACCCCGGCGACGGGGCGTGGCAGCGGGCGTGGCTCTACTACCAGGCGTCGTCGATCTTCGCCGGCACCAACGAGATCCAGCGCAACATCATCGGCGAGCGGGTCCTCGGCCTCCCCCGCGAGCCCAAGCCCGCGGCCAAGGGGTGAGCGCGTGGGGAAGGATGGGGACGTGAGCGACGCATCCAGCTTCGACCGGATCCGCTACGAGGTGGACGGGGCGGTGGCCACCATCACCCTCGCCCGCCCCGAGGTGGCGAACGCCCAGGACACCGGCCTCATCGACCAGGTCGACGCCGCCTTCGACCTCGCGGAGGCCGACGACGACGTCCGGGTCGTGATCCTCGCCGCCGACGGCAGGCACTTCTCCTCCGGCCACGACCTCAAGGCCCTCGTGGGCGACGTGGAGCCCGACGAGTGGCGTCGGCTGCGGGAGACCCCCGAGGGCAAGTACCGCCACGAGCAGGTCATGTACTTCGACAAGTGCCTGCGGATCTACGACTTCCGCAAGCCCACCATCGCCGCAGTGCAGGGCTCGTGCATCGCCGCCGGCCTCATGCTCGCCACCATGTGCGACCTGATCGTCGCCGCCGACGACGCTGTGTTCCAGAACCCGGTGCTGCGCATGACCGGCGCCGGAGTGGAGCTGCTCGTCGAGCCGTGGGAGCTCGGCATGCGCAAGGCCAAGGAGTTCCTCTTCACCGGCGACAAGATCGACGCCCAGGAGGCGTGGCGCCTCGGCCTCGTGAACAAGGTCGTGCCGCGGGACGAGCTGGCGGGCGCCACCCGGGAGCTGGCCGACAAGGTCGCCCTCGTGCCTCCCATCACCGCGGAGATGGTGAAGGGCTCGATCAACCACACCTTCGAGCTGATGGGCAAGCGCCAGTCCTGGCAGTACCACTTCATGGCCCACCACTTCACCCACAACACCGCCACGGCCCTGGACGCGCTCGAGGCGCGCAAGCAGCGGACGTCCATGAAGGAGGTCTTCGCCGACCGCGACGCCGGCGACGACCCCACCAGGAAGAGCGCCGCGGACGACGAGCGGGCCTGACCGTGCCGACGGTGGGCCGGCCCCTCGAGGGCCTCCGGGTCCTCGACCTGGGCACCCGCATCTCGGCGCCGTTCTGCGCCGCGCTGCTCGGCGAGCAGGGCGCCGAGGTCATCAAGGTCGAGCAGCCCGGCGGCGGCGACTTCATGCGCACCATGGGGCCGTTCGCCGAGCCCACCGACGAGGCCGACGGCCGGCGCTACTCGCTCGCCTGGGCGGTCGAGGGCCGGGGCCGCAAGAGCATCACGCTGGACCTGCGCCGGCCCGAGGGCCAGGACCTGTTCCGGCGCCTCGCCGCCACCGCCGACGTCGTGTGCGAGAACTTCCGCCCGGGCACCCTCGAGCGCTGGCACATCGGGCCCGCCGACCTCGACCCCCGGCTCGTCACGGTCCGGATCTCCGTGTTCGGCCAGGACGGCCCGTGGTCCGGTCGACCCGGGCTCGACCGGCTCGGCATCGGCTACGGCGGCCTCCTCCACCTCACCGGCTACCCCGACCGCCCGCCGGTCCGGCCCGGGGTCACCATCAGCGACTACCTCACCGGCGTGTTCGCGGCGCAGGCCGCCACCGCGGCGCTGTACGCCCGCGACGCCCGGGGCGGGTCGGGCGCGGTGGTCGACGCCTTCCTCTACGGCTCCGTGCTGCGGGTGCTCGAGTGGACGCTGGCCGCCTACGACGTGCTCGGCACCGTGCGGGGGCGGGAGGGCAACCGGCTGGCCAACTCGGCGCCGCTCGACAACTACCCCACCGGGGACGGCCGCTACATCTGCATCGTGGCGGGCTCGGACACCAACTTCCGCCGGCTGTGCGCGGCCATGGGCCGACCCGAGCTCGTCGACGACCCCCGCTACCGCACCCTCGCCGACCGGGCCGAGCGCTCGGACGAGATCAACGACCTGGTCGCCGAGTGGACCTCGTCGCTGCCCACCTCGGAGATCGAGTACCGCTGCATCGCCGAGGAGGTGCCGGTGGCCACCGCCTACAGCGCGGCCGACATCTTCGCCGACGTCCACATGGCCGCCCGCGGCGACCTCGTCACCGTGGACGACCCGGTCATCGGGCCCGTGCGCCAGCAGGCGCCCTTCCCCCGCTTCGTGGGCGCCGAGGTACCCGTGCCCGAGGGCGCCCCGCGGCTCGGCGAGCACACCGACGAGGTCCTCGCGAGCCTCGGTCTCAGCGACGACGAGCGGGCGCAGCTCCACGCCGACGGCACCGTCTGACCCCCGCCCCCGCCCTCCCGAGACCGACGACACTCGTTCTGGCACCGGATTTCGGTGTCGGGGCACCGAAATCCGGTGCCAGTTCGGGGGCGTCGGGCGGCGGGGTGCCGGTTCGGACCTGGCCCGGAAGTCAGAGGCGGCGCGGGACGTCGGCGGGGCGCCGACCCGGACGCCGGCTCGGGTGGCGCCCGCCGCCCAGGTCGATCATCGGGTCCCCAGCGAGGTCGAGGACCGCCTCCGGCGCCGTGTCCCGCTCCAGGCCCGCCACCGGGGCGGGCCCGGGCACCGGGTCCACCGACGGCTGGGGGCCGAACAGGCTGCCCTGGCCCCGGGCCAGGCCGGCGGCCATGCCCTCGGCCCACAGCGGGCAGTCGAGCAGCGCCTCGAGCTCGGACGCCGGCACGGCGGGGCTGACGTAGTACCCCTGCACGCTGTGGCACCCCGCCGCCCGCAGCTCGGCGAGGACCGCCTCGGTCTCGACGCCCTCGGCGGTGACGGTCAGGCCGAGGTTGCGGGCGAGGTCGATGGTCGAGCGCACGATCACCTGGTCGGCGGGCCGCTCGGCCATGCCCGCCACGAACGAGCGGTCGATCTTGATCTCGTCGACCGGCAGGCGCTGCAGGTAGGCGAGCGACGAGTACCCGGTGCCGAAGTCGTCGATGGCCAGGCGCACCCCGAGCTCGTCGAGCGCCTCGAGGACCGTGAGCGCCCGCTCGGGGTCGTCCATGATCGAGCTCTCGGTCAGCTCGAGCTGGAGGTGGCGGGCGGGCAGGTCGTGGCGGGCGAGGGCGTCGCGCAGCTGGGTGGACAGGTGGGGGTCGTGCAGGTTGCGGGCCGACAGGTTCACGCTGACGGTGAGGTCGACGCCCCGGTTGCGCCACCGGGCGATCTGGCGCAGGGCCTGGGCCAGCACGTGGGTCGTGAGGGGGCGGATCAGCCCGGTGCGCTCGGCGAGGGGGACGAACTGGCCCGGCGCCAGCAGTCCCTCGGTCGGGTGCTGCCACCGCACCAGGGCCTCGACCGTGTCGACCCGACCGGTCATGAGGTTGACCTGGGGCATGTAGTGGACGACCAGCTCCCCGTTGCCCAGCGCCGTGCGCAGGTCGGCCAGCAGGGCCAGGTGGCGGCGGTCGTGGTGGTCGTGCTCGGGGTCGTAGCACTCGACGGCGTGCTGGCGGCTCTTGGCGCGGTACATGGCGATGTCGGCCCGCTGCAGCAGGACCTCGGTGGTCGCCCCGTGGTCCGGGAACACGGCGATGCCGATGCTGGCCTCGACGTCGAGCGAGCCACCGTCCACCGGGAAGGGAGCCTCGAGCGCGGCGACGAGCCCCGCGGCCCGGTCCCGGGCCGCCCGCTCCCCCACCCCGTCGAGCAGCACGCCGAACTCGTCGCCACCCAGCCGGGCGACGGTGGCATCGGCGCCGAACACCGCGGTCAGGCGCTCACCGACCTGCTGGAGGAGGCGGTCGCCGGCGTCGTGGCCCAGGGTGTCGTTGACCTCCTTGAAGCGGTCGAGGTCGAGCAGGAGCACCGCGACCTGGGCCCAGGCGTTGCGCCCGTCCGCGACCACCGCATCGAGGTCGCGGCGGAAGCGGGCCCGGTTGGGCAGGCCGGTGAGGGGGTCGTGGAGGGCGTCGCGTTCCAGGGAGGACGACGCGGTCGCCGCGTGGCGAACGGCGAGCACCGCGACCACCACCACCGGCAGGACGAGGGCCAGCGCCGTGGCGTCGGCGCGGGCGACGTCGGCGGGCGCGACGACCACCGTGAGCAGGGTGGCGACGGCGGTGACGAGCACGCCGCCGGCGAACGCGGCGGCGGCCACCCGGCGCGCCCGGTCGCGGGGCGGTCGACCGCCCCCTGCGCCCACGCTGCGTCCGGTCCTCGCCACCGAGGGTGACTCTGCGACGAAGTCGCTGTGCGTGTCAAGCTGTACCACTCTGCGTGGTGAGGAGGGCGAATGTAACCACGCGACGTGGTGGGGAGAGCGCTCCGCGCGTCAACGCGGCGGCGAGAGCCGCGTCAGGAGGCGCCGAGCAGGGCGTCGGCGAGGCGCTCGCGCGACCAGCCCTGGTAGCCGAGCAGGAGGTCGTCCTGCTTGGCCCGGCGGTAGAACAGGTGGGCGTCGCAGTCCCAGGTGAACCCCACGCCACCGTGGATCTGGATGCACTCGCTCGAGACGAAGACCGCCGCCTCGGGCACGTAGCCCTTGGCCATGGCGACCGCCTCGGCCCGCACGGGCTCCTCGGCGTCGGACGCCCAGGCCGCGTAGTGGGTGCCGACCCGGGACAGCTCCAGGCGGTGGAGCATGTCGACCGCCTTGTGCTTGATCACCTGGAAGGTGGCGATCGGACGGCCGAACTGCACCCGGACCTTGGCGTACTCGACCGCCAGGTGGTGGGCCTGCTCCATCCCGCCGACGAGCTCGGCGCACAGCGCCACGTTCGCGTCGTCCGCGACGCGCCGCCACATCGCGGTGTGGTCGCCGTCGGGGCCGACCGGCTCGGCGGGCGTGTCGTCGAGCACGAGGCGGGCCACCTTGCGGCCGCCGTCCCACGTCGGGACCAGCTCCGCCTCGGGGCGCTCGACGAGGAAGGTGCCGAGGCCCTCCTGGGTGCGGGCCGCGACAAGCACCCAGTCGGCACGGTGGCCGTCGAGCACCACGGGCTTGAGGCCGGTGAGGCGCCACCGGCCGCTCTTGCGGCTGGCGCGGGTGCGCACCCGGTCGACGGGGTCGCCGTGGCCGAGCTCGTCGAGGGCGACGGTGCCGGTGCACTCCCCCGCGGCCAGGGCCGCGCTGCGGTCGGTGAGGCCGAGGCGCACGGCGGCGAGGGTGGCGAAGACCGCTGACGAGAAGTAGGGGCCGGGGAAGGGGACGCGCCCCATCTCCTCCTGCACGACGACGAGGTCGACGAGGCCGAGGCCGAGGCCGCCCTGGGCCTCGGGGACGAGCAGGCCGGTCCAGCCTAGCTCCACGAGCTGCCGCCACACCTCGTCGGTGGTGCCGTCCTCGGACTCCCAGCGCTCGCGCACGTAGGGCATCGGGCTCTCGGCCGCGAGGAACTGGCGGACCGCCCCCCGCAGCGCCTCCTGGTCGTCGCTGAACGTGAACTCCATGGCGGAGCTGACAGTACTGTCACCTCCATGGACTTCGCCCACACGGCCGAGGACGAAGCGTTCCGCGAGGAGTACCGGGCCTGGCTCGACGAGCACCTCCCCGTCTTCCTCGAGGAGTGGTCCGAGGACGAGAGCGCCGACGGTCCAGCGGAGAGCGACGTGGCGGAGCGGAGCGAAGCCGCGGGAAGCGCCGGTTCCGGATCCCGAAGGGGTGGCGACGAAGGAGCCACGAAGCAGACAGGCACGATGACGTCGATGGAGCGCCGGCGGGCGTGGCAGCGGCTGCTCAACACCGGCCGGTGGGCGGCCATCAACTGGCCCAAGGAGTGGGGCGGGCGCGAGGCGACCGTCACCCAGAACGTCATCTACTCCGAGGAGTCGGCGCGCTACCGCACGCCCGGCATCTACAACGCCAACGGGCTCTGGCAGATCGGGCCCATGATCATCCGCTGGGGCACTGACGAGCAGAAGGACCTGTGGGTCCCCAACATCCTCAACGCCGACGACCACTGGTGCCAGGGCTTCACCGAGCCAGAGGCGGGCAGCGACCTCGCCAACCTGCGCACCACCGCGGCGCGCGACGGCGACGACTACGTGCTCAACGGCCAGAAGATCTGGATCTCGAGCGCCCACATCGCCAAGTGGGGCCTGTTCCTCGTGCGCACCGACCCCGACGCCATCGCCCGCGGCGAGAAGCACGTGGGCATCACCGCGCTGATCGTCGACATGGAGGCTGACGGCATCGAGTGCCGCACCGTGCGCGACATCGCCGGCGAGGAGATGTTCAACGAGGTCTTCTTCACCGACGCCCGGGTGCCGGCCGCCTACCGCCTCGGCGACGAGGGCGCCGGCTGGCAGGTCGCCATGGGCACGCTCGGCCACGAGCGGGTCGGCACCGCCGGCCTGGCCATCTCCATGCGGGCCGACCTCGACGCCATGGTCAACCTGGCCCGCTCGGCCAACCCCGACGCCCTGCGCGACCCCGGCATCCGCGAGCGCATCGCCCGCACCCACACCGACATCGAGTACACGAAGCTGCTCAACTACCGGGCGCTCTCGAAGATCCTGAAGGGCGAGCCCAACTGGCCCGAGGTGCCGCTGGCCAAGCTGCAGTGGAGCCACCTGGCCCAGACCCTCGCCGAGCTCGCGGTCGACCTGCTGGGCCCGGCGGGGATGATGGCCAAGGGCGGCCCCGACGCCGCCGACGGCGGGTCGTGGAACCGGCTGTACCTGTACCAGCGCTACACGTCGATCGGCGCCGGCACCACCGAGGTGCAGAAGAACATCCTGGCCGACAAGGCCATCCGCCTCCCCAAGAAGTAGGCGCAAGCCGCCGCGTCCCCGGGATTTCTTGGTGAGAAACCCCCTGAACGGGGGTTTCTCACCAAGATTTCCGACGAGGTGGGCGCCGTGCCCGTCCGGCGGGTTCAGCCGGCGGCGGCGGCGAAGCCCTTGTCGAGGTCGGCGAGGATGTCCTCGATCGACTCGATGCCCACCGACAGGCGGATGAGGCCCGGGTGCACGCCCGTGGAGCGCTGCTCCTCCTCGGTGAGCTGGCTGTGGGTCGTGCTCGACGGCTGGATGACGAGGCTGCGCACGTCGCCGAGGTTGGCCAGGTGGCTGTGCAGCTCCAGGGCCTCGACGAACTTCACGCCGGCCTCCCGGCCGCCCTTGATCACGAACGCCGGGACCGAGCCGTAGCCCTTGCCGCCGCTGTACTTGTCGGCCCGGGCCTTCCACGGCGACGAGGCCAGGCCGGCGAAGGCCACCGACTCGACCTGGTCGTGGGCGTCGAGGTACTCCGCCACCTTGATGGCGTTGGACAGGTGGCGCTCCATGCGCAAGCTCAGCGTCTCGAGCCCCTGGAGGAAGAGGAACGAGTTGAACGGCGTGGTGGCGGCGCCGAGGTCGCGGAGCAGCTGGACGCGGGCCTTGATGATGTACGAGCCGGCGCCGAGGGCGGGCCAGTAGGCCAGGCCGTGGTAGCTCGGGTCGGGCTCGGTGAACTGCGGGAACTTGTCGTTCTGGCTGAAGTCGAACGAGCCGCCGTCCACGATCACGCCGCCGATGGCCGTGCCGTGGCCGCCGATGAACTTGGTGGCCGAGTGCACGACGATGTCGGCGCCCCACTCGAGCGGGCGGATCAGGTACGGGGTGGCGACGGTGTTGTCGATGATGAGGGGCACGCCGTTGTCGTGGGCCACCTTGGACACGCCCTCGATGTCGAGCACGTCGTTGCGGGGGTTGCCGATGGACTCGCCGTAGAACGCCTTGGTGTTCGGCCGCACGGCCGCCTGCCAGGCCTCGAGGTCGTCCGGGTCCTCGACGAAGGTGACCTCGATCCCCATCTTGGGCAGCGTGTAGTGGAAGAGGTTGTAGGTGCCGCCGTAGAGGGCCGCGGAGGCGACGATGTGGCTGCCCGCCTCGGCCAGGTTGAGGATGGCGAAGTGCTCGGCGGCCTGGCCGCTCGCCACCGCCAGCGCGCCGGGGAGGCCGACGGCGGTCTCGGTGGCACCCTCCAGCGAGGCGATGCGGGCCTCGAAGACGCCCTGGGTCGGGTTCATGATGCGGGTGTAGATGTTGCCGATCTCGGCCAGCGCGAAGAGGTCCGCGGCGTGCTTGGTGTCACGGAACTGGTAGGCCGTGGTCTGGTAGATCGGAACGGCCCGGGACCCGGTGGTCGGGTCCGGCTCCTGGCCGGCGTGGACCTGACGGGTCTCGAAACCCCACTCGGACTGGCTCATGGACTGCCTACCTCCCGGCGTGATGCGTTGCGTGGGGGGACACCCTAGCCCGAGGGCGCCCATTCCCCCAAAAGTTGATCGGCAGAGTCACCTTTTCAGCCCTTCCTCCAGCAGGAACGCGCGGTGGCACCTTCCGTTTCTGCTGGAGGAACGGGTGAACCGTCAGCCGAGGCGCTCGATGACGGTGGCGTTGGCCTGGCCGCCACCCTCGCACATCGTCTGGAAGCCGAAGCGGCCGCCGGTGGACTCGAGGTCGTGCAGCAGCGTGGTCATGATGCGCACGCCGCTGGCGCCGAGGGGGTGGCCGATGGCGATGGCGCCGCCGCGCGGGTTGTAGCGCGCCGGGTCGGGCTGGAACTCGCTCGCCCACATCAGGGCGACGGCGGCGAAGGCCTCGTTGCACTCCATCGAGTCGAAGTCGGAGATCGACATCCCCGAGCGTTCGAGCAGCTTGCGGGTGGCCGGGTTCGGCGCCGACAGCACGAGGTAGGGGTCCTCGGCGGCGACCACCAGGTGGCGGAACGCGGCCCGGATCGGCAGGCCGTTGGCCTCGGCGAACTCCCGGCTGGCGATGAGCATGGCGGCGGCGCCGTCGGACATCTGCGAGGCGTTGCCGGCGGTGATGTCCGGGGCGGTCTCCGGGTCCCAGCTCATGGCGCTCGGCAGCGCGCCCAGGCTCTCCAGGGTGCTCTCGGGGCGGATGCCCTGGTCGCGGTCGATCACCTCGCCGGTGAGGTTGCCGTCCTCGTCCTTGAGCGGGACCGGGACGCACTCCTCGGCAAACCAGCCGCTCTCGGTGTTCTCCCACGCCCGGCGGTGGCTCTCCACCGAGAAGGCGTCCATGTCCTCACGGGTGATCCCGAACTTCTCGGCCAGGACCTGGCTCACCTCGAACTGCGTCGGGTGGAAGCGGCCCCCCACCGCCTCGATCCAGTCGGCGCTGAAGGGGCCGACGCCGCCCTTGGCGTTGGAGCCCATGGGGACGCGGCTCATCGACTCGACCCCGCAGGCGATGGCCACGTCGTAGGAGCCGGCCATGACCGCCTGGGCGACGAAGTGCACGGCCTGCTGGGAGGAGCCGCACTGGCGGTCGACGCTCGTGGCGGGGACGTGCCAGGGCAGGCCGGCGCCGATCCAGGCGTTGCGGGCGATGTTGTTGCTCTGCTCCCCCACCTGGTTCACGCAGCCGCCCACCACGTCGTCGATGCGACCGGGGTCGACCTCGTTGCGGTCGAGGAGCGCCTTCAGGGTGAACCCGAGCAGGTCGGCCGGGTGCCACGTGGCCAGTGCGCCCTTGCGCTTGCCGATCGGCGTCCGCACCGTGTCGACGATGACGGCTTCGTGGAGCTGCGGCATGCCCGAAGGGTAGAGCCTCGATCGGCAGCGGATCGCCGCGGCTACGTTGCGCAGCGGAGCGGAGCAGCACGGACGACGAACCGGATCGCCGAAGGCGCTCCGACGAAGGAGGAGCCAGCGTGAAGGTCGACCCGACGTTCACCGCCCTGCCCTTGCGCTCGCTGGCCGACGCCGCGTTGCAGCGGGCCCGGGACCTGGGGGTCGAGCACGCCGACGTCCGACTCGAGCGCCTCCAGGGCCAGAGCATCCGCCTGCGCGACGGCAACCTCCAGGGCGCCCAGGACAGCGAGGAGGTCGGCTTCGCGGTGCGGGTGGTGGCCGACGGCACCTGGGGCTTCGCCGCCACCATCGACCTGACGCCGGAGGCCGCCGCCCGCGCCGCCGAGGAGGCCGTGGCGGTCGCGACGGTGTCGCGTGCCATCAGCACCGAGCGCATCGAGCTCGCAGACGAGCCCGTGCACGCCGACGCGACCTGGGTGTCGGGCTACGACATCGACCCCCGCACCGTCCCGCTGGCCGACAAGGTCGCCCTGCTCGGCGAGTGGAGCCGGCGGCTACTCGCCGCCGACGCCGTCGACCACGTGAGCGCCGGCGTGGAGCAGGTGGTGGAGAACAAGTTCTACGCCGACCTGGCCGGGACCACGACGACGCAGCAGCGCGTGCGCCTGCACCCGGTACTCGAGGCCCACGGCCACGACGAGGCCGCCGGCCGCTTCGACTCGATGCGGACGATCGCGGCGCCGGTCGGCCGGGGCTGGGAGTACCTCGCCGGTGGCGCCACCGGGCCGGACGGGCGCCCGGTCCACGACTGGGACGCCGAGCTGGCCGAGCTGCCGGACCTGCTGGCGGAGAAGCTCACCGCCCCGTCGGTCGAGGCGGGCACGTACGACCTGGTGATCGATCCGTCGAACCTCTGGCTCACCATCCACGAGTCCATCGGCCACGCCACCGAGCTCGACCGGGCCCTCGGCTACGAGGCCAACTACGCGGGCACCTCGTTCGCCACCTGGGACAAGCTCGGGACGCTCGTCTACGGGTCACCGGCCATGCACGTCACCGGCGACCGCACCGTCGAGCACGGCCTCGCCTCCATCGGCTACGACGACGAGGGGGTGGCCACGCAATCGTGGGACCTCGTCCGCGACGGGATCCTCGTCGGCTACCAGATCGACCGGCGCATGGCCCACCTCCAGGGCCTCGGCCGCTCCAACGGGTGCGCCTACGCCGACTCCCCCGGCCACATCCCCATCCAGCGCATGGCCAACGTGTCCCTGCAGCCCGCCGCCGACGGGCCCGACACCGCCGGCCTGATCGCCGGCGTGGAGGACGGCCTCTACATCGTCGGCGACCGCTCCTGGTCGATCGACATGCAGCGCTTCAACTTCCAGTTCACCGGCCAGCGCTTCTTCCGGATCCGGAACGGGGAGCTCGCCGGCCAGGTCCGCGACGCCGCCTACCAGGCCACCACCACCGACTTCTGGGGCTCCATGGACGCCGTGGGCGGCCCCCAGACCTGGGTGCTCGGCGGCGCCTTCAACTGCGGCAAGGCCCAACCCGGGCAGGTGGCGCCGGTGAGCCACGGGTGCCCGTCGGCCCGGTTCCGCGGCGTCAACATCCTCAACACCGAGCAGGAGGCCGGGGCGTGACCGGCACCCCGTCGCCCCAGGACCTGGTCGAGGCCGGCCTGGCCGCCTCCGCCGCCGACGGCTGCCTCGTGCTCGTCGACGCGTCCACGAGCGCGAACCTGCGCTGGGCCAACAACACCCTGACGACCAACGGCGCCATGCGGGGCGGCGACATCACCGCCATCTCGATCGTCGACGGCGCCCGCGGGACGGCGTCGGCGTCGGTCTCGCGCAGCGGCGCCACCCTCGAGGCGGTCCGGGAGGTCGTGGCCGCGGCGGACGCCGCCGCCCGCGACGCCGACCCCGCCGAGGACGCCGCCCCGCTGGTCGAGGGCGACGCCGACCCCGACTGGGCCGAGCCGCCGGCCGAGACGTCGATCGCGGTGTTCGACCGCTTCGCCCCCGCCCTCGGCGAGGCCTTCGGGCGGGCCCGCGACGCCGGGCGCATCCTCTACGGCTACGTCGAGCACACCGTGGACACCGTCTACCTCGGCTCGTCGACCGGCCTGCGTCGGCGCCACGTCCAGCCCACCGGCCACGTGGGCGTCACCGGCAAGTCCGCCGACCTCACCCGCTCGGCATGGGTCGGCGCCGCCACCCGGGACTTCGCCGACGTCGACGCCCTGGCCCTCGACGCCGAACTGGAGCGCCGCCTCGGCTGGGCGGAGCGCCGCGTCGACCTGCCCGCGGGCCGCTACCCGACGATCCTCCCGCCGACCGCGGTCGCCGACCTCATGATCTACGCCTATTGGGTCGCCGGCGGGCGGGACGCCCACGAGGGCCAGACCGTCTTCTCGAAGCCCGGCGGGGGCACCCGGGTCGGCGAGCGCCTGTCGGCGTCACCGGTGCGCGTCTACTCCGACCCCGCCGAGCCCGGCCTGGAGTGCGCCCCGTTCGCGGCGGCGTCGTCGTCGAGCAGCGAGGCCAGCGTCTTCGACAACGGCCTCCCCCTGGCCCGCACCGACTGGATCGCCGGCGGCACCCTCGAGGCGCTCGTCCAGACCCGCCACTCCGCCGGCCTCACCGGCCTGGCGGTGACCCCCGGCATCGACAACCTCGTGGTGGCCGTCGACGGCGCCACCGGGTCGCAGGAGGACCTCGTCGCCGGCCTCGACGACGGGCTCCTGCTCACCTGCCTCTGGTACATCCGCGAGGTCGACCCGCAGACCCTGCTGCTCACGGGCCTCACCCGCGACGGCGTCTACCGGGTCGAGGGCGGCGAGATCACCGGCGCGGTGAACAACTTCCGTTTCAACGAGAGCCCGATCGCCCTCCTCGACCGCTTCACCGCGGCGAGCGCCACCGTCCCCTCGTTCTCCCGGGAGTGGGGCGACTACTTCCCCCGCACGGCGACGCCCGCGCTGCTCGTCCCCGACTTCAACATGTCGAGCGTCAGCCAGGCCCAGTAGCCCGCGGCCACTCGAGGACTGCTTCTGGTTACGAAGACGCGAGGTGCCACCTCGCGTCTTCGTAACCAGAACGAGGTGGGGACGAGGGTCAGGACGGGTCGGTGGTGCTGGTGTCGGCGGGGGCGACGGTGCGCCAGGCGACGGGGAGCCAGACGAACCAGCGGGGGCGGGTGAGGAGCTCCCGACCGTCGCGGGCCGCGGCCCGAGCCTCGGTCCGGGACACGATGAGCGCGTAGAGCACCAGCGCCAGGATCGACGAGGCCATGAAGGGCAGCACCAGGCCCAGCACGAACCAGATGACGAACACCGAGATCACCGCCTTGCGCACGATCCGGCGCAGGCCCTCGACGTCGGCGACCACCTCCACGTCGTCGGGGTGCTCGTCGGTGACGTCCGGGAGGCCGGCGTAGATCGCCGCCCGCTTGCGGTCCCTCCCGCGCCCGCCCACGAACGCGATGACCGACGCCAGCGCCGGCAGAAGCAGGAACTGGAGGACCAGCGCCACCGCGGAGATGCGGTCCTCGGGGTCCCGAACCCCCCACTGGACGATGCGCTCGGGCACGACCAGGAGGGCGACCAGCGCGTACCCGGCGGCGAGGTGGCGCAGGTACCCGGCGATCGGGACGAGACGGGCCCCGGTCTCCTCCTCGGGCTCGGGCCGGTCGCTCCGCGGGCGGGACCCGAACGCGCCGGTCACACCGGCTCGCCGAGGAGGAAGGTCGCCGAGAGGCCCTCGCCCCAGGTGGCCAGGTCGGGCGTCACCGGCAGCCCGAGCGAGCGGAGCTCGTCGGCGACGAGCCCCTCCCCCACCTCGACCACGACGGTCGCGGGGTCCACGAAGCCCGTGCCCATGTCCATGGAGAGCGGGGTGCCGTAGGCGACGCCGTCGAGGTACGAGTAGCTCACCGTGTCGAGGCGCTCGGGGTCACCCATCGGCTCGGCCCGTGGCACCGTCAGCACCAGCGTCGGGTGGCCGCCCATCACCAGCCGGAAGGTGGCGGTGGTGTCGGTGTAGCTCACGTCGAGCTGCTCGACGGTCTTGGGGAACCCCATCACCTTGTTGCCCGCCTCGCAGGTGAAGTCCTGGTCGACCGGCATCCGGTACACGAACGAGCCGATCGCCTCGTCGCCGGCGCCCACCGGCCGGGCGAGGAACCCGAAGTTCAGCTCGTTGTAGTCACCCCAGGGGTTGGCCACGTAGTCGCAGGCGGCGACGATGAACTGGGCCACACCGGGGGCGATCTCGACCACCTCGAAGCGGTCGCCGGGGAGCAGCGCCGCGGCGGCCTCGCTCGGGACCGAGAACAGGAGCGTGGCCGCGTTCATGTCGGTCACCTCCATCGGGAAGGTGATCTCCCGGCCCTGGATCTCGCCCCACACGGTCGTCGTCGCGTCCATGCCGGCGGACCGTAGCGTGGAGGCGTGACCCGCCCGCAACGCTCGCGGTGGCACGGCCTCGCCGGCGCCGTGATGCTCGGCGTCGGTGCGATCTTCCAGGCCCGACCCGAGGACCACTGGTCCCGGGCGCCGAAGGTGACCGTCGAGGCCGGGGCCGAGGCCGGGGCCGCCGGCGACCCGCCGACCTGATCCTCAGCGCTGGCCGGCTGCGGCGAGGATCGAGGAGATGGTCACCGGGCCGTCCGGTCGGGTGATCGGCTTGCCCGACGAGTGTGGCGAGACGTCCACGTCGGTGGCGCCGGCCCGCAGCGCTCCCACCGTGCACTGCTCGCGGGGCCGGTGGGCGAACGGGTCGTAGTGGAAGTCCCGGATGGCGTTCAGGTGGGTGATGGCGTCGACCTCCGCGCGAGACAGGCCGGCGAGCGACCCGAGCAGGATCTCCGGCGACCGGGGCCAGGTCGAGTCCGAATGGGGGTAGTCGCACTCCCAGCAGATGTGGTCGATCCCGATCGCGTCACGGTTCTTGAGGCCGAAGGCGTCGTCGATGAAGCAGGTGATCACCCGGTCCATGAACACCTCGCTCGGCAGGCGGTCGCCGAAGTCGCTGCCCGTCCACGCCTTGTGGTGCTTGTAGACGTAGTCGGCCCGCTCGAGGAAGTAGGGGATCCACCCGATCCCGCCCTCGGAGAGCGCGAAGCGCACGCCGGGGAACTCGGTGATCACCCGGGACCACAGGAGGTCGGCCGCCGCCTGCACCATGTTCATGGGCTGCAGCGTGATCATCACGTTGATGGGGGCCTCCACGGAGGTGACCACCATCTGGGAGGACGAGCCGATGTGCAGGCACACGACGGTGCCCTCGTCGGTGCAGGCCTGCCAGAACGGGTCCCAGTGGGGCGAGTGGAAGCTCGGCCAGCCGAGCTTCTCGGGGTTCTCCGAGAAGGTGATGGCCCGGCAGCCCTTGGCCGCGACCCGGCGGACCTCCTCGGCCATGAGCACCGGGTCCCAGATCGCCGGCAGGGCCAGCGGGATGAAGCGGCCGGGGTGGGCCCCGCACCAGTCGTCGATGTGCCAGTCGTTGTAGGCCCGGAGCATCGCGAGGGCGACGTCCTTGTCCTCGGTGCGGGCGAAGAGCTGGCCGCAGAACTGGGGGAAGGAGGGGAAGCAGAGCGAGCCGAGCACCCCGTTCGCATCCATGTCGCGCACCCGCTGGTCCACGTCGTAGCAGCCGGCGCGCATGTCGGAGAACGCGGCCGGCTCGATGCCGTACTCCTCGGGCGGCCGCCCGGCCACGGCGTTGAGGCCGATGTTGGGGAGCTCCTGGCCCTCGTAGAGCCAGACGTCGGTGCCGTCGTCCTTGGTGACGACGCGGGGCGCCAGCTCGGCGTACTTCGCCGGAAGCCGACCGTCGAACAGGTCCGGTGGCTCGACCACGTGGTCGTCGACGCTGACGAGGATCAGGTCCTCGGCTCGCAGCTCGGGCGCGGGCTCGGCCATCTCGTTCCCCCTGGTTGCGTGTGCCGGCCGACCCTACCCGAGACGAACACGCCCGCACCCCCGGCCGGAGCCGGGGGTGCGGGGTGCGACGGGTGGCGGCCGGGGCCGCCGTGGTCCGGTGGGCTCAGCCCGCCGGGGTCACCACGAAGGTGTCCAGGATGTGGCCCAGGGCCTCGACGTCGGCGTCGCTCAGGATCTGCACCCCGACGAGGGCGATGTAGTCGCCGTCGCTGGTGTCGATCGGCTGCACCGCGGTCCAGACGAAGGCCGCACCCGAGCTACCGCAGTTGGCGAACACCTGCGAGACGCCGGTGTAGAGCGGGTCCGAGTAGGACTGGACCTCCTGGGGCTCGCACACGTTGGCGAAGCGGATGGCCTCCTCGTTGAGGACCGCCCGGGGGTCACCGGTGGTGGAGTCCGACGTGGCCGTGAACTGGAAGCCCGGCACGTCGAAGGTGGCGTTGTACTGCTCGAGGTCCGTCGAGGCCCGGACGTCCGGCAGGGTCAGGGTGCCGAGGGCGGCCGTGCGGCCGTCGACGTCGGCCCACTCGGCCGGCGCGTCGACCGTGAGCTGGCCGGTGTCGTCGGTGAGGGTCGTGTACGTGTAGGCCTCGCCGGTGTCCTCGACCCCGGTGTCGGTCTGCACGTTGCTCATGAAGTCCTCGATGGCCGCCCGCTGGTCGTCGCCGATGTCGGAGCCCGTCGTGGTGTCGGTGGTGTCACCGCCGCCCGGGTCGAACGCCGGTGCGGTGGTCGTGGTGGTGGCCGGGGCCGCCGTCGTGGTGGTGGCGTCCGCCTCTTCGTCGTCACCGCCACCGCCGCAGGCCGCGAGGCCCACGCCGAGGAGGAGGACGACCACGGCCGTCAGGGCCGCCGACCGAAAGCGCTTGTTGGGCATTGCCGCTCCTTGGGGAGTTGGGGTTCGTTGCGGGATCAGACGCCGGGGGCGCCCGGGCTGGTTCCGGCCAGCGAGGTGACAGTCGTCACCCGCGGACGATAGCCAGCGCCGGGCGCCACGGCGTCAGAACACCGACTCGTCAGACGGTGGTGTTGAAGGTGTCGAAGGCGTGCTGCAGGGCGTCGACGTCGGCGAGGGTCACGGCCTGGCCGAAGATCACGGTCGCGTAGGAGTCGCCGTTGTCAGGGGTCGCGGCCACGAACAGCCAGGCCCGGTCCTGGCCCCCGCAGTTGACGAAGGCCTGGATGCGGCCGCTGAACACGCCGTCGGTGTAGTCGCCGGGCGCCTGGGCCTGGCACTCGCCACCCGTGCTCGCGGCGGCGGTCTGCTCGATCACCGCGTCGAGGTCCGGGAAGTTCGTGAACTGGACCGCGGTGTACCCGAGGATCGGGGTGCTCTCGATGTCGCCCTCGAGGTCGGGGGACGCCTGGATGCTGGGGTTCCCGTCCGAGCTGGCGCTGGTGTCGACGTCGTTCCAGTCCGACGGGACCTCGACGAAGATCTGGCCCGAGTCGTCGGTGATCTGCACGAAGTCGTCGTAGGTGTCCCCGCTCTGGGTGATCCCGGCCTCCGAGGCGAAGTTGTCGACCGTGATCTCGCCGCCCGACGAGGCCGTGGCGCTCGAGTCCACCGCCGGCGCGGTGGTCGTGGGCGCCGGCGCCGCCGTGTTGTCCGGCGCGGTCGGCAGGGGGGCGGCGGTGACGTCCGAGGCGCCCTCGTCGTCGTCGCCGCCTCCACAGGCGGCGAGGCCGAGCGCGAGGGTCAACGCACAGGCGAGGGCGAGTAGGCGACGGGTCATGGTGGTGCGGCTCCTGGTGAAGGTGGTGGATGTGGCCGCCCGCGGACGAGGGTTCGCAGAACGTCCGGCCCGCCCCGAACCACCCTCGACTTCCGCACGCTCCCCGGGTCCCGCCGCCTCGAGGGCGCCGTGACCTTACCCCCTCTGTTCGGCCCCGGATTCACACCGCGCGGTTGCAGGTCGCGGAGCCGCGGGCGCCCCGGCCGCCACCTCAGTGGGCGAAGACGACCGTCGACGGCGCGGTGCCCGGGAACTGCGCCCAGGCGTCCTCGTTCGCCGCCAGGTCGTACAGGATCGACGCGATCTGCTGCCGGGTCAGTGTCTTCTTCCGCCGGAAGGTGCCGTCCGGATACGGCGAGACCAGCGCCTCGGCGCGCGCCCAGTCGATCGCGGCTGCCAACTTGTGGTTCGGCGAGACGTCGATGAAGCCCGCCGGCGGGCTACCCGTCGGCCTGCCCGCGAGGCGCCACAGCATCTCGGCGAGGTGACCGCGCTTGACGGTGGCGTTCGGGTGGAAGCTCCCGTCCGGGTACGAGGTGACCACGCCCGCCTCGACCGCCCAGCTCAGCGCGGCGAGGTACGGGGCGTTCGGGGGCACGTCGGTGAACGCTGCGGCCTGGCGGGCCACCGGGCGGTCCACCAGGCGCCACAGGGTGGTGACGACCTGGTTGCGGGTCATCACCACCTTCGGGCCGAAGGTGCCACCGGCCTGTGCGTCCAGCAGGCCGAACCGCTTCACCCAGTCGACCGCGTGCTCGTACCACACGCCGAGCCGGACGTCGGGGTAGCCGTGGTAGGGGGCGCCCCAGCGCAGGTCCACCTCGCCCTGGTCGCCGTTCTGGCCGTCGACGTCGATCAGGTAGGTCTGGCCGGCCACCGCCGCGATGGTCACCCGGCTCTGCTGGCCGAGCTGGGCGTCGTCGTCGGACTCGCCCACCGCCACGAGCGAGGTCACCGAGGCCGCCGAGCCCGTGTACACGCCGAGCAGCGTGTCGGTGTCGCTGCCGCACGTGTCGAAGGTGATCGGCCCCGAGACCGGCGCCGTCCACGAGAACCACACCGAACGCCCACCCGGCTTGCCGACGGGCGTGCGCTCGCCGCGCTCGACGGTCGCCCCCACGTTCGTGGCCACCACCGAGCCCGAGTAGCCGGTCACCCGGGTCGCCGACGAGAGACGGTCGTTGCCGGGCGGGGCCACCGCCGTGGCGCGCATCGCCTCGAGCCAGCGGCTGTCGGCGGTGTTCCAGTGGCCGGCCAGCCACCCGCCGGCGCCGCACGGGGCGTTCACGTAGAAGTAGTCGTCGTTGCCGCAGTCGAAGCGCAGCTCGTTCGACGCGCCGCACGCCGCGCGCATCGACACCCCGCCGGCGCCGTCGTCGTCGTAGCACATGCGGTCGGACTCGTCGGTGCAGTGGCCGATTGGTGTCGCGTCCGGCGCGCCCTGCTGGACGCCACCGATCGTGTGCATGAGCTCGTGGGCCTCGGTGCGGCCGTCGTAGCCGCTCCGCAGGCACGTCTCGTCCAGGCGGGCGAAGCCGGTGCGGGCGTCGTTCCAGTTCAGGTCGGTGGGCTGCTGGTCGTACCAGAGCGTCGCGAGGCCCGAGCAGATGTGCGGGTTCGCGTTGTTCGTCTCCGCCCAGATGACGTACTTGCGCGTCGGGTCGCTGTGGCCCTTGGCCACCATGGCGTTGATCAGCGCGTTGAAGTTCGTCGACGGGATCGCGGCGGCGTCGACCGTGACGTCGAGCACCCTGAGGTCGCAGTTGGCGTCGGTCGCCCACCGGATGTGGCGTTGCCCGCCGGTCTGGCCGGCACTGGCGTTGAAGATCGCCGCCATCTGCGCGGCGCGCGTGCGCATGGTGGCCTTGAGCGAGGACAGGCGGTTGATGCCCGCCGGGTGCGCGTAGACGAGTTGCACCCTGGTCCCCGAGGCCCCGTCGCCGTAGCACTGGATCCCGGCACTGGCCTCGGTGCGGGCCGCGCCGGGTGCGGGCGGGGCGTCGCCCGGCTCGGGACCGGTCGTGCAGAGCGGCCCGCCGTCGAGCACGCCCACGACCACCAGCCCGGAGTCCCCGCACGGCATGCCCACGGCGGGGACGGCCCAGCCCGATCCCTCGACCCGGGCGGCGCCGGCGGCGGGCAGCGGCGCGGCGACGCCGAGCACCGCGACGGGGGCGAGCGCGAGCGCCGCGACGAGCGTCACGAGGACGGTACGCAGGCGCGGGAGGGGGACCACGACCGGGTTCTCGGCATCCCCGGCCCACGGCTGTAGGCCGATGGGCCGTTCGGCCCCCCGAAATGCTGACTCGCCGGTCGGTCAGGGCGGGGCCGGGGCCCTCGCGGCGACGATCAGAGCTCCGGTGCCCCCGGGTCCGACTCGGCGCCGGGGAGCAGCGGCTCCCGCAAGGGCACGACCATGCCGGCGAAGTCGCCGACCGCGATCACGTTGTCGAGCGGGTCGAGCACCTTGCACTCGACCACCACGAGCTGGCGGCCGGCGCGCACCACCCGGGCGTCGGCCCGGACCTCGTCGCCCTTCGGCCGGCCCAGGTAGCGGAGGTGCAGGTCCGCGGTGACGAGGGTGTTCTCGCCGGGGACGAACGAGCTGCTCCGGGAGGCCGCACTGGCGGTGGCCACGTCGACCAGGGTGGCGATGGCCCCGCCGTGGAGGTTGCCCGTGCTGCCGAACGCCTCGGGGCGCACGGGCATGGTCACGACGACCCGGCCGACCTCGCGCACGGCGAACTCGAGGCCGAGGAGGCGGTGCAGCGGCGTGGCCCGGAAGCGCTCCTCCAGGGCGGCGATCTGCTCGTCGGTGAACCCGAAGGGGCTGCTCGAGCCGTCCGTCACGGCGTCACGGTACCGCCGGGTGCCCACCCGACCGGGCGGGGACGGCGACGGCGATGCGCTCGACCAGCAGGGGCACGACCTCGCGCCAGTCGCCGACGATGCCGACATCGGCGCCGTCGAACACGAGGGCCTCGGGGTCGGGGTTGACCGCCAGGATCGTGCCCGAGCTGCGCACGCCCATGGTGTGGTTGAACTTCCCGGACAGGCCCAGGGCCACGTACAGGCGCGGTGCGATCGTGTGGCCGGTGATGCCGAGCTGGCGGGCCCGGGGCAACCACCCCTTGTCGGTCACCTTGCGGGTCGCGGCCAGCTCCGCCCCGAGCAGGTCGAGCAGCGGGTCGAGGGCCGGGTAGTCGGCGGGGTCGACCCCCTGGCCGATGCCGACGACCGCATCGGCGTTGGCGAGGCGGTCGGCGTCGTCCTCGCGGTGGCGGCCGTGCACGACGACGCGTCCCCGGGCGGCGACCTCGACGACCTCGACCGGCACCGGCACCGCGGTGCGTGGCTCGGGCAGGGGCAGCACCCCGGCCCGCACCGTCGCGAGCTGCACCGCGGAGGCCGATCGGACCGCGGCCACGACGAGGCCGCCGAACGCGGGCTTCCAGGCCACCAACCGGGCGACCGGGGACCCGTCGGCGGCGACCCCGTCCTCCCGGGTGAGCCCCACCGCGTCGCCGGTCAGGCCGGCGCCGAGCGTGGCGGCGACCCGGGAGGCGACCTCCCGACCCCACGCCGTGCTCGGCGCCAGCACGGCCCAGGGCTGGACCGCGCCGCACCACTGCGCCACGCCGACGGCCACGTCCTCCTCCACGAGGGCGCCGGCGACCTCGACCGCGCGGTCGGCTCCCCAGCGTCCCAGCTCGGGGGCCGGCGGCAGGTCGGTCCCCGCGGCGACCACGTGCCCGTCGAGCTCCGCGGCCAGGCGGGCGGCGGCGCCGAGGAGCTCGCGGGTGAGGCGGGGACGGCCGGCTTCGACGAGCACGGCGACGGCAGGGCCAGCGCCGGGACCCGCTCCCTGGGCCGGGAGCGGCTCGGTCGCCACCCCGCCGCCGTCCTCGAGCGCCCCGCGGTCGACCAACACGGCGACGGCCGCGTCGACCTGCTCGGCCAGCGGCCCGTCGAGGCGACGGCGAAGCCGCTCCACCTCGAGCACCCGGACCTCCCCGACCGACGTCGGGCTGGCGACGGCGCCCCAGGGACCGTCGCCGAGGTCGGCGGCACCGACGGTGGTGATGCGCTCGGCCGCGACCGCCGCCCGCCCCTCCGGCGGCACCTTGGCCGGGTCGCACAGGCGCTCCGCGACGGTCAGCACGGCGGGCAGCGCGACCGTGGCCTCGACCCATTCGTCGTCGTGCTCGAGCCGCACGACCACCGCCCCCTCCACCAGCGACAGCTCGCGCACGCCGGTCACACAGGCGAGGTCGAGGAGTTGGGCCAGCTCCGGTCCGACCTGGCCCGTGTCGGCGTCGACGGAGTTGCGGCCCGCCAGGACGAGGTCGAACGACCCCTCGCGCTCGAGCACCACCGCCAGGGCCCGGGCGGTGGCGAGGGTGTCGGAGCCGGCGAAGGCCGGGTCGCTGACCAGCACGCCCCGCACCGCCGCCCCCCGGGCCTCGGTCCAGGCGATGGCCTCGCGCAGCGCGTCCTCCGCCGACGGCGGGCCGAGGGTGACCACGACCACGTCGCCGCCCGTCGCCCCGGCAAGGTCGCAGCCGGTCGCCACCGCCCGGCGGCAGTACGCGTTCATCTCCAGCTCGAGGCCCTCACGGACGAGGCGGCCGTCGGCGCCGAGGACCATGCCCTCGACCTTGGGGATCTGCTTGACGAGCACGGCGATGCGGAGCGGGCGCACCCGCCCAGTCTGGCGGGCGCCGCCGGCCCGACCACCACCGTCGCGAGGTCGCCGACCGTGCGAGGATGCCCCCATGCCCGGCGCCGACAAGCCCGTCGCCCTCGTCACCGCCCCGTTCACCGGGGAGGGGCTCGACACGCTGCGCTCGGTCTGCGACGTCGTCCTCGACCCGTGGATCGACCACCAGCCCCTGCGCCTCTACGACGGGGACGCGCTGGCGGAGCGCATCCGGGCCGAGGGCGCCCGGGTCGTGATCTGCGAGGCCGACAACTGCAAGGGCCCGGTGCTCGACCTCCCCCTGCTGGCCATCGGCTCGACCCGGGGTGACCCCACCAACGTGGACGTCGCCGGCGCCACCGAGCGGGGCATCCCCGTCCTGCACGCCCCCGGCCGCAACGCCGACGGCGTGGCCGAGATCACCGTGGCCCTGCTCTTCGCCGTGAACCGGCACCTGCTCGCCGCCGACCGCGACGTCCGCACCGGTGAGATCTACCGCGACGGCACCATCCCCTACCAGCGCTTCCGGGCGTGGCAGCTCGCCGGGCGCACCGCCGGCCTCGTGGGCCTCGGCGCGGTCGGACGGGCGACCCGGTGGCGGCTCGAGGGGCTGGGCATGCGGGTCATCGCCCACGACCCCTACAACGACGAGGCCACCCACTCCCTCGAGGAGCTGCTGGCCGAGGCCGACGTGGTCTCGATGCACGCCATGGTGAGCCCCGAGTCGCTCGGGATGATGGGCGAGGCGCAGTTCGCGGCCATGAAGGAGGGCGCGATCTACGTGAACTCGGCCCGGGCCGCGCTCCACGACCTCGACGCCCTCACCGCCGCCCTCGCGTCGGGCCACCTCGCCGGCGCCGGCCTCGACCACTTCGAGGGGGAGTTCCTGGCGACCGACCACCCGTTGATCGCCATGGACAACGTGGTGCTCACGCCCCACATCGGTGGCGCCACCTACGACACCGAGGCCAACCACTCGCGGCTCATCGCCGACGACCTCGTCCGCCTCCTGGCCGGCGAGCGCCCCACCCACATCGCGAACCCGGAGGTCCTGTCGTGAGCGAGAAGAGCGAGAAGGAGCTGCCGCCGGACGAGGAGGTCTTCGCCGCCGTCCTGCGCGCGGCCAAGACCCTGTACGCCAAGGGCCTGGTCGAGGGCACCTCCGGCAACGTGTCCGGGCGCCTGCGAGACGGCAACGTGGTCATGACCCCGTCGTCGCTCCCCTACGACCCCATGGTCCTCGAGGACCTCGTCGTGGTCGACCTCGACGGCGAGAAGGTGGCGGGCGAGCGCAGCGCCACCACCGAGAAGTCGCTGCACCTCGCCTGCTACCGCGCCTACGACGAGGTCCGCGGCGTGATCCACGCCCACCCGAAGCACGCCTCGATGTTCGCCCTCGTGCACCAGCCCATCCCCGCCGCGGTCGAGGAGTTCGTGGTCTTCATCGGCGGCGAGGTGCGGGTGTGCGACTACCGCACGACCGGTACCGACGAGCTCGCCGAGGTCGTGGCCGCGGGCCTGGCCGACCGCAGCGCCACCCTCATGGCGAACCACGGCATGGTCACGGTCGGCAAGGACGTCGACGACGCGCTGCACGCCGCCCTCGTGGTCGAGCACAACGCCCACATCGTGTGGGGGGCGCGGTCACTCGGCGAGATCGTCCCGATCCCCGACGACGTCAACGCCAACTTCGCCAACGTCTACGACTTCATCCGCCACCAGCTCTGGGGGACGTGACCCCCGGCCGGCGAGGCCGGCTCAGCCCTGGGTGGGCCCGCCCTTGTCCGGGGCGCCCTGGGCCTTGACCGCCTCCTTGTACTCCTCGAGCGCCCGGCGGTGGCCGTTGGCACCCGAGCCCACGATGCCGCCGTCGCGCACCTCCTTGACGACCTTCTCGAGGTGCAGGAGCCGGTCGTGGAGGTCGTCCTCGGGACCGGCGGTGATGACCCGGTCGAACGCGGTGTGGATCTGGTCGAACTTCCGCCGCACCTGGCCGTACTCGTCCATCAGCTTCTCGTGGAGCTCTTCGACGCTCTTCGCCATGGCCGCACGCTAGCGAGGCGGCGCCGGGCGTGTGGCCGCCCTCGTCAGGCCTCGAACCGGTAGCCCATGCCGGGCTCGGTGATGAAGTAGCGGGGGCGGGACGGGTCGGGCTCCAGCTTGCGCCGCACCTGGGCCAGGTAGACCCGCAGGTAGTTGGTCTCGGTCCCGTACTGGGGCCCCCACACCTCCTGCAGCAGCTGGCGCTGGGTGACGAGCTTCCCGGCGTTGCGGGCGAGCACCTCCACGAGGTGCCACTCGGTCGGGGTCAGGTGGATCTCGTCGCCGCCCCGCAGGACGCGCTTGGCGGCGAGGTCGAGGGTGAAGTCCGCGGTCACGATGCTGGCCTGCTCGGGTACCGGCGGCCCCCGCCGCAGCGCGGCGCGGAGGCGGGCCAGGAGCTCGTTCATGCCGAACGGCTTGGTGACGAAGTCGTCGGCGCCCGCATCCAGTGCGGCGACCTTGTCCGACTCGTCGCTGCGGACCGACAGCACGATGATGGGCACCTGCGACCAGCCGCGGAGGCCCCGCACCACGTCGACCCCGTCGAGGCCGGGGAGCCCCAGGTCGAGGATCACGACGTCGGGGTGGCGCTCGGCGGCGAGGCGAAGGGCCTCTTCGCCCGACGCGGCGGCGAGCACGTCGTAGCCGCGCGCACCGAGGTTCGTGCTGAGGGCGCGGCGGATCTGGGGCTCGTCGTCGACGACGAGGACGCAGCCCGACTCGTTCACGCCCGCAACCCTGGCACGGGCCGCGCGTCGGACACCGCCACCGGCAGGCTGAGCACCATGGTGAGGCCGCCACCGGGCGTGTCCTCTGCGTCGAGCGAGCCGCCCATGGCGTCGAGGAACCCGTGGGCCACGGCGAGGCCGAGGCCCACCCCGTTGCCGTTGGGTTGGTCGCCGAGGCGCTGGAAGGGCAGGAACATCACCTCGCGCAGGTCGGGCGCGACCCCGGGGCCGCGGTCGACGACCCGGAGGTCCACGGCCTCGCCGACCGCACCGGCCTGCACGTGGACGGGGTGGTCGGGGGGGCTGGCCTGCACCGCGTTGCCGACGACGTTGGCGACGGCCCGCTCGAGCAGGGCGGGATCGGCGCTGACCCGGGGCAGCGTCTCGGGCACGTCGATCGTCACGCTCAGGCCGGCCGGCCCGAGGCTCGCGAGCGCCGCCGCCACGACCTCCTCCAGGCCCACCGGGCGCACGACCAGGTCGAGCGCGCCGGTCTCGAGGCGGCTCATGTCGAGGAGGTTGCCCACCAGCGTGTCGAGGCGGTCGGCCTCCTCGTCGATGGTCAGCAGGAACTCCCGCTGGGCCGCCGGGGTCCAGGCGACGTCGTCCTGGAGCAGGCTCGTGGCCGAGGCCTTGATCGACGCCAGTGGCGTGCGCAGGTCGTGCGACACCGCCCGGAGCAGTGCCGTGCGGAGCTGGTCGGTCTGCGCGAGGGCGCCGGCCTCGGCCGCCTCGAGGGCGAGCGCGCGCCGCTCGAGCGCCGACGAGAGCTGGGCGGCGAAGGCGTTGAGCACCCGCAGGTCCTGCTCCTCGAGCAGGTGCCCCACGAGGACGAGGCACGCGCCGCCGGCGAGCGGGATGGTGCGCCCGTCGCCCGTCGGCTGCTCGGGCACGGGGGCGCCGACGGACGCACTCACCTCCCAGGTCCCCGGCTCGGCCCCGGCCACGAGCACCGCCACCGCGTCGAGCGAGAACGTCGAGTGCAGGTGGTCGAGGATGCCGGTCAGCGCGTCCTCCCCGGCGACCAGGCCCCCGGCCACCCGCGCGAGGGCCTCCGCCTCCGCGGTGGCCCGGGCCGCGTCCGCCCGCCGGCGCGACGCCGTCGAGACCAACGCGCTGATGACCACCGCCACGGCGAGGAACGCCACGAGGGCCAGGGCGTTCTCGGCCTTCGCCACCGTCAACGTGTAGAGCGGCGGCGTGAACATCCAGTTCAGGGCGAGCGAGCCGCTGAGCGCGCACAGGACGGCCGGGACGATGCCGCCGATCGTGGCCACCACCACGACGAGCAGGAGGTAGAGGAGCATGTCCGCGGGCAGGTCGAACACGTCGCGGGAGTGGGCCAGGACGAGGGTGAGGAGCGGGACGCCCAGCA
Source organism: Acidimicrobiales bacterium (assembly GCA_041908445.1). Classification (GTDB taxonomy): domain Bacteria; phylum Actinomycetota; class Acidimicrobiia; order Acidimicrobiales; family DATDAH01; genus JAEUJM01. The sequence goes on along the minus strand of JAYRFK010000113.1, from coordinate 25,973 downwards.
GCGTGGTGATCAGCCCGGCGACCTGACGGCGCCGGGACAGCGCCGGCGGCCGGCGCTCCGGCAGGGCGGGCGCGTCGCCGGCCGCGTCCTCCTGGCTGATCACGTGCACGTCGATCGGCCCGGAGGTCCGCACGACCCGGTTGATCACCGACCCGCGTGCGAGCTCGGCCCACCGTGAGCGCCGGCTGGCGCCGAGGACGATCTGCGTCGCGTTCTGGGCGCGGGCGAAGGCGAGCAGCGTCGTGGCCACGTCGGCGCCCACGACCTCGTGGTAGGCCCCACCGAGCCCCTCGAGCAGGAGGCGGTGCTGCACCAGCAGCTCGTTCGACGCACCGGCCAGGCCGTCGCCGACGCTGATGTGGACGCCGAGCAGGTCGGCCTTGGTCCGCATGGCCATGCGGGCGGCCCGCCGGATCAGGTGCTCGCTGCTCGGTGCGCCGGTCAGCGCGACCACGACGCGCTCGCGCGTCTCCCACGGGCCCTCGATCCCGTGGTCGGCCATGTAGTCCTGCAGGGACTCGTCGACCTTGTCGGCCACCCACAGCAGGGCCAGCTCGCGCAGGGCCCCGAGGTTGCCGACCCGGAAGTAGTTGCCGAGGGCGGCGTCCACCTTCTCGGGCGCGTAGATGTTGCCGTGGGCCATCCGCCGCCGGAGGGCCTCGGGGGTCATGTCGACCAGCTCGACCTGGTCGGCGGCCCGGACGAAGTCGTCGGGGATGGTCTCCTGCTGGCGGACCCCGGTGATGCGCTCGACGACGTCGTTCACCGACTCCAGGTGCTGGATGTTGAGGGTGGACAGCACGTCGACCCCGGCGTCGAGGAGGACCGCGACGTCCTCCCAGCGCTTGTGGTGGCGGCTGCCCGGCACGTTGGTGTGGGCCAGCTCGTCCACGAGGACGACCTTCGGCTCCCGGGCCAGCACGGCGTCGAGGTCCATCTCCTCGAAGCTCGTGCCCCGGTGCACGAGCGTGCGCCGCGGGACCACCTCGAGGTCGCCGAGCTGCGCCGCGGTGTTGGGCCGGCCGTGGGACTCGACGAAGCCGACCACCACGTCCGTCCCCCGCTCGAGGCGGCGCCGGCCCTCGTTGAGCATGGCGTAGGTCTTGCCGACGCCCGGGGCGGCGCCGAGGTAGATCCGGAGCTTGCCGCGACCCATCTCCACGAGGTTACGAACCCGACGCCTCGTCGAGGGCGAGGTTCAGCTCGAGCACGTTCACCCCGGGCTCCCCGAGCACCCCCAGGACGCGGCCGTCGGTGTGCTCGTCGACGAGCGCGAGCACCTCGTCCTCGGCCAGCCCCCGGGCGGCGGCGACCCGCGGCGCCTGGAGGCGGGCGTTGGCCACCGAGATGTGCGGGTCGAGGCCCGACGCGGAGGCGGTCACGGCGTCGACCGGAACCGGTTGGTCGACGGCGAGTCCGTTCTCGTCGCGGTAGGCCCCGACCCGCTGGGACACCGCCGCCAGCAGTTCGGGGTTCGTGGGACCCAGGTTGGAGGCACCGCTGGCGGTGGCGTCGTACCCCTCGCCCGCGGCCGAGGGCCGGGGGTGGAAGTACTCGGGCCGGGTGAAGGCCTGGCCGACGAGCGCCGAGCCCACCGGGCGACCGTCGACCTCGACGAGCGAGCCCTCGGCCTGGTGGCGGAAGGCCGCCTGGGCCACGCCGGTGACCAGCAGCGGGTAGGCCAGGCCGCAGATCACCGTGAGGGCGAAGAGCATCCGCAGGGCGGGCAGGAGCTGGCGCCGCATGTCAGGAGACCCCCAGTGCGGTGATGGCCACGTCGATGAGCTTGATGCCGACGAAGGGGACGACCAGGCCGCCCAACCCGTAGATCGCGATGTTGCGCCGCAGCACCGCCGACGCCGACATCGCCCGGAAGCGCACGCCGCGGAGTGCCAAGGGGATCAGGGCGACGATGACCAGGGCGTTGAAGACGACCGCGGAGAGGATCGCGGACCGCGGCGAGGACAGGTGCATCACGTTCAGCGTGTCGAGGGCCGGGAACACGCCCACGAACATCGCCGGGATGATGGCGAAGTACTTGGCCACGTCGTTGGCGATCGAGAAGGTGGTCAGCGAGCCGCGGGTGATGAGGAGCTGCTTGCCGATCTCGACGATCTCGATGAGCTTCGTCGGGTTGGAGTCGAGGTCGACCATGTTCCCCGCCTCCTTGGCCGCCTGCGTGCCGGTGTTCATGGCCACGCCCACGTCGGCCTGCGCCAGGGCGGGGGCGTCGTTGGTGCCGTCGCCCGTCATGGCCACGAGGAAGCCGCCGGCCTGCTCCTTCTTGATCAGGGCCATCTTGTCCTCGGGCGTGGCCTCGGCGAGGAAGTCGTCGACGCCGGCCTCGTCGGCGATGGCCTTGGCCGTGAGGGGGTTGTCGCCCGTGATCATCACCGTGCGGATGCCCATGGCCCGCAGCTCGTCGAAGCGCTCCCGCATGCCCTGCTTGACCACGTCCTTCAGGTGGATGACACCGAGGGCCCGACGGTGCTCGGTGCCGTCGCGGACGTCGCCCTCGGCGACCACGAGGGGGGTGCCGCCGGCGGACGCGATGCCGTCCACGATGGCCCCGAGCTCGGCCGGGACGTCCTCGCCGGCCTCCTCGACCCAGCGGCGCACCGAGTCGGCCGCACCCTTGCGGATCGAGCGGCCCCCGAAGTCGACCCCGCTCATTCGGGTCTGGGCGGTGAAGGCGACCAGCTCGGCACCGGCGAGCTCCCGCTCCCGCAGGCCGTACTGCTCCTTGGCCAGCACCACGACCGAGCGTCCCTCGGGGGTCTCGTCGGCCAGGCTCGAGAGCTGTGCCACCTCGGCCAGCTCCTCTTCGCTCACGCCACCCACCGGGATGAGCTCCGAGGCCTGGCGGTTGCCGAGGGTGATGGTCCCGGTCTTGTCGAGCAGCAGGGTCGAGCAGTCGCCCGCCGCCTCGACGGCCCGTCCACTCATGGCCAGGACGTTGCGCTGGACGAGGCGGTCCATGCCCGCGATCCCGATGGCCGAGAGCAGGGCCCCGATGGTCGTGGGGATGAGGCACACGAGCAGGGCGATGAGCACGATCACCGGCTGTTCGGCGTCCGAGTAGATCGCCAGTGGCTGGAGCGTCACGGTGGCCAGCAGGAAGATCAGGGTCAGGCCGGCGAGCAGGATGTTGAGCGCGATCTCGTTCGGCGTCTTCTGCCGGGAGGCGCCCTCGACGAGGCCGATCATGCGGTCGAGGAAGGTCTCACCCGGCCGGGCCGTGATGCGCACGACGATCTCGTCGGACAGCACCCGGGTACCGCCCGTGACCGCCGAGCGGTCGCCACCCGACTCGCGGATGACCGGCGCCGACTCGCCGGTGATGGCCGACTCGTCGACGCTGGCGATGCCCTCGATCACCTCGCCGTCGCCGGGGATCACCTCGCCCGCGGTGACGACGCACTCGTCGCCGAGGGTGAGCTGCGGGCTCGGCACCTCCTCGATGGTCCCGTCCGCCCGGCGGACCCGGGCGGTGGTGTCGGCCTTGGCCTTGCGCAGCGAGTCGGCCTGGGCCTTGCCCCGACCCTCGGCGACGGCCTCCGCGAAGTTGGCGAACAGGACCGTGAACCACAGCCAGAGGGCGACCATGCCGGCGAAGACGTTCTCGTCGGCGGTCGCGGTCCGGGCGTCGCGCAGGAAGATGAGGGTGGTCAGCACCGAGCCGATCAGCACCACGAACATCACCGGGTTGCGCATCGCCACCTTGGGGTGGAGCTTGCGGAACGCATCGAGCGCGGCGCGGCCGGCGATCTCCCGATCCAACAGCGAACGCTTCTCCTCCGTCATGCCAGGCCCTCCACGAGGGGGCCGAGCGCCAGCACCGGGAAGTACGTCAGCCCGACCACGATGATCACGACGCCCACGAGCAGCCCCACGAACAGCGGGGTGCCGGTGGGGAAGGTGCCCGCCGACGGCGGCACCGGCTGCTTGCGCACCAGCGACCCGGCGATGGCCAGGACGGGCACGACGAGCAGGAAGCGGCCGACCAGCATCGAGAGGCCGAGCGTGGTGTTGAACCAGTCGGTGCTGCCCGCGAGGCCGCCGAACGCCGAGCCGTTGTTGTTGCCCGCCGAGGTGAAGGCGTAGGCGATCTCGGTGAGGCCGTGGGCCCCGGGGTTCAGCCGCGACGCCAGGGCGGTGTCGAGCAGCACGGAGGCGGCGGTGAAGCCGAGCACCACGAGCGGCACGGCCAGGATGTACAGCACGACCAGCTTCATCTCGGTGGCCTGGATCTTCTTGCCGAGGTACTCGGGCGTGCGCCCCACCATGAGGCCGGCGATGAAGACGGCCAGCAGGACGAAGACCAACATCCCGTACAGGCCGGCGCCCACGCCGCCGGGGCTGACCTCCCCCAGCATCATGTTGACGAGCGGGGCGGCGCCGCCGAACGGGGTGAAGCTGTCGTGGGAGGCGATCACCGCGCCCGTCGAGGTCCCCGTGGTGGAGGCGGCGTAGAGCCCCGAGAGTGCGGGCCCGAAGCGCACCTCCTTGCCCTCGAGGTTGCCACCGGGCTGGGTGGCGGTCGCCACCTGCTCGACCCCCACGGCGTCGAGGCGCTCGTTGCCCTGCACCTCGAACCCCATGGCCACCGCGGTGGCGCCCGCCCACAGCACGAACATCGCCGCGAACACGACCCAGCCCTGCTTCTGGTCCTTGACCATCCGCCCGAAGGCGTAGGTGAGGGCGAACGGGAGCAGCAGCAGGCAGAAGACCTGCACGAGGTTGGTGAGCCCGTCCGGGTTGGCCAGCGGGTGGGCGCTGTTGGCGTTCCAGAAGCCGCCGCCGTTCGTGCCCAGCTCCTTGATGGCCTCCTGGCTGGCCTCGGGGCCGCCGGGGATCGACTGGACCGTGCCCTCGACGGTGCGCACCGCGGTGAAGCCGTGGAGGTTCTGCACCGCACCGCGGGCCACGAAGACGACGGCCACGGCGAGCGCCAGGGGCACGAGGACCCGCAGCGTGCCCCGGACGAGGTCGACCCAGAAGTTCCCGATGGTGGTCCCGCGCGCCCGGGTGAGGCCCCGGATGAGCGCGACCGCCACCGCCAGGCCCACGGCGGCGGAGGCGAAGTTCTGCACCGCCAGGCCGGTCATCTGGGTGAGGTGGCTCATGGTGAGCTCCCCGCCGTAGTTCTGCCAGTTCGTGTTGGTGACGAAGCTGACCGCGGTGTTGAACGCCAGCGCCGGTGGCACACCGGTCGCGCCCGTGGGGTTCAGCGGCAGGAGCCCCTGCGCCCGCTGCAGGGCGTAGAGGAACAGCACCGACACGGCGCTGAAGGCCAGCAACGACAGCGCGTAGACGTTCCAGCGCTGCTCCCGCTCGGGGTCGACGCCGCACAGGCGGAACACGACGCGCTCGACCGGGCCGAAGAACCGGTCGCCCGGCGCCGGGCCGTCCCCGAACACCCGAGCCAGGTACGGGCCGAGCACTCGGGTGGCCAGGGCGAGGGCGCCGACCAGCACCCCGAGCTGCACCCACACCGCCGCGCTCATCAGAACCGCTCCGGGAAGAGCAGGGCGGCCACGAGGTAGCCGGCCACGACGACCGCGATCACGAGGGCGACGACGTCGTCGGACGTCACCGGTCGGCCCCGGCGTCGCTCGGCACCTGGTGCTCGCCGGCGGACAGGTCGTCGGGGCCGAGCAGGTGGTCGCACCAGCGCACGAAGAGCGTGGCGAGGGCGAAGAACGCCACCACCACGAGCACGAACAACAGGTCACCCATGGTGGGCCCCTCCCGGGCTGTCGGCGACGAGGACGGCGGCGAGCTGATCGGCCATGGCGAGCGCGTCGCGGCGCCCGTCGGGCGGGAAGGCGGCGCTGTCGCTCGCCTCGTGGGGAACGAGGACGAAGTGACCGAGCTCGACCTCGCCGGCCAGGACGGGCAGGTCGACGGCCCAGGTGTTCGGGTCGGCGGTGATCACCGGCGCCTCGGCGGGGAGGCGCACGCCCTGGCGGGTGAGGTGCGGCATCTCCGCCCGGAGCGGGCCGGGCTCGAAGCGGCAGTACCAGAGGCCCAGCGCGGTGGCGATCTCCTCCTCGAGCAGGGGGATGAGCTGGGCGGCGTTCGTGCTGGCCGACAGGTGGGCGGCGCGGCGCAGGCGCACGAGCTCCTGCTCGCGGGCCCCGGCCACCGCCCGGGCCCGCTGCACCCGGACCACGATCTCGCCGCTCAGGATGCCCACGACGAGCAGCAGCACCGTCGTGATCCGGTCGACCCGGGCGTCGATGTGCAGCTCGTAGTGCGGGACCGTGTGGAAGAACCCGTAGGCGAGGGCGGCGGCCACCGACCCCGCCACCCCGGCGGCCCGACCGCCGACCGCCGCGGCGGCGACGATGCCGACGACGAGGACGAGCGCGATGTTGGTGTTGCCGAGCCAGCTCCGGAGCGGGACGAGCAGGGCGGCGAGCACCACCAGCGACCCGGCCGCCAGCAGGCCGGCCACGAACGGGTCGTAGGGCTCGCTCCTCGTCTCCATGGCCTCGGTGTACGCCCGCCGACCGCGGCGGGGAACGGCCTTGACGCCGATTTAGCGCCCGCGGCCCCGGTCCTGACGCGTCCCTGACGGGACGCCGGCGCCGCGCGCCTCCCGCCTAGGGTGTCGGCCATCGCCTGGCTGTCCGACGACGAGCGCCGCACCCTGGCGGCGGCGGTGGACCGCATCGTCCCGCCCGACGACGAGGGCGCGCCCGGTGCCGCCGCGGGCGGGGTCGTGGACTACGTGGACGGCCTCCTCGGCGCCTTCGAGGTCGACCCGCCCCGCATCTGGGCAGGCGGCCCCTACTCCGGCCGCCACGGCGGCGAGGACGGGTTCTCCTCGTTCCTGCCCCTCGGGCGGGTCGAGGAGCTGGCGTGGCGCACCCGCATCGAAGGCTCGAGGGGGATCTCCGAGCGGGAGTGGAACGGCCCGGTGGCCGGCCTGCAGGAGCAGTACCGGGCGGGCCTCGCCGGGCTCGGCGAGGACTTCGCCGACGCCGATCCCGACGAGCAGGACGCCCGGCTGGCGGCGGCGCCCGGGTTCGCGGCCCTGCTGCACACCCACGCCTGCGAGGGCCTGTACGCCGACCCGGTCTACGGCGGCAACCGGGACGGCGTCGGCTGGGCGTCCATCGGGTTCACCGGCGACGTGCAACCCCGGGGCTGGACCGCGGTCGAGGTGACCGGCCGTGGCTGAGGTCGCCGCCGGTGGCTGACCGGGACGCCGACGCGGTCGTCGTCGGCTCGGGGCCGGGGGGCGCCACCGCCGCCGAGGTGCTGACCGCCGCGGGCTGGTCGGTGGTCGTGCTCGAGAAGGGCCGCAACCACCTCATCGACACCGAGCCGCCGTACGCCCCCCGATTCGAGTTCTCCAACGACGAGCTCAAGTCCGCGTTCCGGCACTTCCTCGGCCCCGACCCCCTGGCCGAGCCCCGCACCTTCCGGCGCACGGCCGCCGACGGCGAGCGGCTCTTCACCGGCGACGTGAACAACCTGCCCTCGACGGTCGGCGGGGGCGGCACCCATGCCGACGGCAAGCTCCCCCGCTTCCGCGAGGAGGACTTCCGGCTGCACAGCGAGCTCGGCCCGGTGGCGGGCGCGGACGTGGCCGACTGGCCGATCGGCTACGCGGACCTCGAGCCGTACTACGCGGCGGTCGAGCAGGCCATCGGCGTCGCCGGCGACCACGCCGCCAACCCGTTCGCCGCCTGGCGTTCCGGGCCCTACCCGATGCCGCCGGGTCCCGACATGTTCGGCGCCACCCTCTCGGTCCCGGCCGCCGAGCGCCTCGGGCTGCACCCCTACCGGGCGCCGACGGGGGCCAACAGCGTCCCCTACGACGGCCGCCCCGCCTGCAACGACTGCGGGTTCTGCGGCTACTACGGCTGCCCGATCCACGCCAAGGGCGACCCCATCGCGATGCTGGCACGCGCCCTCGCGACCGGCCGCTGCGACCTGCGCCCCGAGTCCCACGTGACCGACGTCCTCCTCGACGCCTCCGGGCGGCGCACCACCGGGGTGCGCTACCTCGACGCCGACGGCGGGGCCCACGAGGTGCGGGCCGGTCACGTGGTCCTGGCCGCCGGCGCCTTCGAGACGCCGCGCCTGCTGCTGCTCTGCGGCGTGGGCAACTCGTCCGGCCTGGTCGGCCGCAACCTCATGTACCACTTCCAGACCTTCACCGTCGGCGGGTTCCCGTTCTCGCTGCACGGTGACCGCGGGCGCTCGGTGACCCACCTCCACGACGACTTCTGCGCTCCCGGCGAGGCCGACCACGCCGCCGGCCGGGCCGCGGGGCTGCCGTGGATCCGCGGCGGCATCGTCGAGCACGGCGCCGCCGCCCACCCCATCCAGGAGGCGCTGAACTACCCCACCGGCGCGCTGCACAACACGTGCATGCGGGGCTCGTCGCTCCGCGACCGCCTGTGGGTCTTCACCATGCAGGGTGAGGACCTGGCCCAGCCCGCCAACGGCATCGACCTCGACCCCTCGGTGCGCGACGTGTGGGGCCGGCCCGCCGGGCGGGTCACCTACGCGCCCCACCGCCACGAGCTCGTCGCCTCGGCCCACTGGGCGCCGCTGCTCGAGCGGGTGATGGTCGAGGCCGGCGCCGAGTGGTCCGTGTCGAGCACCTCGCCGCCGGTCGCCGACGACGGCGCCGTCGTCGAGCACCCCCTCGGCATGGCGCCGGCGTCGCGCCACGTCATGGGCATCTGCCGCATGGGGACCGACCCGGCCACGAGCGTGGTGGGCCCCGAGGGGCGCTTCCACGACGTCGAGAACCTCCTCTGCGCCGACTCGTCGGTGTTCGTCACCTCCACCGGCTACGGGCCGACCCTCACCCTGGCCGCGCTGGCCCACCGAACCGCCAGCCTCCTCGCCGGTGCGCCCCTTCCTGCGACCTCGCCCATGTAGAGCCCGCCGTCGCTGCCGATAGGGAACGCATGCGTCGAGCGATGCGCGCCCTCGCCACGGTGGTGGCCGTCGTCGCGCTCCTCGCCACCGCCGGCGTGGCCATGGCCCACCTGTCGCCCACCCCGGGCGGTGGCACCGAGGCCGACGCCGCCGCGCTCGAGGCCCTCGACGGCGACACCACGTCGAGCACGGTCGGCCCCGTGGCCGCCGACGCCATCCCGCCCGGCTGCACGACGGTCATCGTCACGCCCCCGACCTCGCCGGACCACCGCGAGGCCGACCTCTGCGTCCCCGAGGGCCCGCACCGCGACGTGGCCGTCATCCTCGTCCACGGCGGCGGTGGCTTCGGCGGCTCCCGCAGCGACATGGGCGGATGGGCGCAGGTCTACAACTACAACGGCTACGTCACCCTCTCGGTCGACTACCTGGTGTTCGGCCAGACCACCCGCTCGCCCGTCTACCCCGAGCCGGAGCAGGACGTGAAGGCCTCCGTGCAGTGGGTGCGCGACCACGCCGACGAGCTCGGTGTCGAACTCGACCGCATCGTGGTCCACGGCAGCTCGGCGGGCTCACGCCTCGGCGGCCAGGTCTACGTCTCGGGGGACGACCCCTACTACTACGGGGCCGAGATGTGGCCCACCACACCCGACCACATCAACGGGTTCATCGGCTTCTACGGCTACTACACCGGCCTGTCGGCGGACGAGGAGCGGTACTACGGCGGGGTGGAGTCCAGCCCCGACCCCGACGTCCGCGAGCGCTGGAAGAAGGCCAACTCGGTGATCAACGCCGAGGGCGCCCACGGGCCGGCGCTGCTCGTCCACGGCGAGGAGGACGGGGTGATCCCGGTGGGCCAGACCGAGCGCTTCGCCGCCGCGCTCGAGCAGGCGGGCCAGGACGTGTCCACCAAGATCCTGCCCGGGCGGGACCACGGGTTCGACGTGGTCGACGGGGGCGCGCTCACCGACGACGGGCGGGCCGTCGCCCGGACCGTCCTCGACTGGCTCGACTACCACTTCCCCCAGGGGGCGCCCAGCCGCTGAGCGGCCTCAGCCGGCGACGAGGATGGCCTTGACCTGCTCCTCGGAGGCGTTGGTGATCAGCACCAGCACCTCGTCCTCGGACTGCAGCACGGTGTCGCCGCGGGGCACCACGACGTGCTGGTCGCGCACGACCGCGACGATGCTGGCGTCGCGGGGCATGCCCAGGTCGACGACGGCCTTGCCCGCGGCCGGCGAGTCCTCGGCGAGGGTGACCTCGACGAGGCCGGCCTCCCCGCCGGCGAACTGGAGCAGCCGCACCAGGGAGCCGACCGAGACGGCCTCCTCGACGAGGGCGGTGAGCAGATGCGGCGTCGACACGGAGACGTCCACGCCCCAGGTCTCGTTGAAGAGCCAGTGGTTCTGGGGGTGGTTCACGCGGGCCACGACGCGGGGCACCGCGAACTCCTGCTTCGCGAGCAGCGAGACGACCAGGTTGTCCTCGTCGTCGCCGGTGGCGGCGACCATGACGTCGGCGGAGCCGACCCCGGCGTCGCGCAGGACGTTGACCTCGCACGCGTCGCCGATGAACACGTCGATGTCGGGGAGCTCGGCCTGGGTCCGGGTGCCGAGGTCGAACTCCTGCTCGATGAGCAGGATCTGGTGCCCGGCGGCCTGCAGATCGGCGGCGATGTAGGTGCCGACGTTGCCGGCGCCGGCGATGGCGATCTTCACGAGTGGCCTCCCGAGGCGTCCGCGAGGGTGGCGTCGAGCTCGTCGGCGGCGTCCTTGTGCACCATCACGTGCAAGGTGTCGCCGTCGTGGCCGACGGTGTCGGCGTCGACGAGGAGCGGCTGGCCCGCCCGCACCAGCGCGACGAGCCGGATCCGGTTCGAGAAGCCGAGGTCGGCCAGGCGCCGACCGGCCCACGCATCCGGCAGCGTCCGCTCCACGAGCATCAGGTCGCCGGTGGGGTCGGACCACTCGAGGTGGGCCTGCTCCGGGAAGAGCCGCCGGGTGATCTGCTCGGTCGTCCACGTCACCGTGGCGACCGTGGCGATGCCGAGGCGCTGGTAGATCACGGCGCGCCGGGGGTCGTAGATGCGGGCCACGACGTTCGGCACCTCGAAGTGCTCCCGGGCGATGCGGGCGGTGAGGATGTTCGAGTTGTCGCCGGACGTCACCGCGGCCACGGCGTCCGCCTCCTTGATGCCGGCGGCCTCGAGGTCCTCCCGGTCGAAGCCCAGCCCGTGGATCGACCGGCCCTGGAACGAGTCGGGCAGGCGCCGGAAGGAGCGGGCGTCCTTGTCGATCACGGCGACGGTGTGACCCTCCGCCTCGAGGTTGCCGGCGAGCTCGGAGCCGACGCGGCCACAACCCACCACGATGACGTGCATGGGCGAGATGCAACACCCATTGCGGCGACCCCGCAAACTCGTCCGGCACCCGCGCACCGGGCGGGGACCCGCCCCGCCCGCCCCCCGGCGCCGCCTGTACGGAACCTGACGCGCCCCGCTCGGGCGGAGTGCGCGCGGGTTCCTCCCGCGTGCTGGACTGGCCCGGTGACGTCCCTCGACGAGACCACCCTCCCCGGAGCGCTGGAGGCGGGGGCCGACGACCGGCTGACGCCCAAGCCCCTGCCGCCGCGCGTCGAGCTGCCCGAGCCCTTCGGCTACCGCCTGAAGAACAAGCTGCTCGGCCCGCCCCTCGACACCGACGAGCTCCAGCACGAGCGGCTGGGCAAGCCGACCGCCCTGGCGGTGTTCGCGTCGGACAACCTCTCGTCGTCGGCCTACGCCACCGAGGAGATCCTGCGGGTGCTGATCCCCGCCGTCGGCGTGGCCGCCTTCTCGCTCGTGGTCCCCCTCACCGGCGCGCTGCTCGGCGTGCTGGCCCTGCTGATCCTGTCGTACCGCCAGACGATCAAGGCCTACCCGAGCGCGGGTGGCGCCTACGTGGTGACCAAGGACAACTTCGGGATCGGGCTCGCCCAGGTCTCGGGCGTGGCCCTGCTCATCGGGTACATCCTGACCGTGGCCGTCTCGGTGGCGGCCGGCGCCGCCGCGCTGGCCTCGGCCATCCCCGCCCTCGCCGACTTCGTCGTGCCAATCGCGCTGCTGTTCATCGTGATCGTCTCGTACGGCAACCTGCGCGGCGTCCGCGAGTCCGGGAAGCTCTTCGCCGCCCCGACGTACTTCTTCATGGTGAACATCGCCGTGCTCCTGGTGGTCGGCCTCCTCCGCCTGGCGGCCGGCGACCTGCCCCAGGCCGCGGTCGAGCCCGACATGGTCCCGGCCGGGATCGGCGCCCCGGACCTGCTCTTCTACGGCGCCGGGATCTTCGTGATGCTGCGGGCGTTCGCCTCCGGCGGTGCGGCGGTCACCGGCGTGGAGGCGATCTCCAACGGCGTGCCCGCGTTCAAGGAGCCGTCGTGGCGCAACGCCCGGTCGACCCTCCTCGTCATGGGCGTCGCGCTCGGCGTCATGTTCCTCGGCATCTCGGTGCTCGCCGCCGAGGTCGAGGCCCGCCCGTTCATCGAGGGCACGCCGACCGTGCTCAGCCAGATCGGCAAGCTCGTCTACGGCGGCGGGGCGGCGGGCCACCTGCTCTACCTGTCGCTCCAGGCGGGCACCGTGCTGATCCTCGTGCTCGCGTCGAACACCAGCTACGCCGACTTCCCCCGGCTCGCCAGCTTCGCCGCCGGCGACGCCTTCCTCCCCCGCCAGCTCACCAAGCGGGGCCACCGCCTGGTCTTCTCCAACGGGATCATCGCCCTCTCGACGGTCTCGATGATCCTGGTCATCGCCACCCAGGCCAAGGTCGAGCGCCTCATCCCCCTCTACGCCATCGGGGTGTTCACCGGGTTCACCTTGAGCCAGGCGGGCATGGCCAAGCACCACCTGACCCACAAGGAGCCCGGCTGGCGCAGCGGCCTGGTGATCAACGGCGTCGGCGCCGCGGTCTCGCTGCTCGTCGCCCTCGTCACGGGCATCACGAAGTTCACCGAGGGCGCCTGGGTCGTGCTGACGGTCGTGCCCCTCGTCGTGTGGCTGCTGTTCCGCCTCAACAAGCAGTACATGGAGGAGGAAGGCGAGCTCGAGCACGACGCCCAACTCGCCGCCGAGGCGCCGATCCTGCGGCGCCACGTGGTGATCGTGCTGGTGGACCGGCTCGACGTGGCCGCGGCCCGGGCCATCCAGTACGCCCGCACCCTGACGCCCGACGAGCTGCGGGCCGTGCACTTCGACCTCGACCCCATCCGCACCGCGCGACTGGCCGAGCGCTGGCGGAGCCTCGGCCTCACGCGGCTCACCCTGGACCTCATCGAGTGCCAGGACCGACGGGTCACCAAGGCCGCCGCCGAGGTGGCCGCCCAGGCCCTCGTCGACGGCGACACCGAGGTGAGCGTCCTCATCCCCCGCCGCGAGTACCGCCGCGGCTGGCACCGCCTGCTGCACGACCGGACCTCGGACAAGATGGCGGCGACGCTGTCCAACCTGCCCCACTGCAACGTCACCATCGTCCCGTACCACCTGGGCCGCCGGCGCACCGAGATCCCGACGACGATCCCGGGTCGCGGCGCCGGTCGCTCGCGTCGCGCCAGGGACGAGGCCACGGAGGTCGAGCGCCTGCTCGCGCCGGTGGCGGCGGCCGCGACCCGCGACGACGGCACCACCCCGATCGCGTCGGTCCGCCACCGCCAGCGGGTGCTCGTCGACGGCAAGGTCCGCCGCCTCCGCGTGCAGCCGTGGTCGGGGGTCTCGACCCTCGAGTGCACCCTCGAGGACGACACCGGCGCCCTGACCGTGGTGTTCCTCGGCCGCCGGCACATCCCGGGGATCGAGACCGGGGTGCGCCTCAGCATCAGCGGCGTCGTCGGCGAGCACAACGGCAACCTGGCCGTGCTCAACCCCGTCTACGAGCTCCGCGGGGCCGCCGGCGCCGGCCACACCTGAGCGCGATCGCTCCGCCGGCCCGGCGGCCCGTCGGCGATATTGACGCGATCTTGACGTTGTACGGTTGCCGCTGGTGAGCCCCCGGGTATCGACTGGCCGGGTGAAGACGGAGGACGACCTCTCCCCCGCCGGCGCGGGCGCCTCCGGCACCGGCGACCGGTTGACGCCGAAGCGCATGGCCGCTCGTGTCGACCTCCCCGAGCCCCTCGACTACCGCATCAAGAACAAGCTCCTCGGACCGCCGCTGGCGACCGACCGGCTCGAGCACGAGCGCCTCGGCCGCCCCACCGCCCTGGCGGTGTTCGCCTCCGACAACCTGTCCTCGTCGGCGTACGCCACCGAGGAGATCCTGCGGGTCCTGATCCCGGCCATCGGCGTGGCCGCGTTCTCGCTGGTGGTGCCCGTGACGGTGGCGATGCTCATCGTCCTCGGGTTCCTGATCCTCTCCTACCGCCAGACCATCAAGGCCTACCCGAGCGCCGGCGGCGCGTACATCGTCACCAAGGACAACTTCGGGGCCCTCCCGGCGCAGATCGCCGGCGTCTCCCTGCTCACGGACTACATCCTGACCGTGGCGGTGTCGGTGGCCGCCGGCAGCGCCGCCCTGGCCTCGGCCATCCCCGCCCTCGCGCCGTGGGTCGTGCCGATCTCGATCAGCTTCATCGTCATCATCGCCTTCGGAAACCTGAAGGGCGTCCGGGAGTCCGGGAAGGTCTTCGCGGTCCCCACCTACTTCTTCATGGCCAACATGGTCGTGCTGCTCGCGGCGGGCCTCTACAAGCTGACCCTCGGCGACCTCCCCGTCGAGGCCGGCGGCGTCGAGGGCATGCTCACCGGGCCCAACGGCAGCGCCACCGACGGCATCTTCTACGGGGCGACCCTCTTCGTCGTGCTGCACGCCTTCGCGTCCGGTGGCGCCGCCGTGACCGGCGTCGAGGCCATCTCCAACGGCGTGCCCGCCTTCAAGGAGCCCGCGGCCAAGAACGCCCGCTCGACCCTCGTCGTCATGGGCACCGCCCTGGGCTTCATGTTCCTCGGCCTCTCGCTGCTGGCCTCGAAGGTGCACGCCACGCCCTTCGAGGAGGGCACCCCGACGGTGATCTCCCAGGTGGGCAAGCTCGTGTACGGCACGGGCACGCTCGGCCACGTGCTCTTCTACTCGTTGCAGATCGGCACCATGCTCATCCTGGTGCTGGCGGCCAACACCGGCTTCGCCGACTTCCCCCGCCTGGCCAGCTTCGCCGCCGGCGACAGCTTCATGCCCCGCCAGCTCACCAAGCGCGGGCACCGCCTGGTGTTCTCCAACGGCATCATCGCCCTGTCCGCGGCGGCCATCGTCCTGGTGCTCGTCACCGGGGCCAAGGTCGACCGCCTCATCCCGCTCTACGCCATCGGCGTGTTCACCAGCTTCACGCTGAGCCAGGCGGGCATGGCCAAGCACCACATCACCCACAAGGAGCCCTCGTGGCGGGTGGGGCTGTTCATCAACGGCGTCGGCGCGGCCATGACCTTCGTGGTCGCGATCATCATCGCGGTCACCAAGTTCACCCACGGGGCCTGGGTGATCATCGCCCTCATCCCGATCCTCGTGGTGGTGCTGTTCCGGTTGAACCGCCAGTACACCCACGAGGCCGCGGAGCTGCTCGAGGACGCCCAGACCGCGGCGTCGGCGCCCATCCTGCGGCGCCACGTCGTGCTCGTCCTCGTGGACACCCTCGACGTCGCCGCCGCCCGGGCCATCCAGTACGCCCGCACCCTGACCCCCGACGAGCTCCGCGCCGTCCACCTCGACCTCGACCCGATCGTGACCGCCGAGCTGGCCCGCAACTGGCGCACCCTGGGCCTGCACCGCCTCGCGCTGGACATCGTCGAGTGCCAGGACCGCCGCGTGACCCAGGCCGCGGCCACCATCGCCGCCGGCGAGCTGGCCGACGGCGAGACCGAGGTGAGCGTGCTGATCCCCCGCCGGGAGTACAGCCGGTTCTGGCACCGCCTCCTGCACGACCGCACCTCCGACCAGATGGTCAAGGCGCTCTCGACGCTGCCCCACTGCAACGTGACCGTCGTGCCGTACCACCTCGACCTCAAGAACCAGTTCGAGGTGCGCAGCACGGACCCCGTCGTGGCGGCCGCCGTGGCCCTGGACGCCGGGCGCGGTGCCCGCGGCGCTCCCGTGCCGGCCCTGCCCCGCGAGGACGGCTCCGTGCCCATCGGTTCGGTCGAGCACCGCGAGCGGGTGCTGCTGTCCGGCCGCATCCGGGCCATGCGGGTGCACCCCTGGTCGGGCGTCCCCGCCCTCGAGTGCACCCTCGCCGACGACAGCGGCGGCATCGTCGTGGTGTTCCTCGGCCGCCGCGAGGTCCCCGGCATCAACGTCGGCGTCCGCCTCAGGGCCCAGGGCGTCGTGGGCGAGCACCACGGCCAGCTGGCCATGCTCAACCCGGCCTACGAGATCCTGGCCTAGCGCCTCACCCGCGCGGCAGGCCGAGGATCCGCTCGGCGATGATCGTGCGCTGCACCTCGGAGGTGCCACCGGCGATGCCGGCGGCCTGGCTCCACAGCCACTGGCGCGCCCACGGCCCCTCCAGCGGGCCGGCGGGCCCGAGCACGTCGAGGGCGAGGCTCGACAGGTGCTGGGTGACGTCGGTCCAGGTGAGCTTCACCACGCTCGACTCGGCACCGGGCTCGCGGCCCTTGCCCAGGTTCGACAGCGTGTGCCAGTTGTGCAGGCGCAGCAGGCGCAGCTCGACGAACACCTGGGCCAGCGCGTCGGCGACGGTCACGTCGTCGAGACGGCCCGAGGTGGCGGCCAGCTCGTAGAGCTCGTCGAGGAAGACCTCGTGCACGACCTGCTCCTTGAAGGGGAAGGCCGTGCCCCGCTCGTGGGCCAGGGTCGTGTTGGCGACGGCCCAGCCGTCGTGGAGGCCCCCCACCAGCTGGTCGTCGGGGACGAACACCTCGTCGAGGAAGACCTCGTTGAACTCGGCCTCGCCGGTGATCTGCACGAGGGGACGCACCTCGATGCCCGGGTCGGTCATGTCGATCACCAGGTACGAGATGCCACGGTGGCGGGGCGCCTCCGGGTCCGTCCGCACGAGGCCGATGCCCCAGCGGGCGACCGTGGCGTAGGAGGTCCAGACCTTCTGGCCGGAGACGAGCCAGCCACCGTCGACCCGCTCGGCCCGGGTGGTGAGCGACGCGAGGTCGGAGCCGGCGTTCGGCTCCGAGAAGAGCTGGCACCAGATCTCGGAGGCGTCGAGGATCCGGGGCAGCCAGCGGGCCCGTTGCCCGTCGGTGCCGCAGGCCAGCAGCGTCGGCCCGGCCAGGTTGATGCCCACCCGGTTGACCGGCTGGGGCGCCCGGGCCCGGGCGTACTCCATGTTGTAGAGCGCCACCTGCACGGGTGTGGCGCCACGGCCGCCGTACTCGTGGGGCCAGTGGATGCCGACCAGGCGGGCCTCGGCGAGGGTGGCCTGCCACGCCCGGCCCCACGCGACCTCCTCCTCGGTCGAGGTGAACGGCGGGGGCGGCTCGAGGTGGGCGGCGAGGAAGTCGCGCACCTCGGCGGCGAAGGCCCGCTCCTCCTCGGTCAGGGCCAGGTCCACGTCGGCGCCTCCTCGTCCCGGCCCACCCGCCGGCCCTGCGGCCGGCTCACAGGTCCCAGAACCGGTCGCGGCCGTTGGCGGCGAACCGGGCCCGCAGGTCGGCCTCGTCCTCGGCGGTGAACGGGCGGTAGGCGGCATCGCCCCGCTCGCGCACCCAGAGCTCGTCGTCGCCGACCCGGTCCCGGCGGAACTTCTGTCCCACGAGCGTGCGGGTGACGACCTTGTTCGTGCCCGTCGACGGCAGCCGGTCGGCAAGGCGCACGAAGCGGGGCCGCCACTTCGGGCCGACGTCGGGGAGGGCGTCGACCCAGGCGGCGAAGGCCGCGGGATCGAGGGTGGCGCCGGGCCGCAGCACCAGCGCGGCCATGACCTGGTCGCCGGCGCTCTCGTCGGGCACGCCGTACACCACCGCCTCGACCACGTCCGGGTGGGCCGCCACCGCCGACTGGATGGGCCCGGCCGGGAAGTTCTCACCGTCGACGCGGATCCAGTCCGCGTTGCGGCCGGCGAAGTAGAGGTAGCGCTCCTCGTCGAGGTAGCCGAGGTCACCGCTCCAGTACCACCCGCCCTTGGTCGTGGCCTCGGTGGCCTCGGGGTTGTTGTAGTAGCCCTCGAACGGCCCCGTGCCGCCGGTGTTCACGATCTCGCCGACGCACTCCTCCGCGTTGCGCAGGCGGCCGTCGGCGTCGAAGCGGGCCACGGCCATGTCGTGGCCGTCCTCGTCCACCACGTGGACCTCCGGGCCGGCCCGGCCCATCGCACCGGGCGGCATCCCCGACTCCCGGTTGAGCGCGACCCCGCCCTCGGTGGCGCCGAAGGAGTCGATCACCTTGAGCCCGAAGCGGCGGGCGAAGCCCTCCACCACCTCGGGCGAGCCCTCGTTGCCGAAAGCGATGCGCAGCGGGTTGTCGGCGTCGTCGGGCGCCTCGGGCGTGGCCAGCACGTAGGCGAGGGGCTTGCCCGTGTAGTTGAACCAGGTCGAGCCGTACCGGCGGACGTCGGGCAACCAGCCGGAGGCGGTGAAGCGGCGGGCCAGGCCCACCGACGCCCCGGTGACCAGTGCCGGCGCCCACCCCACCATCAGGGCGTTGGAGTGGAAGAGGGGCATGGCGATGTAGCCCACGTCGTCGGGCCCGATGTCGAGCAGCATCGACATGCGGTTGCCGGTGACGAGGAGGCGGCGCTGCGTGCAGATCACCGCCTTGGGGGCCGAGGTGGTGCCCGAGGTGAAGATCAGCGCCCAACGGGTGTCGACGTCCGGCTCGAGGCCGGGGTCGTCGGCGCCGACCGCGGCCAGGGCCCCGTCCAGGTCGACGCCCGCGTCCGCCGGCGCGGACCCCGCTGCGGCCACCGCCTCGCCGTCCTCGAAGCGGCGGGAGACGACCAGGCGGTCGCCGTCGAGGCCGAGGCCGGGGGCGATCGGCGCGAGCGCCTCCAGGTGGCGGGGCTCGGTGACGAGCAGCCCGACGTGGGTGTGCTCGACGTCGCGGGCCAGGCGCTCGCCCTGGCGGGTGTGGTTCAGCCCCACGATCGTGGCGCCGGCGAGGGCGGCGCCGCCGAAGGCGAACAGGTAGTCCGGGGTGTTGTCGAGCAGCACGCCGACGTGGCGGGGGCCGTCGGCCGGCAGACGGTCGAGGAAGAGGTTCGCCCAGCGCGCC
The DNA here is from genome assembly GCA_041908445.1 of Acidimicrobiales bacterium. Classification (GTDB taxonomy): domain Bacteria; phylum Actinomycetota; class Acidimicrobiia; order Acidimicrobiales; family DATDAH01; genus JAEUJM01. Next base: position 6,867 of record JAYRFK010000113.1, on the reverse strand, counting down.
GACTCGGCCAGGAACCCGGCGTGGGTCCACACCCGTTCGCCGAAGCGCACGAACGGCCGGTCGCCGTGGCCCGCGGGGTCGGCGTTGGCGCGCAGCATCGCGGCGGCGTTGGGGGCGGGCAGGGGGGCCTGGCCCGGCGCGGGCGCGGTGCTCATCGGGCGCCGACGCTAGTGCGCGCGACCCGCCCGTCGGCCGCCTCCGGATACCAGTAGTGTCGGCGCACCAACCGACGCTCCAATCGACTCCGGGGGGATCCGATGCGCCGTCGCCGAGGTCTGCTGCCCGTCCTGCTGGTCCTGCTCCTCGTGGTCGCCGCCGCGTGCGGCAACGCCGGCGAGGACGACGACGCGTCGGGCGACGACTCGCCGTCGACCACCGCCGCGAACGTCGAGGACGGCGCGGTGAGCGACGCCCAGGACGACGAGTTCGTGGCCGTCGACCAGCCCGGCGTCACCGACGACACCATCACCGTGAGCGGGGTGGCGTCGGCCACCAACCCCCTCGGCGCACCGTACGACCAGGTGTGGGACGGCGTCGACGCCTACTTCGCGATGATCAACGACGGCGGGGGCATCTACCAGCGCCAGCTCGAGCTGCCCGAGGACAACCGCCACGACGACCAGTTCGCGCAGAACCAGACCGAGGTCCAGCGCATCATCACCCAGGACGACCCGTTCGCGGTCGTGGGCGTGGCCACGCTGAACTTCGCCGGCGCCGACCTGCTCGTCGACGCGGGCATCCCCACCTTCGGCTGGAACATCAACCAGGAGTGGCAGAACGGCGACAACCTCTTCGGCGAGAAGGGCTCCTACCTCGACTTCACCGGCGGCGGGCCGCTGCTGCCGTTCCTCGCCCGCGAGACCGGTGCCCACAACGTCGGCGTCCTCGCCTACAACGTGCCCCAGTCCTCCGACTGCCTCACCGGCGTCGAGAACAGCTTCGACCTCTACGGCGCCGACGCCGACGCCGAGGTCGTCTTCGCCGACAGCTCCCTCGCCTACGGCACCACCGACCTCAGCGTCCAGGTGCAGCAGATGAAGGACGCCGGCGTGGACCTCGTGACCACCTGCATGGACACCAACGGCGTCACCACCCTGCAGCGGGAGATGGACCGCCAGGACCTCGGCGCCCCGCAGTACCTGCCCAACGGCTACGACTTCGACTTCGTCCGCGACTTCGGCGACCTGTTCGAGGGCTCGTACGTGCTGACACAGTTCGCGCCCTTCGAGTTCGAGCCCCAGCCCCAGGGGATCCAGGACTACCTCCAGTGGCTCGACGAGACCGGCGGCACCGTGGGCGAGCTCTCGCTGGCCGGCTGGCTCAGCGCCGCCCAGTTCGTGACCGGCCTGCGGGCCGCGGGGCCGGACTTCACCCAGCAGAAGGTGACCGACGGCCTGAACTCGGTGACCGACTTCACCGGCGACGGCATCCTGCCGGGAACCGACTGGACGGTGGCCCACGAGGCCGACGGCCCCGAGCTCTGCTACGCCATGAGCCAGATCACCGGCGGCGAGTTCGTGCCGCAGTTCACCGAGGAGGGCAAGCCCTTCATCTGCTTCGAGAACGGGGCGGACGCCCTCCCCGACGAGCCCCTGCACGAGGACTGAACCGGACCACTCGGATTCGCCAGGTCGCCCCACCGCCGTGACCGAACTGCTCAGCTACGTCATCCGGGGGTTCCCCGTCGGGTGCGTGTTCGCGCTCATGGCGGTGGGCGTCGTGCTCACCTACAAGACGTCGGGGGTCTTCAACCTCGCCTTCGGGGCGCAGGCCTTCGTCAGCGCCGCGGTCTACTACCAGACCCGGGTCGAGCACGACTGGCCGATCTGGGCCGCGTTCCTGCTGGCCGTGGTCGTGCTGGGCCCGGCCATCGGCTACGTGCTCGACCGCGCCCTGTTCCGCCACCTGCGCACGGCGCCACCCCTGGCCCGGCTGGTCACCTCGCTCGGCCTCCTGGTGGCCATCCCCCAGATGGTGCAGATCTGGTTCGGCAGCAGCCCCGCCTACAACCCCCTCGGGATCGCCCCGAACCCCGACCGGATCTTCCGGTGGGGCGACTACGCCCTCGACGCGAACCAGGTGGCGACCATCGTCGTCACCGTGCTGGTCGTGGTCGCCCTCACGGTGCTGTTCCGGTACACCGCCCTCGGACTGCGGATGCGGGCCGTGGTCGAGAGCCCCCGCATGAGCGAGCTCAACTCGATCAACGCCGACCGGGTGGGCAGCGCGGCGTGGATGATGTCGAGCTTCCTCGCCGGGCTGGCCGGCGTGCTCCTGGCCCCGCTGTTCGCCCAGGTCGAGGCCAACGGCTTCTTCACCCTGCTCGTGGCGGCGGTGGCGGCCGCCGCCTTCGGCGGGCTGTCGAGCATCCCCCTCACCTTCGCCGGCGGCATCGCCCTCGGCGTGCTGCAGCAGGTGCTCGCGGGGTACCTGCCGGCCGACAGCATCCTGTCCCAGGGCCTGCGCCCGGCGCTCCCCTTCCTGGTGCTGTTCCTGCTCCTGTTGTTCTGGCCGGCGCTCCGGGGCGTGGGCCGCACCGCCGACCCGCTGGCCGGGGTCGACCCGCCTCCCCCGGCGCCCGCCGCCGCCGTGCGTTCGGCGGGCATGACGCTGGCCACCCGGGTGCTGGCGGTCACCGTGATCGTCGGGTTCGTCCTCGCCTCGCTGCTCTGGTTCGACGACTTCTGGCTGCTGCTGTTCACCAAAGGCCTGATCTTCGGCGTGATCTTCCTGTCCATCACCGTGATCACCGGCATGGGCGGACAGGTCTCGCTCTCGCAGGCCGCCTTCGCCGGGGTGGGCGCGTTCGCCACCGGGCAGATGGTGCAGGGCCTGGGCCTCCCGGTGCTGCCGACCATGTTCCTCGGTGCGGCCGTCGCCGCCGCCGTCGGCGCCGTGCTGGCCATCCCGGCCCTGCGCCTCGACGGTCTGTACCTCACCCTCGCCACCCTGGCGTTCGCCCTCATGTGGGAGAACGTGCTCGTCCCCCAGACCTGGGTCAGCGGCGGGCCGCTCGGCGTCGAGGTGCCCCGGCCACTGGTCGGGCCGATCGACTTCACCGACGACCGCGCCTTCCTCCTGCTCTGCCTGGTGATCCTCGCCGTCGTGGGCGTGGTCGTGCTGCTCGTGAAGCGGGGCACGACCGGTCGGTACCTCGACGCGCTGCGGGGCTCGGAGCTGGCGGCGGCGTCGATCGGCATCGACCGCAAGCGCGCTCGCATCACCGCCTTCGCCCTCTCCGCGGGCATCGCCGGGCTCGGCGGCGGCCTCCTCGCCTCGCAGGCCGGCCGGGCCACGGCCACCGACTACGTGTTCTTCCTGGGCCTGTTCTGGGTGGTGATGGTGGTCACCCTCGGCGACCGCTCGGTGCAGGCCGCCATCACCGCCGGCATCTCGTTCATGCTGTTCCCCGAGATCCTCAGCCGCATCGACCTCACCTTCCTGCCCGAGGTCCTCAACCCGGCGGAGAACCCGGCGGCCATCTCGTCGATCCTGTTCGGCCTCGGCGCCCTGACCTACGCGAAGCACCCCGAGGGCATCCTCGAGTACCAGACGCGCGGGTCGCTGGAGTCCACGAACCGCCTGCTGGCCCGCTTCTCGCGCTCGGGCCCGGCGACCCCGGCCGACGGGGACGACGGGGCCGCGCCCACCGGCGACGGGCTGGCCGTCGCGCCCACCGCCCCCCGGAGCGCGCCATGAGCCAGGGGCGGGAGCCGTGAGCCTGCTCGTGGCCGAGGGCGTCACCAAGCACTTCTCCGGCCTGACCGCCCTCGACTCGGTCTCGCTGGCGGTCGAGCCGGGCGAGGTGGTCGGCCTGATCGGCCCGAACGGCGCCGGCAAGACCACGCTGTTCAACGTCCTCTACGGCGTGATCGCGCCGGACCACGGCCGGGTCACCTTCGCCGGCCACGACGTGTCGTCGCTGCCCGTGCACAAGCGGGCCCGCCTCGGCATCGGCCGCACGTTCCAGCGCATCGAGCTCTTCGCGGGCATGACCGTGCGCGACCACCTGCTGGTGGCCGAGCGGGCCCGGCGGGCCGACGGCGGGCTGCTGAAGGACCTGCTCGGCCGCAGCGCCCCGAAGGACGACGAGCGGGCCCGGTCCGCCGCCGTGCTCGACCTGCTCGGGCTCGCCGACGTGGCCGACCGCCCCATCGAGTCGCTCAGCCTCGGCCGGGGCCGCCTCGTCGAGCTCGGCCGGGCCCTGATGATCGAGCCGAAGCTGCTCCTCCTCGACGAGCCGTCCTCCGGCCTCGACCACCACGAGACCGACGAGATGGCGGCGGTGCTGGAGGCGATCCGCGCTGAGCGGGGCACCGCGATCCTGCTCGTCGAGCACGACGTGGCCATGGTCCGCAAGGTGACCAGTCGCCTCTACGTGCTCGACTTCGGCCAACTCATCGCCGAGGGCCCCACCGCCGAGGTCATCGGCGACGCCAAGGTCCGCCAGGCCTACCTCGGGGACACGGTGTGACGGCGCCGCTGCTCGAGCTGGATCACGTCGACGCCGGCTACGGGCCGTTCCGGGCGCTGTTCGACGTCTCCTTCGCGGTCGAGGAGGGGCGGGCGCTCGCGCTGCTGGGCTCGAACGGCGCCGGCAAGACCACCGTCGCCCGGGTGTGCTCGGGCCTCGTCGCCCCCACCGCCGGCCACGTCCGCTTCCGGGGCGAGGACGTCACCGGCCGGCCCGCGTTCCAGTACGCCCGCCGCGGCGTCGCCCACGCCCCCGAGGGCCGGTCGGTCTTCGCCACCCTCACCGTCGAGGAGAACCTCGTCCTGTCCTTCCGGGAGGGCGCCAAGCAGGGCCACCCCGGCGTGGACGAGAGCCTGGCCGCGGCCTACGAGGCGTTCCCGCGCCTGCAGCAGCGCCGCGCGCAGGTCGCCGGCACCCTGTCCGGCGGCGAGCAGCGCATGCTCTCGTTGGCCCGGGTGCTCGTGCAGCCGCCACCGCTGCTGATCGTCGACGAGCTGTCCCTCGGCCTGGCCCCGATCATCGTCAACGAGGTCTACGCCATGCTCGGCCGCATCAAGGCCGCGGGCACGACCCTGCTCATCGTCGAGCAGCTCGTCAGCCACGCCCTGGGCATCGCCGACGACGTGGTGCTGCTCACCAAGGGCCGCACCACCTACGTGGGCCCCGTGGCCGAGGTCGGCGACCTCGACGCCCACCTCCTCGGCTAGCCAATCGGCTCGAACCCGACTCACCGACGAGCGACATAGATCTGACTAGACCAATGTCCGATCAACTGCTTCACAGATCTGCGGCGAAAGGCTGCGGTAGGCCGCAGCAGGACTCGATTAATAGAGAGCCGAATCTGTGGTAAACCCCTGCGCTGATAAGGGTCAAGACCTTTACGCAGACACGCCACACCGTCGTCAACAGCCAACGAGAGCGAGCGAGGAACCGGAGCCCTCTTCGTGAGACGAGCGAGGGCGCCCTCAAGCGCGCCAACCTGACTCAGCCCATCAATCTCGGAAAGGAACTCGAAATAGAGGACTCCGTAGTTCTCCGCGAACGTTCTAGACCACTCCGCCGCAGCCTTCTGGCGTTCAAGAAATCGCGCGATCAGACCAGCAACCAACGCTGAGCCGATAGCAGCGGCGACCACAGCTGGAACCCCGAACCACTCGCCAGGTGGATCACTCAACCTAGAATCCGGCGGGACGGCCACCACTGACGACTGCAAATCGCCGCACGCAACCCAAGAGGCGATTGCACTCGTCAAGTCCTCATCGCTAGCAACCAAGACATCCGACTCGCCGACTTGGAGTGACGAATGACTTGACGCTAGTCGCTCTCCGTCTGCCGACGTCAGAGCCACATCAGTTACGCGACCGGGGCCGCCATTAACAATGGTCACCAACAGCGCACCAGCCGAACCAGAATCCGCCCGCGCTTCGACATGTGGTGCGATACAAGGGCTAGCGACCCTCACGAGCCACCCCAGCCCGTTTCATCGATTAGCGGTAGCAATTGATCTACCAAGAGAACGCGCTCAACGGGATCGAGCCGGGAGATGGCCTCAAGCAAACCCAACACTGCACGCACGTCGGTGGGGTCAAGTGGGAGACCCAGCACCAGCGACTCCGCTCGGCGCCGAAACAGGGTTGGAGGTAACTCATTCCAGTCGTCGCGCACCCTCAACAATAGTTCGATAGCGAGCCCCGAAGGTAGGGATCCAATCGCTCCAATGACGTCCCGGCGGACAACCTCAACCTCAGGACCAAATTGACGTTCTCCGAATGTGATCCCCATGGGCTGACTCGCCTCCTCAGTCATGCGCTGACCAACCACCAGTCTCCTATCAAGCAGCACTACGGTACCGACAGCTACAGCAACTAGCAGCGCGCCGACAACCGACGTTCCCACCGCACCCAATGTCGACGATACGTCAACTAGTATCAGCACTGCAGCGACTCCAACGAGACCGATCTGCATAGCGATGCTAATCGCACGAGTTGTGCGACTGTGCTGCCGAATAGCACGTTGGTCTCTTACGGCCGACATCTCGGCGCGTTCCGTCCGACTTCGTAGGCGAGCCATCTCAAGCGTCAAGCGCCGCTCATTCTGAGCGCGCGCATCTGCCGAATCGGCAAACTCCTCGCGCAGCGCGTCCAGCTCACTCTGCAGGCTGATGTTCGCCAAATGGAGACGATCACGCTCTGACTTGAGCTCACCGCACCTGCGGTTCGCCGCCTCCTCGATCCGAGCGCGATTCGCCATAACCTCACTGCGCAGCTTGTCAACTTCACCTGCGAGAGAAGCGACATACTCCTCAGCTGCGCCGGCCTTAACCCAGGTTGTCTCACCGGCCTCGGCGAGGGCAAGAACAGCGAGGCTAGTGAATTCTACAGAAAGGATTCCTG
>JAYRFK010000112.1:0-79383 GCA_041908445.1 Acidimicrobiales bacterium | reverse complement strand
GCCGAGGCCGTTGTAACCGAGGACGAGGTCGAGCACGGTGTTGTCGGTGCTGCCGCCGATGTAGGGGTGCGAGCCGGCGAGCACATCCACGGCGAAGATCCAGAGGCTCGAGCAGACCAGCGTCGTCACCGCCAGGACGGCTAGGCGCTTGGCCCGCGCCCACCAGGCGCCGGCGCTCACACCCGCCACGCCCACGACGAGGGCGAGCGCGAATGCCGGCCCGGGGATGTAGGCGGCGAGCATCTTGGTGTTGAAGGCCAGGCCCACGAGCGCGCCCGCCGCCACCACCCAGCGCACCCAGTGGCGCTCGTGGTCGATCGACTTGAGGGTGGCCCAGGCGGCGGCGACGAGGAAGAGGATCAGGAAGGGCTCGGGGATGTTGAGCCGGTTCACGGCCACGTTCACCGGGCTGAGGGCGAGCACGAAGCCGGCGACGGTCGCCGCCACCGTCCCGAACCGGGGGCGGACGATGCACCAGAGCAGGGCCACCGCGGCGGCGCCCGCGACCGCGCTCGGCAGCAGCAGGCTCCACGTGTTCACCCCGAAGACCCGGGCCGAGAGGGCCGCGATCCAGAGCGCCACCGGCGGCTTGTCCACGGTGATGAAGCCGCCGGGGTCGAGCGAGGCGTAGAAGAAGTTCGACCACGACAGCGTCATCGAGCGGGTCGCGGCGGCGTAGTACTGGTTGCCGAGCCCGTTCAGCGTGAGGGCCCAGGCGTTCAGCGCGAAGGAGAGGACGGTCACCACCACGAGCCCCGCCGGCGGACGGCGCCACCGGCGGCGGTCCGGAGCCGGCGACCCGGGGTCGGGCGTCGGGCCCGTCGCCGTGGGGGCCGGGGAGGGAGCGGCCGGTGGCGGCCCGGCCGGCGGGGCATCGAGGGTGGTGACCATGTGGCCCCACGATGCGGCCCCTGCCTGCGCCGGCGCTCAGCCCTCCCTGGGAAGTTGCTGAGAACCGGCGGCGCGCCGCTGCGGCGCGCCGCTCAGAGGGGGAGGCGGAGGGTGAAGCGGGCGCCGCCGCCCTGGTCGGCGGGGACGTTATCGACCGAGGCCTCGCCGCCGTGGGCGGCGGTGATGGCGGCGACGATCGACAGGCCCAGGCCGGCCCCCGTCCCGGTGCGGGACTCGTCGGCCCGCCAGAAGCGATCGAAAACCCGCTGGCGGTCCTCGCCGGAGATGCCGGGCCCGTGATCGCGGACCGACACGACCCCGCGACCGTCCTCGACCCGCGTGGCGACCTCGATGGCGGTGCCGTCGGGCGTGTGCTTGAGGGCGTTGGTGACGAGGTTGGCGATGGCCTGGCGGAGCTGGTCGGCGTCGCCCTCGACCACGACGGGGTCGGGGGCGTCGAGGGTGATCTTGCGGTCGGGGGCGGCGGCCACGGCGTCGGTGCAGGCGTCGGCGGCGAGGACCGAGAGGTCGACGGGCACCGACTGGACCTCGCGGGTCTCGTCGAGGCGGGCCAGCATCAGCAGGTCCTCGACGAGGGTCTTCATGCGGGCCGACTCCTCCTCGATGCGCCGCAGGATCACCGGCAGGTCGACGGCGGGCTCACCGTCGGGGCCGGCCGGGCGCTCCTGGCCGAGGCGGAAGAGCTCGGCGAACCCCTGGATGGAGGTGAGCGGCGTGCGCAGCTCGTGGGAGGCGTCGGCGAGGAATCGGCGGAGCTTGCGCTCGGTGGCGTCGCGCTCGGCGAAGGCCTCCTCCAGGTCGGTCAGCATCGTGTTGATGGCGAGGCCCAGCTCGCCCACCTCGGAGCGGTCGTCGGCGGGCTCGACCCGCTGGTGCAGGTCGCCGGCCCGGATCGTGCGCGCGGTGGTGGCCATGCGCTCGAGCGGGTGCAGGCCTCGGCGCAGGATCAGCCACGAGCCACCGGCGAGCAGCGCCAGCAGCGTGGCGCCGGCGACCGTCTCGATGAGGATCAGCTGGTGGAGGGACTGGTCGACGTCGTCGAGCGGCACGGCCACCACGGTCACCAGCGCGGACTGGTCGTCGACCCGGCCGGCGAAGACCCGCCACCGGGTGCCGCCCTCGAACGACCCGGTCTCGAAGGTCACGCTGCGCTGGCCCTGCAGGTCGATGTCGTCGGGGATGTCGGGCTGGGCGTAGTCGTCGGACAGCTGCACGCTGGCAACGACCGCGCCGTTCGCGTCCTGGAGCTCGCCGTAGGTGCCGGTGGGGGCGACGACCTGGGGCTGGGGGCGGTTGGGGTCACCGCTGTCCTGCCCGGGCAGCGAGCCGAACTGCCCGCCGCCGGTGCGCCCGTCGCCGTCCACGTCGATGCCGTCGGCCTCGCCCCCACCCAGCTGGCTCAGCATCGTCAGGGTGACGGGGGTGACCGACGACCGGAGCTGGTCGTCCACCTGCTCGTAGCGGGAGCGGGCGTAGAGGGAGTAGGTGGACCAGCCGAAGATGACGAGGCCGACGGCGGCTAGCGCCGTGAGCGCGAGGGTGAGGCGGGCGCGCAGCGACACGGCTCAGCCCCTCAGCCGGCGGTGGTCCGCAGGGCGCTCACGCCCCGCATCCTGACGCATCCTCGCGACGGGGGCGAGCACGCGCGGGGGCGCCGGGGTGGCGGGCGCACCCGTCTCCCCGCTCGCGCCGATCGGGGGCGTTCCCTGGAACGCTCGACCGCGGCGGCGTCCCTCCCGGACGGCCATCAGGCGGCGACCGGCGCGCCGCCGGGCGGCGCGTCTGCCCGCGCGCCGGCCGACGGGATGGGCGCCGCCGTGGCGGTGGGGGCCGGGACCGAGACGGCCACCGGGCCGGCGCCGGCGGGGAGGGGCCCCTCGCCCGCCGCACCGGAGCCGTCGGTGCGGGGGCCGGGGCCGCGCCGGGCGAAGAGCACCCGGTCGAGGATGAGGAACTGGAGGATCCAGAGCGAGCCGAAGGCGGCCACGTTGGCGACCTCGACCGCCGACGCGCGCCAGAGCGCATCGAGGCCGGCGGCGTCGGCCCACCGGCCGGCGAGGCTGACCAGCAGGGTCGACAGGGCCAGTCCCGCGAAGGACAGGACGCAGAACGGGCCGATCTCGGCGGCGACCGAGCGCCGGCCGGTCCTGCCCCACACCCAGCGGCGGTTGAGCTCGAACGAGGGCACGGTGCCGACGCCGGTGGCCACGATGTTGGCCCACCCCGGGGTGAGGGTGGCGGTGGCGAGGAGGGCGCCGAGCACGGTCATGCTCGTCAGCGTGGCGATGATCGACACGGCGCCGTACCGGACGACCTGCCACACCCGGTGGGCGAGGTGGCCGAGCCCGACCCGGTCGAGCGCCGCCTCGAGGACCACGCCCACCCGGTCGGTCGCGGTTCGGACGCGACGGTGGACGACCCGGGGGAGGGCGCCGGGGGCGTCGGTGCCACTCCCGCCGGATCGCCCGGTCCCGCCCGGCCCGGCACCGTCGGCGGCGGACGACGGGAACGCCGACGCGGAGCAACGGGCCGCAGGGTCGAGATCGCCTGCCGACGCTTGGCCGAGGTCCGGCCCGGCCGCCGACCGGGTCGAGGCGCTCACGGCCGCAGGCCCCGGGCGGGGCGGTGGTCGGAGCCGCGGGCGCCGGCGGGACGGAAGACCCAACGGCGCAGGAGCAGGAAGCGGGCCACCGCGGCGACGCCGTTCACCAGGGTCAGCACGAGCAACTGGGGGCCGAGGGCGGTGACGCCGGCGGCGGCGAGCACCCCGAGGGCCACGAGGTCGAGGCCGAGGGGCAGGGCCGCCACCGCGGCGCCGGCGAGCACGTGGCGGCGCCGGTCGCTGCGGCCGCTGAGGGCGAAGGTGAGCCGGCGGTTGGCGGCGGTGTTCACGACCGAGCAGAGCCCGAAGGCCACGACCAGCGCGCCGACCGCGCCGAGCACGCCGACCAGCAGGGCGTAGAGGACGGCGAACACGCCGGTGCTGACCAGGCCGATGGAGGCGAAGCGCACGGCCTGGGCCGCCAGCGTCGGTCGGGCGGCGTCGAGGCCGCTGGGGGTCGGCGCCGGCAGCCCCGCGGTGGCGGTGACCTCGCCGCGGGCCATGCGCTTGAGCATCCGCCAGATCCCGAGCAGGTCGTCCCTGGCGGTGGAGACCACGTCGACCCGCGAGTCCGGGTCGTCCACCCAGTCGACCGGTACCTCGTGGATGCGCAGGCCGTTGGCCTCGGCGAGTACGAGCAGCTCGGTGTCGAAGAACCAGCCCTGGTCCTCCACGAGGGGCAGCAGCGCCCGGGCCACGTCGCTGCGCACGGCCTTGAAGCCGCACTGGGCGTCGGAAAAGGCGTTGTGGAGGGTGGCCCGGAGCAGCAGGTTGTAGCTGCGCGAGATCGCCTCGCGCTTCGGGCCCCGCACGATGCGGGACGCCGGCGCGAGGCGGGTGCCGATCGCGACGTCGCTGTGCCCGGAGACGAGGGGGGCGACGAGGGGCAGCAGCGCGTCGAGGTCGGTCGAGAGGTCGACGTCCATGTAGGCGACGACGGGGGCGGGGCTGGCCGTCCACGCCGCCCGCAGCGCCCGGCCCCGTCCCTTGGCGTCGAGGTGGACGGCCTGCACGCCCTCGAGCTCGTAGACGAGGCGGCAGGCGATCGGCCACGTGCGGTCGAGGCTGGCGTTGTCAGCGATCGTGATCAGCCAGGGCAGCGGGAACCGCTCGGTGAGGTAGGAGTGGAGGCGGCGGATGCCGGCCTCGAGGCCGGCCTCCTCGTCGTAGACGGGGACGACGACCTCGACCACGGCGGTGCGCCGGCGCTGGTCGGTGGCGAGCACCGACAGGAGGTCGCGGTCGGCGACCACGCCGGCGGCGCCGCCGGCCGGGTGCTGCGCCCGGGCGGCGCCCACGTGGGTGGCGCCACCACGTCGGGTCGAGCCGGGCCGGGGACGGGGGGCGCCGCCGGGCGTGCCGGCGGCGGCGGACGTGGTGGCGGTGTCGGACATGGGCCCAGGCTCCGCCCGGGCGCTCAGCGCTCCCTCGGTCGTCCCTGGGAGTTCGCTGAGAATGCCGCCGAGAGCGCAGACACGGGCGGCTGGTCGCTCTACCGTGGCGGCCGTGAGCGACACCGGCGGCCAGCCCACGATCCTCGTGGTCGACGACGAGGAGCACATCACCGAGCTGCTCTCCATGGGCCTCGGGATGAACGGCTTCGACGTCGTCCGGGCCGCCAACGGCCGCGAGGCCCTGGCCAAGGTCGACGAGGTCCGGCCCGACCTGATCGTCCTCGACGTGATGATGCCCGAGCTCGACGGCTTCGAGGTCGCCCGGCGCCTCCGCCAGGTCGAGGGCGCCGGCACCCAGGTCCCCATCATCTTCCTGACCGCCCGCGACACCACCGCGGACAAGGTCGAGGGCCTGCGCCTCGGCAGCGACGACTACGTCACCAAGCCGTTCTCGATCGAGGAGATGGTCGAGCGGGTGAAGGCGGTGCTGCGGCGCACGTCGGGCGTGCGGGCCGGCGGCGCCAAGCTCACCTACGCCGACCTCGAGCTCGACGAGGAGACCCGAGACGTGTGGCGGGCCGGCCGGCCGGTCGACCTGACCCCCACCGAGTACAAGCTGCTCCACTACCTGCTCTCGAACCCCCGCCGGGTGCTCACCCGCAACCAGATCCTCGAGCACGTGTGGGACTACACCTTCGAGGGCAACGCCTCCGTGCTCGAGACCTACATCTCCTACCTCCGTCAGAAGGTCGACGTGGTCGAGCCGCCGCTGATCCACACCGTCCGCGGCGTGGGCTACAGCCTCCGCCTCCCGCGCGACGCCACCGCCTGACCGCCTGACCGCCTGACCGCCTGCTGACCGCCTGCTGACCACCCCCGACCACCGTCCGACCCCCTGACTTGGCCCCCTGACGAGGGGGGGCACGATTCGGTAGCGTTCGCGTTCGAACGGGCCGTGGTGGGCCCGCAGGCGGGAGGGCGACATGGGCTCCAGGCACGACGACGTTCCGCTGCTGCGGGCGGCACGGCGGCGGTCGACGACCCGTCTGACCGCGCTCGCGGTCGCGGTCGCGCTGACCACGGTCGGCGCGCTGTTCGCGTCTGTGCCGGCCGGCGCGCAGGCGACGCCCGCCGAGGGCGCCCCGCCGGAGGCGTCGGCCCGCTGGCTCCAGGTGGACGCCGGCTTCCTGCACACCTGCGGGATCACCACCGCGCACCGCCTCTACTGCTGGGGCTTCGACGGGGGCTACGCGCTCGGCGACGGTGGGGGCCGCCGCAATCGGAACGCGCCCGTCGAGGTCGCCGGCCACACCACGGACTGGGCCCAGGTGTCCGCGGGCTACGACCAGACCTGCGCGGTCAAGACCGACCACCGGCTGTTCTGCTGGGGGACCGACACCCTCGGCCTCCTCGGCAACGGGCCGGGCCAGCAGGACGCCCCCGCCCCGGTCGAGGTCGCCGGCAGCACCACCGACTGGGCCCAGGTCTCCGCCGGCGGCGCCACCTGCGCGGTGAAGACCACCGGCCGTCTCTTCTGCTGGGGCCAGGACTACCGCGGCTCACTCGGCAACGGCGGCGCGGACACCCCCGCCGAGGCCCCGGCCCAGGTCTCGGGCAATGCCACCGACTGGCAAGCCGTCAGCGCCGGGCTCGGCCACGTGTGCGCGATGAAGGTCGACCACCGGATCCGGTGCTTCGGCGACGACACCTTCGGTCAGGTCGGCAACGACGAGGCGCGCGGCTCGCACAGCACGCCCGTGGCCGTCGCCGGCGACCCCACGAACTGGGCCACGCTGGCGACATCGGAGAACCACACCTGCGCCACCACCCAGGACGATCGCCTCTTCTGCTGGGGCCACGACCACTTCGGCCAGCTCGCCGCGCCCGGACAGGACATCGCCGACCGCGGCACCCCGACGGAGGTGCAGCGCAACCGCACCGACTGGGGCGTGGTCAGCGGCGGCGGCTTCGCCCACACCTGCGCCACCCGGACGTCCGGGCTCCTCTACTGCTGGGGCCAGACCTGGCGGGCAGCCCTGGGGCGGAAGATCCCGTACGCCAGCCAGTTCACCCCGCTCAAGGTCCTGGGCTTCACCGACTGGGCCGACGTGACCGCCGGCCTGGCCACCACGTGCGCGCTGCGCACGAACGGCCTGCTCTATTGCTGGGGCAACAACGAGTTCGGCCAGGCCGGCGTGGGCTCAACTGCCCGCAAGATCGTCGGCCCGACGCGGGTGGCGCTGTCCGCATGAGCACGGCCACGACCCGGGGCCCCGTCCTCGCCCTCCTCGCCGCCGTGACCCTCGTGGTGGGTCTGGCGGTGGCGCCCGCCGCGGGCGCCGCCTCGTCCGAGAGCGCCACCCCGGAGGCCTCCGCCCGTTGGCTCCAGGTCGACGCCGGCCTGCTGCACACGTGTGGCGTGCGCTCCGACCACCACCTGTTCTGCTGGGGCCTCGACGATTCGGGCGCGGTCGGTGACGGCCTGCCGCTCAAGAACCGCAAGTGGCCCGTCGAGGTGGCGGGGCGCACCGGCGACTGGGCCGCGGTGTCGGCCGGCGACGTGCACACGTGTGGGCTCAAGACCACCGGACGTCTCTTCTGCTGGGGCAGCGACTTCCTCGGTCGGCTCGGCACCGTGGCCACGCAGGACCACCCCGCGCCGGTCCAGGTCGCGGGAGGCCGGACGGACTGGGCCTCGGTGTCCGCCGGTGGGTCGACGACCTGTGCCATCCGCACCGACCACCGCCTGTTCTGCTGGGGTGGCGACCGTCGCGGCGTGAACGGTGACGGCGGCGGCACCGCCACCACGAGCGTGCCGACCGAGGTGGCGGGCCAGACCGCCGACTGGGCGACGGTCACCGTCGGCTTCGAGCACGCCTGCGCGCGGAAGACCGACGGCCGGCTGTTCTGCTGGGGCGACGACGTCCACGGCTCCGTGGGCGACGGCGCGCCGATCGGCGGCCTCCAGACCTCGCCGGTGGAGGTCAGCGGCGGCGGCACGGACTGGGCCACGGTGACGACCTCGAACCAGCACTCCTGCGCGACGAGGACCTCCGGTCGGCTCTTCTGCTGGGGCCGGGGCGACGACTGGGCCCTGGGCAACCCGGGCCAGGACTGGGCCGACTTCGCAGCGCCCAACGAGGTCGTCGGCACGTCGACGAACTGGTCCGTGGCCGCCACCGGCTTCCGCCACTCGTGCGCCATCCGCACCAACGGCCGTCTCTTCTGCTGGGGCTCGCCGAAGCGGGCGGACCTCGGTCAGGTGCGCCGGTTCGTGCAGGCGACCCCGCTGTTGGTGCCCGGCGGCTTCACCGACTGGGCGTCCGTCACCGCCGGGATGTGGAGCACCTGCGCCCTCCGCGCGAACGGCGTCCTCTACTGCTGGGGCAACAACCAGTACGGCCAGGCCGGCGTCGGCTCGACGGCCCGCAAGGTCGTCGGCCCCACCCGGGTGGCGCTGTCAGCGTGACCCGGCAGCGGCTCGCGCCAGGGCACGAGTAGCGTTCGACCGGATCGCCGGTCGGTCACGACCGGCCGTGGAGGGAGCGCGATGCGCGGACTGCGACGGTTCCGACCGGCAGGGCTGTTCCGGTGCATCGCGGTCGGCGGCGCGATCGTCGCCGGGCTCGTCGTGATGGGCCTGCCCGACGCCGGCGCCCAGACGACCGAGACGGTGTCCTCGTGGCTCCAGGTCGATGCCGGGCTGGATCACACGTGCGCGATCGCCTCCACCCACGCGTTGTACTGCTGGGGCTCGAGTGGGTTCGGCGCTCTGGGCACCGGGGGCGGCGACGCGCTGAGCCCCACCCCTGTGGCCGGCGGCTTCACCGACTGGTCGACCGTGTCGGCGGGCGACCTGTTGACCTGCGGCATCCGCAACAGCGGTCACCTCTACTGCTGGGGCAGTGACGCGTTCGGCGGGGTCGGCGACGGCGGGGGCCACCACGACCGCGCCGTGCCCACCGAGGTCGCCGGGTCCCACGGGCCGTGGGCCTCGGTGTCGGTCGGTGGCGACGTGGCCGACCCGGGGGGCGGGGCGGCATGTGCCGTGACCGTCGCCGGCCACGTCTTCTGCTGGGGCAGCCGCAACGGCGTCGTGGGGGACGGCGGCGGGTTCGGGACCGCCACGGTGAACGCGCCCGTCGAGCTCGCCGGGGCGGCGTCCAACTGGGCGTCGGTGAGCGTCGGCGCGGCCCACGCCTGCGGCCGCAAGACCACGGGCCGCGTCTTCTGCTGGGGCCAGGACTTCGCCGGCCAGGTCGGCGACGGGGCGACGCGCGTCAACCGGGTGCGTCCCGTGGCCGTCGCCAACGGCAGGACCGGGTGGGCCTCGGTGAGCGCCGGCTGGAACCACACCTGTGCGACGCGGACGACGGGGCGCCTCTTCT
The DNA here is from genome assembly GCA_041908445.1 of Acidimicrobiales bacterium. Taxonomy (GTDB): domain Bacteria; phylum Actinomycetota; class Acidimicrobiia; order Acidimicrobiales; family DATDAH01; genus JAEUJM01. Next base: position 70,087 of record JAYRFK010000112.1, on the reverse strand, counting down.
GCTGGGGCAGCGACGGGCACTTCGCCCTCGGGAACGGCGACGGGCGCGCGGTGGACCGGGCCGTCCCGACGGAGGTCCGGGGAGCGACCACCGACTGGACCGCGGCCGCGGCCGGCGGCGAGCACGGCTGCGGACGGCGGTCGTCCGGGCGGTTGTACTGCTGGGGCTGGAACATCGCCGGCCAGATCGGCCACCCCGTGCCCGGTGCGGACGTCACCGCGCCCGTCCGCGTCAGCGGCGGCTTCACCGACTGGCAGTCGGTCGCCACCGGGGAGAGCCACAGCTGCGGGCTCCGCACGGGCGGCGCCCTGTACTGCTGGGGGTTCAACGGCGCCGGCGCCGTGGGGAACGGGACCACGGACTTCGTGAACGTGCCCGTGCCTGTCGCCGGGTGACGCCACCGACCCGGATCCCGGGTCGTCCGGAGGCGGGAGGGCCGGCCGTAGGGTGGCGACCATGATGGTCGAACGGCGGTTCCGGGTGATGGGCAGCGACGCCCACCTGCTGGTGGTGGGCGGGGCCGACGACGACGCCGGCGAGGCGGTCGAGGCCCGCGCCGACGAGTCCCTGCTCGACCATGCCGAGCAGCGGCTCGAGCAACTCGAGGGGTTGTGGTCGCGGTTCCGGGCCGACAGCGAGGTGACCGAGCTCACCGAGCGGGCCGGCGAGTGGGTCGACGTCAGCGAGGAGACCGCCATCCTCGTCCGCCGGGCGATGGAGGCGTGGAAGATCAGCGGCGCGTCCTTCGACCCGACCGTGCTGGGCGACATGATCCGCGCCGGCTACGACCGCTCCTTCGACGCGCTGACGCAGGCGCCGGTGCGCTCCGGGCTCAGCCGGCTGCTGCACGGCGCCGCCGACATCGAGGTCGACGGCAACCGGGTACGCCTCCCCGAGGGCACCGGCTTCGACCCCGGCGGCATCGGCAAGGGCCTGGCCGCCGACTTCGTGAGCGGCGAACTGCTCGACCTCGGCGCCGCCGGCGTGTGCATCAACGTGGGCGGCGACCTGCGGGTGCGCGGCGACGGCCCCGACGGTCCCGGCTCGGGCTGGACCGTCGGCATCGAGCATCCCTGGCTCGACGAGCCGCTGGCCCTCGTCGGCCTGCTCGACGGGGCCATGGCCACGTCGACCACGCTCAAGCGGCACTGGACCGTCGACGGCGAGGAGCGCCACCACCTCATCGACCCCGGCACCGGCCAGCCGTCGACCAGCGACCTCACCCTCGTGACCGTGATCGCCACCGAAGGGTGGCGCGCCGAGGTGCTGGCCAAGGCCGTGCTGCTGCGCGGCAGCGAGCACCCCTTCGACCTCCTCGGCGGCACCGGCGTCGAGGCGATGTGCCTCGACCGCGACGGCCGCCTCCAGGCCACCGACGGCTTCACCGCGTTCCTCGGCGACGCGACCCTCCCCGACCGCGTCGAGGCCTCCCCACCCGCCGCCTGAGCTCCAGAATTCCTTGGTGAGAAACCCCCGTATCGGGGGTTTCTCAACAGGAAATTCCGGATCGTAGAGAAGCCGGAATTGGGTGGGCGCCCAGCGAGCGCCGTCCGACGGAACCCGCCAGCGGCTTCGTGCGTCTGTACTGGTGCGATGGCGGTCGACCGGACGGCGGAGGAATTCGCCCAGCGCTACCTCGAGGAGGTGCGACGGTGTGTGGGACTGGCCTACGTGCTCTGCGGTGACGAAGAAACGGCCGAGGAGGTGGTGGCCGACGCCTTCGCCGCCTGCTGGCCCCACTTCCGCGCCGGGAAGGTCGACGACGTGCACGCCTACCTGCGGCGGGCGGTCGTGAACACCGTGAACAGCCGCCTGCGCCGCCGACGCCTCGAGCGGGCCCACCTCGACGGCCTGCGCGCCGTGGGTGCGGCGGCGGGCTCGGCGCGGATCGACGCCTCGGGCGCAGGCGAGGCGGCCGCGGCCGACCGCTCCGAGCTCTGGCCGGCGCTGCTGGCCCTGCCCATGGCCCAACGCTCGGTGCTCGCCCTCCGCTTCCTCGAGGACCGCAGCGAGGCCGAGACCGCGGCGATCCTCGGCGTGCGGCCCGGGACGGTGAAGTCGCGGACCGCCCGCGCCCTGGCTGACCTGCGCGCCGCCCTCGGCGAGCCCGACGACGGAGAGGAGGCCGACCATGCCTGACCTCGAGGATCGGCTTCGCCGGGAGCTGGGCGTGCGCGCCCGAGACCCCCGCCCCGCGGCGGCACTCCCCACGGCACTGGGGACCGCGGTGGCCCGCCGGCGCCGCCGCGACCGCCTGGCCCTCGGTGCTGCCGTCGTCGCGCTGCTGGCCCTGGTGGCGACCGGCGTCCTGCTCCGCCTTTCGAGCGACGAGGACTCGACCCCGGTGGTGACCGGCCCCGACGGCGGCGCCGGCCAGTGGGTCCCGATGCGCGAGAGCCCGCTGTCCCCGCGGACACACGCCCTTGCCTACGCCGTCGGGGACGAGGTACTGGTCTTCGGTGGCAACCCGACGGCGGGGTGCCCGCCCGAGCCGGACTGCTGGCTGCTGGACGGCGCCGCCTACGACGTGGGCACCCGCGAGTGGCGTTCGATCGCCGACCAGGCACCCGGGTGGCTGGCGAGCGGCACGGGCTACGCGAGCGGCGTCGTCATCGGCGACCGCCTCTACCTCTGGCTCGAGACCGACTGCAGCGGACCGGTGGAGGACTGCGTCACCGACCACGGCGGCGCCTTCCTCTCCTACGACGTCGGCGACGACCGCTGGACCGAGCTGGCCCATCCGTACGACATGGTGCCGTTCGAGACCCCGCTGTCGCTCACCCTCGCCGGCGACCGGATCGTCGCGTTCCAGTCAGCAGCCGCCGTGCCGCTGCGTGACCCCGGCGCCGAGGACGCCGTGACCGAGCTCGCCTACGACCCCGCCGCCGACTCGTGGAGTGCGCTGCCCGTCGACACCCTGCGGCCGTCGACCGGCCGCGCCCTCGTCGGCCACGACGGCGACCTCTACCTGTTCGCCACGCTGCCCACCGGTGGGACGCACGCTGCCGTGTTGCAGGACGGCGCCGACGAGTGGACCGCTCTGCCCGACCCGCCCGGTCCACTCGACTATCGCGCCTACGTCGTCGGAGACCTGATCGTGTCACCCTCGCCGGGGCCCACCTCGGGGGTCCCCCCGGAGGTGCTCGTCGCCGCCCCGCCTGCAGCGGTGTTCGACACGAGTACCGGGCAGTGGCTGGATCCCCCTCCACTGCCGTTCGATGCCATGTCCCGCCCGGAGCCGATGCTCGGCCGCCTCGGTGTCGTCGCCGGTCCCCGGCTCATCGCAGTGAGTGGTCTGCTCTTGGACCTCGACACCACATCGTGGTCCGCTCTCCCCGCGCCGACGAACATCGCAGCGGAGGGCCAGGCCGCTGCATGGGTGGGCGACACCCTGGTCGTGTGGGGCGGCGAGTCGGCCGACGGCGAGGTCAGCGCCGCCGGCGCCACCTGGACGCCCGGTCCGGTGGCGGACCCCGTCACCCCAGACGGCACCGACGCCGACGGGTGGGCGCCGATGTCCGACGGTCCGTTGCCGGCGGTCGACGAGCCGATCGCCGCGACCTTGGGCGACGAGGTGCTCATCATGGGCGGTGGTCCGGCGTGCCCGGCGAGCGCCGATTGCGGGCCGCCGAGCTTTGACGGTTCGACCGCGGCGGCGGCCTATGGCCCTGCGGCCGATTCCTGGCGCTCGATCGCACCCATCCCGCACACCGTCGACGAGGCCCGGACCGTCACCCTCGACGGACGGCTCTACGTGTGGGCGTGGTACTGGTGCGAGGACGCGTCCGTGTGCGGGGACGGCTACGTCGACGAGCTCTGGTCGTACGACGCCGGCGATGACGCCTGGTCGACGCTCACGCCGCCACCCGACGGGACGGTCGACGGCGAGCGGGACGCCGCGTTCGGGCTCACCACCGACGGCCAGCGGGTGATCGCCTTCGCGTCGACCCGCCTCGGCGACGACGCCGACGTCGCCTACGACCCGGCGACCGACCAGTGGACGGCCCTGCCGCTGGACCAGACGCGACCCTCGTCGTTTCGAAACCTGGTCGGCCACGGCGGCGACCTCTACCTGTTCGCCACGCTCGACTCGGACCTCGCCCGCACCCAGGTCGCCGTGCTCCGCGACGGTGCCACGGCCTGGGAGGCGCTGACATCCTCGCCCGTGCTGACGGGGCCGTACTGGTCCGGCATCGGCTGGTACACCGTCGGCGACCTCGTCGTGCGGCCATCACCCGGACCGCCCGGCGACGATCCTCCCGACCCGTCGCTCGCCTACACGGGGATCTTCGACACCACCACCGACACCTGGGTCGACCCACCCGCCTCACCGACCGACCCGGCCCCTTACGACACGGCGGTGCTCGGCCCCGTCGCCGGGGACCGGTTCGTCGAGGTCGCCGGCTACGTGCTCGATGCCGGCGCGGGCACCTGGACGCCCCTCCCCCGCACCGACCTCCTCGCCGACGGCGGCGCCGCAGGTGCCTGGGTGGACGACACCCTGGTCATCTGGGGTGGGGCCGCCGCCTTCGACGCCGCCGAGTCCGACCGTGGCGCCACCTGGTCGGCGACCCGCTGAACCATCGCGCCCGTGCGGACGCCGCTCACCGACCGAGCGCCGGCGACCGACCCGGTCGTGATCGGCTCAGACCCTGGGGCCGCGGCCGGGGCCTCCCTCAGGGCAGGAGCGTGAGCGAGCCGCAGTGGCCGGGGCGGACGGTGGCCAGGTGGCGGTGGTCGAGGCTGGCCACGACGGTCTCGCCGAGGCGCTCGGCGGCGGCCACGAGCGAGGCGTCGGTGGTGCCGAGGCCGACGTCGGCGTAGCGGCCGACGAGCTCGGCGATCCGGGGCCAGTCCTCGGGCTCGACCGGCTCGACCAGCAGGTCCCCCACCTCGATGGCGGCGAGGAAGGCGAGCTCCTGCTCGGCGCCCATGCGCCGGCCCAGGAAGTGGGCCACCTCGGCGACCGCGAGCACCGGCACGATCAGGTCGTCGACCGCCTCGCCGAGCAGCTCGGCACAGCGCTCGTGGTGGCGGTCACCTCGATCGGCGGCGGCGACCAGCACGCCCGTGTCGACGATCACGAAGCGAGCGTTCCCGAGTCGCCGGCCAAGCGCTGCTCCTCGACGAGATCGCCCAACAGCAGGTCATCGATGCGCTCGGAGGCGTCGCCGAGCCCGGAGTCGCCGACACCGATGAAGGCGAGGGCTCGGCGGGGGCGAGCCTCAGGTCCGTACGTCCGTTCGATCGCCTCCCGCACGAGGGCGGAGACCGTCGTGCCCGTCCGACGCGCTTCGCGCCGGAGGCGGGCGTCGACTTCGTCGTCGAGCATGACCGTGGTCCGCTTCACGCCAGAAGGCTATCGCATAAGTATGCGGACGAGGACTCCCCGATAACTGTCAGACCCCTTCGGCATCATTGAGACATGAACTCCGAGGTGTTCGACTGGACCGGGCGGATCCGCCGGCACCTGACGGTCGTCCTCGCGCAGGAGCTCGACATGGCCGACGCCACTGGCGAAGAGGCCGCACAGGCGGTCGAGGAGTTCGCCGAGATCGAACGGCTGGCGGCGGTGGCCAAGGTCCGGGCCGCTCGGCGGGTCGCCGAGACCGAGGCGTACAAGCGCTCGGGGGACAAAGACGCGGCGGGCTGGTTCGCCCGCACCACCGGCAGCTCCAAGCGTGACGCCGAGCGGTCCCTCGCCGCTGCGAAGTCGCTCGATGACCTCGACGCCACCCGAGAGGCAGCCGAGCGCGGCGAGCTGTCCGAGCAGCAACTCCGCGAGATCGCCGACGCCGCCACTGCCAACCCGGCCGCAGAGCAGGACCTGCTCGACGCCGCAAAGACCGAGACGTTTGCCGGCCTGAAGGACAGGGCGCTCAAGGCCAAAGCGTCCGCCGGGGATCGCCGCACCCGCCACGAACGCATCCGGCTGTCACGCTACGTGCGCCACGGCGTCGACCGCGAAGGGGCGTTCTGGATGAGCGTCCGTAACACCGCCGACGTCGGCGCCCGCATGGTCGCAGTGCTGCGCCGCCACGAAGACGAGATCTTCGAACGCAACCGAGGCGCCGGGATCCGCGAGAAGCGCGAGGCCTACGCCGCCGACGCCCTCGCCGACGCCCTCTGCGGTCCACTGGACGCGCCGGTGGCCGGGGACCAGCCGGTGGCCGCCCCCACCCGGCGGGCCCGGCCGGCGGTGAAGGTGATCGTGCGGGTCGACCTCGCCGCCCTACGACGCGGCCACACGGAACCGGGCGAGCTCGCCGAGATCGCCGGGCTCGGCCACGTCCCCGTCGCCACCATCCGCGAGATGCTCCACGACGCCTTCCTCGCAGCGGTGCTCACCGACGGCACCGACGTCCGCACCGTCACCCACCACGGCCGACGCCCCAACGCCTTCCAACAGACCGTGTTGGAGCTCACCCACCCCGCCTGCGACGTCGAAGGCTGCTCCCGACAGTGGTTCCTCGAAGCCGATCATCGCATCGACTGGTCAAAGGTCCAGCTCACCGATCTGACCAACCTCGACCGGCTCTGCGAACACCACCACGACCTCAAGACCCACCACGGCTGGCGCCTCGCCCCCGGCACCGGCAAACGCCCCTTCCTCCCACCCGACGACACCGACCAGAGCCCCGGTGCCGACCCTCCCCGACCCCGAGGCCGACCCGATCGAACCCCCCGGCGCCGAACCTCGAGATCAGCCGCCTCGAGCCGGGGCCCATAGGACCGGCGCCGGTCGCCCATCCGGCGGCGCCGAAAGGGCGTCAGCCGCCGAGGGCGAAGGCGGCGGCGGCTTCGGCGTGGAGGCGGGTCGTGGGGAAGAACGGGACGGGGACGTCGGCGGTGCCCACAAGGAGCTCGATCTCGGTGCAGCCGGCGATGACCCCCGCCGCGCCGCGGTCGACGAGGCGGGCGACGACGTCCTGGTACGCCTGCCGGGACGCCGGCGAGATCACGCCCTGGACGAGCTCGTCGTAGATCACCCGGTGGACGAGGTCGCGGTCGTCGGCGTCGGGGACCAGCACGTCGAGGCCGTGCTCGTCACGGAGACGGCCGACGTAGAAGTCCTGCTCCATGGTGAAGCGCGTGCCCAGCAGGCCGACCGTGGTCACGCCGGCCGCCTGCACCGCCGCCGCGGTGGCGTCGGCGATGTGCAACACCGGCACCGGGGCGACCGCGGACGCGACCGCGTCGTGGACCCGGTGCATCGTGTTCGTGCAGATCACGATCCCCTCGGCGCCGCCGGCCACGAGCACCTGCGCCGCCTCGGCGAGGAGCGCGCCGGCGTCGTCCCAGCGGTCGGCAGCCTGGAGGGCCTCGACCTCGGCGAAGTCGAACGAGCGCACCAGCAGGTCGGCCGACGCCACGCCTCCCAGCGCCGCCCGCACGGCCTGGTTGATGAGCCGCTCGTACTCGACCGACGACTCCCACGACATGCCACCGAGGAGCCCGAGCCGTCGCACCATCGCAGTCTCGCGCCACCCCTCGCGTCCGGTCGTCTTCCCTCGCTGGGAGGGATGAAATCGTGGACTCGACACGGGGCCCGCCGACGCCATCAACCCTGCGCTGAGTTCTACACAGCGCATCGCGCCGCACCACGAACGGGTGGATGCGCTGGACTCAGCCCGGCGCAGCCGCCCGGTTCGGTGGACGCCGGCGCAGGAGCCCACGAGGCCGGGAAGTCTCGGCGAGGTCCTAGGGGGTCCTGAGGAAGCTCCAAGGGTGCGGGCCGACCATGGCGTCATGGAACAGCACCCCGCCTCCAACGCCAACGGCTCCACACCCCGCAACGACGCCGCCGCCGAGGACCTCTGGGCGAGCGCCGACCTCCCTCCGGCCCGGGCCCCCCGCCCCGCCGGCACCCGCCCGGCCGGCTCGGCCGCCCCCGCCCCGGGCCGCACCACGCTGCCGGTGCGTCGCAAGCGCCGCCACGCGGCCAAGCGGGCCCGGCGAGTCGCCACCGTCGTCAGCGCCGGCGCCGCCGCCCTCATGGTCGGCGGGATGGCCTACGGCGCCACCGCGGTCGAGAGCGCCGACAGCGCCGCCACCGTGTCGAGCACCGACGCCTCGACCGTGAGCGTCTCGGACACCGGTGCGAGCACCACCAGCACCGACAGCTCGTCGGCGACCGCCACCGACACGAGCTCGACCGACACGTCGAGCTCCTCGACCGGCGGCAACTCCTTCAGCGACACCAGCTCGTCCGACTCCAGCTCGAGCTCGGCCACCGCCACCGCGGCGACACCGTCGGACTCGGCCCAGACCTCGACCGCGGGCAGCTGACCGGTCCGATCCCGGTCCCCTGCGGATCTGGTTTCCGCCCGATGACGCCGACCGGCGCCACCGGCACCCCGACCGCCCAGCACCGACCGACCCGACCGACCCGACCGACCGCCTGACCGACCGACTGCCTGACCGAGCCGAGGACACCAGCCCGATGACCCTGACCGACGCATCCCCCGCCCTCGCCGACGAGGACCTCGACCGCCTCCACGGCGGCGCCGATCCCGCCGGCACCCCCGGTGACGGGCACGTCGACGTCCCGCCCCCGGCCGAGCCCACGCCGCCGACGGCCGACGGCTCGCCGTGGCGGGACCGGTTCCACGCCCCCACGCGGTCGGGCTGGATCACCATCGCCATCGCGCTGCTCGCCGCCGGGCTCTACACCTGGGGGCTCGGCGAGGCGGGGGTGGCGAACAGCTACTACACCGCCGCGGTCAGGTCGATGAGCGAGAGCTGGAAGGCCTTCTTCTACGGCTCGATCGACGCCGGCAGCTTCATCACCGTCGACAAGCCCCCCGCCGCCCTCTGGCTCATGGCCCTGTCGGCCCGCATCTTCGGCTTCAGCACCTGGTCGATGCTGCTCCCCGAGGCCGCCGCCGGCGTGGGCTCGGTGCTCATCCTGCACCGCCTGGTCCGGGAGTGGATGGGCGACGTGGCCGCTCACCTGGCCGCCCTCGCCCTCGCCGTCACCCCCGTGGCGGTCGTGATGTTCCGCTACAACAACCCCGACGCGCTGCTCACCCTGCTCTGCCTGGGCGCGGCGTGGGCGCTGTGGGCGGCGCTGAAGGACGGCCGCACCCGCTGGCTCGTGCTCTCCATGGCCCTGATCGGCCTGGCCTTCAACACCAAGATGATGCAGGCCCTCGTCGTCCTGCCCGCCCTGGTCGGCGTCTACCTGCTCTTCGGCCCCCCGAAACTCGGCAAGCGCCTCTGGCAGCTCGCCCTTGCCGGCGTGGCCCTCCTGGTGTCGGCCGGCTGGTGGGTCGCCATCGTGGCGATGGTCCCCGCCGCCTCCCGGCCCTACATCGGCAGCACCGACGACAACAGCATCATCAGCCTGGTCCTCGGCTACAACGGCCTGAACCGGATCTTCGGCGGCGAGGGCGGGGCCAGTGGCGGCGGGCCCGGCGGCGGCTCGGGCGGCCCGAACTTCGGCGGCGCCACCGGCTGGCTGCGGATGTTCAACGCCCAGAACGGCGGCCAGATCGCCTGGCTGATCCCGATCGCCCTCCTCGGCCTCGGCGCCGGCCTCTGGCTGACCCGCCGCAACGCGAGGACGGACCTCACCCGGGCCGGCTGGTTCCTCTGGGGCGGCTGGGCCCTCACCACCCTGGTGGTGTTCAGCTTCGCCGAGGGGATCTTCCACCCCTACTACTCGGTGCAGCTCGCCCCGGCCCTCGCCGCCCTGGCCGGCGCCGGCGCCATCGCCCTCTGGCAGCTCGGCCGGCGCCGGTCCGCCACCCGCTGGCTCCTCCCGGCCGCCGTCGTGGCCACCGCCGGGGTGGCGGTGATCATCCTGCAGCGCACCCCGGACTTCGCCCCCTGGCTGCCGGTCGCCATCATCGCCGGCGCGGCCTTCAGCGCCGTCGGCCTCTGGTTCGGCTCCAGCCTGCGCCTGCGCACCCTCACCCTGGTGGCCGCGGCCATCGCCGGCGTCACCCTGCTGGCCGGCCCCGCCGCCTACAGCCTGACCACCATCGCCAACCCGCAGACGGGCTCGCTGGCGGCCGCCGGCCCCAGCACGGCGACGTCCGGCTTCGGCCCGGGCGGCGCCGGCGGGCCCGGCGGCTCGGGTGGCCCCGGCGGCGACGCCGCCACCGACATCGACGGGGACACCGCCCTCGTCGCCTACCTCGAGGCCAACCAGGGCGACGCCACCTACCTGGTCGCGGCCTTCGGCTCGCAGAGCTCGGCCTCGGTCATCCTCGCCACCGACGAGCCGGTGATGACCATCGGCGGCTTCAACGGCGCCGACCCCGCCCCGACCCTCGAGCAGTTCATCGAGTACGTCGAGAGCGGCCAGGTCCGCTACGTCCTCGTCAGCGGCGGGGGCCAGGGCGGCCCCGGTGGCGGCGGGCCCGGCGGCGGTAGCTCCGAGATCTCCTCCTGGGTGACCTCGAACGGCACCGTCGTCGACGCCGGCGCCTACGGCGGCTCGACCGCCGGGACCCTCTACGACCTCTCCGCCCTCGCCACCGCCGACGCCAACTGACCGGCGACCCGGCCGTCCCGACCACCGACCCCGACCCCCGACTGCTGACACGACACGACTCGACCCGGACCTGACCACCGAGCCCACCGCCCCGCCGGGCGCTCGATCCCGAGCGGGCCCCGCCTCGCCTCGACCACCACCCCGATCCGATCCCCACCCCCAACCACCCACCACCCCCGAAAAGGACCCACCATGAGCTACGACCCCACCAACCCCGACGAGTCCCTCCCCCGGGGCCTCGAGCCCCCCACGGTCGCCGAACCGGCCGCCGCCGCTCCCCCGCCCCCACCCCCGCCGGCCGACCCGCTCTTCGACGAGCCGGGCGTGGCGGCAGCCGCCCCCGCTGCCCGGTCGAGCCGGGGTGAGGGCGTCGACAAGAAGACCCTGATCGGCGCCGGCGTCGGTGCGGCGGTCATCGCCCTCGGCGCGGTGTTCGGCATCAACCTGGCCTCGTCGAGCGCCGACGACGCCACCAACACCGCAGCCACCGGGCCTATGGGGATGAACGGCCAGTCCGGCCAGTTCCCCGGCGGCCAGTCCGGCGCCGACGGCCAGTCCGGTCAGCAGGGCCAGATGGGCCAGCTGCCCGGCGAGCCCCCGGGCTCGACCGGCACCGTCGAGGACGTCGGCGACGGCACCCTCACCATCAGCACCGACGACGGCCAGTCCGTCGAGGTGACCACCACCGACGACACCGAGGTGTCGATCTCGCAGTCGCAGTCCGCCGACGACATCGACGAGGGCGACACCGTGCTGGTGATCGGCCAGTCGAGCGACGGCAGCTCGGTCACCGCCGAGCGGGTCGTCGAGCGCTCTGGCGACGACGGCGCCGACCAGGGCGGCCCCGGTGGCCGGGGGCCGACGGTCGGCGAGGTCAGCTCGGTCGATGGCGACTCCTTCACCCTCACCACCGACAGCGGCGACATCACGGTCACCCTGACCGACGACACCACCGTCGTGGTCGAGCGCCAGGCCTCGGTGAGCGACCTGTCCGAGGGCGACGAGGTGTTCGTCCACACCGAGACCGCCGACGACGGCAGCACGTGGGCCGAGCGCATCATCACCGGCGACGAGCTGCCCGACCTCTCGGCCGGCCCCGGCGGGATGAGCGGCGGCATGCAGGGCGGCCCGCAGGGCTCGGCCGGCGGCCAGTCGGGCACGCTGGCCCCGCCGAGCCAGGGCTCGACCGGGTCGACCGACTCGAACCTGGCCCCCGCGTCGCCGTCGGGCTCGGGCTCGACCGGCGGTGCCCCCGGGGCCAACGCCGGCCCGAGCGGGGTGACCACCACCTGAGCGCCGCACCACCACGGTGGGCGACCCTCCCGCTCACCGCCACCCGCGACCGCGGGCCGGGCCCCGTCGCCCGGCCCGCCGTCGCGTCGGGGCTCAGTACTGCCGGGGGACCACCTCGCGGTCCACGATCTGGCGGTCGACGACGTAGCTGCGGCGCCGGCTGGCCAGCTGGAGGAACGAGATCACGAGGCCGATGGCGCCGGCGATCATCAAGATGACGCCGATCGTCGACAGGTCGACGCCGTCGATACGGTCGGCGACCGCGAAGCGCAGGATGGCGCCGACGGCGCCGAGGAAGATGCTGATTCCGAAGTACATGTCCGAGGAACCTCGTGGCTCGGGGGCGGGATGCCGGAGCCCTACCCCGAGCTGACCACGGACAGTCGCCGTGCGGTTGCGTCGCGTGCGTGGTGCTCAGGCGGCGGTGGAGCGGCGCCGCGAGCCCGGCGCCTCGGGGACGACGTGGTCCGCCACCACCTCGGCGCACACCGCCCGGGCCAGCTCGACCACCACGTCGACCGCCGGCGAACGGTGGCGGTGGGGCAACACCAGGCCGATGGTGCGATCCGGCATCGGCGGGTCGACCGGGTGCACGCTGATGCCCGGGTCGGACGGGTCGACCGCGAGCCGCGCCATCACCGCGTGGCCCATCCCCGAGCGGACCATGGCCTGCACCGCGCTGTTGTCCGAGGTGCGGAAGATGACGTTGGGCTCGGCGCCCACGGTGCGCATGCCCTCCTCGATCAGGGCCTGGCAGGCGGTCGGGGTCTGGCCGATGATGGCCAGGCCGTCGATGAGCGCCGCCGGCACCGGCTCGCCGGGCGGGGCCAGCGGGTCGTCGGCGGGACTGATCACCACGAAGGGGTCGTCGGCGAGCGGGAGGAAGTCCCACGGCCCGTCCTCGACGGCTGCGACTGCGAAGGTGAGGTCGAGCTCGCCGGCGGCGAGGCGGCGCAGCAGCTCGTCCTGGTGCTCCTCCTCCACCATGGCCAGCTGCAGGTCGGGGTACTCGCGGCGCAGGCGGGTGATGAGCACGGGGAGCACCTCGACCGACACGCTCTGGAACGTGCCGATGGTGAGGTGCCCGACCCGTCCGGCCCGGTAGCCGGCGAGGTCGGCCTCGGCGGCCGCCACCCGGTCGAGGATGGCCTCGGCGTGGCCGAGGAGCAGCTCGCCCGCCCGGGTCAGGGTGACGGGCTTGGGGCCGCCGGGGCGGTCGAACAGCGACTCGCCCACCGCCCGCTCGAGGGCGGCGATCTGCTGGCTCACCGCCGACTGGGTGTAGCCGAGGCGGGTGGCGGCCCGGCCGAACGACCGCTCGGCGGCCACCGCCCGGAGGGCCTGGAGGTGGCGGAGCTCGACCCGGCCGAGCACCTCCGGCAGGGGCGGGGCATCGTGGGAGGCGTCGGCGACGTCGCCGGCGGGGTCGGACTGATCATTAGCCGTCATGATGGACTCGATGATAGATAATCGTTGGACCTAATGGAAGCCCCATCGTACGGTCATCCCATGACCAGTCACGAGCGCATCCCCACCTCCGAGTTCACCCACCTCGTCGCCCGTGACGGGGTGGCCTCCCACCGCCGGGAGCTCGCCGCCCTCGGCGCCCGCGCCGCCGCCATCGGCGTCCAGCCGGGTGCCGCCTCGGTGCTCCTCGACCCGGGCGCGGACGACATCGTCCGCGAGCGGGCCTTCGCCGTCGTCATGCGGGCCCTCACCGGCCGCCGGCGCAGCACCGAGGACCACCGCGGCCGCTCCCCCGAATTCGTCGTGGTGGCCTAGCCCCCACGGCGTCATCCTCGGGGCACGACCCCGTCGTCATCCCTCGCCGTCCGGCCGCCTCCCCTTGGCCGGCGACGAATGCCCCGGGGCGGTGGCCCGGCCGCACGGCCCGGCTGCCGCCCCGAGCCGCGCCCGGGCTCAGTCCTCGTCGTCGTGGTCGTCGTGGTCGTCGTCGGCCGCCGACGCGAAGGACGCGGTGCCGGTGGCCGCAGGGGCGTCCTCGTCGGCGAGCAGGCCGTTGGCCACCGCCAAGGCGTAGGCCACGTGGCTGGCCTTGTCGTAGACCGCGGTGAAGTAGTGCTCGGCGTTGGCGCCCTGGCCCGGCAGCGCGGGGGCGCCGAGCGAGCGCACGAGGGCGGTGGGGTCGTCGGGGACGTTCACCGCGGCGGCGAGGTCGGTCGGGGACGCCCCCTTGACCTCCCAGAAGTCGACGAGCCTCTTCTTGGCCTTGGACTGGCCGCCGCCGCCCTTGGGACCCTGGCCCCCGCCCTGGCCACCCTGACCGCCCTGGCCGTTGCCCTGGTTCGCCTGCTGGTTCTGGCCCTGGCCGCCCTTGCCCCGGCCCCGTCGTCGCGAGCTCATGCCGCGTCCTCCTGGTCCGAGGCGTCGTCGGCGCCGGGTTCGTCGGCCAGCTCGAGCTCGTCCATGCGCAGGCCGAGGGCACGGCGCAACTGCTCGGGGTCGAGGTCCTCCACGCTCGACGACTTGGGCAGGGCCACGTCGGCGATCTGGCGCTTGCCGGCCACGACCTCCTCGACCCGGGAGTCGATGGTCCCCGGGCAGACGAGCTGGTGGTAGATGACCGTGCGGGTCTGGCCGAGGCGCCAGGCGCGGTCGCGGGCCTGGTCCTCGACCGCCGGGTTCCACCAACGGTCGTAGAGCACCACGTGGTTGGCGGCGGTGAGGTTGAGTCCCGTGCCGCCGGCCTTGAGCGAGAGCACGAGCACGCCGGGGCCGTCCTGCTCGTTGAAGTTCTCGAGGATCTGGTCGCGGGCGGTGCGGGTGAGGCCGCCGTGGTAGCACTCGACCCGGGTACGGGTCTTGGCCGTGAGGTGGGCGGCGAGGCGCTGGCCCCACTCGGCGTACTGGGTGAAGACCACGATCTTCTCGCCGGCCGCGAACACCGACTCCACGATCTCCTCGAGCCGGTCGAGCTTGCCCGAGCGCCCCACGAGCCCGTCGTCGTCGCCGGTGTAGGCCGCGGGGTGGTTCGTGATCTGCTTCAGCGCCGTGATGGCGGCGAAGACGTGGCCCTTGGCGCTCTCCTGGCCCTCGGCCTTCACCAGCAACTGGTCGATGACGGCCTGGTAGAGGCCGACCTGCTCCCGGGTCATCTCGCAGTGGTCGATCTCGTCGATGCGGTCGGGCAGCTCGGCGGCGATGACCGGCTCGTCCTTGGTGCGGCGGAACACGAGGATGCCGTTGAGGGCGCGCATGGCGTCCTCGCCCTCCTTGCGGGCGTCGTGGTCGGCCGAGAGGTGGGTGACGAACGCCGACCGGGTGCCCACGAGGCCGGGGTTGGTGAAGTCGAGGATGGCCCAGAGGTCGCCGAGGCCGTTCTCGATCGGCGTGCCGGTGAGGGCGACCCGCGTGTGGGCGTCGATGCGGCGCAGGAGCTGGGCGGTCTCGCTCGTCGGGTTCTTGATGACCTGAGCCTCGTCCAGGACCATCTTCGACCACTCGATGCTGGCCAGCGCGTCGACGTCGCGGACCGCCGTGCCGTAGGTGGTGATGATGACGTCGGCCCGCTCGACCTCCTTGGCCAGGTCGTCGGCGGAGGCGCGCCGGGCGCCGTGGTGGACGAGCACCCGCAGCGACGGGGTGAACTTGGCCGCCTCGCTGGCCCAGTTGGTGACGACCGCCGGCGGCGCGATCACCAGGGCGGGCCCGGCCGGGCCGTCGGTGCGCTCGTGGGCGGTGAGCAGGTGCGACAGCATCGTCGGGGTCTTGCCGAGGCCCATGTCGAGGGCGAGGCAGCCGCCGAGGCCGGCGGCGTCGAGGAAGTTGAGCCACGCCAGCGCCTCGCGCTGGTAGCTGCGCAGCTCACCCACGAAGGACGCGGGGGTCTCGGCGGCCTGGCCGCTGAACTCCTGGGCGGTGCGCAGGATGTCGGTGGCCCAGCTCGCCCCCTGGACCTGCACCCCGCCGGCGAGGGGCGTGCCCTCGAGGCCGAGGGCGTAGCGCAGCATCTCGGCGCCGGTGAGCTTGTCGGTGTTGGCCCGCTCCTCCAGCGCCGCCGCGGCGGCCTCGAGGTCGGCGTGCTCGACCGCGATCCACTTGCCGCCCGAACGCACGAGGGGCCGGGCCTCCTTGGCCAGCTTGGAGATCTCGGCCGCGGTCAGCTCGACGTCGTCGAACATGACCGACCAGCGCACCTTGGCGAGCTGGCCGGCGCCGTTGCCCGACCGGCTGGACGGGTCGCTGTCGAGGCGGAGCGACGGGGTGACCTTGCGGGGCGACATGGCCGGCACCCGCACGTCGAACCCGGCGGTGATGAGGTTGCGGCCCGTCACCGACATGAGCTGCCACGCCTCGTCCTGGCTGAGGATGACGTCGCCGCGGCGGTGGCTGCCGAGGCGGTTGAGCTCGGGGAGCAGGCGCTCGAGGCGGCCGAGGTCAGCCTCGAGCTCACGGCGCTTCGAGCCGGCGTTGACCAGGGCCACGTCGATCGAGACGAGGCGCTTGTCCGGGCCCGGGGCGAGCACCTTGAGGTGCCAGGCGCCGCCGACGTCGGGCGGGTCGAGCTGCACGACGATCTGGCGGGTCGAGGGGTTGACCACGGGCTTCGCCCAGCGGTCGATCTGGCCGGCCACGTCGCCCGCCACCACGGAGGGGGCGGTGAACTCGCTGCCGTCGAGGCGGGTCAGGAAGGCCTCGGCGACCTCGGACGGGCGGTTGACCGACGGGGGCGGCGCCGCCACGACGACCATCTGGGCGGCCTGGCGGCAGATGGCGTCGACCATGGCGGTCAGCACCAGGTTGGTGACGTCGCGGGCCTCGGACGACGTGGCGACCGCCCGCACCGAGCCCGGCATGGCCCGGGCGAACCCGGCCAGGCGGTTGGCGTCGACCAGCGCCGGCGTCCACCGCACGTGCACGAGGCGGTTCTTGTCGCCCGAGCCGCGGCGCTTCCGCTTCTGCTTGAGCAGCGGGACCATCGAGCCCTTGGCCACCAGCTCGACCGCCCAGACCGACACGGCCGCGAACCACTGGACGCTGGCGGCGAGGCGCTCGTCGGCGGCGCGGTCCTGGACGGCGGCCAGCCAGCCGAGGATGTCGCCGACGGGGACGGCGAGGCCCGAGGCGTTGGGGCCGCCGGGGATCTGGACGGAGGCGTGCGGCGCCCAGGCGGGACCGCCGGCGCCGACCTCGTCGAGGAAGGTGCTCAGGGCGGGGCGGTCGAGGGGGTCGGCACCGGGGCCGGCGGCCCAGGCCACCAGGCGGCCGGCCGACCACGAGAGCTGGAGGCGGGCGACGCCGTCCTCGACGGCCTCGCGCTCGGCGTCGGCCCCGCCGTCGTCCTCGAGGCCGTCGTCGGCATCCTCGGGAACCCCGCGCGCCCGGCGCAGGGCCCGCACGAGGTCGTGGCGCTCAGCCTCGAAGTCGGCCAGCACCTGCAGCCGTTCAGGGCCCTTGACCCGCTCCCGCACGGCGTCGAGGGCGTCCTCGACCTCGTCGAGCAGGTCCTCGACCAACCACTCCCAGCGCCGGCGGTCGGCCTCGAGCAGGGCCCGCTGCTCGTCGGTGGCGCGACCGTCCACCTCGGCCTGCACCAGGGCGGCGAAGCCGCGATGGTCGAGCGCCGTCGCGCCGGCGGTGTCTATCGACAAGATCTCATCGACAATCTGTTGCTCCGCTTCTTCGGTGGGCGTCGTTCGCCCCCGGTCCTGCGCCCCGGCCGGACCGCCTACTGGTTCGGAGGGCTTGCCGGCCCCCGAGCCCGGTCGGTGGAACCCACGACCCGTGCGGCTGACCCCTGGGGTCGGCCACTCGGGGACGAGCATACCTCTCTTCAGCGGCGGCGCCACAACAGCCCGGCGGCGGCGCAAGGGGTTGGCCCACATTGCGGTAGTGGGCCGAGCAGGTCACCTCCATGCTCTCGGACGCCGGGTGTCGTCCCGGCAGAACGGAGACCTCCCGATGCGATCAGGACGGACCACCGCCGCCGTGCTGGCGGGACTGCTGGCCCTCACCCTCGCCGCCTGTGGCGGCGGCGGCGAGACCGCTGATCCCACCACGACCACCGAGCCACCCGCCACGACCACCACCGAGGACCCGGTCGCCGATGTGACGGGCGAGTGGACGATGACGCTGAGCGTCGTCGAGACGGTTCCTCCAGGTGTCGAACTGCCCCCTGAGTCGGCCGTCAAGGACCGCGACCTCGGCCTCCGACCGGGGGAGTGCCCCGAGCCGACGGACGTCGTGTTCACCGGCGATGCCGGTCCTGGTGGGGTGGAAGGGAGCGCCGGCGAGGCCGACGGCGAGTGTGTGGGCGCGGCGACGATCGGCGTCGGGTCCGGCGTCTTCGAGAACCTGCCTCTGCTCGCGACGGAGGACGGCTTCACGGTGGCCCTGCGGGTCGACTCGCTGTGCATCGATGCGGACACCGGGGCCGCAGATCCCGAAAGCGCGTTCGTCACCGACCTGGAGTACCGGTTCTCCGTCGTCGAGGAGGACGGCACCGGCGCACCCACGCGACTCGGGGGCGACGCGGTCGAGACCCACGCGGCCGAAAGCACCTGCCCCAGCAGCACCGGCGCAGATGTCGCGACCTACGAGCTCGTGGCCGCTCCCGCGTGATCGGGCGGCGCCCGACCGTCGCCGTTCTGGTGGCGGTCATCGGCGTCGGTGACGGCGGTGAAGCCGGAGAGGTCGAGGAGGCGAAGACCGGGTACTCCCGGCAAGCAGCCTCTTGGTAGACAGTCCGTAGACACTCGCCTTGTGGCGCGGACCTCCGAACGTCAGAGGAAGCGCAAGGCGATGGCGTCGACGAGATCGCGGACGCCGCTGTTGCCCGACCGAACCGTCACCGTGCGGGTGAGCTCGACGTACGGCGCGGCACGCGTGGTCGGCATCAGGCTGATGCGGAGCTGGTGCTCCGATCCCGGAGCCAGGACCGGGGGTGCGGTACGTGCCGGCCGCCACCCGGGCGGTCACCTTGGTGGAGCTCAGCCGCAGGTGCTGGTGATGCTGTACTCGATCGACTCGGGCTCGAGGCCGAGCTCGACGACCAGGTTCTCCTCGATGGCGCCCGCCACGACGTCGACGGTGAACTCGTACTCGCCGCCCCCGGCATCCACTCCCGGTGCGACGTCACCGAAGGGCCCGTAGCTGAGCTCCACATCGGTCGGGAACGACCCGTCGGAGCATGCACCCGAGACCTGGATGACTGCAGTGTCACCGGCGATCTGGAGGTCGCGGTAGGTGAAGGTCGCCGTGGCCGGGCCCGGAACGCCGCCGTCGCTCCCATCGTCGTCCCGGCACGAGGCGGCCGCGTTCGCCAAGGCCTCGGTGGGCTCGGGTTGGGGAGCCGTGGGCTCGCCCGTCCCGGATTCCACCGAGTCGAGGAACGCGCTCAGGTCCTCACCGAACTGCTGCACGTCGTCCTGGAGCTCCTCGGGGAAGATCGCGACCGCCTCATCCAACGCCGCCGCGTCCCCCAGCGACTGGAACGCGGTGCACTGCTCCGCATTGAGTTCGTCCGCCGAGCCCTCGCCACCTTCTGCGGTGGACCCGGTGGACTCGCTCTCGCGGTCGGCGGCCTCGCTGCCACCACCGTCACCGCTCGAACAGGCGGCAAGCGCGGCGAGGAGCAGAGCCAGCAGGGTCATGGCGAGTCGCCGGGCGACGGAGGCGGTCATGGCCGCGACCGTGCCACGCAGCCAACCGCTCCCGATACCGCAATCTGCGCCAACCCAGATGCCCGCCGTCGGCGGGACGGTCCTCGGTCGTGGCGACGCGGGAGCTCGAGTTGCCGACTGAAGATGGCACAGATTGCGGTAGCGGACGAGGGTCGTTCACGCCGACGATGGCGGAGATCAGGCACCCGTGACCGACGGGCGCGCCAACGGCGACGACAGGAGTGGCAGGCATGCGAGAGCGGACGATCGGGAAACGGCTGCGGACCGGGTTCGGCGCGTTGGCCGTCGCCGCGGTGCTGGTGGGTACCACGCAGCAGGCCGGTGCCACCGGGGACCACGAAGCGGTGGCCACCGACTACCAGCCCGACCTCCAGATCAGCAGGAACGGCACCACCTTCATCGGCGACGGCACGTACAACGGTGGGCGCGGCCAGGCCGTCTCGCGCAGCGCCGCCCGGGGAGGCACCGCGACCTTCCACTTCCGGGTCCAAGCGGACACCATGCCGGACCCCGACACGGTGGCGGAGGACTACGACTGGAACCTCCGGCTCACCGGCTGCGGAACCGGCAACAGCGGCTTCCGGGTCCGGTACTACGTCTCCAGCCCGCCGCGAGCGGACGTCACCAGCTTCTTCGCCGGGGACGGCCTCGCCATCGACGGGGGATCCGGCATCGGCGCGCTGGGGCTGACCAGCCCCCAGGGAATCCCCTTCCACGTCGAGGTCAAGGTGAAGCAGAGCGCACCCGTCGGCGCCACCCTGAGCTGCAAGATCCGCGCCGCGACCGTCGAGGGGAGCGACACGGTGAAGCTCACCGTGTCGCGGCGCTGACCGCCTGACACGAGGAACCTGCCATGATCCCCTCCCCACCGGTACGGTCCCTCACCGGGGCGGCCCTGGCCGCGTTCAGCGCACTCGTCGCCGTCGTGGCCCTCGCCGCACCGGCACACGCCGAGGCGCCGCCGACGTTCGCCGGCACCTGGGGCACCGAGGGGAGCGGTCCCGGTGAGTTCAACGCTCCCGAGGATCTGGCCGTCGACGCCGCCGGACACGTCTACGTCGCCGACACCTGGAACTACCGGATCCAGAAGTTCACCGCGGACGGCACGTTCCTCACCGCCTGGGGTTCCCAGGGCTCCGGCGACGGTCAATTCGAAGAAGGCCCCATCGGCATCGCGGCCGCCCTGGGAGGCGACGTCTACGTGGCGAGCGGTCGGGTCCAGCGGTTCAACCCCAACGGTGCGCTGGTCGCCGCCAACTTCTTCCTGGACACGCCGTGGGGGCCCTATCCCCTTTCCACCGCGAGGGACGTCTCGGTCGGTACCACCGGGACCGTCCATGTCCTCGACCAGATGGGGATCTTCACGTTCGACAGCGGCGGCGACCACATCGACTCCTGGCCCCTGCCCGCCGGGACGACGGCTCAGTCCTTGGCCGTGGACACCGCCGGGAACGTGTACCTCACCGGGCACTCGGTCACCCATGGCACGATCACGAAGTACTCGTCGGCCGGCGCCATCACGTCCACCTGGGAGACGGAGCCCGGCGGGTCGTCGACCGGCATCGCGGTGAGCGGAGACCGCGTCTACGCGACGGACCTCACCGGGCAACGGGTGCAGATGTTCTCCCTGAGCGGGGAACTGCTGGCCGTGTGGGGTGGCCCGGGGACCAGCAACGGCCGGTTCCAGATTCCCACCGGTGTCGCGGTTCGGGGCACCGACATCTACGTCGCCAGTGCACACCGGATCCAACGCTTCCACCCGGGGTTCGGGCGCGCCGACGGCCGCGTCCGCGACGAGATCGGCGGCAGCCAGCGCGGCAACAACATCTACAACTCGACCGGCGCCAACCAGACCGTCCGCGGCCAGGTGGCTCGCTCACGACGGGTCAACTACGTCGTGTCCGCCCAGAACGACTCGTCGGGCCCGACTCGCCTCACCATCCGCGGGGCCGGGTCCCAGGGTGCCTTCACGGTCCGCTACCTGTCCGCCGACGGTCGGGACATCACGCCGGCGGTGACGGCCGGCACGTACTCCACCAGTCGTCTCGACCCCGGACAGACCGCCACGATCCGCGTCGCGGTCTCGGTCAAGGCCAGCACCCCCGCCTGCGCCGCACCCTGCCGTGCGCAGCTCACCCGGAAGGTCGTCGTCGGTTCCGCCGTCGACCCGCTCCAGACCGACACCGTCCGGATCATCGTCGCCCGAACGAGCTGACCGGGTCGCCTCGCGGCGGGGACCTTCGGCCGGCACGGCCGGGTCCGACGGGGTCTGCGGTCGTCGCCATCGTTGCCCCGCCGGGCCGCCAGAGCCTACGAGGGGAGAGCTATCCGTCCGCCCCCTGCGTTGACCCGCCGCCGGCCGCAAGGGCCCGGGCACAGAGGCCCGGCCCACCGGGACACGTCGCGGATCGGGCCGCCACCGCGTCGATGCTCGCCCGCAGTCGAACCAGCCCGTGGGCGTCGGCCCGGGCGCGGAGCGCGCCGACGACCTGATCGTCGGGAGCCTCGCCGCCGAGGACACACAGCCACTGCTCGGCGACCGTGGTGTACGCCGCTCCCAGGGTCGACCCGCTCACTGCTTCGAGGTCGCGTGCCGCCGCGAGGAGCGCCCCGGCCGCAACGTGATCGCCGGCGACGAGCGCGGCCAGGGCCAGGTACCGGTCGACCGCCCCGAGGCTGAACACGCCCTGGGTCGAGACCGCCAGGTGCCCGGTGTACGGAGCAAGGCGCTCGGCCAGGACGGCCACGTCGTCCAGACGCCGCAGGTCGAGGGCCGCCTCCAACAGCATCGCCAGCGAGGCGACGTAGGTCTGCTCCGGGCGGAGCCCCTCGAAGTCGTTGCGACCGATCCGATCGAGGAGGTCGGCCGCTCGCTCCGCCTCGCCGGCCTGGACGAGCGATTGCACGTACATCGCATGGACGCCGGCGAGGTCGATCTGGGGGACCAGGCTCTCGAGCAGGGTCTGGAGTGACCCGAGCTCCGCCTGCTCGAAGCGCCGGTGACAGTGCTGCGTCGTCGCCAGCGACCAGGCGTAGAGGCTTCCGCCGGCCATGGAGGCCAGCTCCTCGGTGGCCTTCACAGCTTCGTCGAGCCGGCCCTCCATCAACGCGACCTGGCCGATCGCCACCCGGGCCCAGAGCAGGGCGTCCCACGAGCCCCGGTCCTCCCCCAGCCGGCGCAGCTCCGCCACCGACCGGTCGTACGCCACCCGATCCCCCAGCTCGAGGTGGGTGTGGGCAGCCAGCCGCACCGCTTCGACGTGGCGGCGCGTGCCCGGCGGTGCGCACGCCGGCAGTTCCTCGGACACTCGTGCTCGCTCGGCCACCTCGGGCGTGCCGAGGAGCGAGCAGGCCACGGCCCACAGCGCCTCGGCCCGGGTCTCGTCGTCCGAGGCGACGACGAGGGCGCGGTCGGCGTAGGGCCGACCGGACCGGACATCGCCCAGCACGACGGAGTGGTAGTTGGCGAGCGCCGAGAGCACCCTGGCCTGGCAGC
This sequence comes from Acidimicrobiales bacterium, assembly GCA_041908445.1. Classification (GTDB taxonomy): domain Bacteria; phylum Actinomycetota; class Acidimicrobiia; order Acidimicrobiales; family DATDAH01; genus JAEUJM01. The sequence goes on along the minus strand of JAYRFK010000112.1, from coordinate 47,154 downwards.
CGGGGTGGTCGTCACCGAGGAGGGCCAGGGCCTCGTGACAGAGGGCGGCGGCGAGGTCGTCCGGCTCACCCGCGTTGACCAACTCGGCGTATCCCACGACCGCCTGAGCGAACCGCGGCGGGTCGCCCAGCCCCCGAGCCAGGTCCGCGGCCCGTGCTGCCAGCTCCTTGGCCTGCGCCACCTCCCCCTCGCGGGCGACGATCACGGCCAGGGCGAGGTACACGTCGCCCAGCACCCGCTGCTCCTCCACTCCCGCCCCGCCACCCGCCGGGTCGAGGCACGCCAGCGCCCGGTTCAGGAGCCGCCGCCCCTCGCCGGGATCGAGCCGATCCCGGGCCGATGCCGCCGCGACCAGGGCCGCACGCGCCGCTCGCGTCGCGTCGCCGACGGGAGCGCCGGCCAGCAGCAGGTCGGCGACCTCCTCGGGCCGTGCGAGCGGGGACCCTTCCATGACCGCGCCGGCGGCCCAACGCAGGGTCAACAGTCGCGACGTGGACGACGTCGATTCGACCGCGCGCCGGGTGATGCCGTGGGAGAACCGGAAGGCGGTCTCCGCTTGTCGGTACAGCAGTTGGGCTTCGACGGCCAGCGCCGCGTCGTCCACGGCATCCTCCACCGGTCGGGCCAGCATCGCCGCGGCCACCCGGATGTCGAACTCCTCCCCAAGCACGGCGCCGGCGAGGATCAGGTCGCGTGCGCCGACGGGCAGGAGGTCCATCCGCCGTCGGACGAGATCGCTGATCGTGCGGGGAACCGCCGAGGAGTTCACCTCGAGGTGCTGCGCCTGGCGGGCGAGCTCGATCAGGTAGAGGGGGCTCCCGCCGCTCTGCGCGAAGATCCAGTCGACGTCCACCGCCCGAGCGTCGGATCCGACCCGGTGACCGACGATGCGCCCTGCGGCCGGCCGGTCGACGCCGCCGAGCTCGAGCTCCAGCGTGTCGGCCACACGCGGCAGGTCGGCGAGGAGGGCGCCGACCGCGTCCGGCGCCGCGGCGATCTCGTCCGAACGGGCCGTCAGGACGAGCAGCACCGGCCCCGTCGACCCCCGCTCGAGCACCCAGCGGAGGGCCTCGACCGTCGGCGCGTCGGCCCACTGGACATCGTCCAGCAACATCACCGCCGGCGACCTCCCGCCGGCGCACTCCACCGCACGAGCGAAGGCGGAAGTGACACGGCGGCGCGTCATCCCGACCTGCTCCGGTGACGTGGCGGCGGCGGGCAGGACCTCGGACACGGCGCCGACCTCAGCCGCCAGGTCCGGGAAGGCCTCCACCAACGGGGCATAGGGAGCGCCGGCTCCCTCTCGACAGCGCGCCACGTGCACCGCATCCCCGGAGGCGGCGGCTCGGACCAGGATCTCCGCCGCGAGGCGGGTCTTACCGATCCCCGGCTCGCCACGCAGCACCAGGACCGCGGGCCGACCGGCACGGCGAGCCTGGTCCCAGTGCTCGAGCCCCCGGTCGAGCTCACCATCACGCCCCACCAGAGGATCGCGCTGGCGAAGGAGGTCGAGGAACCGCGGTAGCTGCTCGACCTCCGCGGCGAGGGCACCCCCGAACGGCGCCATCGGCGCAGCCCGGCCCTGAAGCCCCGGGTCCTGCTCCAGCACCGCTCGCTCGAGCGCACGCAGTTCCGGGCCGGGTTCGACCCCGACCGTCTCGATCAGGTGCTCCCGGGCCTCCTGAAAGGTCGCGAGCGCCTCGGTCTGGCGGCCCGACAGGTAGAGCGCCCGCATCAGCAGGCCCCATCGGCGCTCGCGGAGCGGTTGGACGGAGACGAGCGCGGCGGCCTCAGCCGCCAGTCCCGCGGGGTCGCCCAGACCGAGTAGGAGCTCCAGGCGATCCTCGACCAGGCTCTCGTGCAGTTCCACGAGGCGCGTCCGCTCGGCTACGGCGGGTGCCCAGTCCACCAGCTCCGGGTACGGGTCGTCTCGCCAGATCGCGCGCGCCGCGTCGAGGTGGGCGACCGCGTCGACGGTGTCCTCCATCGCCGCCGCCCGCCCGAGGTGGTGCTCGAACTCGACGACGTCGGTCTTGACTGCGGCACTCAACCGGTAGCCGCCGGCGTCCCGCACGATGACACCTGCCCCCAGGGCCCCGCGCAATCGGGACAGGTGGCTCTGAAGGGTCCGACGAGCGCTCGAAGGCTGCTCGCTCGGCCAGAGCGCCTCCACGAGCTGGTCGGCGCTGACCGACCGACCGACGTACAGCACGAGCGCCGCGAGCGCCGCAGTCTGGCGCATGCCCTCGATCACCACGTGGTGCCCGCCCTTGAGGACGGCGATCGGTCCCAGGGCTCCGATCCACATGAGGTCGGCAGGTTAGCGGTGTTCACCAGGCCGCTCGGTCCGCCACCACAGCTTTTCCACAACACCCAGTCGTCAGGCTGCTGCGACGAGCGAGAGGGCGGTCGTCGACGACGACCCCGATCCTGGAGGGGCGACACGATGCAGACAGCGGCTCGGGATCGGCCGGACCTCGCCGCCTCGGTCCCGGCGGTCCACATCCCGGCGCTCCCCCAGCGGGAGCGACAGGTGCTCGAGCTGGTCCAGGCCGGCGAGACGTCGGTGGAGATCGCCCGACGGCTCGGCCTCTCACCACGGTCGGTCGACAGCGTGGTGCACCGGGCCCGCCTCCGCCTCGGTGCCACCACCCGGCTCCAGGCCGCGATCCTCGCCGCGGACCACCACCCCGGATCGCTCTCGGCGCCACCAGAAGGTGATCGGTCGGTATGGCGCGACGATCACGTCGTCGACGAGATCCACGACCTGATCCGGGCGCTCCGAGAGGGCGCCACCGTCACCGCCGCGGCCCGCGCCGCCGGCATGTCCCGGCGTACCGCCAGCCGCCGACTCGCCGAGCTCCGCGACCGCCTGGGCGCCACCTCCACCGCCCAGACCGTCGCCCTCGCCTGCCGGCGCCTCACCCCCGACGACTACCCGATGGCCTCCTGAGCGGCCCACAGGGCGAACCGAACCGACACGAGAGGAGCAGGAACGATGCGACGAACCCTGCGGGCCACCGCGCTGGCGGTGCTCGTGACCATCGCAGCCACCACCAACGGTGCCGGTGCCGAGGGGTTCCCTGCCCCGGAGACCACGCCGCTGATCGACGCGCTCGTCAGCAAGAACAACGTCACCTACGTCGGCGAGGACACCTACAACACCACCGGCTTCGGGCAGAAGATGACCCGCACGGCGCGGCGGGGGACCACCGTGCGGTTCTACGTCCGCGTCGACAACGACGGCGCCGAGGTCCACGAGCCGAGGCTCCTGGGGTGCCCCGTCGGCACCATCCAGGCCAACTCGCCGGACTTCAGGGTCGACTACTATTTCCTGCCCCGTTCCGGCGAACTGCCCATACCGATCACCACCCAGGTTCAGATGGGGGTGGCGAGGCTCCGCCTCGATCCGGCCGAGTCCGAGACGTTCAGGGTGGACATCCGGGTCAAGCGCACCGCACGGGTCGGGGCGACGCTGCGGTGCAAGATCGAGGTGGACGGCATGAACGACCCCATCCCGCCCTACGACGCCGTCAAGCTCATCGTGCACCGAGCCTGATCGGGCCCTTCGTCACGTGACCGGCGCGGCGAACGCTCCAAGGAGGACCATCCCCATGTCCCTGCCCCGCTCCACGCCCACTCGACGGACGGCTCGGGCCGCCGCGCTCGCGCTGTGCTGCTGGTTCGCGATCGTCGCCGCAGGTGGCACCGCCGGCGCCGCCCCCGAGGGAGGCGTGTTCCAGCCCGACCTGCGGGTCTCGGCCAACGGGACGACCTTCGTCGGCAACGACGTCTACAACGGCGGTCGCAGCCAGGCGGTCGTGCGCCGCGCCGCGCCGCGAACCACGGCCAGCTTCCGCGTCGGGCTCCAGATCGACCCGCCGGTCTCGCCCGAGGACATCTCGGACATCACCCTGACGGGCTGCGGCGCGGGCAACAGCCACTTCAGGGTCCGCTACTACCTGTCCACGTCACCACGGGTGGACGTGACCAGCGACGTCCTCGACGGCGGTTACGTCGTCGACACGAGCATCAGCGGGGCCGACGTGATCCTCACCGAGCCCCTTGCCATGCCCTTCGAAGTGGCCATCAAGGTGAAACCGGCGGCGCCCGCCGAGGCGGAGTTCAGCTGCAAGCTCCGGGCCGAGACCCTCTCGGCGGCGGACACGGTGAAGGTCACCGTCCGACGGCGCTGAGCGCCCGGCCCGTCCGCCCGCCGGCGTCCCCTCTCGGCGCCCCGGGGGTGCGCTCCCTGATCAGCTCGGCCGCCGACGGCTCCAGGGACGTGGTCAATTACACCGGCACCTGCCGGGGTCGCCCGTGGCTGCTGAGGGGCCGGCGTTGCGCCAGCACCAAGGTGGCCACGTGCTGGTGATGCTATGATGCTTCAGTGCGGACCACCTTGACGCTCGACGAGGACGTGGCCCAGCAGATCAAGCGGCTCATGCGCGAGCGGGGCACCGGGTTCAAGGAGACGGTCAACGAGCTGCTGCGGCGGGGCCTGCGGTCGGACGCCGCCCCTGAGCCGTACGAGACCCCGACGTTCTCGCTCGGCGTGCGCCCCGGGATCGACCTGGACAAGGCCAATGCGCTGTTGGCCGAGATGGATGAGGAGGAGTTCCTCCGCAAGCGCGAGATCGGCAAGTGAAGATCGTCGATGTCAACGTGCTGCTGTACGCCGTCGATCTGTCGGCGAAGGATCACACCACGGCACGGCGATGGCTCGACCGCGCCATGTCGGCGACCGAGACCGTCGGCCTGCCCACGTCGGTGAGCATCGGATTCGTCCGCATCGCCACCCACCCCAGGATCTTCCGTTCGCCGTTGACCCCACGGGTTGCGATCGACACGGTCCGGACGTGGCTGGCCCGCCCGAACGTCACGGTCCCGCACCCGACCGGCCGCCACCTCGATCTGCTCACCGAACTGCTCGAGTCCATCGGGGTCGGTGGCAACCTCGTCCCCGACGCCCACCTGGCGGCCCTCGCCATCGAGCATGGCGCCGAAATGGTGTCCTACGACAACGACTTCAGCCGCTTCCCCGGCCTCGTCTGGCAGTCGCCGGCGGTGTGATCGAGCGCCCGACACCTGGGACGCGCGAGAACCGCTGTGCTCGGGCCGGGCAGGCGCCGCCACCGCCCGGGACGACGCCGACGGACCAGGTGGTGCCGGCTCTCCGGCAGCTTGGCGTCGTTCGCGGCGCCACGGTGAAGCCCCCCGCCGGCAACAGCCGCTTCACCGTGCGCTACACCAGCACCGGCGTGACCAGCCCTATCACCACCCGGGTGGTCGCCGGCACCTTCCGCACACCGACCCTTCTCCCCGGCGAGTTCATCTACGTGCAGGTCTGGGTCAAGGCGAAGACGGGGACACCCCGGGGCGCCTCGATCACCCAGACCGTCACCGTCACCTCGGTGGCCGACCCGACCAAGAAGGACGTCGTCAAGTACACCGCCACCCGCGGCGCCTGCTGATCGCTGGGCCTTCCTGACGCCGGGCAGCAACGGGTTCGTCCTCGACGTCGGGTCGGCCGAGCCGGCCCGATCGACGGCGCCCTCGTGCGCGTTGATCGACCACCGGGCACGTCGGCTCCCGCGGGCGGGCCGGCGCCTCCTAGCGCCGGCGCGCCAGCACGCGATAGGTGTTGCCCCGGTCGACGCGACGGATGACCACGCTGGCCACCTGGTCGGCGAGGAAGGCGGCCAGCAGCAGGGGGGCGCCGGCGGCGATCACCGCGACGCGGGCCACGCCCCGCAGCGGTGAGCCCTTGGGCGCCCAGGGGGCGTCGGCGGGCACGAAGTGGTTGAGCCAGAGCCAGGCGGCGATGACGAAGTCGACGGTCTGGTGGGCGGCGGCGCGGTCGCGGGCCACGACCTCGAAGCCGCGCTCGGCCAGGTGCTCGCAGAGGCGGTCGATGGGGATCAGGTGCTGGTGCTGCGGCTGGAACCACGGGATCCACCAGCGCCCGAGGATGCGGCCGTAGCGGCTCTCGGGGTCGGGCAGCTCGATGAGCAGCAAGCCGTCGGGCGCCAGGGCGGTGCGGGCGGCGTCGAGCTCCTCGAGCGGCTCGCGGGTGTGCTCGAGGTAGTGGTGCATGCTCACCACGTCGTAGGCGCCGGCCATGGTCGGGGCGAGCTCGGGGAACAGGCCCCGGTAGCCGTGGTCGACCCAGCCCCGGCGGGCGGCCTCGTCGATCGAGTCCGAGAGGTCGAGGCCGTCGAAGGTGGTGTCGGGCCAGGTGTCGCGGGCGACGAGGCAGAAGTGGCCGTGGCCGGCGCCGACGTCGAGCCAGCGCTCGGGGGTTGCGTGCCCCCGGACCATCTCGGCCCGTCCGACGTAGGACTCGTCGGTGGCCCCGAAGATGAACTCGGTGAAGTCCTCGCCGAGGCCGTCGTAGAAGTCCTCGTAGTAGTAGTCGAGGCCCTCCAGGGAGAGGCGGGGGTTCTGGAAGATCACCCCGCACTCGGCGCACTCGTCGAGGACGAACTCGCCGGGCTTGTACTGGAGGATGTCGCTCGTCCGCAGCCGCTGGAAGATCCGCAGCGAGCCGCACAGCGGGCAGTCCTTGCGGCGCTTGTCGAAGAGGCGCTCGGACCCGAGGGCGGCCTGCTGGTCGTACCACTCCCGGCGGGACTCGATGGGGTCCGGCTGGGGCGGCGGCGCCCACCGGCCGGTGAGGGTGCGGAACCAGCGGAGGGGGCCGAGTACGGCGCGCCCCGCAACCCGGCTCGCCAGGTCGGACGGCGCCAACGGCGTGCCGGCGGTGCCGATGGCCGGCGCCGCGCAGTAGGCGGCGAGGGCGGCGGCGCCCCACCCGGGGGCGACGACGAGGCCGGCGCCGATGGTCGCCCACTGCAGCGCGGGGATGAGGTGGACGGCGGGCGCGGCGGTCGAGAAGAGGGCGTCGATGTAGGCCCGGCGCTTGTCGAGGTCGGCCGGGTGCGTGGTGAGCGCCGGGGCCACGGCCACGTCGACGCCGATCGGCGCGAGGCGCTTGAGCTCCACCTCGGCGGCCAGGAAGGCGACGGGGTCGAGGCCCTCGGTGGCGGGGATGTCGGCCCGCTCGAGCAGGCCCTCGTCCACGACCAGGGCCTTGCCGGCGCCGCGGCCCGGGGCAAGGCGGGCGGCGCGGTAGGTGGCGGGGTCGACCAGGGCGGCGAGCTCGAGTGCCTCCTCGGCGGCGAGGTCGGCGGGGACGAGGTCGACCGCGGCCAGTCCCTCCCGCCGCAGGAAGGCGGCGGCGGCCCGGCGGGTGGCGGGCCCGACGGTCACCCCGGCGGCGGTGATCACGCGGAGGCCGTCGTCGGCGGCCTCGTCGGTCGGTTCGAGCACCGCCAGGGCGGCCAAGCGCTTCCGCGTCTTCAGCGCGTCGCCGATCAGATACGCCGCCAGCAGGGCCAGCAGGGTCTTCAGCAGCCGGTGGCGCCTCATCGCACCCCTCCGTGCCTCGGACGCACCATTCCTCCAGCAGAAACGGAAGGTTCCACCTTCCGTTTCTGCTGGAGGAACGAGGGGTGGGGGGTGGGACGGGTCATGGGAGGAGGGCCTCGAGGAGGTCGGCGGCGCGGGGGGCGCCCCCGGCGGCGGCGAAGGAGGCGGCGATGCGCTCGGCCGCCGCACGATAGGTGGGATCGTCGAGCACCGTCAGCAGCGCCTCGCGCAGGCCCTCGGCCCGGACCCGGCCGAACTTCACCCGCAGGCCGGCGCCGGCCTCGACCACCTGCTGGGCGACGATGGGCTGGTCGTCCCGGATGGGCGCCAGCACCAGGGGCAGGCCCTCGGCCAGCGCCTCGCAGGTGGTGTTGTGGCCGCCGTGGCCGACCACCGCGTCCATGCGGGACAGCAGCGCGAGCTGGGGGACGAAGGCCTGCACGTGCACGTTGTCGGGCACCGCGCCGAGCAGCTCGGGCGGGGCGACCACGACCGCCTGGAGGTCGAGGCCGTCGACCGCCTCGACCGCGGCCTTGTAGAACCGCTCCCCCACCGACTGGTTGACCGTGCCGAGCGAGACCAGCACGTGGCGGCGGTGGGGGTCGAGCCACTCGAAGGGGAAGGCGGCGGTCTCGGTGCGGGCGTGGGTCGACGGGCCGACGAAGGCCACGTGGTCGCCGAACGCGCGCACGTCGCCGACCAGCGCCTCGGAGGTGAAGGCGAGGACGAGCTGGTCGGAGAGGCGGAGGTCGCCCTGGCGGGCGAGCTCCTCGGGCACGCCGAGCCGCAGCTGCACGTCGACGAGCTCGCTCGCCACCCACTCGCCGACCTTGGGGACGGCCTCGAAGGGCCGGGCGAACTCGGCCGAGGTGGTGGCCGACGTCACCCACGGGATCCCCCGCCGGCGGGCGACCGCGGCGCCGCCCACCGCCTGCTGGTCGACGACCAGCACGTCGGGGGCGAAGGCGTCGATGGCGGCGTCGAGGGGCGCCTCCATGGCGAGGGCCAGGGGCAGGAGGGCGTCCTCCCACAGGAACTTGAGGGCGGCGGCGCCCCGCAGGCCGGCGGCCCGGTGGCGCAGGGCGTCCTCCATCGACTCGGGCAGGCGCTCGGGGCACGGGAAGAAGGCGGCGCCCTCGGGCAGCAGGGGCCGCACGACCGACGGCTCACCCGCCCACGCCACCGCGTGCCCGCGCTCGGCCAGCTCGACGCCGACCGAGACGGTGGGGTTGGTGTGCCCCTGCAGCGGCGGCACCACGAACAGGAAGCGGTTCATCAGCAGGCGCCCCGCCAGCACCCCCGCGTCCCGTTCTGGTCACGGAAACGGGAGGTCTGACCTTCCGTTTCCGTGACCAGAAGGATGGCGGTCGGCCCGGTCCGGGTCGTGATCCGGGTCACGGGGTGCTCGTGTCCGGGGAGGACTCGCCGCCGAGGGCGCCGTAGGGGCCGTCGGGCGCTGGTGCCTGGGCCAGGAGCAGGGTCTCGGGGGCGGCCGGGTAGTCCGGCACGGGCGCACCCAGGATCCACGGCAGCAGGGTGGCCTTGAGCTCCGGCGTGGCCTCCATGAGCACCGAGTGGGTGCAGCCGGGGAGGATGCGCAGGTCGCAGTTCGGCACGAGCTCGTCGAGGTCGCGGGCCCGGTCGAGCAGGTCGGAGTGCTCGCCGTAGAAGGCGAGCACCGGGCACGACACGCCCTCGAGCGCGGCCCGGGGCAGGGGCTGCACCGCCTCGAGGTCGGCGAGCATCGTCGTGTCGTAGATGAGCGACTCGGCGTTGCGGGCCAGCTTGTTGAGCTTGCGGCCGCCCTGCTCGACGAGCCACTGGTCGACCTCGTCCTCGGCCAGGCCGAAGGCGGCCAGGGCGAGGCTGCCGGCCATGTGGTGGCCCCAGCCCTCGACCGCAAAGTGGGCCTCGATGAGGGCGATGCCGGCGACCCGCTCGGGGTGGGCCACGGCCATGCCCAGGGCCACGACGCCGCCGTAGCTGTTGCCGATGAGGTGGACGGGGTGATCGATCTCCAGTGCGTCGAGCAGGCCGAGCAGGTCGGCGACCGAGTCGTCGACCGCGTAGCCGGTGGGCGGGCGCTCGCTGCGGCCGTGGCCCCGCAGGTCGTAGAGGACGACGTCGCACTCCCGGGCGAACGGGTTGGCGAGCGTGTAGTACCAGCTCGACAGGTTGTCCATGACGAGGCCGTGGAGCATGACCACGGTGTGCTCGCCCCCGCCGAGGCGGGTGACGTGGAAGCGCACCCCGTTGGCGACGACGTCAGCCATGGGGCACCGCCTCGTGGTGGTCGGGGGCGCGCTCGGTGGCGCCCGGAGCGACGGCGCCGGAGGACTCGGCGGTGGCGGCCGGTGCCTCGGTGGCGGCCGCAGGGACGGGTCCGGCCGGTGTGGTGGCCTGGCGAGAGGCCGCGAGCGCCGGCCCGGCGGCGAGGGCGTCATCGAGGAAGCCGGCCAGCAGGGCGGCCAGCTCGTCGCGGGCGTCGACGTGCAGGGCGTGGCCGCCGGCCAGCACCGCCACCTCGGCGTCGGGCCGCACCGCGGCGACCCGCTCGGCCGCCGGCGCGCACCACGACCGGTCGCCGAAGGCGAACAGCAGGGGGACGCCGACGGCGCGCAGGTCGTCGTCGGTCACCGGCGCCTCGGCCCGCAGGTCGGCGAGGATCGTCGTCTCGGTGAGCAGCCGCCGCTCGGTCTCGCTCGCCTCGTCCGACGGGGCATCCCGCTCCCCGTCCGGGCCGCGGTCGCGGATCGTCACGAGCGGCGGCTCGACGCAGGCCAGCGCGGTGACCCGCTCGGGGTGGTCGAGGGCCAGGCGCAACCCGAGCAGCGCGCCGTAGCTGTGGCCCACGACCGCGAAGGGCGGCAGGTCGTCGGTCAGGGCGAGCACGTCGGCGGCCATGGTGGCGGTGTCGTAGCCCGACGGCGGGCAGTCGCTGAGGCCGTGGCCCCGCAGGTCGAGCAGGCGGACGGGGTGCGTGCGGGCCACTACCGGCGCCGCGGTGAACCACCACGAGGCCAGGCTCCCGGTGAACAGGCCGTGGAGCATGACCACGGGCGCGCCGGCGGCCGCCTTTCCCATCTGCTGGGTGTGGAAGCGCAGGCCGCGGGCCTGCCGGAACGCCACCGGGCTCAGCTCTCGGCAGTTCCGTCAGACGGGCCGTCGGACGGGCCGTCGAGGCAGCCGGCCACGAAGTCGACGAGCTGGCCGACGGTCATGGTGACGAGGGCGTCGAGCTCGAGGTCGGCGAGCCAGCCCACGAAGTCCACCTGCTCGCCGTAGCGCTCGGTCAGCTCCTCGGCGAGGGCCACGAACTCGATCGACTCGAGCTCGAGGTCGTCGTTGAACGACGTGTCCATGGTGACCTCGTCGACCATGAGCAGCTCGTCCTCGCCGATGACCTCGGTGAGCATCTCGGTCACCGCGGCCAGCACCTGCTCCTTGGTCGCCTCACTCGGCTCCGTCATCGTCGTTCCTTCCGTCCGACCCGGGAAATCTTGGTGAGAAACCCCCGATACGGGGGTTTCTCACCAAGAAATCCGGGTTGGGGGGTGATGGTGGTCGGCATCACGTCGTCGCCCCGTCGGCGTCGGGGGTCGTCCACGACACCACGTAGCGGCGGGCGGTGTCACCTTCGCCCACGGGCACGACCTCGGTGGACACGGTGCGGCCGCCGACGGTGGCGGTGGTCTCGTCGAGGGCGGTGACGACGAGGTCCTTGGGGCGGCCCTGCAGGCCGGTGCCGGCGGCCTTCCCCGCGGCCTCCTTCACCGTCCAGAGCCGGGTGAGGGCGAGGTCGCGCTCAGGACCCTCGTCGGCGGGGACGAGGGTCCGCTCCGCGTCGGCCAGGGTGAGCGAGGCGAAGCGCTCGTGGCGGGGGCCGTCGGCCTCCACGTCGATGCCGGGGTCGGGCTCGCCGGGCCCGGCGACGACCGCGACCGCGGCCCACTCGGTGTGGGCCAGCGAGACCCGCAGGCCGTCGCAGCCCGGGCCCTCGACCACGGGGCGGCCCTCGTCGTCGTTCAGGACGGTGATCTCGGCGGGGAAGAGCGGGCCGGCGCCGTGGTCCCAGAGCCAGGAGCGCACCGCGTCCTTGGCCGCCACCCGGCCGAGGAACCACTGGCGCTGGGCCTTGGGGTTCTGGGCCTCGTAGGTGGGCCGTTCGCGGTGGTTCAGGTAGCGACGCATCATCAGCTCGCGCGAGGCCGAGTTGTCCCAGTGCTCGGTGGCGAGAGACCAGCCGCCGGGACGGCGCTCGGCGATGACGAGCCGGTCGGGGTCCCGCAGCATCGGGAACACGACCTCGTCGGTGTCGAAGCGGGTGTCCTGCCAGCCGTCGATCCGGCACCAGAGGCGGCCGGCGTCCTCGGGGCGGGCGCTGACCAGCTCGAGGTCGGCCCGCACGAAGGCGTCGGTGAGCTCGTTGACCCGGACCGTGCAGTCGAAGCGGTCGCCCGCCGGCGGGTGGGGCCCGAAGAAGCGGATGCGCTCGATCATCGAGGGCAGGGCCAGGCGGTCGACCTCGGTGTGCATGGCCACCCAGTGCCCGACGAGCTGGCCCGCGCCGTCGAGCAGCGCGCCCGGCGCGGCGAGCGCCTCGATGGTGCCCTGCACCCCGGTCGGGCCGATCAGGCCGATCTCGCGGACACCCTGGTACTGCGGGCCGTGGAAGGCCCAGCGGTCGTGGTAGAGGTCCCAGGCGGTGGGGCCCCAGATGCCGGCATCGGCGAGGGGCTCGGCGTCGGGATCCGGCGGCTCGGGGTACTCGTCGGCGAACACGACCGTCCCCCGGCTGAACCCCTCGACGCTCACCCGCACCCGGTCGGGGCCGGTGACGGCGGCGGTGACGGTGACGTCGATGGGCGGCTCGACCGCGAGCCAGCGCAGGGCCCGCACGCTCTCGAGCCCGATCGGCACCTTGCCGGGCATGAGCCGGGAGGCGACCTCCTGGAAGAGCTGCAGGGTGCAGGTCATGGGCACCACCGGGAAGAGGTCGCTGACCTCCTCCCAGTCGTCGCGCTGGCGGTAGAAGCGGTGGTCGATGAGGAACGGCATGTCCGCCATGGACATGGTCCGCACCTCGGTGAGCGAGGCGGGCTCGTCGGCGGCCGGCGTGGGCTCGGCGGCAGGGGGCGGTGGGACGGCCGCGCCCGGGACGACCGTCCCGCCCGCGCCGGTGGGACCGGCGGTGCGCCAGGCGCCCACCACATCGGCGGTGGCGGGGGCGACCTCGGCCAGCGCGGCCTCGAACTCGGCCAGCACCGGGTGGGCGGCGAGGTCGCCCACGTCGCCGAGCAGGGCGGCCACGTCGCCGGCGCCAGCGCTCAAGGGCAGGCGCACGTCGGGGTCGAGGTGGACGAGCGGGGCGCCGAGCGGGAGTCGGGCGCCGGATGTGGCCGATGCCGCGGTGGCGCGTGCCGCGATCGAGCCGGCCGCGGCACCCTCACCCGCCTGGTCGACACTCTCGGCCGCGGCGGGCGGGGCCAGGCGCTCGAAGCGGGGCGCGGCGCCCTCGGCCCACAGCGCGGCGGCGACCCGGCGGAGCTGGTCGAGGCCCTCGTGCCGGGGCCCGGCGGCGGTGACCGAGAGGTGCTCCCGGCCCTTCAGGGTGTCGTCCAGGAAGTTGACCAGGCTGCCCTGGCCGACCTGCACGAACACCCGCACGCCCTCGTCGTGCAGACGCAGGGCGAGCTCGCGGAAGCGCACGGGCTCGAGCAGGTGACGGATGACGAGCTCGCGGACGTCGGCGTCGTCGTCCGGGTACGGCGCCACGGTCGTGGCCGACCACACCGGGACGACCGGCGCCTGCAGCGGCACCCGGGCGGTGGCGGCCCGCACCGGCTCGACGTAGGGGTCGAGCATCGGCGAGTGGAAGCCCGAACGGAAGGGCAGCTCCTGGGCCAGCACCCGCTCGGCCCGCAGCGTGTCGATGACCTCGGCCACGCCCGCCTCCGAGCCGCAGATGATCGACTGGTGCGGGCAGTTGTCGTGGGAGACGACCACGTCGGTGCGGTCACCCAGCACGGCGGCGGCGTGGTCGGCTCCACAGCCGAGGGCGGCGAACACCACCCCGGGCACGTCGACGTCGTCGGTGTCGATCGAGTCGATGAAGGCGTCGATGTCGGCGTCGGGGATCAGGTGGGCGGCGATCATCGCGTTCCACTCGCCGATGGAATGGCCAGCCACGAGGTCGGGGCGCACGCCGAGCTCGGCCAGGGAGGCGTCGAGCAGGCGTCCGAGGGCGATGATCCCCGCGCCCTGGAGGCCGAGGTGCAGGTCCTCGCCCTCGGCGTGCTCGAGGGGGCCGAGGGGCAGGCCGAAGTGGGCGGCCACGTCGTCCACCCGCGGCGTGAAGTCGGGCTCGACCCCGGGGAAGACGAAGGCCAGCTTCCCGCCGGTGCTGAGCAGGCCCTCGGGCGAGAACCAGACGTCGTTGCGGCCCCGCCACGGCGTGCCCCGCGCGACGACCTTGCGGGCGAGCTCGAGCCGGCGCTCGTCGGGCGCCACCAGGGCCAGCCGCCACGGGCGCGCCGGGTCGGCCGCCGGCGGCGCCCCGCTGTCGTCCCTGCTCGTGAGGATCGTGGGGTCGTCGAGCTGGGCGAGGAGGTCGTCGGCCGACGCCCCCGCCAGCAGCACCACCCGCTCCCGCCCCACCGGTTCCTCCGAACTGGCTCCCGATTTCGGTGCCCTGGCACCGAAATCGGGAGCCGGAACGGTCTGGGTCGGGGTCGGAACGGACAGGGGCGCGGCGGAGGGGCGGGCGGTCGGCGGGGCCTCGAGCACGACGTGGGCGTTGATGCCGCCGAAGCCGAAGGCGTTGACGCCGGCCCGACGGCGCTCGTCGTCGGCGGGCCAGGGCTCGGCCACGGCGAGGGTGCGGAAGCGGCCCTCGGCCAGGCGCTCCTGGGGCTCGTCGCAGTGCAGGGTGGGCGGGCGCACGCCGTGGTGGACGGCGAGGGCGGCCTTGATCAGGGCGGCGGCGCCGGCCGCAGGCATGGTGTGGCCGATCATCGACTTCACCGACCCGAGCACCGCTCGGGACTCGTCGCCCGCGGGCGCGGCGCCGCGGGCGGGCCCGAAGAAGCGGGCCAGGGTGTCGAGCTCGGCGGCGTCGCCGACCGGGGTGGCGGTGCCGTGGGCCTCGATGAGGCCGACCGTGTCGGGGTCGAGGCCGGCGGCGGTCCACGCCCGCTCGAGGGCGAGGAGCTGGCCGTCGACGCGCGGCTTCATCACGCTCGACGCCCGTCCGTCCGACGCCACGCCGGTGCCGCGGATGACCGCGTAGACCCGGTCGCCGTCGCGCTCCGCGTCGGCCAGGCGCTTGAGCACGACCATGCCCGTGCCCTCGCCGATGAGCAGGCCGTCGGCCGAGCGGTCGAAGGGCCGGATGCGCTCGCTCGGCGACAACGCCCGCAACTGGGCGAAGACGGTCCAGAAGGCCACGTCGTGGCAGTGGTGCACGCCGCCGGCGACCACCGCGTCGCACCGGCCCGAGCGCAGCTCGTTCACGGCCTGGTCGACGGCGACGAGCGAGCTCGCGCAGGCGGCGTCGACCGTGTACGCCGGGCCCTGGAGGTCGAGGCGGTTGGCGATGCGCGAGGCGGCCAGGTTGGGCACGAGGTCGATGGCGGCCTCGGGGCGCACCGGGCCGAGCTGGTCCTGGAAGGCGCGCTTCACCTCGTCGAGCTGGCTCTCGGCCAGGCCCGGGACGAGCTCGCGCAGGCTCTCGACGAGCTGCTGGGCGACCCGCACCCGCTGGTCGAAGCGGGCCATGCCCGTGGTGAAGTAACCGCCGCGGCCCACGATCACGCCGACCTTGCCGGGGTCGCCGAGGGCGCCCTCGCCGCCGGCGTCGGCGATGGCGGCAGCCGCCACCTTCAGGGCGAGGAGCTGGTCGGGCTCGGCCGCCTCCACCGTGACCGGCATGATCCCGAAGGCGGCCGGGTCGAAGGTGGCCCACTCGTCCACGAAGCCGCCGCGGCGGCAGTAGACGCGGTCGGGCGGCGGGTTGGCCGCGTGGAACGACTCGGGGTCGTAGAAGAAAGGCTCCCACCGCTCGGCGGGCACCTCCGAGATGGCGTCGACGCCGCCGGCGATGTTGGCCCAGTAGGCGTCGAGGTCGGGCGCGCCGGGGAACAGCGCCCCCATCCCGACGATGGCGATGCCGTCCCCCATGGCCCCGACGTCAGCCACGGGCTGCACCAGCTCGAACTGGCTCCCGATTTCGGTGCCCTGGCACCGAAATCGGGAGCCAGAACGGAGCGGTCTGGTCAGGCACGGAGGTCGTCGGGGCGGGCCCGCATGAGCACGACCTGGGCGTCGGCCGCCCCCGACCGCAGCTCGCGCAGCAGGGCGGCCACGCCGTCGTCGGGGTCGATGAGGCCGATGCCCCGCCGGGCGTACTCCCGCTCGAGCTCGGGCGACACCATGCCGGTGCCCGCCCACGGCCCCCAGTCCACGCTCACCACCCGGCCGCCGAAGCGGTCGCCGGCGCCGCGGGCGAGGGTGTCGAGGGCGTCGTTGGCGGCGGCGTAGTCGACCTGGCCCCGGTTGCCGAAAACCCCGGCGATGGAGCCGAAGAGCACGACGAAGCCCGCGGCGGGGCCGTCCTCACCGGCGAGGACCCGGGCGAGGGTGCGGGCGCCGTCGACCTTGGTGCCGAACACCCGCTCGAAGGACTCGACCTGCTTGTCGCGAAGGAACTTGTCCTCGAGCACGCCGGCGCCGTGGACGACGCCGTCGAGGCGGCCGTGGCGCTCGCGCACCGCGGCGACGACGGCGGCCAGCGCGGCGTCGTCACGGACGTCGGCCTGGTGGTAGGTGGCGTCGGCGCCGGCCTCGGCCAGCGCGGCCATGGTGGCCCGGACCTCGCGCTCGGCCAGGAGCCGGGCGGTGGCGGCCTCGATGGCGGCCGGGTCCTTCAGGCCCTGGGCGATGAGGGCCTGGCGGAGGGCGACGGCATCGGCGGCGCCGGCGGTGGCCGGGTCCTCGTCGTCGGCGGGCAGCGCGGAGCGGCCGACCAGGTGCACGTGGCCGCACCCCTCGCGGGCCAGGGCCAGGGCCAAGCGGGCGGTGATGCCCCGGGCGCCACCGGTGAGCAGCACGACCGAGTCGGGGCCGACGAGGGGCCCGGCCGCCTCGGCCGCGGCCAGCGCCTCGGCGTCGAGCTCGGCGGGGACCACCCGAAGGGTGAGGCGGGTCCCGTTGGTGCGGCCCGCCTCGAGGAGGTCGTCGGCGGCGCACAGCTCGGTGAGCAGGTGCTCGGCGAGGCGGCGGGGGTCGTCCTTGGGGTCGAGGTCGACGGCCCGCACCCGGCAGTCGGGGTACTCCCGGGCGACCGCGCGGGCCAGGCCCGCGGCGCCGCTGCCGGCGGGGAGCAGGTCGCGATCGGGATCGGGCGCGGCGCCCGGGACGGGGGCACCGAAGGCCCCGCCCAGACCGGTGCCCACCAGGAACGAGCCGAGGCCGGCGGCCAGCGCGGCCTGGACCTGGCGGAACATCGCCGAGAGCGAGGGGTCCCCGCCCGGGCCCAGCAGACCGAGGTGCACCAGCCCGTCCAGGGCGAGCGGGTCGGTGTCGCCGCTCGGGAGCGGGCCCCCGGGCGGCACGACCGCGACGGTGGCACCCCGCGCCTCGAGGAGGGTGACCAGGTGCAGGGCGACGCCGTTGCCGTCGTCGACCACCGCATAGGTCCGTCCGGCGAACGGGGCGCCAGCGGGCGCCGGCGGCTCGACCGGCAGGTCGACCTCCGTCACCTCGACCACGTAGCGCAAGGTGGTGGCGGGCACCTCGGGCAGAGGGTCGCCGCCCTCCTCGCCGGCGGCCTCGGACCGCAACGGGGGTGTGTCCGTGGCCGTCGCGGCCGCCGCCACCTCGTCGTCGCGCTCGCCCAGCTCGGCGATCCAGTCCACGATGCCGCGCAGGGTCTTGAGCTGGGCCAGCTCCTCGACCACGGACTCGTCGATGGAGCCCTCGTCGGCCCCGGGCAGGCCCACCCGGTCGGCCAGCTCGCCCACGATCTCGATGCGCTTGATGGAGTCGATCGAGAGATCGGCCTCGAGGTCGAGGTCGGGGTCGAGCATGTCCAGCGGGTAGCCGGTGCGCTCGCTCACGATGGCCAGCACGGCCGCCATCACCTGGTCGGGGGTGAGGGCGGGCCGCTCGACGGCGGCGCCGGCCTCGGTGCCGCCCACCTCGATGGCGCCGGCCGCAGCGGCGGCGGTGGCCAGCGGCGTGACCGGAGCGACCACGGGCGAGGTCAGCGGCGTCGCCGCCTCCACCGGGCCGCCCAGGTAGCGGAGCATGACCTCGCGCTCGGCGGCCATGAGCTCGCGGGCGCCGCGCAGGTACTCGAGCACCGCGGTGTCGCGCTCGGCGCCGCCGCCCACGGCCCCGCCGGTGGCGAGCACGACCGGCGGGACGGTGTCGACCGGCTGGAGGCTGTTCGGCACGACCGAGCCGTCGGCGCCGCGGACCAGGTGGCCGCTGATCGTCCACCCGGCGGGGCGGGCGGCGGCGGCCAGGCGGGCGGCGTCGGCGTCGCGGCCGTCGAACAGCGGCGCGAGGTCGACGTCGACGCCGTTCACGGCGAGCTGGGCGAGGGCCAGCAGCAGGCGCCGCACCCCGTCGTCGCCCGAGGCGTCGACCGCCACGGCCACGTGGGGGCGGTCGCCCAGGATCTTGCCCACCAACTGGGTGAGCACCCGGCCGGGGCCGGACTCCACGAACACCCGGGCGCCGGCGGCGTACATGGCCTCGACCTGGTCGACCCAGCGCACCGGCAGCGCGACCTGGTTGGCGACGAGGTCGCGGACGGCGGCGGGGTCGTCGGGGTAGGGCGCGGCGGTGGTGTTGGCGAACACCGGGAAGGCGGGCGCCGCGACGGTGGCGCCGGCGACGGCCTCGCCCAGGGCGACGCGGGCCTCGGCCACGACCGGGCTGTGGAAGGCGCAGGCCACGGGGAGGCGCTTGGAGCGCAGTCCGGCCTCGTCGAGGGCGGCGGTGGCGGCCTCGACGGCGGCGGTCCGGCCGGAGATGACGGCCTGGCCGGGGGCGTTGTCGTTGGCCAGCACCACGCCGGTGTCGCCGAGCGCGGCCAGCTGGGCCCGCACCTCGTCGCCGGTGGCGGCCACCGCGGCCATGGCCCCGGGGTCGTCGCCGGCGGCGTCGAGGATGGCCCGGGCCCGGGTCTCCGAGAGGGGGACGAGGTCGTCCTCGGCCAGGGCGCCGGCGGCGGCGAGGGCGACGAGCTCGCCGTAGCTGTGGCCGCCGGCCAGGTCGGGGCGCACGCCGAGGGTGGCGAGCAGGTCGGCCACGGCCAGGCCCGCGATGCCGAGGGTGGGCTGGGCGACGCGGGTGTCGGTGATGGCCTCCTTCTGGGCCTTCACCTCGTCCTTCGAGTGGGCCGCCGGCGGGAACATCACGTCGGCGTACGCGGGTCGCAGGTGGCGCTGCAGGCGGGGGAAGGCCACGAAGAGGTCGCGCAGCATCCCCGGCCGCTGGCTCCCCTGGCCGGGGAACACGAAGGCGAGCGACCCACCGCCCTCGGCGGCCACCGCCTCGTCGGGCACGAAGACGCCGGTCTTGTCGTGGGTGAAGGTGCGGGCCACCTCGAGCTTCTCGACGAGGTCGTCCACGCCGTCGGCCACGACCGCCACCTGCACCGGGTCGCCGGCGGCCGCCGCGGCCCGCTCGGCGGCGAAGGCGGCCAGGTCGCGCAGGTGCAGCACGTGGCGGGGCGAGCGCTCGGCGGGCACCTTGGCCGCTACCGCGTCGATGGCGGCGAGGGCCGCACCCCGGTCGGCGCCGCGGAAGACGAACAGCTCGGCGGGCCACTCGTCGAGTCCGTGGGCGGGGACCGGCGCGCCGTCGTAGGACGACACCACCGCGTGGAAGTTCGTGCCGCCGAAGCCGAAGGCGCTCACGCCGGCGACCCGCACGTCGTCGGCCCAGGGCCGAGCGGCGTCGTCGAAGCGGAAGGGGCTGGTGGCCGGGTCGTAGTAGTCGGTCGGCCGCTCGAGGTTCAGCGTCGGCGGGCGCACGCCGCGGTAGACCGCCTCGGTGGCCTTGATCAGGCCGGCCACGCCGGCGGCGCACTTGGTGTGGCCGATCTGGCTCTTGACCGAGCCGAGGCTGGTGGCCTGCGGCTCGGGGCCCGACTCGGCGAAGAACTCGGTGAGCGTCGCCAGCTCGGTGCGGTCGCCGACCGCGGTGCCGGTGCCGTGGGCCTCGATGAGGCCGACCTCGCTCGGGGCGATCCCCGCCTGGGCGTAGGCCCGGTCGAGGGCGAGCTGCTGGCCCTCCTTGCGGGGGGCGGTGAGGCCGAGGTGGCGGCCGTCGCTGGAGGCGGCCATGCCCCGCAGCACGCCGTAGATGCGGTCGCCGTCGCGCTCCGCGTCCTCGAGGCGCTTCAGCACGAGGCAGCCGACGCCCTCGCCGAGGGTGATGCCGTCGGCGTCGGCGTCGAACGTGCGGCAGCGCCCGGACGGGGAGAGGGCGTGGACGCTCGAGAACAGCAGGAAGTCGTTGACGCCGTTGTGGAGGTCGGCGCCGCCGGCGAGGACCATGTCGCTCGTCCCCGCGACCAGCTCCTTGCAGGCCACGTCGATGGCGGCGAGGGCGGAGGCGCAGGCGGCGTCGACGGTGTAGTTGGAGCCGCCGAGGTCGAGCCGGTTGGCGATGCGACCGGCGATGACGTTGGTGAGCAGCCCCGGGAACGAGTCCTCGGTGTAGGCGGGGAGGTGGTCGTCGAGCACGGGCGGCAGGTCGCCCACGTAGGTCTGCCAGAGAGCCCGGAAGCCGTAGGCGGTGGCCAGGTCGGTGCCACCCTCGGCGCCGAAGACCACCGAGGTGCGGGCCCGGTCGAACTCGCGGTCGGCGTAGCCGGCGTCGGCGAGGGCCCGGGCCGCCATCTCCAGGCTCAGGAGCTGGCCCGGCTCGATCGAGGCCAGCGACGTCGGCGGGATGCCGTAGGCCAGCGCGTCGAAGGGCACCTCGGGCAGGAAGCCGCCCCAGCGCGACGGGGTCTTGCGCCCGGCGTCGTTCAGGAAGGCGTCGGGGTCGTAGTAGCGGTCGGCGTCCCACCGGTCCGCGGGGACCTCGGTGATGGCGTCCACGCCGGCGACCACGTTCGACCAGTAGCGGGCGGTGTCGGGGGCGCCGGCGAACGTGGCGGCCATGCCGATGATGGCGATGTCGATGGGGCGGGCGGCGGCGGCCTCGGGCCCGGTGCCACGGGCGGCCCCGAGCCCGGCGAGCAACGCGGTGCTGCCCGCGCTGACCTCGTCGTGGAGGGCGGCGACGGTGGTGACCTCGTGGCGCAGGGTGGCGGCCTGGCCGATCATGAACATGCCCTCGCGGCGCTGGCCCTCCTCGTCGACCTCGACGAGGCCGGCGTCGCCGCGGACGACGCCCTTGGTGGCGATGCGCAGGCGGCCGAGGTTGAGCTGCTCGAGCTCGGCCCACGCCTCCTGCACGGTGTGGCCCTCGGCGAGCAGTCGGCGCTTCTCGGCCTCGAAGGCCCGTACGTAGTCGCTCTCCACGCAGCGGGTGGCGTGGCCGGGCGAGGTCTCGAGCAGGACGGTGCGCTCGCAGTCGACCGCCGCCTGCTGGAAGCCGGGGAGGATGGCGCCACCGGCCACCGCCTCCTCGGTGAACAGGTAGCTCGTGCCCATGAGCACGCCGACGCCGGCGCCGGCCTCGGCCAAGGGCGCGGCGAGGGCGCCGACCATGGCCGCCGAGCGGGCGTCGTGCACACCGCCGGCGAAGAGCACCGACACCTCGTCGAGGTGGCCGAAGTCGAGGAGGTGCTCGATCTGGGCATCCCAGAGGGCGAAGCTCGACCGAGGGCCGACGTGGCCGCCGCACTCGCGCCCCTCGAAGACGAACTTGCGGGCCCCCTCCTTCAGGAAGAGGTCGAGCAGGCCCGGCGAGGGCACGTGCAGGAAGGTGCTGATGCCGGCGGCCTCGAGGGGCGCCGCCTGCGACGGGCGGCCGCCGGCGATGAGGGCGACGGGCGGGCGGACCTCGTGGACGACCTCGAGCTGGGCCTCGCGCACCTCGGGGGGCACGAAGCCGAGGATGCCGACGCCCCAGGGACGGTCGCCGAGCAGCGGCGCGGTCTCCTCCAGCAGCGCGCGCACCTCGTCGCCGGTCATCAGCGCGAGGGCGAGGAAGGGCAGGCCCCCGCCTTCGGCCACCGAGGCGGCGAAGGCGGCGCGGTCGCTCACGCGGGTCATGGGGCCCTGGGCGATCGGGTACCGGGTGCCGAGCGCGTCGGCGAGGGCGTTGCCCTCGGCCAGCGGGGGCCGGGAGGTGGCCGCGGCGAGGTGGTCGTCGATGGCCTGGCGGAGGCCCTGGGCCACGCCGCCGGCGGTGCCGAAGCGGCGCGCCAGCGGGCCGGCGACCGCGCCGTCCTGGCCGACGGGCAGGTACTGGGTGCGCAGGTCGGCAGCACCGAGGTGGGCCACCACCTCGGCCGGGTCGGTGTCGGGGTCGAGGCCGTTGACGGGCAGGTCGGGCCGGGTGAAGAGGCGGTGGCGGCCGACCACCACGGTCTCGCTGCCGTCCATGGCGCCGACGGCGGACTTCACCGCGCCGGGCAGGGTGGACTCGCGCACGAGTGCGAGCTGGGCGTCGAGGACCACGCCGGCGGCGCCGCCGGCGACGGCCGCGGCCGCGGTGTGACGGCCGATCCCGCCCTGCGACCAGACGGGGAGGGTGGTGCGGGCGACGAGGTCCTGCAGGAGCACGTAGGCGGTGAGGTCGCCGATGCGGCCCCCGCTCTCGGCGCCCTTGGCGATCAGCCCGCCGGCGCCGGCCGCGGCGGCGGCGTCGGCCTCCTCGGGGGAGCGCACCTCGACGAGCACGCGGCGCTCGCCGGCGGCCCAGCGGGCCACCTCGGCGACCGCCTCGGCGGGGTCATCCGGCAGTCCCGCCAACACGACGGTGTCGACCGCGCCCAGCAGGGCGACGGGGTCGTGGGCGGCGCCCTCGGGCACGCGCACACCGAAGGCGGCATCGGTCCAGCGGGCGACCTCGGCCTGGGCCGCGAGGGCGGCGGACGGGTCACGGCCGAGGTCGAGCACCCCCAGAGCACCGGCCCGGGCCAGGCCCACGACCACGGGCGGGTCGGGCCGCTCGAACGCGGTCACACCGACGATCAGATCCCGGTCATCACTTCGCACCACTGCGCTCCCTGCACCTTCCGCCACCACCATGACGAGGGGTCAACGCTATCCCTCGTGAACGGTGTTCACCCCTCGGCCCTGCGAGACCACTCGGCCAACCCGCATCCGCCTGCCGCCGCCGCCCGAACGACGGCCCCGGCTTCGGGCGCCGCTCGACCCGACCAGTCTGACACGGGGCCGCCGGAGGCGGGAGCCAGGCGGGCTCGGTCGACGACGGACGCACGGCTCCACATCGGCCGGACGGGGCCCCGGATCCAGTCCCGGGCGCCACCGCTCCCTCGGCGGGGGCAGCCGTCGGGGGCCGAACCCGCTCAAAACGCTGGGAGGCCTCGGAATGCGGCGGCAGGCGGTGGCTGCTACACATCCCCTCCGTGCGAACGGCCGGGGCAGCACCCATCTTCGTGGTGGGCAGCGGGCGCTCGGGGACGTCGCTGCTCCGGGCCATGCTCAACGCGCACCCCGACCTCCACCTCACCCACGAGGCCTCCTTCTACCTGGACCCCCGGGGTGACCGGCTCGCGGCGGACGGCCGGGCCTGGTTCGAGCGCTACTCGGCCTCGTTCTCCTTCGCGTTCCTCGGCGTCGCCCGGTCGGCGGTCCTCGACCGCCTCGACGGCACGGGCACGCCGACCCGGCGTGACGTGGTCGCCGCGGTCATGGCCTCGGCCGCCGAGGCCCGGGGGAAGGGCCGCTGGGGCGACAAGACCCCCGCCCACGCCCAGCAGCTCGACACCATCGCCGCCGAGTTCCCCGACGCCCGGTTCGTCCACGTCGTCCGCGATCCCCGGGGCGTGGTGGCGTCGCTGGCCCGCATGCCGTGGGCCACGAGCAGCCACGGGCTCAACGCCTTCTTCTGCGCCCAGCAGGTGAAGGCCGTGGGCCGCTTCGCCGGGGAGGTCTGCACGGTCCGCCTCGAGGACCTCGTGGCCGACCCCGAGGCGGCGCTGCGCCGGGTGCTCGGGTTCGTCCGCACCGACTGGGACCCGGCCGTGCTCGATCACGCCGCCCACGGCGGGGGCGACGACCTCCCCCCGTTCCCCTGGTTCGCCGAGGCGGCCCGGCCCGTGGGCGCCGCCGCGCCCGAGCCACGCGGCCTCCCGCCGGCGTGGATCCGCAGCATCGAGCGCTCCAACGCCTGGACGATGCGCGAGCACGGCTACGAGCGCGACACGTCCATCACCGAGCCCTCCCGGGCCGAGCGCCTCGCCGCCCACGCCGCCGACGCCCGCGAGGTGGCGGCGAGCACCGCCCGCGGCGCCAAGGCCGCGGCCCTCGGCCTGCGGGCCGAGCCGCCCGACCCCGACGAGGCGCTCGCCGCGGTGTGCTCGGTCAACCCGGCGGCGTGGGCGCTCTACCCCGGCTTCACCCTCCCCCCGGTCCCACCCGTCGCCCCCTGAGGGCGGACGCGTCTCGTCCCGCTAGGGGACGGTGAGGGTCCCGGTCATGTCCTCGTGGCCGGGGACGGTGCAGCGGAACTCGTACTCGCCGGCGTCGGCGGTGAAGGTGGCGCGGCGGTCGGTGTCCGCCGGGAGCTCGACGTCCACGCCGAGCCCGTCGATGGTGAAGGTGTGCCGGAACGGGTCCTGGTTCTGGATGAAGACGGCCACGTCGCCGGCCGCCGAGGCGGTGAGGTGGTCGGGCACCCAGTCGGTGCCGTCGGTGGCCAGGGCCAGGTCGCCCTCCTGGGCCGAGTCGTCCTCGACGGTGAGGGTGGCGTACAGGCCGACGCCGAGGGCGAGCAGCAGGACGACCGAGGCGGCGAGACCCGTGCGGGCGGCGGCCCGGACCGACCAGCGCTGTCGGAAGCCGAGCAGGCCCACGCCGCCGGCGATGCCGGCCGCCACGCCCACGGCGGCGGGGAAGAAGGTGGCGAAGGAGTCGGGGTGGGCGAGGTCGTCGAGGGCGTAGGGGATGTTCGCGATCACGAACAGCACGGACGCCACACCGATCGTGGTGGGGCCGGCGCCGCCGGGGCGCACGAGCAGGACGAGGCCGACGAGGAACGCCACCGCGAAGGCGGCCACGGGCAGGATGAAGGCGCCGTTCACCACCAGCACGGCGAGGGCCACGATCAGCTCGGCCAGGCCCACCCAGAAGAGGAGCTGGCGCCAGGTCTCGTGCTCGACGTCGGGGTCGATGCCCCCGTCACCGCTGGCGTTGTCAGGAGGGGGTGCGTCGGGGTTGTCCGCCATGCCCCGATGATCGCACCCGGGATCGGGTGTCAGGCGCCTCGGGCCGGTCAGGCGCCTCTCGCCATGTTTTCAAAGCGCGTGTGGTGGCCGAGGAAGGCGAGGCGGACCTTGTCGGTGGGGCCGTTGCGGTGCTTGGCCACGATGATCTCGGCGGTGCCCCGGTCGGGGGACTCCTCGTTGTAGAGCTCGTCGCGGTAGATGAACATCACGAGGTCCGAGTCCTGCTCGATCGAGTTGTGCACCACGATGCCGTTGGCCACGAAGTTGTGGGTGCCGACGACGGTGGCGTCGTAGACCGGCTTGGGCCCGAGGGGCACGATCTCCGAGACGGTGTCCCAGAGGACGTCGGCGTCCACGAGGTCGCGGAGGAACGGGTCGTCGACCCGGTCGGCCACCTGGCGCAGCACGCGGCGGGGGATGCCCGCCCGGCCGCCGGCGCCGCCGGCCTCCTCGAGCAGGGCGGCGCCGCCGAGGCCCCGCTCGGCGGCGGCCTTGTCGAGGTGGGTGGCGACGTCGGCGGGGACGGTCTTGGAGGTGGGGTCGTCGGGGCCGGTGGGGCGGACCGCGAGGCGGTCGCCCACGGCCAGGTCGGCCAGGGGCACCCAACCGTCGACGGTGAGGAACGGGTGGTTGTCGGAGGCGGTCACGACCCGCCCCGAGGCCAGCCGGAGCTCGAAGGTGGGCTTCACGCCGCTCGGGAAGACGTGGGTCATCACCCCGGGGACGAAGCGCAGGTGCTCGTCGAGGGTCCAGACCGGGACGTCGCGCTCGCCGGCGGCGAGCAGGGCGCCGAGGCTCACCCGGCGGGTGGCGCCCGTGGCCGGGTCGATGGCCGCGACCATGGTGTCGGCGGTGAGGCAGCCGGACTCGCGGAGGTCGGCGAGCATCGGGCGCTTGTCCGCCCGCATCTCGAGGCCGCGGGACAGCTGGCTGAGGGCGATCACCGGGCACTCGAGCTCGCGGGCGAGGATCTTCAGGCCACGGGAGATCTCCGAGACCTCGACCTGGCGGTTCTCCGCGTTCGACCGGCCGGTCATCAGCTGGAGGTAGTCGATCACCACGAGGCCGAGGTCGCCGACCCGGCTCTTGAGCCGCCGCGCCTTGGCCCGGATCTCCATGATCGTGAGCTGGGGGTTGTCGTCGATCCAGAGGGGGGCGTCGGCGAGACGGCCGATGGCGGTGTTGATCTTGGTCCAGTCGGACTCGGTGAGGCGCCCGTTGCGCATGCGGGTCGAGTCGACCCGGGCCTCCGAGCAGATGATGCGCTGGGTGAGCTCGAGGTGGCTCATCTCCAGGGAGAAGAACAGCACCGGGCGCTCGGCCTGGAGGGCCACGTGGCTGGCGATGCCGAGGGCGAACGCGGTCTTGCCGGCGCTCGGCCGGGCGCCGATGACGATCAGGGCGCTGGGCTGGAGGCCCGAGGTGAGGGCGTCGAGGTCGAGGTAGCCGGTGGGGACCCCGGTGAGGGCGTCGCCCCGCTCGTAGAGGCGCTCGATGTGGTCGAGGGTGTCGTGGAGGAGGTCGCCCATGAGGCGGGTGCTGTCGGTGACCCGCCGCTGGGCGACCTGGAACACCATGGACTCGGCGAGGTCGATGGCCTTGGTGACGTCGTCGGGCAGCTCGTAACCGAGCTCGGCGATGTCGTTGGCCACCCGGATGAGGCGGCGCAGCAGCGCGTGCTCCTCGACGATGGTGGCGTAGCGGGCCGCGTTCGACGTGGCCGGCGTGTTGGCCTGGAGGCTGACCAGCGTGGCGGGGCCGCCGATGCCCTCGAGCAGGCCCGCCCGGCTGAGCTCCTCGGCGACGGTCACCGGGTCGACGGGCTCGCCGGCGCTGAACAGGGTGGCGACGGCCTCGAAGATGTGGCCGTGGGCGGGCTTGTAGAAGGCGTCGGCGTCGACGATCTCGACCGCGCTGGCGATGGCGTCCTTGGACAGCAGCATGGCGCCGAGGAGCGACTCCTCGGCGGCGAGGTTGTGGGGCGGGACCCGCATGGCCTGGCGGGGGCCGGCCCCCTCGGGGGCACGCGCTGCGAGGCCGACGCCGCCGGGGCGCTCGGCCAGCGCGCCGTACGGGGGTGGCTCGTCGTCGGGGGGCGGGGCCATCGGTTCAGCCTCCCCCGCCGTGCCTGTGGGACGTAAGGGGCGCTACCTGTGGCTTTCCTGTGGAAGTCCTCGCGACGAGCGCCCGCGCCCCGGAGCACGAAGGCGGCCCGGGCGCGCGCGACCGCCCCGGAGGGCGGCCGTGCGGCAGGTTCTGGCGGCGCGACCGGAGGTGGTCGCGCCGGATCACGCGGGGACGACCTCGATCGTCAGCGGGAAGGCCACGTCGGCGTGCAGCTTGGCGAACACCTGGTGGGTGCCCACGTCCTTGATGTGCTCGTCGAGCTGGAGCTGGCGCCGGTCGAGGCCCGCACCGGTCTGCTCCTTGACGGCCTCCACGATGTCGTTCGCGGTGACCGAGCCGAAGAGCTTGCCCTCGGGGCTGGCCTTGGCCGTGATGGTGACGGTGGTGGCCACCAGCGCCTTCGCGACCTCCTGGGCCGCCTCGCGGTCCTCGGCGTCCTTGAGGTCCCGGGAGCGGCGCATGGCCGCGGCCTGGGTCTCGGCGCCCTTGGTCGCCTTCATGGCCATGCCCTTGGGCACGAGGTAGTTGCGGCCGTAGCCGTCGGCCACGTCGACGATGTCGCCGCGGTGGCCCACGCCGGCCACGTCGGCCTTGAGGATCAGCTTCACGCCTCGCCCTCCGCGCTCAGGCCCTCGTCGGTGCCGGCATCGACGTCCTCGGCGACGGCCACGCCGCCGCCGAGCTCGAGCTCGGCGTCGGCATCGCTCGGCGCACCGCCCACGGGGGGCGGCGGGGTGTCACCGGTGGGGCGGGGCGGCGGCCCGTCGGGACGGGGCAGGCCCCGGTCACGGTCGCCGCGGTCGGGACGACCGCCACCGCGCTGGGTGGTGACCCGGTTGGTGTACGGCAGCAGCGCCATCTCGCGGGCGTTCTTGATGGCGCGGGCGACCTCGCGCTGCTGCTGGGCGTCGTTGCCGGTGACCCGGCGGGCCCGGATCTTGGCCCGGTCGGACATGAACCGGCGGAGCAGGTTCACGTCCTTGTAGTCGACGTACTCCACCTTCTCCTGGGAGAGGAGGGAGATCTTCTTCTTGCTGCGGCGGGCGTTGTCCTTGTTCTTCCCGCGCTGCTCTCGCTTCTTGGCCATGTCTAGAAGGGCTCCTCGTCGTCGTAGCCGGGGGGCGGGTCGTTCGGGACGGGCCGGCTGCCGCCGCCCCCGCCGCCGCCGCTGAAGCCCCCGTCGCCGCCCTCGCGGCGCTCGTTCTTGGTGATGCTGGCGGTGGCCCAGCGCAGGCTGGGCGCGACCTCGTCGGCCACGATCTCGACCTTCGAGCGCTTGTCGCCCTGCTCGGTCTCCCAGGAGCGCTGGTCGAGGCGGCCGTCGACCACCACGCGCGTGCCCTTCTGGATGGACTCGGCCACGTTCTCGGCGAGCTGGCCCCAGCAGGTGACGTCGAAGAAGCTCACGGCCTCTTCCCACTCCTGGGTCTGGCGGTTCTGCCAGCGGCGGTTCACGGCCACGCCGAAGTTGGCGACGGCCTGCCCCGAGGGGGTGAACCGCAGCTCGGGATCACGGGTGACGTTGCCCACGATGTTGACGGTGTTGCCTGGTGCCATGGTGTGCTCCTATCCGGCCTCGGCCGGCTCGGGCTCGGACGGCGCCCCCGAGGGCCCGACCGGCGTCCCGCCGCCGAGGAGGCCACGCCGGGTGGCCTCGCGCTCGGGCAGGCGGAGGATCTTGTGGCGGACCACCTCGTCCGCGAGCCGCAGTTGGCGGTCGAGGTCATCGAGGTTGGGGGCCTCGGTGACGATCTCGAGGACGACGTAGACGCCCTCGGTCTTGTGGTCGATCTCGTAGGCGAAGCGCCGCAGACCCCACAGGTCGGTGGTGGCGACGGTGCCGCCCCCCGCCTCGATGGTCTGGCCGACGGCCTTCAACTGCGCCGAGACGGCGGACTCGTCCTGGTCCGCCGTGTAGATGACCATGAGCTCATAGGCTCGCGTCACGAGCAAAACACCTCCCTCTGGACCCGGCAAACCGCGCACGGGGCCCCGGACGGTCCGGAGCAGGGCTCGATTGGGTGCACCTCCGTCACCGGACGGCGCACGACAAGCCTCGGCATGCTAACGGCAGCGGCGGGGAGAACCCTCATCGGCACCATCATGGCAAGGGGGTGTGACAGGAACCCGGGGGCGGGTGACCTCCGCTGCTACACCACCTCGATTCGGATCTCGCCGTCCACCGCGGCCGCGACCCGACGGAGGTCGTCAGGATCAGCGGTCAGGACGCGGTCACGGCGCCGGGCCGCCCCCTCGACCACCGCGACGTCGACGATGTCGTCGTGCCCTGACCTCGCGGCCAGCACGCCGACCGCACGTGCCCGCCGCTCGTCCATGGGCTCGATCCGACAACCCTGGAGGAACCGGGCGAGGTTCGCCTGGCGAGGTCCACGCCCGCGCCACGCCTGAGCGACCACCGGAGCCGGTACCACGGGCAGGTGCCCCGCCTCGATCAACCCCCGATGGCGGTACCAGAGCGTCCGGTCGTCGCGCTCGGCCGCGAGCAGGGCACCCGTGTCGTAGGTGACCCCGGGCATCAGGCGCTCCGACGGGTGATCGGGCCCGGCGGTTCGTCCCGCAGCATGCGTTGCGCCCACGCCCGCCCCTCCGCGAGCTCCTCCTCGGTGAACGCGCCGTGCTCGGCCTCCCACTCGGCGACGCCGACGAGGCCCCACTCGATGCGGAAGTGGCGCTCGATGAGGTCGGCCAGCCAGGCACTCACGCTCATCCCCGCGGCCACGGCGGCGGCCTCGACGGCAGCATCGACGTCCTCGGGCAGCGAGATGGATCGGCGGGCCACCGGGCTCATGCACCCATCGTACTCATGGAGTAGGAAGAAACAAGTTTCGATGTATTTCGATCCTGCCGCCGATCGGGCCGGAGGTCAGCGAGACGTCCGTCCGGGCAGCGCCTGCCGAAGGATGGAAGGCTGGTCGCACCGACGGCGCCAGGGGGCTCCGATGACGACACCCATGCTCACGGACAGCGGGCTCGAGACCTGGTTGATCTTCCACCGGGGCTTCGACCTGCCCGAGTTCGCCTCGTTCACGCTCCTCGACGATCCCGACGGCAGGGCGGCGCTCGCCGAGTACTTCGGCGACCACGTCCGCGCCGCGGCGGACGCGGGGGTCGGGATCGTGCTCGAGACGCCCACCTGGCGCGCCAACCCCGATTGGGGTGCCCGACTCGGCTACGACGACGCGGCCCTCGACCGCGTCAACCACGACGCGGTCGCCCTGGTGCGGGAGGCCGCGAGCGCGGCCGACGGCATCGAGGTGGTGGTCAGCGGCAACCTCGGGCCGCGCGGGGACGGCTACGACCCCGGGGAGCTCCTCTCGCCCGAGGAGGCGCAGGCCTACCACGACCCCCAGATCGCCTCGCTGGTGGCGGGGGGCGCCGACCGGATCACCATGTTGACCGCCACCCACGTCGGCGAGGCCGCGGGCGTCATCCTGGCGGCCAGGGCGCGCGGTGCCCCGGTGGTCGCGGCCTTCACCGTCGAGACCGACGGTCGCCTTCCCAGTGGTCAGCCGTTGGCGGAGGCGCTGGCCGAGACCGACGCGCTGACCGATGGCGCCGCCCTCCACCTCGGCGTCAACTGCGCGCATCCCGAGCACTTCGCCGCCACGTTCGCGACCGACCCGGCTGCCGTCGGCCGCGTCGGCCTGCTCCGGGCCAACGCCTCCCGCATGAGCCACGCCGAGCTGGACGAGGCGGAGGACCTCGACGACGGCGATCCCGCCGAGCTCGGCTCGCAGTACGCCCAGCTCCTGGTCGACCACCCCGACCTCCAGGTGCTCGGCGGCTGCTGCGGCACCGATGTGCGTCACATCCGGGCGATCGCGGCCGCCTGCCTCACACCCTGAAGGCCCCGGCCGGGCGCGCATCGGCCCGCCTCGCGGCGGGCCGAATTCGGCGGAGAGGGTGGGATTCGAACCCACGGTACCCGTAGGCACACTTCCTTAGCAGGGAAGCCCGATCAGCCAGACTCCGGCACCTCTCCGAACTGCGGTCGCCGACTCTACACGGACGGCGGCACGTCCTCATCGGCCGTTCCGCGCTGCTGTCCAGGGTTTGCGCCGCGCTCGCGGGAGTGGCACAAGTCACACCGCTGTATGTTGCATTTCGATTGCGGAAGTGACGAAGATGTCACCAACGACCAGAGCGCGCGCTGCGCCTGCGTGGTCACGGGCCCCACGAGCGGCTCGACCGCAGCGGATGACGGTGCACCCGGTACGCCTCCCCCCACCCCCGATCCTCGTGACGCGCGCCTGCGCCCACGGGTGAGGGCGGGACCGGGAGGTGGGCGGATCGGAGCGCTCCCCCCCACCCAGGAGCCCCGTTCCCATGACCCAGCAGTCGACCGAAGAAGGATCCGAAGCGTTGATGCACCGCAGCGCCGCCGCCGTGGCGCTGCTCCTGGCCCTCGTGGCCACCGTGATCGCCTCGATCGCCAGCCCCGCCGTCGCCGCCGCCCAGGAGGCGCCCGCCGCGGCACCCAGCACCACCAGCACGACCGTCGACACCACCTCGACCACCGAGGCCCCCACCACGAGCACCACCGTCGCCCCCGAGGCGCCGGCGACCACGCCGACCACGGTGGTGCCCCCCGCCTCCACCCTCCAGGCGCCCAGCGCCCTCACCGAGCCCCTCCGCCCCGAGGCCGCCCGCGCCCGCGGGCCCCGCAACCTGAGCGAGGCGACCTACGTCTACACGCCGCGCGAGGTGAAGCGGGCCTGGAACAACAGCCACCGGGACAAGATCACGCTGGCCGAGGCGACCCGCCTGGCCCACTACCTGAACGCGATCGTGGCCAACCAGATCCGGGCCTACCTGCTCGCCGTCTACCTCAACGCCGTGAACGCCTCGGTGCCCAACCAGGCCAACTGGGATCGGGTCGCCGCCTGCGAGTCCGGCGGCAACTGGCACCTGAGCACCGGCAACGGCTTCTACGGCGGCCTCCAGTTCAGCCTCTCGACCTGGCGGGCCGTGGGTGGCACCGGCTACCCGCACCAGAACAGCCGTGAGGAGCAGATCCGCCGCGCGAACATCCTGAAGGACCGCGCCGGCCTGGGCCAGTGGCCCCGCTGCGGCAGCCGCTTCTACGGCTGAGCCCCCGCGCTCCCCGCTCGGCGCACCTCCCCCCCTCGCGCCGAGCCGACCGGACGCCCGTCACCCCCGCGGTGGCGGGCGTTCGTCGTTCCCGGGGCCGGCCCGAACCGGCCGGCGGGTCAGGCCGGGTCGGGGCGCCGCTCGTGCTTGTGGCGGTACATGGCCTGATCGGCGCGGAGCACCAGCTCGCCGGCGTCGGTGCCCGGGTCGGACGCCGTGGCGATGCCGATGCTCACGCCGAGTCCCGTCCCGCCGGCGTCGGGGAAGGGCCGGGCCAACGTCGCCCGGATGCGGGATGCGACCTCCGCGGCCTCGGACGCGGTCGTGCGCTCGCAGACCACGACGAACTCGTCGCCGCCCAGCCGGGCCACCGTGTCCGCGGGGCGCAGCACCGCCCGGATGCGCCGGCCCGCCTCGACCAGGACCCGGTCGCCCACCGCGTGGTCGAAGCGGTCGTTGACCTCCTTGAATTCGTCGAGGTCGCAGAACAGCACCGCGACCTGTTCGCCCTCGCGGCCCAGGCGGGCGCACGCCTGCTCGAGGCGGTCGTCGAGCAGGGTGCGGTTGGGCAGGTCGGTGAGGGGGTCGTGGGTGGCCTGGTGGGCGAGCTGGGACTCGTAGCGGCGGCGTTCGGTGATGTCGTCGATCGCCGCCAGCCAGCCGGTGCGCCCCGTCCCGCTCCCACCGTCGGTGACCTCCCCCGCGACGCCGCCCGGGGCCTCGCCGAGGAGCGGCACGAAGCGGGCGTGGAGCCAGCGTTGCCCACTCGCGCCACGCACCCGGAAGGTCGCGACCTCCGCCGGTGAGGCGGCGAGGACGGCCGCGGCGGCAGCCACCACGTCGGGCCGGTCCTCGGCGTCGACGGCCGCCTCCCACCCGTGGCCGAGGAGGCGCCCCTCGGGGAGGTGAAGCAGCTGCCGGGCGGCGTCGTTGGAGAACACGACCGAGCCCTTGGCGTCGGCGCACAGGATCCCCGACGGCACGGCCTCGGCCAGCGAGCGGAAGCGCGCACCGCCGTCGGTGACGTCCTGGGGGTGGGCGGCCGCCGGTCCGTCGGTGACGTCGCGGATCCGCAACAGGGCACCGTCGAGGTCGGGGTGCTCCGGGACGGCGACGCTGGCCTCCAGCAGCCGCCACGACCCGTCCTTGTGCCGGGCCCGCACCCGCACCGCGGTCTGCAGCCCCGGGGTGCCCCGGACCTGTTCGATGAGGGCGAGCACCCCGACGAGGTCGTCGGGGTGCACCCGCTCGGCCACGTGGACCGGGCCCCCGTCCTCCTCGTGCACGCTGAACCCGAGCGGTCCGATCGTGGGGCCGAGGCGCAGGGTGGCCTCCCCCGAGGGTGCGACCAGGAACACGGTCTCGGTGAGGTGCTCGACCAGCGCCGCGGTGCGGGGGTCGAGGGCGGCGGCCTCGGTGCGGCCGCGGCCGCCGCGGTCCGGGACCCCGTCGTCCGCCGGGGCGCGGCCCTGCGCCGGGTCGGTCTCCCCGGACGTGCCGCCTGCTTCCCCCACCCACGCGCTCCCCACCCGTCGGCCTCCGCCGGCGAACCGATCCAGGCTACCGAACCCGCCGGGAGGGGTTTCCCGGCCGGGACCACCGGCCGGCGTGCCCCTGGTCGCTACCGTCGGCGCCATGGACGATCACCGCGACGGCGCCGACGACCACGACGGGTCCCGCCCGATCGAGGTGACCGCCGAGCGCATGGTCGCCGGGGGCCTGGCCCTGTGCCGGGACGCCGACGGTCGCATCGTCCTGAC
Source organism: Acidimicrobiales bacterium (assembly GCA_041908445.1). Classification (GTDB taxonomy): domain Bacteria; phylum Actinomycetota; class Acidimicrobiia; order Acidimicrobiales; family DATDAH01; genus JAEUJM01. The sequence continues at coordinate 13,341 of JAYRFK010000112.1, read as the reverse complement.
CGCCGGTGCCCTGCCCGGCGAGCGGGTCCGCGTCGAGGCCCGCACCCGGCGGGGCACCGCGCAGGGCACCGTGCTGGAGGTGCTCACGCCGTCGCCCGACCGGGTCGAGCCGCCCTGCCCCGCCGTCGCGCTGGGCTGCGGTGGCTGCGACTGGCAGCACGTGGCCGTCGACCGCCAGCCCGCGCTGCGGGCCGAGATCGTGGCCGACGCCCTCCGCCGGCTCGGTCGCCTGACCGACCCCGTCGTGCGCCTGGGCCCGCCGGTCGACGCGGCCGGCACCCGCAACTCGCTCCGGCTCGCCATCGACGCCCACCGCCTGGGCCTGCGGGCCGAGGCGAGCCACGACGTGATCCCCCTCGACGACTGCCTGGTCGCCCACCCCGCGCTCGCGGCGCTGCTCGACTCGGGCATGATCGAGCCGGGGAAGGCGACCGAGATCGTCCTGCGCGTCGCGCTCGACGCCGACGGCGAGGCCACCGCCCGCCTGCTGGTCGCGTCCCCCACCGCGGAGGGTGTGACCGCGCCGGACGACGTCATCGTCGTGGGCGATGACGAGCTCGACGCCGGCCACCGCACCTGGTTCCACACGCACCTCGCCGGCGCCGACCTGCGCGTGTCGGCCCGCTCGTTCCTCCAGGGCCGCAACGCCGGGGCGGACGCCCTCGTGGCCGTGGTCCGCGAGCAGCTCGCCGACGCGCCCGACGGCCCCTTCGCCGACCTCTACGGCGGCATCGGCCTGTTCGCGGCGACCTGCGCCGGCGACCGGCCGGTCGTGCTCGTCGAGCGCTCGAAGTCGGCCTGCGCCGACGCCCGGGTCAACCTGGCCGACCACGGCGGCCCCGACCACGACGTGCGCATCATCGCCCAGCCGGTCGAGCGCTGGCGGCCCTCGCCGGCCGCGGTCGTCGTGGCCGACCCCGCCCGCTCCGGCCTCGGCCGGGCCGGCGTGGACAAGGCCGGCGGCACCGGCGCCGAGCGCATCGTGCTGGTGAGCTGCGACGCCGGCGCGCTCGGCCGCGACGCGGCGATACTCGTGGCCGAGGGCTACCGCCACGTCGAGTCCGTGGTGGTCGACCTGTTCGGCCACACCGGCCACGTCGAGGTCGTCAGCCGCTTCGACGCCGACCGGTAGCGACCCGCCGCCGCCGGCCGGCCCCGCCCGAGCCGCGATACTGGCGGGATGCGAACCGCGGTCACCGACCTGCTCGGCATCGACGTCCCCATCCTGGCCTTCAGCCACTGCCGCGACGTCGTGGCCGAGGTCACCCGGGCGGGCGGCATGGGCGTGCTGGGCGCGGTGGCCCACACCCCCGAGCAGCTCGAGATCGACCTGGCCTGGATCGAGGAGCAGGTGGGCGACCTGCCCTACGGCGTCGACCTGATCATCCCCGCCAAGTACGCCGGCGACGACCAGGGGGGCTTCACCCTCGACGACATCGCCGCGCTGATCCCGGCCGAGCACCGGGCCTTCGTCGACGACATCCTCGCCCGCTACGACGTGCCCCCGCTGCCCGACGACGAGGGCCCCGGCCGCGCCGGCTGGCAGACCAGCGGGGGCGACGCCCCCTTCTCGGCCAACCGGGCCGGCCCGCAGCTCGAGATCGCCCTCGCCCACCGCACCGCGCTCGTGGCCAACGCGCTCGGCCCGCCGCCGGCGGAGATGATCGAGCAGGTCAAGGGCGCCGGCAAGGTCGTCGCCGCCCTGGCCGGCCGGGGCGTGCACGCCGAGCGCCACGTCGCCGCCGGCGTCGACCTGATCGTCGCCCAGGGCGCGGAGGCCGGCGGTCACACCGGCGAGATCGGCTCCATGGTCCTCATCCCCGAGGTCGTGGACGCGGTGGCGCCCGTGCCGGTGCTCGGCGCCGGCGGGATCGGCCGAGGCCGCCAGATGGCCGCGGCCATGGCCCTCGGCGCCCAGGGGGTGTGGTGCGGCTCGGTGTGGCTCACCACCGCCGAGGCCGAGACCCACCCCGTGGTGAAGGAGAAGATGCTGGCGGCGACGTCGGCGGACACGCTGCGCTCGCGCTCACTGACGGGCAAGCCCGCCCGGATGCTGCGTTCGTCGTGGACCGACGAGTGGGCCCGCGAGGACACCCCGGACCCGCTCGGCATGCCCCTGCAGCCGATCCTCACCGCCCAAGCGCAGTTCCGCATCAACCGGGCCGCCGAGCGCCACCCCGGCGCCGAGAAGCTCGTGAACTACTTCGTGGGCCAGGTGGTCGGCACCATGAACACGACCAAGACCTCCCGCCAGGTCGTCTACGACATGGTCGAGGAGTTCATCGAGGCCGTCGAGCGCCTCGCCGCCCAGCTCGAGGACTAGCGCCGGCGCGGCACCGCTCGCCGCTGCGCCGACCCCAACCCAGCGCATCCAACCGCACGAGGTGCGGCGCGATGCGCCAAGTCCAACTCAGCGCAGACCCCGCCGCCCCGCCCGCCCCACCGGCTGCGGCTGCGCCGACCCCAACCCAGCGCATCCAACCGCAGCACGTGCGGCGCGATGCGCCCGGTCCAACTCAGCGCCGACGGGCGACGACCAGGGTGTCGAGGGCGACGTGGTCGCCGTCGTCCTTCGTGACGAGGCGCCCGACGACGGTGGCGACCACGGGCTCGAGCCCGTCGACGCCTGCCGCGGCGATCGCGGCCACCGTCTCGTCGACGTCGTAGAGCACGTCGGGGTCCTGGGGGCCGCCGACGCCCCGCTCGAGGTTGGTGCGGTCGTGGGCCACCACGAGCAGGCTGCCGCCCGGGGCCACGCCCGCGGCCGCCCGTCGGACCAGGGCGAGCCGCTGGTCCGTCGGCAGCTGGAGGTAGGACAGCAGGACGAGGTCCCAGCTGCCGTCACCCACCTCGTAGGTGAGGGCGTCGGCCACCACGGTGGCGACGGCCACCCCGTGCTCGACGGCGAGGCGGTCGGCCTTGGCCATGCCCGCGGCCGAGAAGTCGACCGCGGTGGCGTCCCACCCCCGGCTCGCCAGCCACACCGCGTTCCGCCCCTCGCCGGCGCCGAGGTCGAGGGCCCGCCCCGGGGCGAGGGGCAGCACCTGCTCGGCCACGAACCGGTTCGGCTCGATGGCCCAGACGTACTCCGCGCCCTCGTAGCGGCGGTTCCAGTCGGTCGCGTCCACGTGCGGTCCTCCCGTTCCTACGCCCCGGGCCTCGGTGGGAGGCCGGCCGCCCGCCGCACCGCCGCCTCGGCGACGACCAGGTCGGCCCCGGTGCGCTTCACCTGCTCGAGGACGGCCTTGGCCAGCCCGGTGTCGCCGCCCTTGGCGGCCAGCTCGACGAGGTCGGCACCCACCGCCAGTTGGTCCGCCGGCGCCGGCCGCAGCGGGGCCAGGTCGCTGAAGAGCCGGCGCGACAGCTCGTCGACGCGCTCCTCCAGCGCGGCCACCCGCGCCTCGAGCACCCCGGGGTCCACGCCGTCGCTCACGCCGGCGATGTTAGGACCGAGGGGGTCGGGCCTCGGCACCGCTCGATCGTGGCGACGCGGGTACGGTCGCCGCGCATGCGGTTCACCGTGTCGCTCCCGTTCACCCCCGCCGACCACCTGCTGCCCATCGCCCGGGCCGCGGAGGCGGCGGGCTGGGACGCGGTGAGCGTCCCCGACTCGGTGTTCTTCCCCGAGCACGTGTCGGCGGGCTACCCCTACACCGCCGACGGTCAGCGCTTCTGGCCGCCGGACGCGCCCTGGCCCGACCCCTGGGTCGCCATCCCGGCCATGGCCGCGGTCACCGAACGGCTGTCCTTCTACACGAACGTCATGAAGGTGGGCATCCGCGAGCCCCTGCTCGTGGCCAAGACCGTGACCTCCACCGCGGCCATGTTCGAGGGCCGCATCGGCATCGGCGTCGGCCTGTCGTGGATCCCCGAGGAGTTCGCCTGGCTCGGTCAGGAGATGAAGACGCGGGGCAAGCGCCTCGACGAGGGCATCGAGATCCTGCGCGCCTGCCTCGCCGGCGGGTGGGTCGAGCACCACGGCAGGCACTACGACTTCGGCCGCCTCATGATGGTGCCGGCCCCGACCGAGCCCGTGCCCATCTACGTCGGCGGTCACTCCGAGCCGGCGCTGAAGCGGGCCGCCCGCCTCGGCGACGGCTGGATCGCGGTCCAGGTCACCCCCGAGGAGATCGCCGAGACCGTCCCCAAGCTGCACGCGTACCGCGAGGAGTACGGCACCGCCGACCGCCCCTTCGAGATCAAGGTCACGCCGCTGGTGATGCCGACCATCGAGGCCATGGACGAGCTCGCCGCCCTCGGTGTCACCGACGTCATCACGGTCCCCTGGTTCTTCTACGGCGGCGACCCCGAAGCCCTCGACACCAAGCTGGCCGACATCGCCCGCTTCGCCGACGAGATCATCACCCCGATCCGCGCCCGCGGCTGACCCGCCGACGGCAAGCGCCGGATTGGCTCCAGCCGCCGGGGGTGAGCTGCTGCGCCAGCTTCAACCTGGCGCAATCAACCGCACGACGTGCGGCGCGATGCGCCAGGTTCGGGTTGGCGCAGGATGACCCGTCGGTCGAGGTCCGGGGCGGGCGCGTTCCTGTCAGTGGCCCTGACCAGCATGGGCCGATGTTCACTGAAGCAGACCGAAAGATCGCACGGGTCGCCCGGCGCCAGGACCAGGTGTTCGCCCTGGCCCAGGCCCGCGCCGCCGGCCTGACCGACGACCAGATCGCCCACCGGCTCCGCCGGCACGCGTGGACCGGTCTGGCCACCGGCGTGTACGCCCACGCCCACACCGACCTGAGCACCAAGGGCCGGCTGCGCGCCGCCACCCTCGAGCTCCCCGGCGCCGTGGCCTCGCACGAGTCGGCTGGCGAGCTGCGGGAGTTCCCGCTCGTCCCATCCGGCCTCGTCGTGGTCAGCCGGGCCCAGGACGACCCGAACCGAAGTGCCCTGGCCACGGTCCGTCGGGTGTGTGACTTCGACCCGGCCGACCACACGGTCATCGACGGCATCCCGGTCACGACCGCCGTGCGCACCGCCGCCGATCTGGCCGGGGTGCTCGGGGCAGGCCGCTACCGCCAGATGATCGACCAGCTCCTCACGGACGGGGTGATCACCCAGGAGGACCTGGCCGACCAGGCGGTGCGCTGGTGTCGGCGGGGCCGTCGGGGCACCGGACTGCTGTGGCGCACGGTCGAGTCGCGCGGCGTCGGCTACATCGCCCCCGAGAGCGAGCTCGAGGCCCGCGGGCTCGCGCTGCTCGCGACGGCCGGCCTCCCCGCGCCGATCCGCCAGCTCGAACTGCCGTGGCGGTCGTCCCGGCGGGGCCGCGTCGACTGCGGCTGGCCGGAGTACCGGGTCTTGATCGAGTGGGACAGCCGGAAGCACCACCTGATCGAGTCCCAGTTCGAGGACGACCGCCGCCGCGACGCCCACGCCATCGCCCACGGGTGGGCGCCCCTGCGCTTCACCTGGAAGATGGTCCACGGCGACCCCTCCTGGGTCGTCGAGATGGCCGAGACCACCCTGCAGAACCGGGGTATGGCGCTCCCCTCCCGCATGCGCTGACCTCAACCTGGCGCAAGCAACCGCACGAGGTGCGGCGCGATGCGCCAGGTTCGGGTTGGCGCACTCGAGAGGCGCGGCCCGCCGACGGACGAGCGGGGTCAGTCGGGGGCGGGCTCGAAGCGCATGTCGTCGGGCGACCAGTAGGCCTTCATGGAGGCCAGGTGCTCGCCGTCGTCGGCCATCTTGTAGACGGTGACCGCGTCCACGATGGCCTTGGAGCCGTCGGGCAGCGTGGTGCTGATGGTCACGACGTTGGCGCACTCGTCGCCCGAGGGGTAGCGCTCCCGGAACTCGAAGCGCACCTGGTTGCCGGCGATGGCGGCGTCGTAGAAGGCGCCGATGCCCTCGGGACCGACGTGGCCGTTGCCCTCGGGGTCGAACATCGAGGGGCCCACCGGGTCGGCCACGACGCCGTCGGGGGCGAAGAGGGCGATCCACCCCTCCTTGTCGCCCGCCTCGACGGCCGCGACCGACCGGTTCCCCATCTCCCACGCCTTGTTCGGCTCAGCCATGGGGACAGGATGCCACCGACGGCGAGGGTGGACGGGCCACACTCGGGCCATGGCGCCGTACGACCGCGACATCCTCGACGAGTACACGGAGATGCGCGCCCCGACGAAGTACCCCGAGGTCGAGGCGACGCTCGGCCTCGTGGTCGAGGACCGGTCGTCGGGCTTCTGCGGCGACATCGTGAAGCTCTCGTCGGCCGCGGTGACGCTGCGGGGCCGTAGCGGCCACCACCGCCACTTCCGCTGGGCGCGGGGCGGCTTCCTGCTCGAGGGCAAGCCCGTCACCCTCGTCCCGCCCCGCCAGGAGCGCCCGCAGGTGGCCTTCACCGCCAGCGGGTCGGTCGCCGCCAGCGCGGCGGTGGCCCGCACCGCCCGGGCCAGCCGCATCTGGGTCGAGGGCCGCCACGACGCAGAGCTCGTCGAGCACGTCTGGGGCGACGACCTGCGCGAGCTCGGCGTCGTGGTCGAGCCCCTCGGCGGCATCGACGATCTCCCCGCCGCGGTGCGCGCGTTCGCGCCGTCGCCCACGCGACGGCTCGGCGTGCTGGTCGACCACCTGGTCGAGGGCACGAAGGAGGCCCGGCTCGCGGCCCAGGTGCGCGACGAGCACGTGCTCGTCACCGGTCACCCCTTCGTCGACGTCTGGGCCGGCATCCAGCCCCGCGTGCTCGGCCGCACCGAGTGGCCCGACGTGCCCCGGGGCCAGGACTGGAAGACGGGCTTCTGCGCGGCCCTCGGCACCACGGTCGACGGCTTCTGGCCGTCGCTGCGCAACAAGGTCACGACCTTCGCCGACCTGCGCCCCGAGCTCGTGGGCGCGGTCGAGCGCCTCCTCGACTTCGTCGAGCAGGGCGACTGACGCCACCCGGCGCCCGCGCCACCCCGCCGCGGGGCGCTACTCGACGACGATGGGCCGGATCGTGTTGAACACGGCCTGGCTGCCCGGGAAGGCGTTGTGGCCGATCGGCACCCGGACGTTGCGGGCGCCGCCGGCGAGCTGCGCCGAGGAGTTCGGCAGGATGACCGCGTCCCGGTCCGACCACAGCGCCGTGTACGTGGCGGTGCCCGGGGTCTCGTCGGTGGCGTTGAGGGCCTTGACGAAGTCGGAGTTGTAGAACATCTCCCGGCAGGCCGACCACCAGAAGCACAGCGACACGAGGGTGCCGTGGTTGGCCCCCGCCAGCGACACCCAGTCGTCGACCTTGCCGTTGCAGCCGCTCGCCTTCATGCACCACCGCGCCACCAGGCCGCCCTGGGAGTGCGAGACGAGGTCGACGACCGGCGAGCCGGTCTGGGCCCGGACCCGGTCGACGTAGGCGTTGAGCTGGGCCGCCGACGTCTTGTTCGACTGGTTGCTGTCGTAGCCGAAGGCGAAGAGCCGGTCGGCGGGGAACCCGGACGCCACGAAGCGGCTGCGCATGGTGTTCCAGGTGGACGGGCTCGAGCTCCAGCCGTGCACGAACACGATGGGCTCCGGCGGGGCGCTCTGGGCGCCGGCGGGCGCGGGCCCGCCGACCAGGAGGGTGACGCCGGCGAGCACCGCCGTGGCCACCGCGATCGCCGTCGCCCTGCGCGCCCTGCTCCTCATCGCCCGTCCTCCGCTCTCGCCCCGCTGGTGGGGAGATCGTCGCTCGCGGCAGGCCGCCCCGACAACCCGCTCCCGGTCGGTGGCCGCCGGCCGCCGGCCGCGTCGGGGCCTACGCCGGCTCGTCGAGGACCGAGGCGGCGATGAGCTCCTCGAGGTAGCGGGTGTCCCACCACGTGATCTGGAGCTGCTTGGCCCGGCGGAAGTAGAGCTGGATGTCGTACTCGACCGTGAAGCCCACGCCGCCCCACACCTGCTGGGCCATGGCGGTCAGGTCGCGGTAGGTGTCACAGGCGACGAGCTTGGCCATGGGCGCCAGCCGGCTGGTGTCGTGGCCGGTGGCCCGGGCCCACGCCGCCTCGTAGACGACCGTGCGGGCGCCGTCGACGCGGGTGGCGGCGTCGGCGAGGTAGTGCGAGATGGACTGGAAGGCGCCGATGGGCTTGCCGAACTGGAAGCGGTCCTTCGAGTACTGCACGGTGATGTCGAGGGCGTGCTCGGCCCCGCCCGAGGCCTGGGCGGCGAGCAGGATGATCCCGTCGAGCATCACGTTGTGCCACACCGACCAGCCGCCGGTGAGCTCGCCGACGAGCTCGGCCGAGACCGCCTCGAAGGTGACCGCGAACTGGGTCGACGACGCGATGGTCTTCTGCTGCGAGAGGGTGACGCCGTCGGCGTCGCGGTCCACGAGGAACAGGCCGATGTCGGTCGGTGCGTCGCCCGTGCGGGCGAGCACGAGGAAGCGGTCAGCGGCCTCGGCGAAGGGCACGTGCCACTTCGTGCCGGACAGGCTGTCGCCGTCCCAGCGGGCCTGGACGCCGAGGGGCCCGAAGCCGCTCTCGGGCTCGAGCCAGGCGGGGACGACCACGGTGCCGCCGGAGGCGATGGCCGGGAGCAGCTCACCCTTCTGGGCGTCCGAGCCGGCGGCCAGCAGGGCACCGGCCGACAGCACGCAGCTCGCGAAGTGGGGCGAGGGCGCCAGCGAGCGCCCGAGCTCCTCGTAGACCACGACGCCCTCGAGCATGGTCATGCCCGAGCCGCCGTACTCCTCGGGGATCAGCAGGCCGCACAGGTCGAGGTCGGCCAACTGCTGCCAGAACGCCGGCGGGTACCCGAAGGGGTCGTCCTCCATCTCGCGCACGACGGTGAGCGACGCCTGGTCCGCGCACAGGCCGCGCACCATCTCGCGCAGCATCTCCTGCTCTTCGCTGAAGTCGAGGTCCACGTCAGGCCTTCCAGTCTCCGGGCTTCCAGGTCTCGGGCCCACGGGCCCAGGGGTTGTCGTCGGCGTCGACGGGCACGGCGATCTTGGCGGAACCGGTCGTCATGACGCGATCGTCGACGGTGAGGGTGACCTCCACGCCGACCCACCCGCAGCCGTGGTCGTCGGTCGCCACCGCGGTCACCTCGCCCCGGAACACCATGGTGTCGTCGGGGAAGACCGAGTCCTTCATGCGGAAGGTGACGGTGCCGAGGCGGCCGTGCGGGCCGGTCCAGTCGGTGAGGTAGCGCTCGAACCAGGCGGCCTGGTTCGGGGTGTTGAGGAAGATGTCCTTGGTGCCGTTGCGCTCGGTGGCGAACTTGTAGTCGTGGTGCATCGGCCGCCAGTCGCGGGTGGCGAGGGCGCCGAGGACGACGGTGGTGGCGGTGACATCGACCGAGAGCTCGGGCAGGGCGTCGCCCACGTGCACCTGGTCGAGGGTGAGGACGGGGGTCGGTGCCGCCATCAGGCTGCGTCCCCGTCGCGCTTGTAGCCGAAGCCGGTGTAGGTCTCGACGCCGACGACCTCGTCGCGCTGGTTGAGGTACTCCACGTCGATCACCCAGAAGCGGCCGCTGCCGAGCTTGGTCGTCTTGGGCCCGCTGACCGAGCGCAGCACCTGGCGGCTGCGGATGCGGTCGCCCGGGCGCACCGGCACCCCGAAGGTGATGGTGTTGTCGGTCATCACCGCCTCGGGCAGGCCGAAGGCCGCCTTGCAGTCGAAGTGCACCTGCAGCGGCACGAGGTTCTCGGTGGCGCCGGGCTGCCAGTGGTGGGGCCGGAACCACACCGAGAGCATCGACGGTGGGGCGATGGGCCCGCCGGTGAGCGCCTCGGCCACCTCGGGGTCCCAGAACAGCGGGTTGCCGTTCTCCACGGAGGCGAGGGACGTCCAGACGTAGCCCAGCTCGGCGTCGAAGCCGGCGTCGCCCTCGTACTGGGGCACGCCGATGACGGCGGCGATCTCGTCGGGCAGGTCGGTGTCGGTGGAGGCGTCGGTCATGGCTCGTCCGCAGGGGGGTGGGTCCCGTTTCTGACGGGGCGTCAGATCATACGACGAGTGCCTTCGGCCAGGCCAAGGAGCGAGCGGCGGTCGGGCCTCAGCGCTTCTTGGCGGCCCGCTTCGCCTCGCCCCGGCGGGTGGCGGCGCGGGCCTGGGCGCTGCTGCGCTTCGAGGCACCGGTGCGACGCTTGCGCTGCTCCGACGCCGCTCCCTTCGCACCCTTGGCACCCTTGCCCGTCGTGCGGCCCGTCGCCGGCCCGGACGCCTTGGCACCCCTGGCCGCCGCGAGGCGCTCCTGCTTGAGGGCCTCGGACTCGTCGCGCGCCACGCGCGCCAGCCGGCGGGAGACCTTGGCCAGCGCGTCCTCGAAGACCTCGGCCTTGCGCGCCGTGCGGCTGTTCGCGGCGGACGCCTTGGCCCGCCCCTTGTCGGCCTTGACCTTGGCCGACGACCGCCGGCGGTAGAGCTTCGAGTACTTGTTGCGGGCGCGGCGGACCCGGGTGTGGAGGTCGATCAGGGCGTCCTCGTCGAGCGCGGCGAGGTCACCGTCGAAGACCTCGCGCACCAGCTGCTGCTCAGTCGGGTTCATCATCGCCAACAGCTTCTTGTTCATCGCACCACTCCACGGGTCGGTCGTCGCCGGCGGGATCATGCTGTCACCCTCGTCGGCCGCCGGCGCAGCGCAGCACCCCAGCCGTTCGGCCGCACCTCGTCGGGCGGGCACGAGCCCGATGGGTCGGTCCGAGCCCGCGCCAGGTCCGGGCCGCCCGGGTGGGCCGGTCGCCCGACGTCAGGCGAGGAGGGCGTCGCTGTCGTCGAAGCCGGGGTCGCGGACCTCGACCCGCTCGGGGCGGGGGGCGCCGGCCCAGACCGCGGCCACCTGGCGGAAGGTCTCGCCGCTCGGGCGCACGGCCTCGACCACGTCGCCGCGGGCGAGGACCTGGGCGTCGGCCACCACCTCGTCGATGCCGTTGACCGGGGCCACGCAGGTGTCGGCGGGGCCGAGCTCGGCGACCCACTCGTCACGGGTGCGGGTGGCGAAGGCGGCGGCGAAGTCGGCGCGGATCTGGTCCTGCACGGCGTCGTCGAGCTGGTGTGCGGTCCACTGCTCGCAGCCGAGGAGGCGGCAGAGGTTGGCGTAGAACTTGGGCTCGATCGCCCCCACCGAGAGCCACTTCCCGTCGGCGCAGCGGTAGAGGCCGTAGCAGGCGTAGCGGCCGGTGAGGATGTCGTGACCGGGCTCGGGCACGACACCCGTGGCGAGGTGCTCGTCGATGAGCAGGGCGAGCATGCCCACCACACCGTCGGCCACCGAGACGTCGAGGTAGGCGCCCTCGCCGGTGTCGGCTCGCCCGACCAGGGCGGCGAGGATCGCGATCACCGCCTGCATGCCGCCCGCGGCGATGTCGGCCACGGTGGCGCCGGGCAGGGTGAGCTCGCCGTCCCCTCCTCGGCCGGCGCAGGCGAAGTAGCCGCCGGCGGCGAGGTAGTTGACGTCGTGGCCGGCCCACTGCGACTTGGGGCCCGTCTGCCCGTAGCCGCTGGTGGCGCAGTAGACGACGCCGGGGTTCACGGCCTTCACCGCCTCGTAGCCCACGCCGAGACGGTCGACCACGCCGGGCCGGAAGCTCTCGATGACGACGTCGGCGTCGGCGGCCAGGCGCAGGAAGGCCGCTTTCCCGTCGTCGGACTTCAGGTCGAGGCGCACCCGCTCCATGCCCCGGTGCCCGCCGTAGGCGAAGAAGGGGGGCTCGATCTGGACGCTGCCGGCCGCCGCGGGCGCCCCCACCTTGATCACCCGGGCGCCGTAGTCCGCGAGCATGCGGGCGGCGCGGGCGGCGGGCCCGACCGTGGACAGGTCGAGGACCGTGACCCCGTTCAGCATGGGACCGCACCCACCCGCTCTCGTTCTGGGTACACGAACAGGACGCTCACGACGGATTCCTGTACCCAGAACGGATGGGGGGCTGGTCGGAACCCACTAGAAGTTCTTGGGGAGGCCGAGCTTGCGCCGGGCGATGATGTTCTTCTGCACCTCGGACGTGCCGCCGCCGATGGTGTCGATCACCGTGTAGCGGTAGGTCGACTCGGCCCGGCCGGCCATGGGCGCCTCCTCGGTGCGCACCCGCAGGGCGCTGCCGGGGCCGGCGATGTCCATCGACTCCGAGGCGAGGCGCTTCGAGAGCTCCGTGGCAAAGAGCTTGTACTCCGAGGCGTGGGTCGTGGGCGGCGCGCCGCCCTTCATCGACTCGGCCACGAAGCGCAGGCCCAGGACGCGGGCGGTCTCGGCGTCGGCCACGAGCCGGGCGATGCGCTGGCGGATGACGGGGTCGTCTTTCAGCGGCTGACCGTCGCGCACGGTGGTGCGCACGTACTCGACCAGCAGGTCGAGGCGCTGCTTGATGGGCGAGAACGTGAACATCGTGAAGCGCTCGAGGTCGAGCGCCTGGGAGATGTACTGGAAGCCCTTGCCGACCTCCCCGACGACGTAGTCGTCGTGGACGAAGACGTCGTCGATGAAGACCTCGTTGGTGCGCTCGTCGCCCATGGTCCACATGCCCTTGATGGTGATGCCGGGCTGGTCGAGGGGGACGAGGAAGAGGGTGATGCCGCCGTGCTTGTCGTCGGGGTCGGTGCGGGCCCCGAGCCAGTACCACTCGGCGAAGTGGGCCGAGGTGGTCCAGACCTTCTGGCCGTTGAGCCGCCAGCCGTCGCCGTCGCGGGTGGCCTTGAGCTTCATGGAGGCGGCGTCGGAGCCGGCGTCGGGCTCGCTGTAGCCCACCGCGAACTCGACCTCGTTGCGGAGGATCTTGGGGAGGAACTCGGCCTTGAGCTTCTCGGACCCGTGGTGGATGAGGGTCTTGCCGATGATGCCGACGCCCTTGCCGATCTGGGGGCCGCCCCGGCCGGCGAGCTGCTCGTTGAGCAGGTACTCGTAGACGCCCTCGCCCTCCTGGCCGCCGTACTCCTTGGGCCAGGTGATGCCGAGCCAGCCCTGCTCGCCGACCTCGGCCATGAAGGCCCGGCGCTTGGGGGTGTCGACGATCTGGGCCATGTTCTCCCGGGTCACGTCGAAGATCTCCGGGTCGTCGTGCTCGTCGAGGAAGCGCTCGACGTCCTTCACGAAGGCCTGCTGCTCGTCGCTGAACTCGAAATCCATGAGGGCTCCCCGGGGCCGTCGCCCCGCCGGTCGATCCGCCCCGCCAAGATCTGACGGGTCGTCAGATCGAGCCTATGGAGCGGGACGACGACCGGTCAACGCCGACGCCGGCAAAGCCGTGACCCGATCTCGTGAGGCTGCGGAGCGGAGCGGAGCAGCGCCGCCGACGAACCGGATCCCGAAGGGGCCCGACGAAGGAGGGCCGAAGCAACGGGAGCGGAGCAGCGCCGCCGACGAACCGGATCCCGAAGGGGGCCCGACGAAGGAGGGCCGAAGCAACGGGAGCGGAGCAGCGCCGCCGACG
>JAYRFK010000111.1:0-16050 GCA_041908445.1 Acidimicrobiales bacterium | reverse complement strand
GTCGCCCCACCCGCTCGCCACTCGCCGCTACGAGACGGTCAGGGTGCCCGTCGGGTTTTCGAGATGGGCCGGGTGCAGGTCGCCCCACCCGCTCGCCACTCGCCGCTACGAGACGGTCAGGGTGCCCGTCGGGTTTTCGAGATGGGCCGGGTGCAGGTCGCCCCACCCGCTCGCCACTCGCCGCTACGAGACGGTCAGGGTGCCCGTCATGTTCGGGTGCAGGTCGCAGATGTAGTCGTACTCGCCGGCGGGGAGGTTGATCTGCAGGACCTGGGCGGAGACGCCGGCCTCGAGCTCGGTCTTGAAGTCGGTGTCCTTGATGTCCAGGTTGTGCTGGACGCCCGAGTCCTGGTTGTCGACCACGATCGTGAAGTCGGTGTCGGCCGGGGCCTGGAGCTCGTCGGTGGACCACGCGATGTTGTCGGCGGTGATCACCACGTCGCCGGGCGGCAGGCTGCCGCCGGAGCCGCCCGCGTCGTCGCTGTCGCTGTCGCTCCCGCAGGCCGCGAGGCCGAGCAGGAGGGCCCCGGCGAGGCCGACGGCGAGGACGCGGCGGGTGGTTCGGGTCGGTTCACAGGTCGCGGTCACGGCCCCAACGCTAATGGGAGAGGGGACGTACACTCCAAACATGGCCGAGCATCGAAGCCGTGAATTCCACCCGGCCTTCGAGGAGTACTGCGAGGCCATCTTCGAGCTCCACGAGGATTCGGTCGACGTCATCCAGGCCCGCATCGCGGACCGCCTCGAGGTCTCCCGCCCCGCGGTGTCGGAGATGATCCGCCGCATGGAGGCGGAGGGCCTGGTCAGCGTCGACGGCGCCATCCGGCTCACCGCCGACGGCACCCGCCTCGCCGAACGGGTCGTGCGCCGCCACCGACTCGCCGAGCGCTTCCTCACCGACATCCTCGACCTGTCGTGGGCCGACGCGCACGTCGAGGCCGGCAAGTGGGAGCACGTCATCTCCGAGCCCGTCGAGCGGGCCCTCACCCGGGTGCTCGGCGACCCCACCACCTGCCCCCACGGCAACCCCATCCCGGGCAGCGACTACACCGAGCCCACCACCATCACCCTCGACCGGATCGGTCCCGGCGAGACCTTCACCGTCTCGCGCATCCCCGAGGAGCTCGAGTTCACGCCGGGCCTGCTCGACTTCCTCGAGGCATCCGACGTGCTCCCGGGCCGCTCGGGCACGGTCACCGCGGTGTCACCCGACGGCACCCTCACGGTGGAGATCGAGGGCCGCCACGTCGGCCTCGGCAGCTTCGCCAGCGCCCGCATCCTCGTGCTGAGCGCGGCGCCCGCCACCGCCGGCTGAGCGCCGCTCGCCCCACCAGCCGAGCACGAGCAGGCCCACGAGGACGACGGCCCAGGCCGCGGCGAGCGCCCACGTCCGGGTGCCGTACTGGCGGAAGTCGGGCAGCCCGAGGCGCACGGCACGCACCCACGGCCCGGTGGTGGCGTCGAAATCGATGATCAGGCGCAGCTGCTCGCGACGGACCTCGACCAGCAGCCACCCCCAGGTGAGGACGCCGACGACGCCCGCGACCGCGAAGGCGGCGACGGCGCCGCGGTGGCGCTCCAGCCACCACGCCGTCGCCACGACCAGCAGCGGCACCACGACCACGACCTGACGGCCCGGCCACCACCACCCGTGCATCGTGAGAGCGACCCAGGTGGCGGTGGCCCAGCCAGCCGCCAGGGGTGCGGCCAGCGCCACCCACCCGGGGGGCCGGCGGCGCGCGAGCGCACCGAGGGCGACCACCGCGAACAGGAGCACCGGGGCCCAGGTCACGAGGCCGAACGAGCGGTCCACGAGCAACCCGATCAGGCGCTGGGTGCGGCCGAGGTAGTCGGGGTCGGTGCCGATCACGCCGGCCTCCCCCGTCTCGGTGAACTGGTCGCCGGCGGCGTAGACGGTCCAGCCGCCGTAGACGAGGCGGTGCACCGCCAGGAAGGCGGCGCCGGCGAGGGCGAACGCGGCGCCGAGTGCGGCCAGGGTGCGTCGCCGATCGTCCCGCCACAGGCGGAGCGCAGCCACCGCGACGAGCGCGACGGCGACCGGTGCGTACTTCACCGCCAGCCAGGGCAGTGCGACGACCGCCACGACGAGGACGAGCAGGTCGCGGCGGCCGAGGGTGCCCGTCAGCGCGGCGACGGCGACGGCGACCGCGAGCGCCGCCGGCAGCTCCGGGTACACCTGCACGCCGTAGGGCGCGAGCGGCGCGGCCAGGCTGAACGCGGCGGTGACCCCGACGGCCATGCCGGGCGACACGCCGAAGCGCCGCACGGCCACCCAGGCGACCACGGCGGCGAGCACGCCCGCCAGCGCCGCCAGGGCGAGCTTGGCCCCCGCCCAGCCGCCGAGGGCCATCGGCACCGCCAGGAAGGCCGGCAGGAGCGGATCGTGGGGGCTGATCTCGCGGCCGTCGGCGTTCGGCTCGGTCTGGCGGGGCAGCTCGGCCTCGTGGAAGTCGCGCCAGCGCTCGTCGCGCAGCTCGTCGCTGATGTCGAGGTCCAGGTCCTCGGCCAGGCTCAGGGCGCTGAGGAGGTACTGGGGCTCGTCGGCGCTGGTGCGGCCGCCGTAGGTGGCCCGGGCGGGGACGGCCAGGGCGACCCAGGCGAACGTGGCGACCCCGAGCGCGAGGAGCCACCACCGCAGTCGGGTCCCACCGGCACCAGGCACGGCGGCAGCGTATCGCCCGGCTGGACACGGAGTGTAAGGTGTGCCTAACTCATGGTCGTGCCCGCCTCCTCCGCCCCGCCCGCCGAGCGCCCCGGCCGGCGCCGCCTCGGCTCGTCGCCGTGGTCGTTCGCCCTGGGCGGCGCGGTGTTCCTCGTCGCCGGCGTGGTGGTCGCCCGGGCGGTCGACGTCGAGGCGCTGCGGGCGAGCTGGACGGCGATGGCCGAGCGCCCGCTCCTCGTGCTGGCGGCGCTGGCGGTGTTCGGGTCCGCCTTCGTGCTGCGGGCCCTCGCCTGGCAGCGGGTGCTGCCCGACCTGCCCTTCGGCCAGTCGCTGGCCGGCATCCACCTGGCCTTCGGCGCCAACCACGTCCTGCCCCTCCGCCTGGGCGAGCCGCTCCGGATCGTCAGCGTGGTGCGCCGGGCGGGTGTGCCGCTGCCGGCGGCGACGTCCTCCACCGTCGCCCTGCGCGCCGCCGACATCGCCGCGATCGTCCTGCTGGGCATCGTCGTCGGGCCCGCGGTGGTGGCCGACCTCCTCGGTGCCTGGGCGTGGGCGGTGCTGGTCGCCGTGCTCGCCGTCGGTGCCGGCGGCGTCTGGTGGCTGCGCCGCACGGCTCACAACGGCGCCACCCCCATCCGCCTGCCCGGTCCCGCCGTCGCGGGCCTGACCGTCGCCGCCTGGCTGGCCGAGAGCGTGCTCACCTGGCAGGCGTCGCACTGGGCGGGCCTCGACCTCACCTATGCGCAGGCGGTGGTGGTCACCGCCGTCGCGGTCGGCGCGCAGGTCGCCGCCATCGCACCCAGCGGCTTCGGCACCTACGAAGCCGCCGCGGTGGCCGCCTACGTGGCCCTCGGCTTCGACGCCGGCGCCGGCCTCGCCGCCGCCCTCCTGGTCCACGCCCTCACGACCGCCTACTCGCTGGTCGTCGGGGCGGTGGCGGTGTTCACCCCGGCCCCCGGACTGCTCGGCCGGTTCCGGCTCCCGGCCCCGCCGGCGCCGGCTCGCGCGGCCGGGAGCGCGGGGCCCGACGCGGCGCCCGGGCGCGAGGGCGCCCCGAGGCGGCCGATCGTGCTGTTCCTGCCGGCCCACGACGAGGAGGCGACCGTGGCCCGGGTCGTGCGGCGGGCGCCGGCGACGATCGCCGGCCACCCGGTCGAGGTGCTCGTGATCGACGACGGCTCGACCGACGCCACCGCCGCCCGCGCCCGCGAGGCCGGCGCCACCGTGATCTCGGTGGGCCGCAACGAGGGCCTGGGGGCCGCCGTCCGCCGGGGCTTCGCCGAGGCCACCCGCCGCGGCGCGGTCGCCAGCGCGTTCTGCGACGCCGACGGCGAGTACGACCCGGCCGAGCTCGAGCGCCTCGTCGCCCCGGTCCTCGCGGGCGAGGCCGACTACGTCGTGGGATCGCGGTTCGCCGGCGGCCCCCGCCGGATGCTCCCCCACCGCTCGCTCGGCAACCGGGTCCTGACCGTCGCGGTGAGCGTGGTCTCCCGCCGGCGCATCACCGACGGTCAGAGCGGCTACCGGGCCCTCTCCGCCGAGGCCACTGCGGCGGCCGAGGTCATACACGACTTCAACTACGCCCAGGTGCTCACCCTCGACCTCCTGGCCAAGGGCTTCCGCTACGCCGAGGTGCCCATCACGTACGCGTTCCGCGAGCACGGGCGCTCGTTCATCCGCCTGGGCCGCTACCTGCGCAACGTGGTGCCCGCGGTCTACGCCGAGCTCAACACCGGCGACGGCCCCCGGGTGCCGCAGCCGACGCGGGGGTTGACGGGCGTCGGGTGATGGCCGACCTGCGGTCGAGGGTCAGTCCTCGACGACGTGGGTGCGGAAGCCGTCGCGGGCCCGGCGCCACGCCGCGTCGTCGAACGTGCCGTCGGGGCGCAGCGCCGCGGCGGCGGCCGCGCCCATGGCCAGGGCGTGGTGGGTGTTGTCGGGGACGAACAGGCCTTGGCGGCCGAAGGTGAGCAGCCGCGGCTGTGCGGCGGCCCACGCCTCGAGGGCGGCGAGGTCGGCCTCGTACCCGACCCGATAGCGCGGGTACACGCGGGGCAGACGGCGCACGGCGACCGCCACCGGGGCGGGGTCGGGCAGGCCGAGGCGGCAGACGGCCTCCCGCACCTGCTCGCCGAGGGCGTCGTCCGTGGCGTTCCACGTGGCGTCGCCGACGTCGGCCGGCACCTCGGCGCACAGCACCGTCGTCCCCGCCGGGTCCGGGCCGTCGCGGTAATTCTTCGGCTCCGACAGGCGGGCGACCGGGTTGTCGGCGGCGGGCACGTAGTGGGCGTCGAACTCGGTCCACCGCGGGCGGTCGACGACCAGGTGGACGAGGACCAGGCCCCGGTGGGTGAGCCCCGCGCCGGCGTCGAGCACGGCCGGCGGCGGGGCGGGGTCCGACCACCGGACCACCGTGGGCAGCGGCGCGGTCGACCAGACCCGTCCGGCGTCGACGGACTCGGCACCCGAGCCGACGACGACCCGGTCGTCCGCGAACGTGAGCCGGTCGACCGGCGTACCGAGGCGGACCTCGGCGCCGGCCGCGACCGCGGCGTCGGCCAGTGCCTCGCTGATCGCCCCGAACCCGGTGCGAGGGTAGAGGAACGTGCGCTTGGCCGCCGCCGCCGACCGGCGGGGCACCAGGCGGCCGAGGATGCCGGCCGCCGAGCGGGCCGACACCCGCCGGCGGGCGAGCTCCCCCGCGAGGTCGTCGGGCGGGACGCCCCAGAGCTTGGTGACGTAGGGCCGGTAGAAGGCGTCGGCGACGGTGGGGCCGAGGCCGACCCGCACCACCTCGGCGAACGTGTCGGCGTCGGGCCGGCGCAGGGGCGCGGTGGCGGCGTCGAGCGCGGCGCCGGCGGCCAGCCGCGGCGGGAGGTGGCGCAGCAGGTCGCCCGTGCGCAGCGGGAAGGCCAGCCAGCGCCCCGCCAGCGCGATGCGGCCGTGGCGCGGGCGCACCTGGAGGTCGGTGCCGAGCAGGCCCTGGAGGCGGGCCAGCAGGGCCCGGTCGGTGGCGGGGTGCAGGCGGTGGCTGCCGAGGTCCACCCGCTGGCCCCCCACCTCGACGCTGGCGGCCATGCCCCCCACCTGGTCGGCCGCCTCGAGCACGACGACCTCGTGCCCGGCCGCGGCGGCGTCCAGGGCCGCGAGCAGGCCGGCGGGGCCGGCGCCGACGACGACGACGTCCGCCGACCGCGACCCCCTGCGCGCCGCGCGATGATTGGCCGTTGGCGGTCGTCCCACGGAATGTTAAGGTACCCTAACTATGGGTGAGTCCATGCTGGTCCTGATCCGCGAGGGCTTCGAAGCCTCGCTGATCGTGGGCATCGTGTTCGGGTACCTCCGCAAGATCGGGCGTCGCGACCTCGACGGGCCCGTCTGGGCCGGCGTCGGGCTCGCCGCACTGATCTCGACGATCTTCGGCGTCGTTCTCCACAACACGGTGGGCAGCTTCGAGGGCGATGCCCGCCTACGAGCGTTCGCCGTCATCTGCTTCGTCGCCGCCGCCGTCCTGACGTGGATGGTCTTCTGGATGCGACGCGAGAGCCGGGCCATCAAGGGCGAGCTCGAGCAGCGGGTGGACTCCGCCCTCGCGTCCGACCGGGTGAAGACGGCCGTGCTGCTCGTCGCCTTCCTGGCCGTGCTCCGCGAGGGCATCGAGACCGCGCTGTTCCTCATCGCCGCCGCCACCTCGAGCACGGGCTGGGACGTCTTCGTCGGCGGACTCATCGGCCTCGCCATCGCCGCCGTGCTCGGGTACCTCGTGTACACGGGCTCGAAGTTCCTGCCCATGAAGCTGTTCTTCAACATCACCGGGATGATCGTGATCGTGTTCGCGGCCGGCCTGCTGGCACGCGGCGTGATGTTCCTCCAGTCCACCGAGACCAACGCGCTGAACAGCTTCAACTGGGCGGTCTACGACGTCACGAGCATCAACTGGCTCACGGTGAACACCGAGGTCGGCCGCTTCCTCGGCGCCCTCCTCGGCTGGGACCCGCGACCCTCGATCGAGCAGGTCGTCGTCTGGGTGGGCTACCTCGTGCCGGTGTCCTACTTCTTCCTCCGCAAGGACCGTGCGCTGCCCGAGCTGCCGGACGCGGTCGTGGCGTCCGACGAGCCCGAGGAGCTCGCCGCCGCCGCCCTCGCCGCCGAGGCCTGAGGCCCCGAACCACCGTTCCTCCAGCAGAAACGCGCGGTGGCACCGCGCGTTCCCGCTGGAAGAAGCGTGATCAGGCGAGGACGTCGGGCAGCGGCTCGGCGTGGGCCAGGGTCAGGCGCTTGGTGGCCCGGGTGAGGGCCACGTAGAGCGCCCGCAGTCCCTGGGGCTCCTCGCGGACGATGGCCGCGGGCTCGACCACGATCGAGGCGTCGAGCTCGAGTCCCTTCACCAGCCCGACCGGCACGACGGTGACCTGCTGCTCGAGCCCGTGGCGGTCGGCGGCGCCGAAGGCCACGCCCGCGTCCTCCAGCGCGCCCGAGACCGCCGGGACCAGCGACGCCGGGCAGATGATCCCGACGCTGCCCTCCCCCACCGCGGCCGACTCCTCGCGCACCAGGTGCACGACCTCGGCGGCCAGCGCCTCGGGATCGGCGATCTCCTCGATGCGGGGGTCGCTCTCACCCTGGCGCACCGAGGACGGCGCGGTCAGGTCGGGGGCGGCGACGGCGAGCACCTTGGCCGCGAGGGCCATGTTGGCGGCCGGGATGCGATAGCCGACGGTGAGCTCGGCCCGCTGGCCCGGCCGGCGGTCGGGCAGGTGGGCGAGCACGCTCTCCCAGTCGTCGTGGGCCCACGCGCCCGTGGCCTGGGCGATGTCGCCGACGATGGTCATCGAGCCGCTCAGCGACCGGCGGGTGAGCATGCGCAGCTGCATCGGGGAGAGGTCCTGGGCCTCGTCGACCACGATGTGGCCGTAGGTGCGGACCTCGTCGTCGACCGGCACGCCCGGCTTCTTCTTCCGGGGCGGCGGCCCCAGCAGGGCGCGGGCCTCGTCGAGCAGGGGCACGTCGTCGTTGGTCCAGACCACGTCGTCGGCCGACTCGGAGCGTCGGCGCACGAGGGCGTCGGCCTCGCCGTCGGTGAGGCGCCCGCGGCCGGCGGAGCGCAGCAGCGCCCGCGAGCCGAACAGGTCGTGGAGCAGCTGGGACGGCGTGAGCACGGGCCACATCCAGTCGAGCGCCTCCCGCACGACGGTCTCGTGGCGGACCTGGGCCCGCACCTCGGCGGGGTCGGGGCCGAGGCGGCTGCTCGCCGCCAGCGCGTCGAACACCGAGCGCTCGACGAAGCGGCGGCCGGCGTTGTGCGTGCGGAAGCGGCGGCGGGCCTCGCGCACGATGCGCTCGCTCTCGGCGACCGGCAGGCGGAGGATGGTGAGGCCGAAGCCCACCTCGAGCCGCCCGCGCAGCGGCCGCTCGCGGTCGCGGACCGCCCGCCGCAGCACGTCGACCATGCGGTCGTCGCCCTTCACCCGGGCGGTGAGCCCGGCGTCCCGGCCCCGCACGTGGTGCTCGGGGATGAGGTCGGCGAGGACCGCGAGCTCGACGCCCGCCTCGCCGAGCGAGGGCAGGACCTGCTCGATGTAACCGAGGAACAGGCGGTTGGGGCCGATGACGAGCACGCCCTGGCCCTCGAGGGGGAACCGGTGGGTGTAGAGCAGGTAGGCGGCGCGGTGGAGCGCGACGACGGTCTTGCCCGTGCCCGGGCCACCCTGCACGACGAGCACGCCGGGCAGCGGCGCCCGGATGATCTCGTCCTGCTCCCCCTGGATCGTGGCGACGATGTCGCCGAGGCGGCCCGACCGCGACGTCTCGAGGGCGGCGATCAACGCGCCGTAGCCCGAGATCGAGCCGTCGGCCTCGCCGTTGACGCCGTCGAAGTCGCCGAAGACCTCGTCCTCCATCGACAGCAGGGTGCGGCCCCGGGTGGCGAAGTGCCGGCGCCGGCGCAGGCCCATGGGCTCGCGGCCGGTGGCCCGGTAGAAGGGCTCGGCCACCGGGGCCCGCCAGTCGACGACGAGCGGCTCCTGGTCCTCGTCGGACACGGCGAGGCGGCCAACGTGGAAGGACTCGCCGCCGGCCTCGGGCAGGCGGTCGATGCGGCCGAACACGAGCGAGGCGTCACCCAGCTGGAGCTGGCTCAGGCGGTTGAGGATGTTCCCCTGGAAGACCTCCCGCTCCCACCGGGCCTGCTCGGTGCCGCCCTTGCCCACCTCGAGGGTGTCCTGCAGGCGCGTGGCGGAGCGGCGGTTCGCCTCGAGGCACTCGTAGGCGTGGTCGATGTAGGCCTGCTCGGCCTCGAGCTCGGGATGGCGCGCCATGGGGGGTTCGCCATCCTACCGGGCCGCCCGGGGGGTGCCGCCGGTCGGGCCGGGGCCGATGTTCGGGGTGCCACCGCCGGCGCCGGCCGGGGTGCTCAGCGCTTCTTGAGCATCCCGAACACGCCCCGGACGACCGTGTTGATCATCGAGCGGCCTTCGCGGCTCTTCAGGTAGTCGGTGACCACGTTGCCGTCGTCGTCCTTGCGCGACGAGCGCGACCGCGACGACGAGTCGCCGCCACCGCGCTCGGGGGCGTGGGTCGGCGGCGGCGGGGGCGGCACCACCACGCTCCCCGACGGCGGCGAGGGCACCGGCGCGGCCGGCGCAGGAGCCGCGGGGGTCCCCGCCGCGGTGGCACCCGCGGCCATCTTGGCGGCGAGCAGCTCGCGGGCCGACTCCCGGTCGACCTCCTGGGCGTAGGTCGGCCACAGTGGCGAGGCCTGCGCCGACGCCGTGATCTGCGCTGGGTCGACCGCGCCCATGAGGGTGCTCGGGGCCAGCAGCTTCGTCCACACCACGGGGGTGGGCGTGCCGTCCTCGGCGAGGATCGTGACCACCGCCTCACCCGTGCCGAGCTGGGTCAGCGCCTCGGCCAGGTCGTAGTCGTCGGTGAAGGGATAGGTGCTGACCGCGGCCTTCAGCGCCTTGGCGTCGCGCGGCGTGTGGGCCCGCAACGCGTGCTGCACCCGGTTGCCCAACTGGGCGAGCACGTCGTCGGGCACGTCGTCGGGCAGCTGGGTCACGAAGAACACGCCCACGCCCTTCGACCGGATCAGGCGGACGGTCTGGGCGACCTGCTCGACGAAGTCGTCGGAGGCGTCCTCGAACAGCAGGTGGGCCTCGTCGAAGAAGAACACGAGCTTGGGCTGGTCGAGGTCGCCCACCTCCGGCAGCGTCTGGAAGAGCTCGGCGAGCAGCCACATCAGGAACGTCGAGAACAGCCGGGGCCGGTCCTGCACGGCCGGCAGCTCGAGGCAGCTGAGCTGGCCCGCGCCGTCCGCGCCGACGGTCAGCAGGTCGATCACCGCGAACTCGGGCTCACCGAAGAAGGCGTCCGCTCCCTGGGCCTCGAGCTCGGTGATCGAGCGCAGCAGGACGCCGGCGGTCTGGGTCGACACGCCGCCGAGCGCCTTGAGCTCGGGCTTGCCCTCGTCGGAGGTCAGGTACTGCAGCACGGCCCTCAGGTCGGCGAGGTCGAGCAGCGGCAGGCCCGCCTCGTCGGCGTAGCGGAACACGATGGTCAGCGACGACGACTGGGTCTCGTTCGCCTTCATCACCTTGGCCAGGAGCTGGGGCCCGAAGCTCGACACCGGTGCCCGCACCGGCACGCCGGGGCCGATGCCGCCGAGCGACAGGAAGGTCACGTTGCGCGCCGACGGCTGCCACTCGACCCCGAGGTCCGCCACCCGCTCGTCGATGTGCTCGTTGGGCTGGCCGGGTTGCGAGAGACCCGACAGGTCGCCCTTGAGGTCGGCGGCGAACACCGGCACGCCGAGGGCGGTCAGCTGCTCCGCCATGAGCTGGAGGGTCTTGGTCTTCCCGGTGCCGGTGGCCCCGGCGATCAACCCGTGGCGGTTGCACATGGCGGTCGGGATCTGGACGACCGCGCCCGGGTGGGTGGCGCCGTCGAGCATCCCCCGGCCCAGCACCACCGCCTTGCCCTCGACCGCGTACGCGGCCGTGATCCGTGCGTCGAAATCCTCCGCCATGGCGCCAGCCTCGCACGACGGGCCTGCGCGAAGCTGCCCCCGTGGCGGTCGCACTGGTGCTCGGGGCCGGAGGGGTCATCGGCCGCGCCTACACGATCGGCACCCTGGCCGCCCTCGCCGACGTCGCCGCCTGGGACGCCCGCGAGGCCGACCTCATCGTGGGCACGTCGGCGGGCTCCGGCACCGGCGCCACACTGCGCTACGGCCTCTCCCCGGCGGACCACCGGGCCCGCCTGACCGGGCGGCCGCTGTCCGCCGAGGGCGAGGGCCTGGTCGGGGACCTCAGCCACGCCACCGACTTCGCCGAGCCCGAGCCGGCCAAGGGCCTCGCCGCGCGCCGGCCCCAGGCGCCGCGGCTCGTACGCCACGGGTTCCGCCGGCCGTGGCCCACCGGCCTGGGCGTGGGACTCTCCGGCCTCCTCCCCAAGGGCACCGTGCCCATCAGCCCCCTCGGGGACAAGCTCCGCCTGCTGTACGGGTCGGGCTGGCCCGAGCAGTCGCTGTGGGTGTGCACGGTGCGGATGAGTGACGGCGAGCGGGTGGTGTTCGGGCGATCACCCCTGGAACCCGGCGCGCCCGGGTGCCCGCCGCTGGCCGACGCGGTCGAGGCCTCGTCGGCGATCCCCGGCTACTTCGAGCCCGTCGCCATCGACGACGAGCTCTATCTCGACGGCGCCGCCCGCTCGTCGACCAACGCGGACCTCCTGACGGGCCTCGGCTACGAGGGCGTGGTGGTCATCTCGCCGATGTCGGCCGTGGGCGAGGCCCTCCAGTGGCACCCCCGCTGGGCCAGCCGGGCCGGCTACCACAAGGTGCTGAGCCTCGAGGTGGACGCACTGGAGGCGTCGGGAACGCCGGCGCTCGTGTTCGAGCCGACCCTCGACGACCTCGAGCTCATGACGGGCGGCGCCCTGGACGAATCCGTCGAGGCCGACCTGGTCGAGTGCGCCTACGCCACCGCGACGGCGCGCCTCGAGCGCCTGGGCATCACCGACCTGGCCCGCTCCTGGGGCCGGCCGCGCCGCCCGTCGGGCGAGGCGGCGGTCGACGTCGGCCGTTCTGGCGCCCGATCTGCTGGTCCGGGCGAGTAGATCAGGCGCCAGTTCGGGTGGCGTTCAGTCGAGGTCGGCCCAGAAGGCGGTGAGACCGGCGGCGGCCTCGTCGGCGGCGTCGAGGAGCCACCAGTGGCCCGCCTCGGGCAGGTCGAGGGACCGGGCGCCAGTGCGGGCGGCGAGCCGGCCGGCCCGCTCGGCGTTGCGGAACGGGTCCTTGCCCGACTCGATGACCAGGCCCGGGCCCTCGATGGCGTCGACGCCCGGCCCCCACTCGCCGCCGACGTCTGCCGACGACCGGTAGAGGGTGAGGATGGCATCGGCCATGGTGCGGTCGAAGGCGGCGGCCATGTCGGCGGCGCCGGCCTCGGGGACGCCGGCGCCGGCGAGCAGCGCGGCCCGGTCGGCCTCGGAGCCGTCGACGACGGTGTCCATGAAGGCCTCCCCCTCGCCCGGCGTCATCCAGAGCAGGGCGAGGTCGTGCCAACGGAACGTCTCGTCGAGGTCGCCGGCGTCGGTCGCCCAGGAGCGCACGTTGGCGGGGCGGTCGGCGAGCACCCGCAGCATCAGGAGCGCGCCCCAGTCGTGGGTGACGAGGTCGACGTCGTCGAGCGGCGCGAGCTCGGCGGCCAGCCACTCGGCGTAGCGGTACATCGTCGGCTCGAAGCCGTCGGGCAGCGGCGAGCCGAACCCGGGCAGCTCGAGCAGGACGACGTCGTCGCGCCCGAGTCGGTCGACGAGGGGGTGCCAGACCGCACTGGTCTCGGGCACCCCGTGGACGAAGACGGCCGGCATCGGCGTGACGCTACCGGTGGCGGCCCGGTCGCGCCGGGGAGCACCCCGTATCCTCGGCCCATGACCGTCGCCGGCGTCCCCGTCATCTGCGAGATCGAGCCCGCGACCCGGCCCGAGCTCATGCACGTGCGCCACCAGATCGGTGTGCTCAGCACGATCGCGTCGGCGTTCCTGATCCCGGACAACCACATCGGTCGGGCCACCGTGTCGAGCATCGCCGTGGCCCACGAGGTGGCCCAGATGGGCGGCCGGTCGATCGCCTGCCTCAACGCCCGCGACCGCAACCTCCTCGGCTTCCGCCGAGACCTGCTGACCGCCGCGGCCTACGGCGTGGACGAGTTCCTCTTCGTCTACGGCGACCGCCCCGAGTCGGGGAAGCGCTCGGACGACCTCACGGTGCGCCTGATGATCGAGGAGGCCCGCTCCTTCGCCGCCACCCACGACGCGGCGACGGGCCCGTTCCGCATCGGCGTGACGACCGGGCTGCGGCCGCTGCCGGCGTGGAAGCAGGAGGCGGACTCGTTGTTCGTGCAGGTGGGCTTCGACGTCGACGCCCTCGTGGCGTGGCGCGAGACCGTGGACTTCGCCGGGCCCGTCTACGCCGGCGTCATGGTCATCGCCAGCGCGGCCATGGCCCGCAAGCTCAGCCACGACATCCCCCAGCTCGCCGTCCCCGAGGACGTGGTGGCCGCCATCGAGACCGACCGCGACGCCGGCGTCGCCCTCGCCTGCGACCTCGTCGAGCGGATCGGCGCCACCGGCGCCTTCGACGGCATCCACCTCATCCCCGTCTCCCGCTACCGAGACGTCGCGCAGCGACTTGAGTCCTCGTCCCGCTGAACGCGACGGCGATCGGCGCCCTGGGGCGCTGATCGCCTGCGTGTTGGGCGACGGGTCGAGGACCGAGAAGCCCGACGGGTGACGGCGAGACGGCTTCGGGCCACGCGCAGCGACGGACGAGCGAGCATGGCCCGAAACGGAACTCGCCGGCAGGACCCGACGGGCGTATGGCGCCGAGGGACCGTCAAGGGTCGGTGTGGCCGATCTCCTTCAACGCGTCGTGGAGGGCGGCGCGGAGGCGGCGGGTGTGGTCGGGGGTCAGGTGGAGCACGAGGCCCTCGCCGGCGCGGCCGACCTCCTCCACCGTGAGCACGACCCGGGGCTCGGCGTCGTCGTAGTCGTCCGAGATGGCGACCGCCCACGACAGGCGGGCGAGGTCGTCGGCGTCGGGCGGCAGGTCTGCGGGGTCGAAGGGGTGGTCGTCGATGGATCGCCGCATGACCCCTGACGGTACGTTGACACCGTGGTCCCCGCCCCCGACGCACCCGCCGACGCCTCCCCTCCGGTCGCCTCCAGCGACTTCCTCCGCGCCTGTCGGAGCGAGCCCGTCGACCGCATCCCCGTGTGGTTCATGCGCCAGGCGGGCCGCTCGCTGCCCGAGTACCGGGCCGTCCGGGGCGAGGGCAGCATCCTCGAGGCCATCAAGGACCCCGAGCTCTCGGCCACCATCACCCGCCAGCCCGTCGAGCGCTACGACGTCGACGCCGCCATCCTCTACTCCGACATCGTCGTGCCCGCCGAGGCCATCGGCTTCGGCGTCGACGTGGTCCCCGGCGTCGGCCCGGTCATCGCCGAGCCCTTCACCTCCGCCGCCGACCTCGGCCGCCTGCGCCCCCTCGACCCCGAGGCCGACACCCCCTACGTGCTCGAGACCGTGCGCCTGCTGGTCGAGCAGCTCGACGTCCCCCTGATCGGGTTCGCCGGCGCCCCCTTCACCGTGGCCAGCTACCTGATCGAGGGCCGGCCCTCGCGCACCTACGCCAAGACCAAGGCCCTCATGCACGGCGACCCGGCGCTGTGGGAGAAGCTCCTCGACGCCCTCGCTGACCTCGCGCTGACCTCGCTGCGCTCGCAGGTCGCGGCCGGCGCCTCGGCCATCCAGCTCTTCGACTCGTGGGCCGGCGCCCTGTCCCCCGAGGACTACCGCCGCTTCGTGCTGCCCGCCTCGGCCAAGGTGCTCGAGGGCATCGGCGAGACCGGCGTGCCCCGCATCCACTTCGGCGTCGGCACCGGCGAGCTCCTCGGCCTGCTGGGTGAGGCGGGCGCCGACGTGGTCGGCGTGGACTGGCGAGTGCCGCTCGACGTGGCCCGCAGGCGGGTCGGCGGACGGGCCGTGCAGGGCAACCTCGACCCAGCCCTCTGCCTGGCGCCCTGGCCGGTCGTCGAAGAGGCCACCCGGGAGGTGCTGCGCTGCGGTGGCGGGCGTGGCCACGTGTTCAACCTCGGCCACGGCGTGCTGCCCGAGACCGACCCGACCGTGCTGGAGAAGGTGGTGGCGCTCGTCCACGCCGAGGGCGTCGCCCTCGGCGCCGAGGGGGCCGCGAGCCAGGAGGTCGACCGATGACCGGGGCCCCCGTCGGCGTCGTGGTCATGGCCTACGGCACGCCGAAGCGGCCCGAGGACGTCGAGGCGTACTACACCCACATCCGCCGCGGCCGGCCGCCCGAGCCCGAGCAGCTCGCCGACCTGCAGCGCCGCTACGACGCGCTCGGCGGCGTCTCGCCGCTCGCCCAGCGCACCGAGGCGCAGCGCGCTGCGGTCGAGGCCGCGCTCGAGGCCCGGGCCCCGGGCGGCTACCGGGTCGTGCTCGGCCAGAAGCACGCCGCCCCGTTCATCGAGGACGCCGCCGCCACCCTCGCCGACGAAGGCGTGACCCGCATCGTCGGCCTCGTGCTGGCCCCGCACTACTCGGGCTTCAGCGTCGGCGAGTACCAGCGCCGCCTGGCCGAGGCCGCCGCCGAGCGGGGGGTGGCCACCGCCGGCGTCGAGCAGTGGCACCTGCAGCCCGCCTACCTCGACTTCCTCGCCGACGCCCTGGCCGACACCCTCGCCGGGCTCCCCGAGCGCACCCGGGTGGTGTTCACCGCCCACTCGCTGCCCGAGCGGGTGCTCGTCGGCGACCCGTACCCCGACCAGCTCTGCGAGAGCGCCGCCGCGGTGGTCGAGCGGGTCGGCACCCGCGCCGCCGACTGGGACGTCGCCTGGCAGAGCGCCGGCCGCACCCCCGAGCCGTGGCGCGGCCCCGACATCCTCGACGTCATCCGCAGCCTCGCGGCGGCCGGGGACCACGACGGCATCGCCGTGTGCGCCCAGGGCTTCGTGGCCGACCACCTCGAGGTGCTCTACGACCTCGACATCGAGGCCAAGGCCGTCGCCGACGAGGTCGGCCTCGCCTTCGGGCGCACCGCCTCGCTGAACGCCGAGCCCGCGGTGATGGCGGCCCTGGCCGACCTCGTGGTCGCCGCCACTCCGCCCGAGGAGGCCCCGTGACCCCCACCCCGCGCGCAACCACCCGAACTCGAGGCAATAGGGCCGCGGAGGGATTGCGGTCGGGGCGTGGTGTCTCGGTGGGTGGCCATTCGCTGTTACCAGGTAAGGGAGTCCAACACGACGGTGGCTTGGCCGACGCGGTCGAGGGTGTCGGGGTGACGGCG
>JAYRFK010000110.1:0-72457 GCA_041908445.1 Acidimicrobiales bacterium | reverse complement strand
GCCGGCGGGGGTGGGGGCGGGGGCGGCGCGGCGGCCGGGACGGGCGGGGGCGGCGGGGCGGCGGGCGCCGGCGCCGCGGCACCGCCCCGGGTGAGTAGCGCCGCGGGCACGGCCGGGATCGGCAGGGCACGGTCCTGGTCGGTCTCGGGCAGCAGGGCCAGGCGGGTCGGGGGCTGGCCGGCGGCCTGCTGGGCGGCCTGCAGGAAGCGCCCGAGCTCGCGGGCCGACGGCGGGCGCTCCCCCGGCGCCTTGGCCATGGCCCACTCGAGCACGCCGCACACCGCCGGCGGCACCTTCTGCGGGCGCAGGTCGGGCAGGGGCTCGGCCGCGGCGCGGGCGATCACCCGCACGAGGGGCTCCTCCTCGTCGACCTCGAAGGGTGGGCGGCCCTGGATGAGGGTGAAGACGATGGAGCCGAGCGAGTAGAGGTCGGAGGCGACCGACGGCGCGCCGCCGGTGAAGAGCTCGGGGGCGGCGTGGAGCTGGGTGTCACGGGGATCGCCGCTGCGGGTCACGAACGACCCGGCGGGCGAGACCTCGAAGTCGCCGAGCAGCGGCTCGCCGAGGGCGCTGATGAACACGTTCTGCGGCTTGAGGTTCTGGTGGAGCACGCCGGCGCGGTGCGCGCTCTCGAGCGCGCCCGCGACCTTGATGCCGATGTCGACGGCCTCGCGCCAGTCGAGCGCACCCGACCGCAGGAGGCGGTCCTGCTCGTTCCCGCGTCCCAGCCACTCGGTGACGATGAAGGGCTTGCGCTTCGCGACGCCCGAGTCGAACACGGTGAGGGTGTTGGGGTGCACCGAGATCACGCCCATGGCGGCGCACTCTCGCTCGAACCGGGCCTGGGCCTCGCGGTCGAGGGCCTTGACCGTGAAGACCTTCACCGCCACCTCGCGGTTGAAGTTCTCCTGGACGCCCCGGTACAGCGCGCTGTGGTCGCCGCGGCGCACGAGGCGCAGCGATCCCACGCCCGGGATCTTGACGTCGACCTTGTCCTCAGCCATCGCTCATCTTTCTCCGGGGCCCCCGGGGATCGCCGCCATGGTCGCGCGGACCTCGG
This sequence comes from Acidimicrobiales bacterium, assembly GCA_041908445.1. Lineage (GTDB taxonomy): Bacteria > Actinomycetota > Acidimicrobiia > Acidimicrobiales > DATDAH01 > JAEUJM01. The sequence continues at coordinate 71,397 of JAYRFK010000110.1, read as the reverse complement.
CTCGAGTCTGCTCTCTCAGCGTCGACACTGCCGCGAGCTCGGCGTCGAGCTCCGCGACCTGGGCGGCTCGGGCATCCGTGTCGACCTCCGGCGCCCGCTCCGTGGCCTCCACCGCGGACCGCGCCGAGCGCTGCAGCTCGGCGAGGCGCGTGGTCGCGCCGTCCCGGAGCTGGCGCTGCAGGCTGCGCACCGCGTCATCGAGCGCCTTGGTGAAGCGCACCTGGACCTCCTCGAGGTAGTCCCGGTACTCGTCCTTGAGCCGCTGGCGGTCGGCGCTAAGCGCCTTGCGCTTCTCCTGGCGGAAGGCCCGGCCGACCGTGAGCACGCCCGCGACGCCGGCCACCGCGAGCAGCACGGGCGCGGCGACCACCCCGCCGACCCCGAGGCCGATCATCCCGGCCACGCCGAGGAGGGGCTCCATGCCACCCCAGGCCCCGCCGATGGCGACGAGCACCTTGTCCTCGTCGTCGTCCCCCGAGGACGAGTGGGACGTGAACGACAGCTGGTCGGTGGGCTCGTTCGCCATGGCCAGGTCGAGCGAGACCAGCACACCGGAGGTGGCGGCCATGAGCTCGGCCACCACCCGATCGGCGAGGTCCTCGCCCCGGCGGGCGACCAGCTGGAAGCAGTCGCTCACCACCGCGGCGGCGCCACGGGACACCCATGCCGCCAGCTCCTCCTCCTGGGTGCTCGGGTCGCTGGCGTCCACCCGCTCGCCGGCGGCGTGGCCGAGGTCGCGCAGGCGCACGGCGAGCTCGTGGTGGGCGTCGTTGCGCAGGTCCTCGACGCCGTCACCGAGGATCTGCCGCCACCGGGCGCCCTCGCCCAGCAGCTCGGTGGCGCGGTCGTAGGACGACCGCAGGTCCGCGAGGGAGGCGGCGCTCCCGTCGTCGCGCAGGGCCGAGTGCTCGGCCCGCAGCACGCTCTCGAGCTGGTCGAGCACCGCCACCACCTCGGCCAGCGCGACCTGCTGGCGGCCGGCGTTCGCGGGGATCACCACGTCGCGGATCAGGTGCTCGCGCAGCGCGGGGATGCCCGACTCGGCGGCGTACGCCTCGTCGCCGTAGGTGGTCGCCAGCTCGTGCAGGCGGGCGGAGGTGGGCAGCAGCGGCAGCAGGAGGCCGGCCCGGCGGAGGTGGCCCTCGTCGATCTCGAGCACCCGCCGCCAGTGGGGGTGCAGGTCGACCTTGCTCATCACGCAGACGACGCGGGTGCCCGTGGCCACCGCGTGCTCGAGGTAGGTGAGCTCGGGGCCCGTGTACTCCTGGCTCGTGTCGGAGACGAAGAGCAGGGCGTCCACGAAGGGCAGGCCCATGAGCGTGGCCACCGCCTCGGGCGAGTCGAGGCCACCCAGCACGGGGGTGTCGATCAGCTCGAGGCCGCCGGCGAGGAACGGGCTCGGCACGCCCACCGAGATGGCCGCCAGCGCGTGGCCCTGGTGGTGGCCGTCGGCGACGAGGTCGACGAGGGCGTCGAGCGGGACCTCGGCACCGGCCACCGGCTCGCCCTGCTCACCCTTGTAGGCCACGCTCGCGGTCGGCGCCGCAGCGTGGGTCACCGAGGTCATCACCGCGGTGGCGAGGTCGTCGTCGACCGGGCAGGCGACCGCCCCGACGAGCGCGTTGACGAGCGAGCTCTTGCCCGACTTGAAGTCCCCCACCACGACGACGCGTGTCGTGGTGTCACGTCGGTGGCGGTCCGCGGCCTCGAGGCGCTCGACCAGATCCGCGCGCGCGCGGCGGACCGCGATGTCGACGGCCGCCCCAAGGTTTCCGCGCGTCTGGTGCATGAGCCCCCTCGGATCAGTGGGCAAGGGTATTGCCTCGCGACGAGGGTAAGGTCGACGGTCGTGAGGGGACCACGGTGAGCTACCAACTCGGCGTCGACCTGGGCACGACTTTCACGGCGGCGGCGGTCGCGCGCGGCGGGCGCGTGGAGATCTCGTCGCTCGACTACCGCACCGCCGCCATCCCGTCCGTGGTGTGGGTCGGGGCCGACGGCACGGTCGTCATCGGCCAGGCTGCACTCAACCGGGGCCTGTCCGATCCGTCCCGCATGGCGCGCGAGTTCAAGCGCCGCCTCGGCGACCCCACGCCGCTGCTGCTCGGGGGGACGCCCTTCTCCGCCGACACGCTGACCGAGCGCCTGCTGAAGGTGGTCACCGACACGGTCGGCACCGTCGAGGGCGGCGGCCCGGACTCGGTCACCGTGACCCACCCGGCCAACTGGGGCCCCTACAAGAAGGACCTCCTCGCCCAGGCGGTGCGCCGGGTCGGCCTCGAGGGCACCGCCCTGCTGTCCGAGCCCGAGGCCGCGGCGATCTACTACGCGTCCACCGAGAAGATGTCGGCGGGCGAGGTGCTCGCGGTCTACGACCTCGGCGGCGGCACCTTCGACGCCGCGGTGCTGCGCAAGACCGAGGACTCCTTCGACATGCTCGGCGACCCCGAGGGCATCGAGCGCCTCGGCGGCATCGACTTCGACGAGGCCGTGCTGCACTTCGTCGACAACGTGAGCGACGGCGCCGTCACCGACCTCGACCCCAACGACCCCGAGGCGGTCACGGCGATCATCGCCCTCCGCGAGGACTGCACCCTCGCCAAGGAGGTCCTCTCCTCGGACACCGAGGCGTCGATCATGGTGCGCCTGCCCACCAAGGTCACCCGGGTCCGCATCACCCGGGCCGAGTTCGAGGCCCTCATCCGGCCGACGCTCGTCGACACGGTCGAGGCCATGCGCCGGGCCATGAGCAACGCCGGCGTCCAGCCCGCCGAGGTCGACAAGGTGCTGCTCGTCGGCGGCTCCTCCCGGATCCCCCTCGTCGGCCAGATGATCGGCGCCGAGATCGGTCGGCCGGTGGTGGTCGACGCCCACCCCAAGCACGCCATCGCCCTGGGCGCCGCCCTGCACGCCGCCGCGGTCGTCGGCAAGCGTGCCGTGGCGGCGCAGGAGCAGCCGGCGGAGCCGAGCGCCACCAAGCTGGCCGAGCCGCCCTCGAGCGAGCAGCTCGCCAACATCCCGCCGACGTCGATCATCGCCCCCCTCGACCGCCAGGCGGTCCAGCCCGGCACCTCGCAGTCGGCGCCGGCCACCTCGCCCGAGACCGCCCCCACCCCGGCGACCGCGCCGCCCGAGCCGGTGGGCGACTCGGCGGTCTCTGGCCCCACGGTGCGGGTCACGCCCGACCTGCTCGCCCAGGCCGCGGGCGCGGTGATGGTGCCGGGCATCTACTGCGCCAACAGCCACTTCAACGACCCGCGGGCCGCCTACTGCGCCACCTGCGGCGAGGCCCTCAGCCGCAGCGGCGCCGACGTGCGCCAGGGGCCCCGTCCCCCGCTCGGGGTCATCGTGCTCGACGACGGTCAGACCTTCGTGGTCGACCGGGACTACGTCCTCGGCCGCGACCCCGACAACGACGAGGCCGTGCGGGCGGGCAAGGCCGACGCCCTGATCGTCGCCGACCCCGGCCGGTCCATCTCGCGGGTGCACGCCCGCATCGAGCTCGACGAGTGGGACGTCCGCCTCTCGGACTGCACCTCGGCCAACGGCACCTTCACGGCCTACGCCGGCTCGGGGTGGACCCCGGTGGTGCCCGGCCACCCGGTCACCATCCAGCACGGCACCCACGTGCTGCTCGGCCAGCGCACGCTGCTGTTCGACTCGACCCGCCGGCTCGGCTGAGGGTGGCCGGCGGTCGCCCGGCCGGGTTCGATCGCGTCTCGACGCGCCCCTTCCGCGCTCAGGTCGCCCGGGCCGGCGGCCGAGGGTACTGGCACCGCCCGCTCGTTTTTGACACACTTTCGCAACATGGCTGGTAGGAGACCGTTGTCTTGATGCACCGCACCCCGATGCGACGGCTCGCCGTCACCATCGCACTCCTGCTCGCCGGCGTCGCCCTCGTCTCGACCTCGACGCCCGCCTCCGGCCAGTCGCCCATCGACGACAAGCGCGAGGAGGCCCGCCAGGTGGCGGCCCGCCTCGACGAGCTGACCGCCCGCTACTCGCGCCTCTCCGACCGCGCCAACGAGGCCGAGGCGGAGCTCACCGAGGTGCAGGAGCGGATCGGCCAGACCCAGGCCCGCCTCGACGAGACGGTGGCGCTCCGCGACCAGACCCGCACCCAGCTGCAGGACTACGCCGTCGACGCCTACCTCGAGGGCCCGGACAACTCCACCCTGTCGGTCGCGGTCGACAGCCGGGACGAGAGCGAGATGCCGCTCCGCCTCGGCTACATCGACTCGGTCACCGGCAACCGCACCCAGCTCATCGATCAGCTCCGCGCCACGGAGCAGGACGTGAACGACCGGGTGGCCGAGCTCCACGAGAACGAGGACGCCGCCCAGGACCTCGTCGAGCAGATCGACCAGGCCGCCGCCGAGGCGCAGCAGGCCATCGACGAGCAGCAGCAGCTCCAGAGCCAGATCGACGACGAGATCGCCCAGCTCATCGAGGAGCAGCGCGCCGCCGAGGCCGCCGCCCGCCAGGCCGAGATCGACGCCGCCGCCCAGGCCGCGGCACAGGCCGACCCGACCCCGCCGGCCGGCGGTGGTGACACCGGCGGCGGCGACCCCTCCGGGGGCGATCCCACCGGTGGCACACCGAGCCCCACCCCGCCGCCGCCCGCCGCCGGCGCGTCCGGCGCGGTCGCCGCGGCGATGAGCATGCAGGGCGTGCCCTACCGCTGGGGCGGCGCCGACCCGAGCGGCTTCGACTGCTCCGGCCTCATGATGTGGGCCTGGGCCCGGGCCGGTCGCTCGCTCCCCCACAGCTCGGCGGCCCAGTACTCGGTGACCCGGCGGATCTCCGGCTCCGACCTGCAGCCGGGCGACCTCGTGTTCTACGGCAGCCCGATCCACCACGTCGCCATGTACATCGGCGGCGGCCAGATCGTCGACGCCCTCAACTCGGGCACGCCGGTCGGGGTGCGCAGCATCGGCTACCCGGGATCCATCTCGGGCTACGGCCGCCCGTAGCCACCCGGCCACACCACCCGCCTCGTCGGCCCGCCTCCGCACCCGTGTGCCATCGGGCACAGCGGGGAACCGGTCGTCGCCCCCGGCTCGTCACACCGAGCACGGGCGGGACGCCGAATCGGCATCCCGCCACTCGGTACACTCCACGCCGGGCGAGCCCGGGGAGTCCCAACGAGAGGGAGCGATGTCCAACACGTTCGAGGTCGGCGCGGAGTTCGCCGGCTACCGCATCCTCGAGGTCATCGGATCCGGGGGGTTCGCCAACGTCTACCTGGGTGAGGACCTGCGGCCCGCCATGCGGCGCAAGGTCGCCCTCAAGGTCCTGCGCTCCGAGCTGAGCGTCGACCCCTCGTTCCGCGACCGCTTCCAGCGGGAGTCGCTGCTGGCGGTGCAGCTCGACCACCACCCCAACATCGTCCCCGTGTACGACGCCGGCGAGTCCGACGGCCACCTGTACATCGCGATGCGCTACATCGACGGCACCGATCTGAAGGAGAAGCTGAAGGACGGGCCCCTCGCCCCCGAGGACGCCGCCTCGGTCGTCGCCCAGGTGGCGAGCGCACTCGACCTCGCCCACGGCGCCGGCCTCGTGCACCGTGACGTGAAGCCGGGCAACGTGCTGCTCCCCGGCGGCGACACCGACCACATCTACCTGGCCGACTTCGGCCTCACCAAGGAGACCGCGGCCGAGCAGAGCCTCACCCAGGTCGGCCAGTTCCTCGGCACCCTCTACTACGCCGCCCCCGAGCAGATCCAGGGCAAGGAGCTCGACGGTCGCAGCGACCAGTACGCCCTCGGCTGCCTGCTCTACGAGTGCCTCACCGGCGAGCCGCCGTTCAAGGGCGAGGTCCAGGCCATCATCGGCGCCCACCTCACCCGCGAGGCGCCCAAGGCCACCGATGCCGTGCCCACGCTGCCGCCGGCCATCGACGCGGTGATCGCGAAGGCCATGGCCAAGGACCCCGACGACCGCTACGACAGCTGCGGCGAGCTCGGCGCCCGGGCCATGCAGGCGCTGCGCGAGCCGGCCGCCGACGGCACCATCGTCACCGGCGCCCTGCCCGGCATCCCCGCCACCCCGCCGCCGGTCGACCCCAACTCGACCGTCGTGGGCGCGGGCGTCGCCGCGGGCATCCCCGCCACGCCGCCGCCGACGGCCCCGGGCATCCCCACCACGCCCCCGCCGCCCGGCGCGTACACCCCGCCGCCGACGCCGCCCCCGGGTGCGCCGGCGCCGGCCACCTCGATGGCCTCGACCTCCCTGCCGGGCATCCCGACCACCACCCCGCCGCCGGCCCCGCCGGCCGGGGCCGGGGGCAAGAAGCCGCCCTGGCTGCTGATCGGTGGCGGCGTCGCCGCCGCCCTGCTCGTGATCGTGGGCCTGGTGGCGGTCCTGGCCGGCGGGGGCGACGGCGGCGGCAACCCGCCCTCGACCACCGTCCCCGGCGTCACGACCGTGCCCGACAACACCACGACCACCGTCCCGGCCTTCGACCCCAACAGCGGCGGCTCCGGCACGCCACCGCTGCTCGACCAGGCCAGCCTCGACGGCATCGAATCGCAGTGCACCAGTGCCGCCGGCGACCCCACCACGCTGCTCCAGTGCGACTTCCTCTTCTTCGAGTCGGAGGCGGGGTCCGCCCAGCAGGACGTCGGGGCGAGCTGCGGTGGCACCCAGGACGGCGCCAACGGCTCGTGCGGCACCACCAGTGACAGCGGCTCCACGGTCGACAGCCTCATCGCCAGCTGCGGTGGCGGCGACAACGCCGCCTGCGACGAGCTGTTCTTCATCACGCCGGTGGGCTCGAAACTGGAGCTGTTCGGCACGACGTGCGGCGGACGCTCGCAGGACGAGCTGGCCGGGAGCTGCGAGACCACGCTCGGCTGACCGGCGTCCCCACCGGGACCCGAGGACGACCGCGACGGCGGCGGGCCCCGCCCGCCGCCGTCGCGCGTCCAGGGTCCGGGCACCGCCCTCGACGGCGGCGCGTCCCGCATCCGGAGCCCGACCGCGCCGACGACCGGTCGCCGCCGGCGGCCGGCCGCCCGAGGTCAGTCGTTCGGGAAGGACACGCCGGTGACCCGGTAGCCGGACGGCACCGGGTCGACCTCGAAGACCACGACCTCGGTGTCGTTGCTGTAGGTGCAGTCGAACCCGCCGCCCGCCGCCGTGCAGGCGTCGAAGGTGAGGTCGTTGCCCACGCCGTCGCGCGAGAACAGCGTCTGCACCGCCCCGGGGTCGGCGAACTGGCCGGCGTTGGCCTCGTCGCCGGCGGTCCAGGCGTTGAACAGGCTCGCCGCCGCGGCCTCGGGGGACGCCGCGCCCGGCGGGCCCGCCGCGGTCGTCGTGGTGGGCGCGGTGGTCGTGGTGGTCGACGAGGTGGTGGTCGTCGACGTGCTGGTGGTGGACGTGGACGACGTGGAGGTCGACGACGTGGACGTGCTGGACGAGCTCGTGGTGGTGGTGTCGCCCCCGTCGTCGTCCCCCGAGCCGACGATCAGGCCACCGATGATGAGCGCCAGCACGACCACGGCGAGGCCCACCAGCGCCACGATCTTCCAGCGGTCGTCGGGCTCGTCGTCCTCCCCGTCGTCGCCACCCCCCGGGCCGCCGGGACCACCGGGGCCCCACGGGTCGCCGGGGCCGCCCGGGCCGCCCGGCCCCGCGGGACCCGGGCCGTAGGCCGTGGGCGCCGGCTCGGCGTAGACCGACGGGGCCGCCACCGTGGGCGCGCCACCGGTGCCCACCGCGGGGTCGGGCGCGCCCGTGGGCGGCGTGCCGCCGGGCGGCGTCGGCGCCGCCCGGGTCGGGTCGTAGGGGTCGCTCATGGGGACAGACCCTAGGGGAGTCCCCACGCCGCGAGGGCGACGTCGAGGGCGTCCGCGACCGGTGCCGGGAGCCGCTCGACCGCGACCTCGCGGAGCAGCGCCAGCGGCGGCTCGTCCATGAGCATCCAGCGCGAGAACATGCCGGCATCCATCCACGCCGCCGCGTCAGGGGCGACCGGCTCGACCGGCCCGCCACCACCGGTGGCCACGATCCCGCGCAGGTCCTCCCAGCACCACTCGGCGGCGAGGCGGCGGGCGGCGGCCCCGAACGTCGCGGGCGTGGGCGCGACTCCCAGCGCTCCCACGATCGGGACCGCCCCCACGCTCGTCACCGGGTGCAGTGCGGCGGCGTCGGCCCACGTGGCGATCCGACCGTCCACGGCGTCACCGAGCACGCGCTCGAGCCACCAGGTGGCCCACAGCACGCCGATGGGCACGGTCGGCGGCGGGGTGGCCAGCCCGAGGGCGCGCCGGCACACGTCGTCCACCCGGCCCACCGCAGGGCCGTCGTCCCACCGGCGGCGCTGCCCTTGGACGTGCACGTAGGACACCGCCCCGCCCGAGCGGTCGACGACGTGGCCGATGCGGGCCCGCTGCTCGACGGGGCGCCGCCGGCCGTGGGCGCGGCCGCCCTCCTCGACGAGGTCGTGGACCCGGCCGCTGGTGACGATGCCGTAGGCCGACCACGAGGCCTTGGCGTCGATGCCGACCAACGCGCCGATGGGGTCGGCGCAGTCGAGCGGCGGGACGGCCAGTTCGACGTCGCCGTCGGGCTCGATCCCGACGGCGCTCGGCGCCTGGTCCCAGCCGAGCGGGGCGAGCACCCGCTCGAGTCGGTCCACGACCTCGCGGAGGGTCGGGGCGGCCGGGCGGCCGGTCGCGGGACCGGTCGGCGTGGTGGGGCCGGCAGGGGTGGTGGGCGCGGCAGGGGTGGTGGGGACGCTCTCGGCGGCCATCGGGGCTCCTCTGGTGCAGGCAGGTGTGCGCAGAGGCGACCCGAGCGGCAGAGGGGGTCGCGAGCCCCGAGGCGCCGACCCTAGGGGCCGTGCCGCCGGAAGGGAAGGGCCGGGGTCAGCGCCCGGCCAGGCGGCGCTGCATGCGCCCGGGCAGGCTCGGGGTGACGGCCTCGTCGATGTCCTCGAGCGCCACCCGCACCGCGAGCTCGCCGGGGGCGTGGGCCACGTGCACGAGCCGCGCCCCGGCCGGCAACGGCGGCAGGGGGAGGTTGCCGACGAGGAACTGGCGGATCGGCGCCGGCAGCTCGCGGGCGGCGACCTGGCGCGGCCGGAGGCGCAGCCAGCGCCCACCCACCTCGAGCTCGGTCAGGACGTGGCCGACCCGGAGCGAGCCGATGCCGGTGCTCGAGAGGATGCCGTCCTCGGTGAGCTCGAGGCGCAGGGGCAGGTTGGCCGAGCCCACCCAGCGGTCGACGCTCTCCTGGGTCACCGTGGCCTTCACCGACACGGGCCCGGCCTTGAGGCGGGGGACGATCCCGGGCTGGATGCGCACCCGTTCGACCCGCCCGACCACCCGCTCGAGGCGGAGGCCCGCCATGCGCATGGCCGGTACGCCGACGGTGACGACGTCGACCTCGCCCCGCAGGGCCGTGCCCGGGTTAGCGGTCCAGCGCAGGGTCGTGGGTTGGCTGAAGACCCGGGTGGCGACCCGGTCGACCAGCCAGAGCGCCGGCGCGTACGGTGCGTCGGCGCCCGGGAGCCGGCGGGTGGGCCCGGGCTCCTCGAACCCGATGCCCGACCCGTCGAGATCGTCGCTTGCGCCGTCGTCGAGGACGTCAGCAGTGGCGCCGACCGCATCGGCGTCGTGCTCGTCCTCGTGCCCGTCCTCGGTGCGGCCCGGCTCCCCCATGGCCCGCCGATCGTAGGCGCTCCCCCGGTGGCTGCCGGCCTCGTGGCAACCTGCACCATGGCCGCCTGCACCTTCTGCGCCATCGTCGCCGGTGAGCACGACGCCGAGGTCGTGGCCGAGGACGAGCTGACGGTGGCGTTCCTCGACATCCGCCCGCTCTTCGCCGGCCACACCCTGGTCGTGCCCCGGGCCCACCACGAGACCCTGGCCGACCTGCCGCCCGACCTGCTCGCGCCGCTGTTCGGCCGGGCCCGCCAGCTGTCGGGGCTGATGGAGGCCACGCTCGGCGCCGGCGGCAGCTTCGTGGCCATGAACAACCGGGTCAGCCAGTCCGTCCCCCACCTGCACGTGCACGTGGTGCCCCGCACCAGGGGCGACGGCCTCAAGGGGTTCTTCTGGCCCCGCCACCCCTACCCGGGCCCGGAGGCCATGGCCGAGGTCGCCGCCCACCTGCGCGCCGCGGTCGCCGCCGCTCCCCCGCCTCTCCCCTGAGACCCCCCTCCAAGCCGGATTTCTTGTTGAGAAACCCCCGGATCGGGGGTTTCTCACCAGGAATTCCTGCTGCTGGAGCGGGCAGGGGTCAGCGGGCGGCTTTGCGGGCGGCCTTGGTGAGCTCGGCGAGGGCGTCGGTGAGGCCGTCGGCGAGCGACCAGACGTCGGGCAGCACGTCAGGGCACGCGAGCAGGCCGAAGTCGAGGTTCTCCTGGTAGCTCATCACCGTCATGTTCAGGCCGGCGCCGTCGAAGATGGGCCCGACCGGGTAGTTGGCCACGAGCTTGGCGCCGGCCGAGTACAGCGGGAAGGGCGGCCCGGGCACGTTCGAGATGGTGACGTTGAACACCGGGCGGTGCAGGCCCGCCATCCGCATCGTCGAGTACAGCCGGGCGGCGCGGCCGAGCAGCGCCGGCGCCGCGAACTCGGCCCAGTCCTGCAGGGCGTCCGCACCGACCGCGTGGCGCTCCTTGGCGGTGTCCATGGCCTCGTGGATGGCCCGCAGGCGCTCGACGGGGTCGTCGACGTCGGTGGCGAGGGTCGCCAGCACCGAGGACACCCGGTTGCCCAGGGTGCCCTGCTGGTCCTGGGTGCGCACCGAGACCGGCACCATGGCGACGAGGGCCCCCTCGACCTCCTCGCCGACGCCGTCGAAGTACCGGCGCAGAGCGCCGCCGCAGAGGCCGAGGACGACGTCGTTGACGGTGACCCCGAAGGCGTTCTTGACCTCCTTCACCTCCGGCAGCGAGACGGTGGCCATGGCGTAGCTGCGGTGGCCGGTGATGGCGGTGTTGATCGAGGTGCGGGGGGCGCTGAACATGCCAGGCGGCGGGGTCGTCCCCGGTCGCCCCTGCAGGCGGGAGCGGTCGAGGGTCGACCGGGCGGTGCGGGCGCTGGCCTTGGCCACCCGGAAGGGCTGGCGGGCCAGGGAGGTCGCCGCGTAGGTGAGCAGCTCGGGGTCGGACGGCACCCGGTCGGGCACCCACGGCTCCTCCGGCTGCGGCGTCGGCGGCGGGTCGGGCTCGAGGTCGAGGGTGGCGACGATGATCTCGTTGCCGGAGGCACCGTCGATGGCCGCGTGGTGGACCTTGGAGAGCACGGCCACGTGCCCGTGCTCGAGGCCCTCGATGACCCACATCTCCCAGAGCGGGCGGCTGCGGTCGAGGGGCAGCGCCACGAGGTGGCCGGCCAGCGCAGCCAGCTCGCGTGGACCGCCGGGCGCCGGCACCGCGATGTGGCGGATGTGCCAGTCGAGGTCGAAGTCGGGGTCCTCGATCCAGAGGGGGTGGTGCAGGCCGAAGGGCACCTCGACCAGGCGGCGTCGGAAGGGCGCGGCCAGGTGCAGGCGCTGGCCGTACACGTCCTTGACCTGGTCGATGGACCAGCCCCCCTCGACCTCGGACGGGTCGAAGACGGCCAGGCTGGCCACGTGCATGGGGCTGGTCGGGGTCTCCATCGAGAGGAACCCGGCGTCGAGGCCCGTGAGTCGTTGCATCGCGTCGCCCCCCGGCGTGTCGTGCGTGCGGGTGTGGTGGTGCTGCGGCGCGCCGAGCTTACGGGGCGGGCTGGTCGCCCACCCCGAAGAGGTCGAGGCAGGCCTCGAGGCCCTCGATGACGATGTCGTCGCGGCGACGGCGCTGCCACGCCTCCCGCTCGAGCACGAAGTCCACCTGGCGGTCGTACGCGTCGCGTCGGAGCTGGCGGTGGTCGCCGTTGGGCCGGTAGCCGAGGGAGGTGGTCACGCCGATCGACGCGGCGTTGTCCTGCCAGGCCGAGGTCTGGGCGCGGACGGCGCCGAGGCCGGCGAAGGCGAGGTGCAGGACGGCCGCGCGCATCTCCTTGCCGAGGCCCCGCCCCTGGTGGGCGCGCCCCAGCCAGGAGCCCGTCGTCACCGTTCGGGAGCGGGGGAAGTCGTCGGCGAGCACGTCCTGCGCGCCGACGAGCGTGCGCTCGCCGTCGGGGCCGAGCTCGCTGACCATGAGGCCGAGGATCCACTTCTCCGGGGTCCAGTCGGCCCGCTGCCGCCACCACCACTGCATCGTCTGGCGCTGGCGGAACGGGGGCGCCCAGTCCGTCCACGGCACCGCGAAGGGCATGGTGGCGGGATCGTGGATGCCCTCGTCCGACAGGGCCACGATGGCAACGACGTCATCGTCGGTGGGCGGGCGCAGCTCGACCCGGGGCGTGCGGATGACGAGGTCGAACAGCGGCCAGTACGGGTGCCCCATCCCTCCAGTGTGGGGCGCGGGGCCGTCGGCGCCGGCGCAATTCCCGCGTACGGTGCGTCCATGTCCCGCCTCATCGCCGCGTGCTACGACCGCTTCACCGCCGGCGTCGAGGCGGCGGGCCTGGCGGACTGGCGGCGCGACCTCGTCGCCGACCTCGAGGGCGAGGTGCTCGAGATCGGCGCCGGCACCGGCCACAACCTGCCCTGGTACCCGTCGACGGTGCGCCGGCTGGTGCTCACCGAGCCCGACCCCTACATGCGGGCCAAGCTCGAGGCCAAGGTCGAGGCCAAGGCCGATGCCGCCGCCGGCCGCACCGACGGGCCGGCGGTGATCGAGGTGCTCGACCGCTCGGCGGACGACCTCGGGGTCGCCGACGCCAGCGTCGACGCGGTCGTGGGCACCCTCGTGCTCTGCACCGTGCCCGACCCGGTGGCCGCCCTGGCCGAGGTGCGGCGCGTGCTGCGCCCCGGCGGTCGCTTCGTCTACCTGGAGCACATCGCCGCCACCGACACGCCACGCACGCTGCGCTGGCAGGCGCACCTCGAGCCGCTGTGGAGGCGGGTGGCGGGCAACTGCCACCTGACCCGCACGACCGAGCGCGCCGTCGTCGACGCCGGCTTCGCCGTCGAGACCGAGTGGCGTGCGGCCATGCCGGCGGCGCCCGCCATCCTGCGCCCGACCGTCCGCGGCATCGCCCGCCGCCCCGCCTGACCCGCCCCTCGTCCCGACCCGCCCGTTCGTCCGACCCACCCCTCGTCGGGCCCACCCCTCGTCGGACCCCGGATTTCTTGGTGAGAAACCCCCGTATCGGGGGTTTCTCACCACGATTTCCGGGAGTTTGGGGGGAGTTCGACCGCGTCGGTGGCGCGGCTAGGGCTCGAGCCGGACCCGGGGGACGCCGCCCTCGACGGTGAGGGTGCCGGGGATGCCGAGCAGCAGCACGGGCTCGTCGTCGAGGCCCGTGGCCCGCACGGACACGATCTCGCCCTTGGCGGGCCCGGCGAGCACGGCGAGGTCGAGCGACACCGTCACCGCCCCGTCCGGGGCGCCTTCGACCGGGGCGTCGTCGACCTCGGTGGCGTCGACCACGATCACGTCGTAGGTGCCGTCGGCCAGGGGCCCGTCGTCGGCCATGTCCCAGCCTGCCATGCTGCTGGCATGGCCGACGACCTGCAGGACCTCTGCGCCGACCTCGCCGCCGAGCACGCCGCCCTCGACGCCGTGGTGGCCGACCTGGACGACGCCGGCTGGGACACCCCGACGGCGTCGCCCCGCTGGGCGGTACGCGACCAGATCGGCCACCTCGCCTACTTCGACGAGGCCGCCACCCAGGCCATCACCGAACCCGAGCGCTTCGCCGCCGACCTGGCCGCCGCGCTCGGCGGCGACGTGACGGCGTTCCTCGAGAGCACCGAGGTGCGAGGACGGACCCTGCCGCCCGCCGAGCTGCTCGCGTGGTGGCGGGAGCAGCGTGCCGAGCTGCTTGCCGCGGCCGCGCCGCTCGACCCCAAGGTGCGCCTCCCCTGGTACGGGCCGTCCATGGGCGCCCGCTCGTTCATCACCGCCCGGCTGATGGAGACGTGGGCCCACGGCCAGGACGTGGTCGACGCCCTCGGTGCGACGCGGCCGGCCACCGACCGCCTCCGCCACGTGGCCGACCTCGGGGTCCGCACCCGGGCCTTCAGCTACGTGATCAAGGACCGGCCGGCGCCCGAGGGCGAGGTGCGGGTCGAGCTGGTGGCGCCGGGCGGCGACACGTGGGCCTGGGGCGACCCCGAGGCGCCCGACCGGGTGACCGGCCCGGCCGAGGACTTCTGCCTGGTCGTCACCCAGCGGCGGCACCGGGCGGACACCGCCCTCGTCGCCGAGGGTGCCGTCACCGCCGAGTGGCTGTCGATCGCCCAGTGCTTCGCCGGCGGCCCCAGCCTCGGCCCGCCGCCACGGTCCGCGTCCGGGGCGCCGGCGTGACCGTCGGCTCGTCCGTCAGCTATCGGGTCGACGGGCCCGTCGCGGTCGTCACCATCGACCGCCCCGAGGTCCGCAACGCGGTCGACGGTCCCACCGCGGCCGCCCTGGCGGACGCCTTCCGGCGGGTCGAGGACGACGACGCCGTGTCCGTCGCCGTGCTCACCGGCGCCGGTGGGACCTTCTGCGCCGGCGCCGACCTCAAGGCCATCTCCGCCGGACGGGGCAACCGGGTCACGACCGACGGCGACGGCCCCATGGGCCCGACCCGGATGCTGCTGTCGAAGCCGGTGGTCGCCGCGGTGGAGGGCCACGCGGTGGCCGGCGGCCTGGAGCTGGCCTGCTGGTGCGACCTCCGGGTCGCCGCGACCGACACCGTCTTCGGCGTGTACTGCCGGCGCTGGGGCGTACCGCTGATCGACGGCGGCACCATCCGCCTCCCCCGCCTCGTGGGCCACAGCCACGCCCTCGACCTGATCCTCACCGGCCGGGGCGTCTCCGGCGACGAGGCCCTGCGCATGGGCCTGGCCAACCGCCTCACCGAGCCGGGCGGCGCCCTCGCCGGCGCGGTCGAGCTCGCCCACCAGCTCGCCGCCTTCCCGCAGGGCTGCCTCCGCTCGGACCGTGAGAGCAGCTACCGCCAGTGGGGCCTCGGTCTCGACGACGCCCTCGCCCTCGAGACCGAGCTCGGCCTGGCGGTCATCCGCTCGGGCGAGACCGCCGAAGGCGCCACCCGCTTCGCCGCCGGCGAGGGCCGCCACGGCGCCTTCTGACCCGCGCCGGAGGAGGGGTGAGGCCGTATCCTGCACGCATGGCGACGACCGACCTGACGCCCGACGTGACCACGACCGGCCCGCTGCTCAGCGTGAGCGAGAAGGCGCAGAAGCGGGTGCTCGACCTGCTCGCCGGCGAGGACAACCCCGACGAGCTGGCCCTGTGGGTCGAGGTCATGGGCGTCAACCGGGGCGAGTACGCCTACGACCTCTACTTCCAGCCCGCCGGCGAGGCCGGTGCGGGCGACGAGCGCTTCACCGTCGGGTCGCTCGAGGTGGTGGTGCCCGTCGACAGCGTCGAGCAGCTCCGCGGCGCCACCCTCGACGTCAACCGCGACCTGCTCAACCCCGGCCTGATGATGGACAACCCCAACACGCCGCCGGCGCCCCCGCCGCCGCCGGGGCTCGACCTCTCGGGCACCCCGGCCGAGCGCATCGCCCAGGTGCTCGAGGTGCAGATCAACCCGAGCATCGCGAGCCACGGCGGCCGCGCCGACCTCGTGCGCTTCGACGACGCCACCGGCACCGTCGAGCTCCGCCTCAGCGGCGGCTGCCAGGGCTGCGCCCAGTCCACCGCCACCCTGCGCAACGGCATCGAGGGCGCGCTGCGGGCCGCCATCCCCGAGATCACCGAGGTGGTCGACGTCACCGACCACGCCGGCGGCGCCAACCCCTACTACTGAGCGTCGGGCCGCGGCGCGGCGCGCCGTCGCCCGGACGCGACGGTGCCCGCGGCCTGCGCCGCGGGCACCGGGTGACGCTCGGAGCGCTGAGGGCTACAGGCGCTCGATGATCATGGCCATGCCCTGGCCGCCGCCGACGCACATGGTCTCGAGGCCGAAGGTGCCGTCGGCGTCCTCGAGGCCGTTGATCAGCGTGGCGGTGATGCGGGCGCCGGTCATGCCGAAGGGGTGGCCGAGGGCGATCGCGCCGCCGTTCACGTTCAGCTTGTCGAAGTCGATGCCCAGCTCGTCGGCAGAGGGGATCACCTGGGCGGCGAAGGCCTCGTTGATCTCGACGAGGTCGATGTCGCCGATGGTCATGTTGGCGCGGCCGAGGGCCTGCTTCACGGCCTCGATGGGGCCGAGGCCCATGATCTCGGGGTTGAGGCCCGACACGCCGGTGGCCACGATGCGCGCCAGCGGGGTGATGCCGAGCTCGGCGGCCTTGGTGTCGCTCATGATCACGAGGGCGGCGGCGCCGTCGTTGAGCGGGCACGCGTTGCCGGCGGTGACCTGGCCGTCGGGGCGGAACACCGGCTTCAGCTCGGCCAGCTTCTCCTTGGTGGTGCCGGCGCGGGGGCCGTCGTCCTTCGACACCACGGTGCCGTCGGGGAGGGTGATCGGGGTGATCTCCCGCTCGAAGAAGCCCCGCTCCTGCGCGGCCACGGCCCGCTGCTGCGAGTTGGCGGCGAACTCGTCCATGCGCTCACGGGAGACGTTCTTGTACTGGACGACGTTCTCGGCGGTCTGGCCCATCGCGATGTAGACGTCGGGCAGGCCGGCGGGCGGCTCCCACGAGGACGAGCCCTCGCCCGCGCGCTCGGCGGTGCGGGCCATGGCGTCGTTGAACAGGCCGTTGGTGCTGCCCGGGGCGCCGTCCGACATGCCGATCATGAAGCGGCTCACGGTCTCGACGCCGGCCGAGATGAACACGTCGCCCTCGCCCGCCTTGATGGCGTGCATGGCCATGCGGGTCGTCTGCAGCGACGACGAGCAGTAGCGGTTGACCGTGGTGCCGGGGACGTCGGGCATGCCGGCGAGGATCGCCACCACGCGGCCGATGTTGTAGCCGGCCTCACCCGCGGGCTGGCCACAGCCCATGATCAGGTCCTCGACCTGGTTGCGGTCGAGCTGGGGCACCTGGGCCAGCGCGGCCTCGATCACCTGGGCGGCGAGGTCGTCGGGGCGCATGTCGACGAGCGACCCCTTGTTGGCCCGGCCGATGGGGCTGCGGGTGGCGGCGACGATGACTGCTTCGGGCATTCCGGTCTCCTGAGGGCGTCTGGACGGCCCTTCGACGCTAGCCACGGCGCCCACCGCCCGCCCAATGCCCCCGCCCCGTGTGACCCCAGCCACCGCCGCCCGTCGGCGCGTCGATCAGCCGCCGGCGACGGGGGCGTAGGCGTCGGAGGGGTGCTCCCGCCCCCGCAGGACGAGGGCGCCGCAGTGGACCCACTGCGCCTGCTCGTCCGCCGACGCCCCCGCCACCGTGGCGCCGCCGGCGAGCACCCGCCCCGGGGTGTGCTTGGACTCGTCGGTGAGGCGGGCGGCCTCGTTCACCGGGTCGCCCAGCACCGTGTACTCGTAGCGCTCCTCCGCGCCGACGTTGCCGGCGACCACCCGCCCGGAGGACACGCCGATGCCCGCGTCGAGCCGGGGCCAGTCCTCGGCGAGGCCGGCGAGCTCGGCGCGCAGCACCCGGGCCGCCCGCAGGGCCCGGTCGGCGTGGTCGGGCTGGTCGGCCGGGGCGCCGAAGATGCACAGCGCCCCGTCCCCCTCGAACTTGTTGACCCATCCGCCCTGGTCGGTGACCACCCGCACGGTGGCGTCGAACAGCGCGTTGAGCATGGCCAACATCTCGACCGGCGGGAGCTCGGTGGCCAGCCGCGTGCTGGCGATGAGGTCCACGAACAGGACGCTGGCGTGCTTGATCTGGGCGGACAACCCGGCCTGCTGGGACAGGGCGTACCGGGCCACCTCGACGCCGACGTGACGGCCGAAGAGGTCCTCGAGGTGCTGGCGCTCGCGCAGCCCGCTCACCATCTGGTTGAACTCGGCCTGCAGCTCGCCGATCTCGCCGCCGTCGTTCACCGCCACGGTGACGTCGAGGTCGCCCTCCCCCACCTCGTCGAGCGCGTCGCGCAGGTCCTCGAGCGGCTCGGCGACCGAACCCGCCGTCGCCCACATCAACAGGCCGCCGGCGACGAGCACCACGAGGCAGAGGAAGGTGACCGAGATGCGGAGGTTGCCCGACACGTCCCGCGGGCCGACCAGGACGAGGAGGATGCCGAGCACGGGCAGCGCGGAGCCCACGGCCCACCCGAACAGCAGCCGGATGGTGAGCGGGAGGCGGCGGGTGCGGCTCGGCGGCACGTCGCTCAGGGCCCGGGCGGTGAGGGGCCGAAGCTCCTGCTCGATGAGGAGGTAGCCGATGGCGCAGGTGATCACGCCGCCGACCAGCAGCGCGAGCACCACCCGCCCGACGGCCAGCCGGGGCGAGCCGAGGGCCGCCATCACGATCGCGAACGCCACCGCGGTCAGCACCCAGTGCAGGTAGGAGCGGGTGACCATGTTCCACGGCAGCCGCAGCACCTGCTCACGCTCTTCAGGCGTGGCGGGGCGGTCCTCGGTCAGCCACGCCTCGACCGGCCGGAGCAGGTGGCGCATGTGGAAGATGCCGTCCACCGCGCTGACCACGAGCACCAGGGCGATGACCGCGAGGATGGTCGGCAGCTCGTCCTCGACCGATGCCGCCGGCGGGTTGACCCGCACGAGGTAGATGTACTCGAGGGTGGCGCCGAGGAGCGTGGCGAGGCCGAACCGGAGGTTGGCCCGCATGGTGAGGCGCCGGCCCCGCCCCTCGACGGCGACGCGGCGGCGCCGCGGGACGAGCCGGGCCAACGCGCTACCCGCCACCCGCCGGGCCGGCGAGCTCGGCCACCGCGGCGGCGAAGACCTCGGTGTGGCGGTCGACGTCGGCCCCGGTCGTGGTCGGCGCCATGAGCGCCATGTTGTGGAACGGGGTGAGCAGGATCCCCCGGTTGAGCGCGTAGAGGTGCATGAGCGAGTCGAGCTCGTGGTCGACCGCGGCGGCGGCCTCCGCGCCGTCGCGGGGCGGCGGGCAGAACCAGTACTCGGCCCGACAGCCCAGCTGCTGCACGTGCCAGGGCAGGCCGTGGTCCTCGATGACGCCGGCCACGCCGTCGGCCCAGCGGGCCGCGAGGGGGACGGTGACCGCGTAGTCCTCGTCGCGCAGGGTGTGGCTCAGCGTGGCCCGGATGGCGCTGGTGGCCAGCGCGCTGGCGGTGAGGGTGCCGCCGATGCCGCTCACGTCGGTCTCGGGGTCGGCCACGAAGGCGGCCAGGCGGTCGGCGAGGTCGCGGGTCATGCCGTACGCCGCGGCGGGCACGCCGCCGCCGATGGGCTTGCCGATGGTGAGCAGGTCGGGGTCGAGACCGTGGGCCGCGGTGTACCCGCCGGGGCCGGCGCAGATGGTGTGGGTCTCGTCGATGATCAGGAGCGTCCCCGCGTCCCGGGTGAGGCGGCGCAGGTCGTCGTGGAAGCCGGGGGCGGGCAGGACGATGCCGATGTTCGTGAGGGCGGGCTCGGCCAGGACGCAGGCCACGTCGCCGCCCGCCAGCGCCGCCTCGAGCGCGGCGACGTCGTTGAAGGGCACGACGGCGGTGGTCTCGGCGGGGTCGACCGCCGGCCCGGTGCTGCCCGGCCGCGGCACGACCCGCCCATCGTCGTCGAGCACCGCGAAGGTCTCGTCGACGGTGCCGTGGTAGCACCAGTCGAACACCGCCACCTTGGGCCGCCCGGTGAGGTGGCGGGCGAGCCGCAGGGCGAAGCGGTTGGCGTCGGTGGCGGTCATGGCCAGCTGCCAGACCGGGAGGCCGAAGCGTCGGGTGAGCTCGCCGGCGACCCAGATGGCGTCCTCGGTGGGCAGCATCGTGGTGAGGCCCTTGGGGGCCTGGGCGGCGAGTGCCTCGGTGACGAAGGGGCGGGCGTGGCCGGTCATGGCGCCGGTGTCGCCGAGGCAGAGGTCGACGTAGGTGTGGCCGTCGACGTCGGTGAACCGGGAGCCCTCGGCCTCGGCCACGAAGAGGGGGAACGCCCCCGGCCACCGGGCCATCCAGTTCATGGGCACGCCGCCGAGCAGGTGCTCACCCGCCGCCGCGGCCAACTCGGCCGAGCGGGGGTGGGCATCACGGAAGGCGGCCTCCTCCCGCACGCGCAGGTCCGCCAGCCGCCCCCGGTCGATGCTCATGGGCGCCACCGTACGCGCCCGCCGGGCGGCGGTCCCGGCCCGGTGGCGGCGGCGTAGGGTCGGCGCCATGGCTGATGAGGGGGCGCAGGCGGGCGACGGCACGACCACCGGCGGGCACGGCCCGGTCGGCTACGTCCAGGACGGGCACGTGGTCACCATCACCTACGACCGGCCCGAGCGCCTCAACGCCATCAACGGCGAGATGCGCGACGCCCTGAACGCGGCGTGGCGGCGCTTCCACGAGGACGAGGACGCGTGGGTGGCCATCGTGACCGGCGCCGGCCGGGCCTTCTGCGCCGGCGCCGACCTGCGCGACGGCGCCGGCTCGACCGGCACCTTCCCCGGCTCGTTCTGGGAGATCCCGACCCACAACTCGTTCGAGAGCGGCTGGGAGATCTGGAAGCCCACCATCGCCGCGGTCAACGGGCCCTGCATCGGCTACGGGCTGACGGCGGTGGCCGCGTGCGACTTCGTGATCGCCTCCGACCGGGCCACCTTCGCCTACCCCGAGGTGCGCATCGGCGTCCCCACCATCGTCGGCGCCCTGCGCCTACCCGGGCGCATCGGGTGGGCCAACGCCATGGAGCTGCTGCTCACCGGCGAGACGGTCGACGCCGCCCGTGCCCACGAGATGGGCCTGGCCTGGCGGGTCGTCCCCCACGACGAGCTGCTGGCCGAGGCCCGTGCGTGGGCCGGGACGCTCTGCCGGGCGGCGCCGCTCGCCGCCCGGGCCACCAAGGAGGTGGCGTGGCGCGGCCAGCGCCTGCCCTTCGCCGAGGCGGTGCGCTTCGGTGAGACCATGCGGCGGGTGGCGGCGGCCACCGAGGACGCCGCTGAGGGCCGGGCGGCGGCCTCCGAGGGCCGCGATCCCGAGTGGCGCGGCCGGTGAACCGGTCCGTGCCGGTGCCGTGACCCTGCGCTGCGCCGGGCGCCGCCGGCGGCGTGGTCAGGGGTCGAGGGCGCGGCGCCGGCCGCCCACCTCGGTCTGGCCGGTGAGCGAGGCCCGCTCGGCGGCGTCGCGACCCGCCTGCCAGCCCGCGCCGTTGGTGACCCGGGTGGTGGTCCGCCGCACGCGGGGGAAGGCCTCGTCACGGGCGGACCGGACCGACTCGGCCCGGTCGGCCAGCACCGGCAGGAGGGCGCCGCCGCCACCACCACCGTCCGCCCCGTCGCCCGCCGCGACCGCCTCGTCGACGGCGTGCCGGGTCGCCTCCTCGAGGCGCTCGCCGATCCGCGCCGCGAACGACACGAGGAACGAGGAGCGGAACGAGCGGGTGCGCGAACGGCCCCAGGCGTCGACCTGCGAGCCCGCCGACAGGGCGGCGGCCGTGGCCTGCAGGAGCAGCGAGGTGAACAGCAGGTCCACGGCCTCGAGGTCGACGGGGTAGCCGAACAGGAACACCACCTGCTCGTGCTTCATCCAGACCGCCTCGCAGCGGTTGGCGCGGGCCACGACGCTCAGCAGGTGGACCTTGGCCGTCACGTAGGGGTTGGGGACCACGACGCGGCGGCGCTCGGGGGTGCCGCGGTGGCTCGGATCGGCGCCTGCGGCCGCCAGGGCCGCGTCGATGGAGTGGCGGGCCATGAGCTCCTGCGCCTTGGCGGTGAGGGCCTCGGCCTCCTCCGGGTAGGGCGTGGACTCGGCCTTGGCCAGCAGGGCGCGGACGCGCCCGAGGATCTTGTCGTCGTGGTCGGTGGTGGGCCCCATGGGCACGGCTCCTGGCTGGGCGCGGCGCGCGGGAGCGCCGGGCGGCGGGTGCAGGGGGGAGCGTGCGCACGCTGCCACGGGAGGCGCACCGTCGCAAGGGCCGATCCGAGCCCGGGCGCGACGAGGGCCCCACCCGCAGGTGGGGCCCTCGTCGGAGCAGCGGTCGCCGGCGGGGCCGGCGGTCGGGTCGCCTAGAAGCGCGAGCCGCAGACCGGCCAGTGGCCGAGGCCGGACTGGGTCCGGACCCGCTCGGCCACGCGGATCTGCTCCGCCTTGCTCTGCTGGTTCGGGTAGCCGGCGCCGCCGTAGGCCCGCCAGGTGCTCAGGCTGAACTGCAGTCCGCCGTAGTAGCCGTTGCCCGTGTTGATGGCCCAGTTGCCACCGGACTCGCAGGCCGCCACGCGGTCCCAGCCGGCCTCGTTGGGGACCGAGGAGGCCTGGACCGCCGCCAGGTAGGCGAGCAGCGCACGGTTCTGCGCCTCCCAGATCGTCAGGTACTCGGCGATCTGGTTCGCCTTGGCGTCCGAGACCGGGGTGCCGCGGGCGGCGAACCAGGTCTGGACCTGCGAGGCGGAGCACGAAGCGCTCACGGACATCGCCGCCACGACGAGCGCGACGACGGTGATGATGCGGCGTAGGGGGGACACGAGGGGGTGGGAACCTCCTGTGGGGGTACAGGGACAGCCCCGTCCGCTGGGGCGCTCCCTTGCTACCCGGCTGTGACCCCAAATGTTGCAGTTTCGTTACGGACATGTGTCACAAGTGACACATGTCGCACGCGCGGATCACCCCGGCCGCTCGCCCTAACCTGCTGCGATGCCCGCTCGTGCTTCTACCCACCCGCGCCCCCGCCACACCCTCCGGGCGCTCGGCCTGGCCGTGGCGCTGCTCGGCACCGCCGCGGTGCTCCCCACCGGGCCGGCCGCGGCCCAGCCCGCGCCGGAGGGCGTCGCGCCGGCCACGCTGACACCGATCGCCACGCTCACGAGCCCGATCGCCCTCGCCACCCGCACCGGTTCGACCCACCTCTTCGTGGCCGAGCGCGGCGGCCTCGTCCGGGAGCTCGCGGTCACCGGCGACACCGCGACGGTCACGACGCTGCTCGACATCAGCGGGTACGTCAGCCTGAGCGAGGGCGGCGGCCTGCTCGGGCTGGCCTTCGACCCCACGGGCGAGCGCCTCTACGTCCACTACACGAACGCCCACGTCGACAACCGCCTCGTCGAGTACACGATGGACGGTGCGACGGTCGACCTCGGCACCCGCCGGGTCGTGCTCGCGGTGCGCCAGCCCCCCTCCTACCACAAGGGCGGTGACGTGGCCTTCGGTCCCGACGGGCGCCTCTACCTGGCCCTCGGCGACGGGGACAACGTCGCCATCGACGACCCGAACGACGACGTCCCGGACGTGGTCAACCCCGCCCAGGACCGCACCTCGCTGCTGGGCAAGATCCTGCGCATCAACCCGCGGGCCAGCGCCACCCGCCCGTACCGCAACCCGCTCGGCAACCCGTTCGTGGGCCAGTCCCCCCGCCGCGCCGAGGTCTGGGCCTACGGCCTGCGCAACCCGTGGCGGTTCTCGTTCGACTCGGCCACCGGCGACCTCTACCTGCCCGACGTGGGCGAGCACGCCCAGGAGGAGCTGAACGTGCTGCTGGCGGACAGCGACGGCCTCAACGCCGGTCGCGGCGCCAACCTCGGCTGGATCCGCATGGAGGGCACGGCCCCGTTCAACGGCGCCAGGGAGCCCAACAACCACACCCGGCCCACCTTCACCTATCCCCACCAGGGCGGCGAGTGCGCCATCATGGGTGGCTACGTCTACCGCGGCGCCGCGATCCCGTCCCTGCAGGGCACCTACCTGTACGCCGACCGCTGCTCCGGCCGGGTCGGGGGGATCGTCGTCGGCGGCCCGCGTGAGACCACGTCGATCGGCAGCATCGGGGTGAGCATCCCGGCGGGCCAGCTCCAGTCGTTCGGGCAGGGCCCCGACGGCGAGCTGTACGCGCTCCTGGGCAACGGCACCGTCTCCCGGCTCGATCCGAACGTTCCCTAGCGGGGTCGACGTGGGGGCCACGCGTAGGCTGGCCCCCATGTCGCACGGCCGGAACCCGCACGCCCGCACGCACCGCACGACGTCCCGACGCCTCGGCGCCGCGCTCGTCGCGGCCACCGCCGCGGCCACGCTGGCCCTGACCGGGACGGCGCCCAGCGGCGCGCAGGAGGCTCCCCCCGAGGGCGGTCCCGTCATCGCCCTCGCGCCGGTCGTGTCGCTGCCGGGCGCCATCGCCATGGCGACGTGGCCCGGTAGCGACGACCTCTTCGTCGCCACGCGCGCCGGCCAGGTCCGCCACCTCGAGGTCAGCGGCGACACCGTCACCCTGGACCCGACCCCGCTGCTCGACATCTCGGGCTTCACGGGCACCGACGGCGAGGGGGGGCTGCTCGGGATGACCTTCAACCCGACCGGTGACCGGCTGTACCTCGACCACACCAACATCCGGGGCAACCTGCGGATCGTCGAGTACACCGTCGAGGACGTCGACGGGGTGCCCCAGATCGTGCCGGGGTCACGGCGCAAGGTGCTGAGCATCCGCCACCAGCCCTTCGGCAACCACAACGGCGGGGACATCGCCTTCGGCCCCGACGGCAAGCTCTACATCGCCGTGGGCGACGGCGGCGGCGCCAACGACCCCAACGGGAACGGCCAGAACCGCCAGGTGCTGCTCGGCAAGATCCTGCGCATCAACCCGGCGCCGACCGCGACCCGCCCGTACCGGTCGCCGCCCACGAACCCGTACGTGGGCCAGGCGCCCCGCCGCCCGGAGATCTGGCTCTACGGCGTGCGCAACCCGTGGCGGTTCTCGTTCGACGCCCAGACCGGGGACCTCATCGTGGCCGATGTCGGCCAGGACGTCTGGGAGGAGGTCGACGTGCTCCCGAACAGCGGGCCGAACGCCCGAGGCCGCGGCGCGAACCTGGGCTGGAGCCTGATGGAGGGACCCGACACCTTCAACGGGAACACACACGTGCCCGGCAACCACACCGCACCGACCTTCGCCTACCCCCACGACAACAGCCCGCCGTCGCCGAGCGGCATCACAGGCTGCTCGATCATCGGCGGGTACGTGTACCGGGGCAGCGCCATCCCGGGCCTCGTCGGCCAGTACGTGTTCGGCGACTTCTGCACGGGCACGCTGTCGAGCATGAGCCCGGACGGGTCCTCGGTGATCGGCGACCTCGGCGATGCCGTCACCGACAACACCCTGGTCTCGTTCG
This sequence comes from Acidimicrobiales bacterium, assembly GCA_041908445.1. Taxonomy (GTDB): domain Bacteria; phylum Actinomycetota; class Acidimicrobiia; order Acidimicrobiales; family DATDAH01; genus JAEUJM01. Next base: position 46,293 of record JAYRFK010000110.1, on the reverse strand, counting down.
GACAGGGCCCCGACGGTGAGCTCTACGTCCTGACCTTCACCGGGGTGTCCCGGGTGGAGCAGCCCGGGACCTGACCCTCGGCTCGCCCGAGCGGCGGCTCGCGCCTCAGGCGCGGTGTGCGGCGAGGATGTCGCGGATCGACACCATGCCGACGACCTTGTCGTCGTCGGTGACGGGCAGGTGGCGGATGTTGCCCGCCTCCATGACGTCGGCCGCCTCGGTGACGGTGGCGTCGAGGCCGATGGTGACCACGTCCACCGCCATGACGTCCTCGGCGCGGACGTCGTCCACGTCCTCCCCGTTGGCGACGGCGCGGACGATGTCGCGCTCGGACAGCACGCCGGCGGCCCGGCCCTCGGCCACGACCACCACGGCGCCCACCTCCTCCCGCTCCATCACCACCGCGGCGTCACGCAGCGTCGCTGCCGGCGGCACCGTCACGGTGCCCCGGTGCACGAGGTCGCGCACGGCGTCGTCGGGTCCGGACTGGGTCATGGGGAGGGCCTCCTGCGGCGGGGGTTCGGGAGCGGAAGGCGAGCGTAGGTGACCCCGGGGGGTGCGGACGCAACCGGCGGCGCCCCCCGGTGGGGCCGGTACGATCCGGCGCAGGGCCGGTCGGGAGGCGAACGATGACCTGCGGGAACTGCGGGCACGAGGTGCAGGAGGGACGCAGCTACTGCTCGACCTGCGGCGCCGCCGTGGCCCCCGACGCCCCGCCGGCGCCGTTCTCCCACGTCCCGCCGCCGCACGCCAGCGGGCCCCTGGCGCCACCCGCGTGGGGTCCGCCCCCGGCAGGGCCGCCGCCGGCGCCGGCCAACCGCTTCTCGACGTGGGCCATCGCCCTGGGTTGCATCGCCCTGCTGGTCCTGCCCATCGTGCTCGGCCCTGCGGCGCTGGTGCTGGCCGGCATCGCCTTGTCCAAGAAGGAGCCCCGCGGCGCCGTGGCGATGGTCGTCGCGGTCCTCGGCACCGTCGGCGGCTTCGCCCTCGGTGTGCTCGTCGTGACGGCCTCCGGCACGTAGGCCGGGTGACGAGCCCGGCACGTCCCCCCGCCTGCCGGCCCGGCCCGCCCCGGGGACGTCCGGTCAGGCGATCTCGTCGGCGAAGAGGTCGGAGCCCTCGTGGGCACCCGCCCAGCTCAGCAGCGCCGCCGGGAGCGCGGCGACGGCCAGGACCGACGTCTGCAGGGTCCGGCGCCGCCGGGGCCCGTGGACGACGTGCCACGACACCGCCTGGCAGCGCGGGCACCAGTCGTAGCCCCGGCGGTTCTCCCACCGGCAGCCGACCATGCCGCAGTACAGCGATCCGAACACGGGCCTGTTGCTACCCCCTGGCACTGATGTCCATGCACCCAACGTGGGGGTGTCGGCGGCGCCGGGGTCGAGCGGCGGTCTCGGGTGGGCGGTGGCGAGGTGGCCGGCGCGCCCGTGCCAGAGTGGGCCGTGCATCGGACCGGTGCCCTGCGTTGCGCAGCTGCTGCGGTGTTGTTCGGCGCCTCCACGCCCGCCGCGTCCGTCCTCGCCGCCGACGTCCCGACGCTCCTGCTCGCCGGTCTGCTCTACGTCGGCGCGGCGCTGGCCGTGCTCCCTCTCCCACCCCAGGGGCCGCTCAGAGACCCGCTCGGGGCGCGGCGTTCACCTGAACGTCGCTGCGGGTGCGTTCAGGTGAACGCCGGAGGCATCCATCGACGTCGGGATTCTTGTCGGTGGGGGTGGGGAGAACGGGAACGTCCGTTCGACCCTCCCGGGAGGTCCGTCCATGCCTGTCACCACCGCCGCCCGCCAGGCCGACGCCCTCGTCGCCATCTGCGCCGGCACCACTCCCACTCCTGCGACCGTGGTCGTGCACGTCGACGCCGACACCCTCGACCACGACGCGGAGGGCGCCTGCCACCTCGACGGCTCCGCCAACCTCTCCCCCGCCACCACCAACGCCGCCTCGTCCCTCCCACCCCGGCTCCGCCGCGACCTCGCCGCCCGAGACCACAGCTGCTGCCGCATCCCCGGCTGCGGCAGCACCGGCAAGGTCCACGCCCACCACAGCGTCCACCGCGCCCACAACGGCCCCAACCACCTCGACAGCCTCCTCACCCTCTGCCCGTTCCACCACCGCCTCGTCCACGAAGCCGGCTACCGCGTCGAGCTCCTCTTGGCGAGGTCATCATCCACCGCCCCGGCAGAGCACCCCTCACCGACACCACCCCCAACCCACCCACCGGGCCCGACCTCCCCACCACCAACCAGCTCCGCCAACTCCACATCGGCCCCGACATCATCCTCTGCGACAGGGACGGCACCCCCTCCGCCCCGACGACCTCTCCTTCACCATCGCCGTCCTCAACAGCGGCAACCCCCTGAGCTGACGTCGCCGCTGGCGTTCACCTGAACGCCGACGCGGCCGACAGCAACCGCCAGACCAGCGTCGTTGCGAGAACGCCCGCAAGCGGCACTCTCTGCGCGGCAGAACGTCAAGAGGATGCACGTTACGTGCGGCGCTTCGTCATGGCATCCGCGGCAACGCCCAGGAATGCACCGATTCCAGCCCCAATTGCGATGCCGGGTCCGTCGCCGACAAGAACACCGACCGTTGCGCCAAGTCCGGAACCGACCGAGATGAATATTGCCAGCCGATCTGAGCTTCTCTGCGTATCGACCACACGTCACCTCGCGCTCGCTCGATGCCTTCCCGCCCCCAGGAAAGCGGTCCCAGCGCAATCTCGCAAGAGGCGATGACCGGGAGCGCTGTTCGGCAGATCCGCGGAGATTCCGACCACACCGGCGAGCCGCGGCACAGTCAGAGCGCCCCTCTTGGATCCAGCGGCAGGTGACAGGTCAAGCGACGACTCGTCCCGCCTTCGGAGGCCAGCGGTTCGACCGGGACCGATGAATCGAGGCAGCGCCTACCGTCCGACCTGCATGGCCACCTACGTACTCCTACCGGGTGCGGGCGGGGACGCCTGGTACTGGCACCTCGTCGGTCCGCTGCTCGAGGCAGCCGGGCACCGCGCCGTCCCTGTCGGTCTGCCCGCGGGCGACCCCGACGCCGGACTCGACGCCTACGTTGCCGCCGCGCTCGACGCCGTCGGCCCGCCCGAGGGTGACGCGGTGGTCGTCGGGCAGTCGCTCGGAGGGTTCACCGCTCCCGTCGTCGCCGAGCGTCTCGGCGCGGCCATGCTCGTCTTCGTCGCCGCCATGATCCCGAAGCCAGGCGAGACGGCCGGCGATTGGTGGGCCACCAGCGGCTTCCACGACGTATGGGGCGGCCAAGAGATGGACGCCATGGAGCATTTCCTCCACGACCTCCCGCCGAGCGTGCTTCAGGAGGCGCTGGATCGAGGCGAGCCCGAGCAGGCTGACCGCGTCATGACAGACCCGTTCCCGCTCCCGGCCCTGCCGGCGATCCCGACGCGAGGGATCGCGGCGACGAACGACCGCTTCTTCCCAGTCGCCTTCATGGACCGACTCATCCGTGACCGCCTCGGCGTGGAGCCGGAGCACGTCGCCGCGGGTCATCTTCCGGCGCTCGCCAACCCCGTCGGACTTGCCGAGCTGCTCCTGGCCTGAAGCACCCGCTGCCGAGCCGGCGTTCCGGGTCGACGCGAGCGATGATGATGCCGTGCAGGACGGCGACCGGATGCTGATTGCCTGCGATGGCGGACCGTCGACAAGTCGACTCGTCCGGTATCCACCACCCCTCGAGATCGAGGAGCGCGGGGGCGTGTACGTCCTCGTCGATGACGGCCCACCGGAGCGGTGGCGCTACGAGTTCATCCGGCCCGAGGGCTGATCCGGCGGGAGGCAGCATCGAGCGAGCGGTTCCACGGCGGGACTTCGAGCGGGACACTGCCGTGCCGCCCTTGGTCCTCGCCTGGCGTTCTGGCCGGGCTACGGCCAGTCGACCGTCCGCGGAGGCGGGCGTCGTCGGACAGGTCCAGCGACACGTGCGCCACCCGACCCTGGACGCGACGCTGACCTGCGTTTCCGCAAGTCAGCGCACTTGCAGCCCCAACGGGATTCGAACCCGTGTCGCCACCATCAGACGAGCGTGGTGTCCCCCGGCGCCGCCAGGCGACGGCTCGGGCCCAGACGCGACGAAGACCCTGCCGAAGCAGGGTCTTCGTAGTTGCAGCCCCAACGGGATTCGAACCCGTGTCGCCACCATCAGACGGGCGTGGTGTCCAGCGGCGAAGCCGCTGCTCCGGCGGGACGCGGAACGGACCCGCACCGAAGCGCAGGTCCGTTCATGTTGCAGCCCCAACGGGATTCGAACCCGTGTCGCCACCTTGAGAGGGTGGTGTCCTAGGCCTCTAGACGATGGGGCCAGATCAGTTGTCAAGCTCGGGGGGGAGGACTCGAACCCCCAATAACTGGACCAGAACCAGTTGTGTTGCCGATTACACCACCCCCGAACGGGAACCCCCGAGGTTAGCGGCTCCTGCGCCGGATTCCGAAACCGGAACCCGGACCCACCCGGCGGGTCAGTTGCGGCCCACACCCTCCCGGATGCGGCCCACCTCGTCGTCGATGCGGACGAGGCGGCGGTAGCCGACGAAGCGCCCGATGGACACCGCCATCGTCTCGCGCACCATCGACCGGAGCTCGCTGAAGCTGCTGGCGGGGCTGGTCCGGGTGGGAGAGAGGTGCGGGGTCATGCCCAGCTCACGGGCGATCTGGCCGACCCGGAAGGAGTGGTAGGGGTCGGAGACGAGGATGACCTCGTCCACCCCCTCGTCGTCGAGGATGCGGGCGACCGCCGCCAGCGACTCCCACGAGTTGTGGGCGTCGACCTCCCGCCGGATGTCCTGCTCGGGCACGCCGTGGGCCAGGAGGTAGTTCGCACCGGCGCTCGCCTCGGTGAAGCGGTCGCCGGGCTGGTTGCCACCCGTCACCACGATGGTCGGGGCGAGACCCTGCTCGTACAGCTCGAGGGCGTGGTCGAGCCGGGCCCGGAAGACGGGCGACGGGGTGCCGTCGTACTGCGCCGCGCCCAGCACCACGATGGCCTGGGCGTCCACGGCGTCGTCCTGGCGCGACGTCCACCAGACCTGGGCGAAGGTGACGACGAGGTAGAGGGCGAGCAGGGCGGCGACGGCCGCCACCACCCGGACGGTGACCCGCAGCCACCGCGGTGCTCGGTGCTGGGAACGCCGGCTCACAGCCGGGCGCGGGCCGCCCTCAGGCGTTCGAGCGTGCGCTCACGGCCGAACACCACGAGCGACTCGAACAGGGGCGGGCCCACGGTGCGGCCGGTGACCGAGACCCGCACGGGCGCCTGGGCCTTGCCCAGCTTGAGGCCCCGGGCCTCGCCGAGCCCCAGCAGGCACGCGTGGAGCGCCTCGGCGGTCCACTCGACGTCGGCGAAGGCGGCGATGGCGTCGTCGAGCATCCCGGCGGCGTCGGGGCCCTTGACCATGGCCTTCTCCCACGACGCCTCGTCGATCGGGGCCTCGGCGAGGAACAGCCAGTCGACGTAGTCGGGGACGTCGCCGAGGGTGGTGACCCGCTCCTGCACGAGCGGGGCGAGCTCGGCGAAGGCCGCCGGGTCGAAGTCTTCGGCCTTCCAGGGGCCCTCGGCGAGGGTGGGCCCGCAGCGGCCGATGAAGTCCTCCACGGCCAGGCCCCGCATCCACTCCCCGTTCACGTGGTCGAGCTTCTTCAGGTCGAAGAACGCCGCGGACTTCGTGATGTCCTCGAGGCGGAAGCGCTCGATGATCTCGCCCATCGGCCGCACCTCGACCCCGTCGGGCGGGCCCCAGCCCAGCAGGGCCAGGTAGTTGGCCATGGCCTCGGGCAGGTAGCCCTTGTCGCGGTAGTCCCAGAGGGCGACGTCGTCACGGCGCTTCGAGAGCTTCTGGCGCTGCGCGTTCACCAGCAGGGGCAGGTGCGCGTAGACGGGCAGCTCGGTGTGGCCGAGCGCGACCCGCAGGTGGATGACCTTCGGGGTGGACGACAGCAGGTCCTCGCCGCGGATCACGTGGGTGATGTCGAGGTCGACATCGTCCACCGCGTTGGCGATGAGGAACGTGGGGGTGCCGTTCGAGCGCCAAATGACCGGGTCCTCGACGTTCTCGTTCTCGAAGCGGACGTGGCCCCGGATGACGTCGTCGAACTCGATGGCGCCCTCGTCGGGCACCCGGAACCGCACGGCCAGGCCGGCGGTGAGCTGGTCGCCCTCGACCTGCTGGTCGTCGGCGTCGACGAGGTAGGCCCGACCCTCGGCGAGGAGACGGCCGGCGGCCTCCCGGTACAGCTCGAAGCGGTCGGACTGGTGGATCGGCCCCTCGTCCCAGTCGATGCCCAGCCACTCGAGCGAGCGCAGGATGCCCTCGATGAGCTCGGGCTTGTTGCGCTCGGTGTCGGTGTCCTCGATGCGCAGGACCATGGTGCCGCCGACCGCCCGGGCGTAGAGCCAGTTGAACAGCGCCGAACGGGCGCTGCCGACGTGCAGCGAGCCGGTGGGCGCGGGCGCGAAGCGGACACGGGGCACTCGGGGGGTCACTTCTCCGAGGCTACCGGCCCCCTGTGACGGTGGACCGACGCCGGCGGCGCCGGTCGAGCGCGCTCAGCCGACGCCGGTGACGTCGGCGTAGCGGTGCACGAGCCAGCCCGTGCCCTCGTGCCAGCGCCAGTACATGAGGTAGCGGCCCTCGTGGGGCTCGTGGTCGCCGGCGTCGGGGCCGCCGGGCAGCAGCGGCGCCTCCACCGGCTCGGCCTCCTCCAGCTCGGCCTCGGCCTGCTCCTGCTCCTGCTCGGGCTCGGGCTCGGGCTCGGGCTCGACGGTGGACTCGGGCTCGGGCGTCGGCTCCGGGAGCGCCGACGCGGCCGGCTCGCCGCCGGGCTCGTCGTCGGCGCCCTCCCCCCACACCGGCGGGGTCGGCGCCGGCGCGTCGTCGCCCTCACCGGGCCCGGCGGTCTCCGACGGCGCCGGTGTGCTCGCCTCGTCGTCGCCGGGCACCCACTGCTGCGCGGGCAGCGGCGCGGGCGCCGGTGCCGCGAGCGGACCGGCGGACAGCGGCGCCGACGGCACCACCGGCTTCGGGGTCATGCGCGACACGAAGCGCGCCCGTTCGATCCCCAGGTCGCCGGCCACCCGCACGTCGGCGACGGTGATGGTCAGCTCGTAGTCGAACTGGGCGAAGACCGGCTCGAGCCACGCCCGGATCGCGTCACGGCCGACGATCTCGTCGAGCTCGGGCGTCACCCAGACCGCGTCCTCGGCGAAGAGCGACAGGTAGCCGTCCAGGTCGCCGGAGGACACCGTGGCCCACCACTTGGCCCTCGCCCGCTCCAGGTCGTCCCGGGTGTGCTCGGTCACAACCACCCCACTCGCTTGAAGTTCCGGTAGAGGAGCAAGCAGACCACAACGATCGTGAGGATCGCCATCGGGTAGCCGAAGCGCCACTGCAGCTCGGGCATGTGGCGGAAGTTCATGCCGTACACGCCCGCCAGGGCCGTGGGCACGATGCCGATGGCGGCCCACGCCGCCATCTTCTTCATGTCCTCGTTCTGGCGGATGCTGACCCGCGTCAGGTTGGCCTCGAGGATGCTGGTGAGCATCTCGTTGAAGGCACCCACCTGCTCCTCGACCCGCAGCAGGTGGTCGAGCACGTCGCGGAAGTAGTGGGCGATGTCGTCGTGCAGGTACTCGATGTCGTGCAGCGCGGACAGGCGCTCGAGCGGCTGCTGCAGCGAGCTCGTGGCCTTGATCATCCCGAGCACCTCGCGCTTGAGGTAGTAGATCCGCTCGACCGGGTTGTGGTTGCTCGGGGAGAAGACCTCCTCCTCCACCTCGCCGATGTCGTCCTCGATGCCCAGCAGCACCGGCTGGTAGCCGTCGACCACGTGGTCGACGATGGCGTGCAGCACGGCGGCGGGTCCGCACGACAGGCGCTCGGGGTCGGTCTCGAGCTCGAGGCGGACGGCGTTCAGCGGCGCAGCGGCACCGTGGCGGACCGTGACGATGAAGCCCCGGCCGAAGAAGACCTGGAGCTCACCGAACTCGACCGTCTCGGTGTCCTCGAGGTAGCGGGCGGTGCGCAGCACCATGAAGGCGCTGTCCTCGAAGAACTCGAGCTTGGGCCGCTGGTGGGCCTTGATCGCGTCCTCGACGGCGAGCGGGTGGAGGTTGAACTCCTGGCGGACCGCCGAGAACTCCTGCTCGGTCGGCTCGTAGAGCCCCACCCAGAGGAACGTCTTCGGGTCCGGCGGCGTGTGGAACCTCCGACTGACGTCGAACGGCTCGGGATCGCGCACGCCGTTGCGGTAGAGGGCGGCGTCGACGAACATCGCCCCCAGCATTCCACGCGCCGCGGCCGGCGCTGCGGAGTCGGTCGGAGGAGCCGGACGGGCCGGGTCAGCCCGTGAGGCCGAGCAGGCGCCGCCAGTCGGCCGCGTAGGCCTCGGCGACCTGCGTCGGGGTCATGCGCAGGGTCGCCTCGGGGACGAGGTCGACGATGGTGCGGCGCTCCGCATAGTGCACGGCGGCCGAGCCGAACAGCTCCTTGCGCAGGTCGACGAGCGCCGGGTCGGGCGACTCGTCGAGGAAGCCGAAGATGGTGTAGGCGATGGTCAGGTCGTGCGCGACCGGCGCCCGGCCGAACAGCGAGCCGCGCTTGAGGGCGACGCCGACGACGCCGGCCTTCACGTCGTCGAGCACCTCACCGCCGGTCAGGTGGGGCTCGAAGCGCTCCGCCAGCAGCAGCACGTAGCCCTGGTCCGGGCCCTGGTTGCCGTAGAAGTGGCCCCGTGGCTGGCCCTCGTCGAGGTTGCCGGCCGGGTGGGCGACCCAGGGGTCGTGCTGCCACGGCGGCGACTCGTACACCCGGTTCCCCGGGCGGGCGCTCTTGGGGACGTACTGGGGCGCGGACATCGGGGGCGATCCTAGGCCGGGGCCTTGAGCAGGCCGAAGATGACCGAGTCGGCCAGCGCCTGCCAGGACGCCTCGATGACGTTCTCGGAGACACCGATGGTCGACCAGGTGCGGTCGCCGTCGGTCGAGTCGATGAGCACCCGGGTGACCGCCCCGGTGCCCTTGCCCGTGTCGAGCACCCGCACCTTGAAGTCGGTGAGGTGCACGGAGCCGAGGGCCGGGAAGGCCTGGCCGATGGCCTTGCGCAGGGCCTGGTCGAGGGCGTTGACGGGGCCGTTGCCCTCGGCGGTCTCGATGACGCGCTGGCCGTCGAACTTCACCTTGACCGTCGCCTCGGTGACCACCTCGGCGCCGGCCTGGCCCGTGCTGCCCGACGACGGCGCCCGGTGCTCGACGGTGACCCGGAAGGACTCGAGCTCGAAGAAGGGCTGCTCCCAGCCGGTCGCATCCCGCATGAGCAGCTCGAGCGAGCCGTCCGCGGCCTCGAAGTGGAAGCCCTCGTGCTCGAGGGTCTTGAGCCGCTCGACGACCTCGGACAGCTCCTTGCCGTCCATCTCGAGGCCGATCTCCTTGGCCTTGAGGTCGAGGGTGGACTTGCCGGCCATCTCCGACACCACGAAGCGGGTGCCGTTGCCGACCGCGTCGGGCTGGATGTGCTCGTAGGCGTCGGAGCGCCGGGCGATGGCGCTCACGTGCAGGCCCGCCTTGTGGGCGAACGCCGACGAGCCCACGTAGGGCTGCTGGGGGTCGGGCGAGATGTTGACCAGCTCGGCCACGTGGTGCGAGACGGTGGTGAGCCGCTCGAGACGATCGGCGGGGATGGTGTCCACGCCCATCTTCAGGCTGAGGTTGGGGATGATCGTCGACAGGTTGCAGTTGCCGGTGCGCTCGCCGTAGCCGTTGATCGTCCCCTGCACCTGGGTGGCGCCGCCCCGCACGCCGGCGAGGGCGTTGGCCACGCCGCACCCGGTGTCGTCGTGCAGGTGCACGCCCACCGGGGTGTCGAGGTGGCGGACGACGTCGGCCACGATCACCTCGACCTCGAACGGCAGCGACCCGCCGTTGGTGTCGCAGAGCACCACGCTCTCGGCGCCGGCCATGGCCGCGGCCTCGACGACGCGGAGGCTGAACTCGGGGTTGCGCTTGTAGCCGTCGAAGAAGTGCTCGGCGTCGAAGAACACCCGCAGGCCGGCGTTCACGAGGAACTCGACGGAGTCGGCCACCATGGCCACGCCCTCGTCGAGGGACGTCCGCAGCGCCTCGGTGACGTGGTAGTCCCAGCACTTGCCGACGATGCAGACCGCCGAGGTGTTGGCCTTCACGAGGTTGGCCAGCGTGGGGTCGTCGTCGACCTTGCCCTTCACCCGGCGGGTGGAGCCGAAGGCCACGAGGGTGGAGAACTCGAGGTCGAGCTCGGTCGGCGCCCGCTGGAAGAACTCGTCGTCCTTGGGGTTCGCGCCCGGCCAGCCCCCCTCGATGAAGTGGACGCCGAGGTAGTCGAGCTGCTCGGCGATGCGCAGCTTGTCGTCGACGGTCAGCGAGATGCCCTCGAGCTGGCTCCCGTCCCGGAGGGTCGTGTCGTAGATGTCGACGTGCGCGGGCAGGCCCCCGGTGGGGCTATTCGTTGACATGGTCGAGCCAGTCCTTGTACCGGTCGTTCTCACCGCGCACGGCGGCGAAGTAGTGCTCCTGGATCGCCTTGGTGACGGGGCCGGGCTCGCCCAGGTCGCGGTCGTCCACCGAGCGGATCGGGACCACCTCGGCGGCGGTGCCCGAGAGGAAGGCCTCGTGGGCCGTGTACAGGTCGCTGCGCAGCAGGTGCTGCACGTGGTAGTCGATGCCGAGGTCGGCGGCGATGGTGCGCACCGAGTCCTGGGTGATGCCCTCGAGGGCGCCGGCCGACACCGGCGGGGTGATGATGGCGCCGTCGCGGACCATGAAGATGTTCTCGCCGGTGCACTCGCTCACGTGGCCGTTCGGCGAGAGCAGGATGGCCTCGTCGTAGCCCGCCTTGAGGGCCTCCACCTTGGCCATCGACGAGTTGATGTACATGCCCGTGCCCTTGGCCGCCGGCGGGAGGCTGTTGGGGTCGTGGCGCTTCCACGAGCTCACCTTCATGCGCACCCCGTTCTTGAGGCCCTCGTCGCCGAGGTAGGTGCCCCACGGCCACGCCGCGATCGACACGTTCACCGGGCACGGCAGCGGGTTGAGGCCCATCTCGCCGTAGCCGAGGTAGGCGATGGGGCGGATGTAGCAGGACTCGAGGGCGTTGACCCGCACGAGCTCCCGGGTGGCGTCGCAGAGCTCGTCCACGGTGTACGGGATGTCGATCATGAAGATCTTGGCGCTGTTGAACAGGCGCTCGATGTGGTCCCGCAGGCGGAACACGGCCGCGCCGCGGCTCGTGTTGTAGGCCCGGATGCCCTCGAACACGCCGCAGCCGTAGTGCAGCGTGTGCGTGAGGATGTGCACGTTGGCGTCGTCCCAGTCGACGAGCTCCCCGTCCATCCAGATCTTCTCGACCTTGTCGATCGGCATCTTCCCCTACACCCTTTCTGCGATCGCGTCACCGATCGCACTGGTCGAACCGGTCAGCGCCGACGGGTCGGCGCACGCCTTGCGGACACGGGCGGCGGCGTCCGCCTCGCCCAGGAACTCCAGCATCATCGCAGCCGAGAGGACTGCGGCGGTGGGGTTGGCGGTCCCCTTCCCGGCGATGTCGGGCGCCGACCCGTGCACCGGCTCGAACATCGAAGGGCCGGTGCGGTCGGGGTTGAGGTTGGCGGAGGCGGCGAAGCCGATGCCGCCCGAGATGGCGCCGCCGAGATCGGTGAGGATGTCGCCGAAGAGGTTGTCGGTGACGATGACGTCGTAGCGCTGCGGGTCCTCGACGAAGTAGATGCAGGCGGCGTCGACGTGGTTGTAGGCCGTGGCCACGTCGGGGAACTCGGGGGCCACCTCGTCGAACGTGCGCTGCCACAGGTCGCCGGCGAAGGTGAGCACGTTCGTCTTGTGGACGAGGGTGAGGTGCTGGGCCGGCCGGCCGTTGGCCAGGTCGAAGGCGAAGCGCACGCAGCGCTCGACGCCCATGCGGGTGTTGACCGAGCCCTGGGTGGCCACCTCGTGGGGCGTGCCCTTGCGGAGGGACCCGCCCTCGCCGGCGTAGCTCCCCTCGGTGTTCTCGCGGACGACGAGGAAGTCGACGCCCTTCTCCGGGAGCAGGAACGGCCGCAGGTTGACGTAGAGGTCGAGGTCGAAGCGCATCTTGAGCAGCAGGCCGCGCTCGATCACGCCGGGCGGCACCTCGGGGGTGCCCACCGCGCCGACGAGCAGGGCGTCGAGGCCCCGCCACTCGTCGACGACCTCGTCGGGCAGGACCACGCCGTCGCGCAGGTAGCGGGCGCCGCCGAGGTCGTAGTCGACGGTCTCGAGCGCCACGCCGGTGGCCGCGACGACCTTGAGGGCCTCGGCCGTGACCTCGGGGCCGATGCCGTCGCCGCCGACGACGCCGATGCGGTGGGTGGTGGTCATGCAGGGTGCTCCCGTTGCGTGAGGGCCGGCCGTGCCGGTCGGCGGGTTCGTGCGGTGGGTCGTGGGGTGCGACGTGCGAAAACGAAGAAACCGCCCACCTGGGTGGACGGTCGGGGGCGCACGCCGGAGGGCCGGCGTGCGCTAGCGAATGATGATGGCGGAGGTCGGGTGACCGGGCATCGCCCACCAGTGTCGGGCCTCGGTCACGAAACGTCAACCCGGGCGGGGACCCACCTGGGGGGCACCGGGCCGGATCGGGCCGTTTGCCCGTCTGGCGGCCCTCGCTACCCTTTCACGATGGCGCAGACGCACTACCTCAGCCAGCAGGCGTTCGACCGCCTCGCCGAGGAGCACAAGTACCTCACCACCGAGTGGCGCATCGACATCGCCCGCAAGATCGAAGTGGCCCGCGAGATGGGTGACCTCAAGGAGAACGGCGACTACCACGCCGCCAAGGAGGAGCAGGGCAAGACCGAGGCCCGCATCCGCCACCTCGAGGCCCTCATGGAGGTCGCCCAGATCGTCGACGAGAGCGAGGTCTCCGACCTGGTGACCGGCGGCTCGATCGTGTCGATCGTCTACGAGGACGACGAGGACCCCGAGCGCTACCTCATCGGCTCCATCGAGGAGAAGCGCGACGACGTCGACGTGATCTCGCCCATGTCCCCGCTGGGTGAGGCCCTCATGGGCTCGAAGGTGGGCGACGAGGTCAGCTACGAGGCGCCCGGCGGCACCCTCACCGTCACCATCGTCGAGATCGAGCGCTGAGGGGCGGGGCCACGCCCGGCACCTCCACCGACCGCCCCGGGAGCCCGACGGCGGCGGCCGACCCCTCGACGGCCGCCGGGCCGGCGCCGCTCACCCCACCGCTGCCGGCCGGCCGCGCCCTCGACCTGCCCGGGCGGGGCACGACCTTCGTCCGCACCATCGACGGCCCGCCCGGCGCGCCCACCCTCCTGCTGCTGCACGGGTGGACCGCCAGCGCCGACCTGAACTGGTTCCCCGAGTACGCCCCGCTGGGCGAGCGCTACTCGGTGGTCGCCATCGACCACCGGGGCCACGGCCGGGGGATCCGCTCCGAGGACCGCTTCCGCCTGGCCGACTGCGCCGACGACGCCGCGGCGGCGTGCGCCGCGCTGGGCGTCGACCGGGTCGTCGCGGTCGGCTACTCGATGGGGGGCCCGATCGCACAGCTGCTCTGGCACCGCCACCCTACCCTCGTCGAGGGGCTCGTCTTCTGCGCCACCGCCCGCAACTTCCGGGGCAAGCCCGCCGAGAAGCTCACCTTCCGGGCCCTCGGCGGCCTGTCGGTGCTCGCCCGGGGCACGCCCGACTCGTGGCGGCGACGGGCGGCCCTGCGGGTGCTGGCCGGCCGCACCGGCGAGGGCACCTACGGCGAGTGGGCGCTGCGGGAGTACCACCGCGGCGACCCCGCCACCATCATCGAGGCGGGCGCCGCCATCGGCCGGTACAGCTCGCACGAGTGGATCCACGAGATCGACGTGCCCACCGCGGTCGTGGTCACCGAGCTCGACCAGGTCGTGCCGCCCCACCGCCAGCGCAAGCTCGCGGCGGCGATCCCCGGCGCCACGGTCCACCCCGTGCGGGGCGACCACGTCTGCTGCGCCCAGCACCCCGAGCGCTTCGTGCCGGCGCTGCTCGGCGCCTGCGCCGACGTGGCGTCCCGCCTTCCCCGCCGCTGACCAACCCAGGCCCACCTGCGTTCCGGCTCCCGATTTCGGTGCCAGGACACCGAAATCGGGAGCCAGTTCGTCGTGCGGGCGGCGCCGCGACCGGTCAGGCAGCGACGGAGAGGCGGACGTCGCGCTCGAACACCTGCTCGAGCAGGCCCTTGACCTCGCCGGCGGTGTAGAGCTCGAGGGAGACGTCGGCACCGTCGGCCGCGGTGACGGCCAGCTCGACGGCGTCCCCGGCGGCGGGCCCGCGCACCCGGTGCACGGCCTCGACCGCGCCGGCGCGGGTGCGGTCGAGGGCGATCGCGACCCGCAGGATCCCGGCGAGGGCCCGGACGACGTCCTGGTCCGCCGGCTTGAGGCGGGCGAACTCGGCGTGCTTCGGCTTGGGCTCGCTCTTGCGGTGGTAGCGGGCGACCTGGGCGATGATCTCGATCTCGCGGTCCGTGAACCCGGTGAGGTGCTCGGAGTTGCGGATCACGTAGTACGAGTGCTTGTGGTGCTGGGCGTGGGAGAGGAACAGCCCCACGTTGCAGAGCAGCGCCGCCGCCTCGAGGTACTCCCGGGTGTCCTCGGGCAGGCCGTGGCGGTCGCGGGTCTCGTCGAAGAGCGCGAGCGCGAGCGCGGCGGCCCGGGCCGAGTGGTCGGGGTCGTCGTCCATCAGCGCAGCCAGGTGGTCGACGCTGCGGCGGCGCAGATCGCTCAGGTGGTGCAGCGAGCGGCCCCGGAGGCGCTGCAGGGTGTCGAGCAGCACGCCCTCGCGCAAGGCGTAGTCGGACACCAGGAGCTCGTCGATCCCGAACCCCGCGACGACCTGCTCGAGGATCAGGGCACCGCCGAGGATGATGTCGGCCCGGGAGGCGTCGAGACCTGGCACCTTGCGCCGCTCGGCGACCGTGGGCGCGGCCACGAGGGCACCGACGACGGCATCGAGCTCGCGGGCCGAGACGGCGAAGTTGTTGTACGTCTGCAGCGGCTCGTCGCCCCGGCGGGCGTTGGCCATCGCCGCGATCGCCTCGATGGTGCCCGAGCTGCCGACCGCCACCTCGAAGCCGAGGCGCTCGACCTCCCGGGCGAAGCCGACCAGGTTCGAGCGGATGTAGCGGCGAGCCTTGTCGACCGAGCCGGGCTTGAGCCGGTGGGCGTCGAAGAACCGGTGGGTGAGGCGGATGGCGCCGAGCTTGAGGCTGCGAGCCGCCACGGCCTCGCCCTGCTCCCCGACGAGCAGTTCGGTGCTGCCGCCGCCGATGTCGACCAGCAACGACCGCTTGTCGTAGATGGGCACGGCCTGCAGGACGCCGAGGTGGATCAGGCGGGCCTCCTCGAACCCGGAGATCACCTCGACGTCGATGCCCGCCTCCTCCCACGCCCGGCGCAGGAAGGTGGCGCTGTTCTGCGCCTCGCGCACGGCGCTGGTGGCCACGGCCCGGATCGGCGCGTCAGCGACGTCGGCGACCTGGCGGCACCGCCGCAGGGCGGCGATCGCCCGGTCGATGGCGGCCGGCGAGAGGCGCTTCATCTCGCCCTGCCCGGAGCCCAGGCGGACGGCCTCCTTCTCCCGGCCGATCACCTCGAAGTGCCCGCTGCCGTAGGCCCGCGCCACGACGAGGTGGACCGAGTTGGTGCCGATGTCGATGGCGGCGAGCGTCTGGGCCGCCGTCCCCGGGGTCACGCCCGCACCGTAGCGGCGCCACCTCCCCCACCCCGCCCGTTCCTCCAGCAGAAACGGAAGGCACGACCGCGCGGATCTGCTGGAGGAACGAGGACGGTGGACGCGACCGCGCGGCGCCCGCCCGCCTCAGCGTCCATTCCTCCAGCAGAAACGGAAGGCACGACCGCGCGTTCTTGCTGGAGGAACGGGTGGATTGCTCAGCGGAGGCCGGCGGCGGCCTCGATCGCCGACGCGGCGCGGACGACGGCGGCGCCGTAGCGGGCGCCGGGGTCGGTGCCGGTGCGCTCGATGGGCCCGGACACCGAGACCGCGGCCACGACGGCGCCGTCGGCCGCCCGGACCGGCGCGCTCACGGAGGCGACGCCGGCCTCGCGCTCGGCGACGCTCGCCACCCAGCCATGGTCGGCTCCCTCCCCATCCTCGCCGCGCAGGACCCGGCCGGCCGAGCCGCGGTCGAGGGGCAGGGCGGCGCCCATGGCCACGATGGTGCGCAGGCCGTGGGGCGACTCGAGGGCGGCGACGCAGACCCGGCGGTCGCCGTCGCGCACGTAGAGCTGCACCGACTCCTCGGTGGCGTCGCGGAGCTCGGCCAGCGCCGGTCTGGCCACGTCGGCCAGCGGTAGCTGGTCGGCGGCGGCCCGCCCCAGCGCCACGAGACGCAGGCCGAGGGCGAAGCGGCCGTCCTCGGTGCGCCGCACCAGGCCGTGGGCCTCGAGCGCGGTGGCGAGGCGGTGGGCCGTCGCCCGCGGGAGCCCTGTGGCGTCGACGAGGCCGGCGAGGGCCAGCGGCTCGTCCGCCAGGGCGTCGAGCACGGCGACGGCCTTGTCGAACGTCCCCACACCGCTTACACTCGATCCCACAAAGCAAGATTACCGTCTCACTATTTGAGACACAAGCGACACGATCCGATCCGCGGGACGAGGAGCCGAAGCATGGCCGGTGACGCCAAGACGCTGAGCGAGAAGGTGTGGGACCGCCACGTGGTCCACTCGGGGGAGGGCGAGCCCGACCTGCTCTACATCGACCTCCACCTCGTGCACGAGGTCACCTCACCGCAGGCCTTCGACGGCCTCCGGATGGCCGGGCGCACCGTCCGCCGCCCCGACCTGACGATCGCCACCGAGGACCACAACGTCCCCACCGCCGACATCGACCAGCCCATCGCCGACCCGATCTCGCGCAAGCAGGTCGAGGTGCTGCGGGCCAACTGCGCCGAGTTCGGCATCACCGAGTACCCGATGGGCGACCCGGGCCAGGGCATCGTCCACGTGATCGGCCCCGAGCAGGGCCTCACCCAGCCGGGCATGACCATCGTCTGCGGCGACAGCCACACGTCGACCCACGGGGCCTTCGGCGCCCTCGCCTTCGGCATCGGCACCAGCGAGGTCGAGCACGTCCTCGCCACCCAGACCCTGCCCCAGCAGCGGCCCGGCACCATGGCCGTCAACGTCGAGGGCGAGCTGCCCGCCGGCGTCACCGCCAAGGACGTGATCCTCGCCATCATCGGCCGCATCGGCACCGGCGGCGGCATCGGCTCGGTCATCGAGTACCGCGGCTCGGCCATCCGCGGCCTCTCCATGGAGGGGCGCATGACCGTGTGCAACATGTCGATCGAGGCGGGGGCCAAGGCCGGCCTCATCGCCCCCGACGACACCACCTTCGCCTACCTCGAGGGCCGCCGCTTCGCCCCCAAGGGGGCCGACTGGGAGGCGGCGCTGGCCGACTGGCGCACGCTGACCACCGACGACGGCGCCGCCTTCGACAAGGAGGTCGACCTCGACGCCGCCGCGATCTCGCCGCACGTCTCGTGGGGCACGAACCCCGCGCAGGTGACGCCGATCGACGGCCTCGTCCCCGATCCCGACCAGTTCGCCGAGGCCAGCCAGCGCGAGTCCGCGGCCCGGGCCCTCGAGTACATGGGCCTCACCGCCGGCACCCCGATGAAGGAGGTGCCCGTCGACACCGTCTTCATCGGCTCCTGCACCAACTCCCGCATCGAGGACCTGCGGGCCGCCGCCGCCGTGGTCGAGGGCCGCAAGGTCAAGGCCGGCGTGCGCACGCTCGTCGTCCCCGGCTCGTTCATGGTCAAGGACCAGGCGGTGGCCGAGGGCCTCGACAAGGTCTTCATCGAGGCCGGCTTCGACTGGCGCGAGCCCGGCTGCTCCATGTGCCTGGCCATGAACCCCGACAAGCTCGCCCCCGGCGAGCGAGCGGCGTCGACCAGCAACCGCAACTTCGAGGGCCGGCAGGGCCGGGGCGGTCGCACCCACCTCGTGTCCCCCGCGGTGGCGGCCGCCACCGCGATCGCCGGCACCTTCGCCACCCCCGACGACCTGCCGGGCGGCAGCCCGAAGGAGCGTGCCTGATATGGAATCCGTCACCGTGGTCAGCGGTACCGCCGTCCCCCTGGACCGGTCCGACGTGGACACCGACCAGATCATCCCCAGCGACTGGCTCAAGCGGGTCGAGCGCACCGGCTTCGGCGCCGGCCTGTTCTCGGAGTGGCGCGACGACCGCGACTTCGTGATGAACCAGCCGCAGTACGCCGGCGCCTCGATCCTCGTGGCCGGCCCCAACTTCGGCACCGGCTCGTCCCGGGAGCACGCGGTCTGGGCGATCATGGACTACGGCTTCCAGGCCGTGATCTCGCCCCGGTTCGCCGACATCTTCCGCAACAACTGCACCAAGAACGGCCTCGTGCCGGTGCAGGTGGACGAGGCGGTCGGTCGCCAGCTCCTCGAGGGCGTGCAGGCCGACCCGACGCTGGAGATCACCGTCGACGTCGACCGCCGAACCGTGTCGGCGCCCGCACTCGGCATCGAGGCGTCGTTCCCGCTCGACGACGCCACCCGCGAGCGCTTCCTGCAGGGCCTCGACGACATCGGCATCACCCTGCGCTCGGCGACGGCCATCGACGACTACGAGGCCCGCCGCCCGAGCTACCTCCCCAAGGCGTAACACTGGCCCCTCCTCCGTCGGGGCGCCTTCGGCGATCCGGCTCGCACTCCCCGCGGCTCCGCTCCGCTGCGCCACGTCGCCCCGCCCGACCCGCTGCAGATCTTGGTGAGAAACCCCCGATACGGGGGTTTCTCACCAAGAAATCCCAGGGGCGGGCCGCAGAACCGGAGGTGCACGGGGTCGGCCCGTAGTCTGGGGGCGTGGACGCCGACGTGGTCGTCGTGGGGGCGGGGGTCGCCGGGCTCGTCGCAGCGCGCCGGGTCCAGGCCGCCGGCCGCTCGGTGGTCGTGGTCGAGGCCCGGGACCGCGTCGGCGGGCGGACGCTGAACGACCAGGTCGACGGGGTCACCGTCGAGGTGGGCGGCCAGTGGGTCGGCCCCGGCCAGGACCGCATCAACGCCCTGATCGCCGAGCTCGGTCTCGTCACCCACCCCACCTACGACGACGGCGCCGGCGTGTTCGAGCTGGGCGGCACCCGCAAGGTCTCCGCCTCCGAGAACCCGCCGCTCAACCCGCTCGCCCTCGCCGAGTTGCTGCGAGCCCAGCGCCAGGTCGACAAGTGGCGTGACGCCATCCCCCTCGACGCCCCGTGGAACGCCCCCAACGCCGACCGCCTCGACGAGCAGACCTTCGCGAGCTGGATCCGCCGCACGGTCAAGACCCACGACGCCCGGGCCTTCTACGAGATCGTCTGCCGGGCCGTCTTCGCCACCGAGCCCGAGAACCTCTCGATGCTCCACACGCTCTTCTACCTGGAGTCCGGCCAGGGCCTCGAGCGCCTCATCGGCACCACCGGCGGCGCCCAGCAGGACCGGGTCGTCGGCGGCACGGTCCTCGTCAGCGAAGAGCTGGCCAAGGGGCTGGGCGACGCCGTGCGCCTGTCCGAGCCGGTGCGGCGCCTCGACCACGGGAGCGACGGGGTGACGGTCCACACCGACGGCGGCGCCTACCGGGCCCACCGCGCCGTCGTCGCCATCCCGCCGACGCTGGCGGGTCGCATCGCCTACGCACCGGCACTGCCCGCGGAGCGCGACCTGCTCACCCAGCGCCTCCCCCACGGCTACGTGATCAAGGCCATGCTCAGCTACGAGCGGCCCTTCTGGCGCGACGCCGGCCTCAACGGCCAGGCCGCGTCCGACGAGGGGCCGGTGGCGGTCACGTTCGACAACTCCCAGCCCCACTCGGACAAGGGCATCCTCCTGGGGTTCTTCGAGGGCCGCCACGGCGTCGAGTGGGGGCGGCGCTCGCCCACCGCCCGCCGGGCCGCCTTCGTCGACTGCGCGGTGCGCTACTTCGGCCCCGAGGCCGCCCACCCGACCGGGTACGTCGAGCGGGACTGGGCCGCCGAGGAGTGGACCCGGGGCTGCTACGGCGCCCACTGCCCGCCGGGCGTCTGGACCCAGTTCGGCAAGGCGCTGCGCCTGCCCATCGGCCCGATCCACTGGGCCGGCACCGAGACCGCTACCCAGTGGTCCGGGTACCTCGACGGCGCGGTCGAGTCCGGGGAGCGGGCCGCCCGCGAGGTCCTGGACGCGCTCAGCTAGGGCCCTCCTCCGTCGGGCCGGCTTCGCCATCCGATTCGCCTTCCTCGCGGCTGCGCTCCGCTCCGCCGCGTCACCCACCCCGGCGCATCCGGTCCTGGGCAGCACGTCCCGCGCGACGAAGAAATTCCTGCCTGGGGGAACCAGGCGGTCACGGCGTCACGTCGTAGGTGTGACCGACGACACGGAGACACCCCGATGCGCCGCCACCTCACGCCACTGCTCACCGCCGCCACCGCCACCCTCCTGCTGGCCGCCGCCTGCAGCTCCGGTGACGGCGTCCAGCCCGCCGAACGGGCCACCGGGATCGACGGCGACATCCAGCTCATCGCCGCGCTGCAGCCGGTCGACGACTGCGACCAGCTCCTCGCCGACCTGCAGGAGGAGGCCCTCGCCCGGGTGGGCCCCTACGGGCTCGACGGCGGCGCGCCGTACTACCTCGCCGAGGACGGCCTCGCGGTGCCGTCGACCGCCGAGGCGACGTCCGGTGCGGCCGCCGGTGACGACGCCGCCGCCGGCCCCCAGACGACCCCCACGACCACCGCCGACGTGTCCGGCACCAACGTGCAGGAAGCCGGGGTCGACGAGCCCGACGTGGTGAAGGCCGACGGCGAGCGCATCCTCGCCGTGGCCGGCGGCGAGCTCCACTGGATCGACCTCACGGGCGACACCCCCGTCGACGCCGGCTCGGTCGAGCTGCCGGGCGACGCCTACGGCCAGCAGCTGCTCGTCGTCGGCGACACCGCCCTGGTGCTGGTCAACGGCTACGGCCCGCCCATCGCCATGGAGGGCGACGTGGCCGTCGACTCGGGCTTCGCCCCCGAGCAGACCACCACCTCGCTCGTGCAGGTCGACCTCGCCGGCCCCGACCGCATGACCGTCACGAACACCCTCGAGGTCGACGGCACCATCCTCGACGCCCGCCTCGTCGGCGACACCGCCCGCGTGGTCCTCAGCTCCCAGCCCGACCAGCTCGGCTTCGTCTATCCGAGCACGCCGACCGAGGAGGCCGAGCAGCTCGCCGAAGAGACCAACCGGCGGGTCATCGAGGAGTCCGACCTGGAGGACTGGCTCCCGGGTTACCGGCACGTGGCCGACCCGGTCGGCAGCGACGAGGCGGTGGTCGACGAAGGCACCCTCGTGGCCTGCGACGCCATGAACGAGCCGGCCGAGTTCGCGGGCTTCGGCACGCTGTCGGTCCTGACCTTCGACCTGACCGGTGACCTGGGCACCGGCGACGCCGTGGGCGTCCTGGCCGACGGCGAGCAGGTCTACGCCAACGCCGAGCACCTCTACGTCGCGACCACGCAGTACCCCGAGGTCGACGACACCACCACCGACCCGACCAACGACTTCCCGGCGCCCCCGGGTGGCCCGGACACCGCCATCCACCGGTTCGGCATCGCCGGCGACGGCCCCGCCGCCTACCAGACCTCCGGCCTCGTGCGGGGCCGACTGCTCGACCAGTTCTCGATGTCCGAGACGCCCGCCACCGACGGCGGCGGTGATGACGCCGTGCTGCGGGTCGCCACGACCGACGACGACGAGAGCGAGAGCTACGTCACGACCCTGCAGGCCGACGGCGACCAGCTCGCCGAGCTCGGCCAGGTCGGCGGCCTCGGCGAGGGCGAGCAGATCTACTCGGTCCGGTTCGCGGGCGACGTCGGCTACGTCGTCACCTTCCGCCAGACCGACCCGCTCTACACCATCGACCTCAGCGATCCGGCGGCGCCCGCCGTGGTCGGCGAGCTCGAGCTGCTCGGCTACTCGGCCTACCTCCACCCGATCGGCGACGACCTGCTCCTCGGCATCGGCCAGGACGCCACCGCCACCGGCCAGACGACCGGGACCCAGCTGTCCCTGTTCGACGTGTCCGACCCGGCGGCACCCCAGCGCCTCCAGCAGGTGAGCATCCCGGGCGCCTCCTCGGCCGCCGAGTACGACCACCACGCCTTCCTCTACTGGCCCGAGACCGGCCTGGCGGTGCTGCCCGTCCAGTCCTACGGGGGCGAGGCGTTCTGCAGCGGCCCCGCCGGCGAGCCGGTCCCGTGCCCGGGGCCGACCGAGTCGTTCAACGGGGCGGTGGGGTTTCACGTGGCCACCGACGGCATCGACGAGGTCGGCCGGGTCACCCACGACGACGGCTCGGCCCTCGCCCGGGCGGTCGTGGTCGGCGACACCCTGTACACGCTCTCGGAGAGCAGCCTCGTGGCCAGCGACCTCGCCACCCTCGCCCCGCAGGCGACCCTCGCCCTCTCGTAGCAGCGGTCCACCCCACCCCACCCCTCCCCGACCGCTCGTTCCGGGTGCTCCCCATCCCACTGGTGAGACAGGGGAGTACCCAGGAGCAGAGGGCGGCCGGGGTGAAATCCGGCGTCCGACCGGGTGGATCGGGCGCCGAGCGGGCAGGGTGGAGGCATGGCTGCGCAGCGGGTCCTCGTCACGGGGGCGACGGGCTACATCGGGGGCCGCCTGGTGCCCGCGCTACTGGCCGCCGGCCACACCGTGCGCTGCCTCGCCCGCACGCCGTCGAAGCTCGACGACCTGCCGTGGCGCGACCGCGTGGAGGTCGTCGCCGGCGACGTGACCGACGCCGCCGCGGTCCGAGCCGCCCTCGAGGGCATCGACGCCGCCTACTACCTCGTGCACTCGATGGGCGCTGCCGCCGACTTCGCCGCGCAGGACCGGCTCGCGGCCGAGATGTTCCGGGACGCCGCCGCCGACGCCGGCGTAGGTCGCATCGTCTACCTCGGCGGCCTCGGCGACGACGAACCCGGCCTGTCGTCGCATCTCGACAGCCGCCACGAGGTGGGCCGGGTGCTGGCCGACGGGCCCGTCCCGGTCACCGAGCTCCGGGCCGCGGTGATCATCGGGTCGGGCAGCGCCTCGTTCGAGATGCTGCGGAACCTGGTCGAGGTGCTGCCGGCGATGGTCACGCCGAAGTGGGTGCGGACCCGCTGCCAGCCGGTCGCCATCCGGGACATGCTCCACTACCTCGTCGCCGCCATCGACGAGCCCGCCGCCGCCGGCCGGGTGCTCGAGGTGGGCGGCCCCGACGTCCTCACCTACCTCGACATGATGCGGGTGTACGCCGAGATCGCCGGGTTGCGCCGGCGCCTCGTGGTGCAGGTGCCGGTGCTGACGCCGCGCCTGTCGTCGCACTGGATCGGCCTGGTCACCCCGCTGCCCGCGGGCCTGGCCAAGCCCCTCGTCGAGAGCCTGAGCGCCGAGGTGGTGGTGCACGACCACTCGATCGAGGAGGTGCTGCCCCACGACTGCTTGTCCTTCCGGGAGGCGGTGGCGCTGGCCCTCCAGCGCGTCGAGCACCTCGAGGTCGACACCCGTTGGTCCGGCGCCGACCTGCCGGGGCACTCCCCGGCCGACCCCCTCCCCTCCGACCCCAACTGGGCCGGCGGCACCATGTTCGCCGACGTCCAGCAGGCGTGGTCGCCGGCGCCTCCCGACGCCGTGTTCCGCACGGTGAGCGGCATCGGCGGGCGGCGGGGCTGGTACGTGGCCAACTGGCTGTGGTCGATCCGGGGCTGGATGGACCGCGCCGTCGGCGGCATCGGGCTGCGCCGCGGCCGGCGCCACCCCGACGACCTGCGGGTGGGCGACGCCCTCGACTTCTGGCGGGTGGAGGCCTACGAGCCGCCGGGCCTGCTCCGCCTGCGGGCCGAGATGCGCCTCCCCGGCGAGGCGTGGCTCGAGTGGCGGGTCGAGGACGACGGCGAGGGCGGCTCGATCCTGCACCAGCGGGCGCTGTTCCACCCCCGGGGGCTGTGGGGCCGCCTCTACTGGTACGGCGTCCTGCCCTTCCACACCCTGATCTTCCGACCCCTCTGCCGCCGCCTCGCCGCCAGCGCGGCGTCTCCCACGCCGGCGCCCGATCGCCGCCCCGTTCGCTCCGGTCGCTAGACCTCGTCGGCGCCCGACACGGCGTCGGCGAGGCGGGCGCGGATCCAGGCGGGGACCTCGTCGCGGAGCCGGGCGTCGGCCTCGGCCATGAGGTGGCCGGCGCCGGCGCACACCCGTAGCTCCCCGCCCCCGCCGGCGTGCTCGGCCACGAGCTCGGACGCGGCGAGCGGCAGCAGCTCGTCGCGGTCGCCGTGGAAGGCGAGCAGCGGCGCCTGCAGCGACGGCACCACCTCGCAGCCGGCGGACTGGGTGGCGAACGTGACCACGCCGGCGCAGAGCTCGCCGAGGGCGACGCCGGCCCGCACCGCCACGGCGCCGCCGAAGCTGTGCCCACCGGTGACCGCGCGCCGGGCGCCCGACCGCGAGGCCAGGTCGATCGCGGCCAGCAGGTCGTGGGTGCAGCGGTCGAGGTCGTTGGGCTTGCGCCAGCCGATCCGCAGCACGCCGATCCCGCTGCCGGGTGTGGCGAGCTCCGTGCCGAGGTACGGGTAGAGCCCGTCGGCCGGGCCGAGCAGGCCGCCCATGGCCCCGCCGCCGAGCACGACCACCGACTCGGCGTCACGGTCGCCGTGCCAGAGGATCGTCAGCAGCCCTCGCAGCGTGAAGATCTCGAGGTGGGCCAGCCCGGACGCAACCGTGACGTCCTGGCGACCGATGGCCTCCAGTCCCTCCAGCGGTCCCCTCGACACGGGCCGAGGCTACCGACCGGACCGAGCCGAACTGGCTCCCGATTCGACCGCCAGGACGGTCGAATCGGGAGCCAGAAGCCGGACTGGGTCGATCAGGTGTGGATGAGGGGCGTTCAGGGGCCGACGACCCGCTCGCGCGTCTCGCCGCGCTCGCGGATCCGCACCACCTTGTTCACGCCGTTGAGGAAGGCCCGGGCGGAGGCCTCCACCACGTCGGTGGACACGCCCCGGCCCGACACGGTCACCCCGTCGGCCTCGAGCTGGATGATCACGTCGCCGAGGGCGTCGACGCCGCCGGTCACCGACGACACGTTGAAGTCGGTGAGCACGCCGTTCACGCCGGTGGCGGCCTTGATGGCCTGGCAGGCGGCGTCGATCATGCCGTCGCCCTCGGCGGTGGCCTCGACCTTCTCCCCGTCACGGGTCAGCACAACCGTCGAGCTGGCGGGGCCGATGTTGCTGCCCCGGAACTCGATCGAGCTCAGGTCGTAGGCCCGGCCCACCGCGCCACCGAGCTCCTCGGCCACGATGGCCTCGAGGTCGGCGTCGGTGAGCTGGATCTTGCGGTCGGCCAGCTCCTTGAACCGGGCGAAAGCGGCGTTGAGGGCATCACCCTGGATGGTGATGCCCATCTTCTCCAGGGTGTCGGCGAAGGCGTGGCGCCCCGAGTGCTTGCCCAGCACGATCTGCGTCTCGCCCTGGCCCACCGAGGCCGGGTCCATGATCTCGTAGGTGCTGGCGTCCTCGAGCATGCCGTGCTGGTGGATGCCCGCCTCGTGGGCGAAGGCGTTGCGGCCCACCACGGCCTTGTTGTACTGGACCGGGTAGCCGGTGAGGCGGCTCACCAGCCGGCTGGTCTTGGCCAGCTCCTCGGCCTTCACGTTGGTGTCGAGCACCTGGCCGTCGACGGTGAAGAAGTCGGACCGGGTGCGGAGGGCCATGACGACCTCCTCGAGCGCGGCGTTGCCGGCCCGCTCGCCGATGCCGTTGACCGCGACCTCCACCTGGCGGGCGCCGGCCTTGACCGCGGCCAGCGAGTTGGCCACCGCGAGGCCGAGGTCGTTGTGGCAGTGGGTCGAGATGACGTAGTCGCCGGGCACGACGTCGCGGATGTTGGCCAGGCGGGCGGCGTACTCCTCGGGGATGCCGTAGCCGACCGTGTCGGGGATGTTCAGCGTGGTGGCACCGCTGTCGACGGCCGCCCGCAGCACCTCACACATGAAGTCGAAGTCCGACCGGGAGGCGTCCTCGGGCGAGAACTCCACGTCGTCGGTGTACTGGCGGGCGTGGGCCACCGCGGCGGCGGCCTCGGCCTTCACCTGTTCGGGGGTCATCTTGAGCTTGTGCTTCATGTGGGTCTCGCTGGTCGCGATGAACACGTGGATGCGGCTGCGCTCCGCGTGCTGCACCGCCTCCCAGCAGCGGTCGATGTCGGCCCGGGCCGTGCGGGACAGGCCGGTGATGACCGGGCCCCGCACCGCCTTGGCGATGGCCTCGACCGCCTCGAAGTCGCCCTGGCTGGCGACCGGGAAGCCGGCCTCGATGTAGTCGACCCCGAGGCGCGCGAGCTGCTCGGCGATCTCGAGCTTCTCGCCCGTGTCGAGCGAGATGCCGGGCGACTGCTCTCCGTCGCGCAGCGTGGTGTCGAAGATGATCACCTGGTCAGCCATGGCTGGGTTGCCTTTCGGGGTTGGGGGTGTGCATCGGGATCAGACGGACGGGGGCCCGGGAACGCGGGCCGGAAAAGCAGAAAACCTCCTGGCCCGGAGGCACAGGAGGTTCGGCGAGCACCGGTATGGGGGCGCTCGCCCTACATAAGCAGGAGGTCGGAGGTCAGGTGGCGGGGCTCCATAGCTCGCATGACGGTCGCACGATACCGGCGATCCGTCAACCCCCGGGCACCCGGCGGGTAGTTTTCCGCCGTGGCCCGATTCCTGCGCGTCCTCGTGAAGCTGGCGATCGTCGGGGCGGTGCTCGGCGTCGTCGTCAAGGTGCTGCAGAGCCGCAGCCACCCCGCTCCCGTCG
This sequence comes from Acidimicrobiales bacterium, assembly GCA_041908445.1. Taxonomy (GTDB): domain Bacteria; phylum Actinomycetota; class Acidimicrobiia; order Acidimicrobiales; family DATDAH01; genus JAEUJM01. The sequence goes on along the minus strand of JAYRFK010000110.1, from coordinate 19,397 downwards.
TCGACCGCAACGCCTACAACGACTGGCAGCCGCTCACCGAGTCCACCCCGGTGGCCCCCGCCGGCGACGCCGTCGCCGCGGCGAAGGAGGCGGCGACGGACGCAGCTGCGGCCGCCGAGATCGCCGCCACCGAGCAGGCCGCACCGGCGAAGGCGGACGCCGAGGCCGTTGCCGCCGAGGCGGCCGCGGACGCCGAGGCGTCGGTCGAGAAGGCGGCCGCCAAGAAGGCCCCCGCGAAGAAGGCGCCGGCCAAGAAGGCCGCGGCGAAGAAGGCCCCCGCCAAGAAGGCGGCGCCGGCGAAGAAGGCGGCCGACAAGCCCGGCGCCGCCAAGAAGGCGACCAAGAAGGCCGCCGAACCGCCCGCCGGCGAGTAGGAAGGCACGGCGACGGGCGGCGGGCGATGACCCCGGCGCCCGAGAGCCGTCCACCCTCCATGAGCGAGAGCGCCGAACGGTTCCGACGGGTGGCGGCGGGCTTCACCGCCCGGGTCGAGGCGGTACCCGAGGATGCGTGGGAGCGCCCGGCGCCGTGCGAGGGCTGGTTCGCCCGCGACGTCGTGGCCCACCTGGTCGAGTGGCTGGCCCCGCCGGGCTTCCTCCTCGGCGCCTTCGGCCTCGACCCCGGTCCGCTCCCCGCCGTCGAGGAGGACCCCGCCGGCGCCTGGGCGCTCGTCCGCGACGCCATCCAGGGTGGCCTCGACGACCCGGCCGTCGCCGAGCAGGTCGCGGACTGCGGGCCGCCCGGCCACCTGTCCTTCACGGCCGCGGTGGACATGACCTGCACACCCGACGTCCTCGTGCGCACCTGGGACCTCGCCCGGGCCACCGGCCTCGACGAGCGCCTGGATCCCGACGAGGTGCACCGCATGGTGAGCGGGTTCGAGGCGCTGCCGCCCGAGGTCGACGCCGCCATGCGCTCGAGCGGCCACTACGGGCCGAGGGTCGAGGTCGCCCCGGACGCCGACGAGCAGACCCGGCTCCTGGGGTTCATGGGGCGCCACGCCTGACCGGTCGGCCGCAGCGGGTCGTCGCCGCGACCGCGGAGCTCGCCGGCCTCACGGTCCTGCACCTCGACCAGGACGTCGAGCTCATCGGCGAGCTCACGGGCCAGCCCGTGGAGCGCCTCGGGCTCGCCTGATGGGGGCCGCTCAGGCGTCCTCCTGGGCGTCGGCGTCGAGGCGGGCGGCGAGGGTCTTGGGGGCCACGTGGCGGAAGGCGTCGGCGCACACGCCGGCGACCTCGTCCCAGTCGGGGTCGCGGTCGAGGCGGACGCCCAACCAGCCCCGGTGGCCGACATAGGGCGGGACGAAGAAGCGGTCGGGCTCCTCGTCGACCATCTCGGCCTGCACGCCGGGCGCAGCCGCCACCCAGAGGGCGAGGCGGCCGTCGCCGTGGTGGTCGTCGTGGAACATCACGAAGCTCTTCTTGCCGCGCACGAAGAACGTGGGCGCCCCGTGGCTCAGGCGCTCCTCCACCTCGGGGAGGGTTCGGCACGCCGCCCGCACGTGCGCCAGCGCGTCGGCCACGACGTCAGCAGGGAAGGGCACGCCCCAGTCCTACCAACAACGCGACGGTCACGCCTCGGGTCACGGCGGGGTGGTACGACTCGGGCGTGCACGTCGAGTTCACCGCGGAGCTGTGGCGCTGGTCCGGCGAGAAGGCGTCCTGGTACTTCGTGACCCTGCCCGAGGACGTCGCCGACGACATCGACGACCGGTACGGCGGCCCCGACCTGCCGGGGTTCGGGTCCATCCGCGTCACGGTGACCCTGGGCGGGTCGCAGTGGCAGACCTCGATCTTCCCGTCGAAGGAGCACCGCTCCTTCGTGCTGCCGGTGAAGAAGGCGGTGCGCCGGGCCGAGGGGGTCGACGACGGCGACGCGGTGGCGGTCCGGCTCGACCTCTGAGGCCCCGAGCGCGGCGCGCCCGGCTTCAGGTGCCGGGGCGGTTCACGGCGTGCACCGAGTCGATGCCCGGCGCCGCCCGCAGCGACTCGACCACCGCCTGCGGCACGGCGGCGCCGGTCGCCAGCACCATGAGCGCCGCGGAGCCGTCGGCCGAGCGGCCGAGGTGCATGTCGGCGATGTTCACGCCGGCCTCGCCGAGGGTCTGGCCCACCAGGCCGATCATCCCGGGACGGTCGTCGTTGCGCACCACGAGCATGTGGTCGGCGGGCGGGATCTCGACGGTGTGGTCGTCGACGTTCACGATGCGGGGCTGGCCGTCGACCCCGCCGAGGGTGCCGGCGATGGCGTGGCCGCCGCCCCGCAGGGTGATGAGGTTCACGAAGTCCTGCGCCGCCGACAGCGAGGTCTCCCGGACCTCCACGCCGCGCTCCTCGGCGATGCGCGGCGCGTTGACGTACGACACCGGCTCGTCGCTGCTCCCTCCGAACAGGCCCTTCAGCGCCGACAGGGTGAGGATGCGCGTGTCCGATTCGGCGAGCTTGCCCTGGTACTCGACCTCGAGCACCGGCGTGACGCCCTCGCACAGGCCGGCGAAGAGCTCGCCCAGGCGCTCGGCCAGGCCGAGGAACGGGCGCACCGTCTCCGAGGCCTCGCCGGCGCTCACGTTCACCGCGAAGGGCACGAACTCGCCGGCCAGGGCCAGCGCCACCTGCTCGGCGATGGTGTCGCCCGCCTTGTCCTGCGCCTCCCGGGTGCTGGCGCCGAGGTGCGGCGTGACCACGACCTCGTCCAGCTCGAACAGCGGCGACTCGGTGGTGGGCTCGACCGCGAACACGTCGATCGCGGCGCCGCCGATATGACCGCTGCGGATTGCGTCGGCCAGCGCCGCCTCGTCCACGATCCCGCCGCGGGCCACGTTGATGACCCGCAGGCCCGGCTTGGCCTTGGCCAACAGCTCCTTGCCGACGAGCCCGATGGTCTCGGGCGTCTTGGCCACGTGCAGCGTGATGAAGTCCGCTACGGCGATGAGCTCGTCGAGCTCCATGAGCTCGACGTTGATCTGGCGGGCCCGCTCGGGGGCGAGGAAGGGGTCGTAGGCCACCAGGCGCATGCCGAACGCCGACGCCCGCTGGGCCACGAGCTTGCCGATGCGGCCGAGGCCGATCACGCCGAGCACCTTGTCGCTCAGCTCGATGCCCTCCCACTTGCTGCGCTCCCAGCGGCCCTGGACCAGCGCGGCGTGGGCCTGGGGGATGTTGCGGGCCAGGGCCAGCAGCAGGGCGACCGTGTGCTCGGCGGCCGAGAGCACGTTCGACTGCGGGGCGTTGACGACCATGACGCCCCGCTCGGTGGCGGTCTCCACGTCGACGTTGTCGAGGCCCACGCCGGCGCGGCCCACGACCTTGAGGTCGGTGCCCGCCTCGAGCACCTCGGCGGTGACGGTCGTGGCCGAGCGGATGATGAGCGCGTCGGCGCCCTTGACGACCTCGAGCAGCTCCTCGGGGGACGGGGCGAGCACCACGTCCACCTCGTGGCCCTGTGCCCGCAGGCGGTCGAGCCCCGCGTCGGCGATCTTCTCGGTGACAAGGACACGGGCCATGGCGCCAATCCTGACCGTTGCCCGGCGGGGCCCGCCAACCCGTATCGCGACCGGCGCGGCACTACCGTGGCGCCCGTGCACCGGGGGGTAGCGCGCCACCAGATCGTCGGTCGGGCCGCCGGCGGGCCCGTCGTCGCAGGGAGGCCGACGCGATGACCTCGGTGGACGTGCTCGTCGCCGGCGCCGGCCTGAGCGGCCTCACCGCGGCCCGCCGCGTCACCGACGCCGGGCTCACCGCCCTCGTGCTCGAGCGGGACCGGTGGGTGGGAGGGCGCCTCGGCACCCGCCTCGTCGGCCCCGCCCTCGTCGACCACGGCGCTCAGTTCTTCACCACCCGCAACCGCCACTTCGGCGACTGGGTCGACACCCTGCTCGCCCAGGGCCTCGTCTACGAGTGGTGCCGGGGGTTCGGTACGAACGACGGCTACCCCCGCTGGGTCACCCGCGGGGGCATGGCCGAGCTGGCCCGCACCCTCGCCCACGACCTCGACGTGTGCCTCGACACCACGGTGCGGGCCGTGATCGCCGGCGCCGAGCGGTGGCAGGTCGTCGTCGACGGCCGGGACGACACCATCGAGGCCGCAGCCGTCGTGCTCACCGCGCCGGTGCCGCAGAGCCTGCGCATCCTCGAGGCCGGCGGCGTGGCCCTCGGCCACGACGAGCAGGAGGGCCTCCCCCACATCCAGTACGACCCGACCCTCGCGGTCGTCGCCGTGCTCGACGGCCCGTCCGAACTGGCCGGGCCCGGCGCCGTGCAGCGCGACGTGGGCCCCTTCTCGTTCGTCGCCGACAACGAGTCCAAGGGGCTGTCGGAGGTGCCGGCGCTGACCCTGCACGCCAGCGCCGCCCTCTCCACCACCCTCTGGAACGAGTCCGACACCAAGGTCATCGCCACCCTGCTCGACCAGGCCGAGGAGTTCATCGGCGGGCGCAAGGTGCTCGAGGCCCACGTGACCCGCTGGGAGTTCGCCACCCCGCAGTCGGTGTGGACGAACCGCAGCTGCACCGTCGCCGACGAGCCCGGCCCCGTCGTCCTCGCCGGCGACGCCTTCGGCGGGCCCCGCGTCGAGGGCGCCTGGCTGTCCGGCGACGCCGCCGCCACCGCGGTGCTGAAGCGCCTCGGCCACGAGCTCGGCTGATCTCGGAGGACGGCGCCGGCCGGCCCGGCGCGCCCGCCGTGGCGCTACGGCAGGTGGTGGACCTCGACCGGTTCGATGGCGCCCGCCGGCGTGAAGCCGAACACCTGGGCGTAGAACGACAGCTCGGCCTCGAGGGCCCGGATGATGTTCTCGGCCTTGCGGAAGCCGTGCTGCTCGCCTTCGAAGAGCACGTAGGCGTAGGGCAGGCCCTTGGCGTCGAGGGCCGCGACCATCAGCTCGGCCTGGTTCGGGGGCACGACCTCGTCCTCGCTGCCCTGCAGGATGATCATCGGGCTCGACAGGCGGTCGGTGTGCTCGATCGGTGAGCGCTCGCGGTAGACGGCCTCGGCCTCGGGCCACGGCCCCACGAGCCCGTCGAGGTAGCGGGACTCGAACTTGTGGGTGTCCCGGGCCAGGGCGCTGAGGTCGGCCACGCCGTAGTGGCTGGCGCCGGCCGCGAACACGTCGGTGGTGGTGAGGGCCTGGAGGGTCGTGTACCCGCCGGCGCTGCCGCCGCGGATGCAGAGGCGGTCGGGATCGACGTCGCCCCGGTCGGCCAGGAAGCGGGCGGCGGCGACGCAGTCCTGCACGTCGACGATGCCCCAGGCCTCACGCAGGCGGTCGCGGTACTCGCGTCCGTAGCCGGTGCTGCCCCCGTAGTCGACGTCGACCACGGCGAAGCCCCGGCTCGTCCAGAACTGGGTGGCCAGGCTGAGCATCGGGCGGGCCGCGGCGGTGGGGCCGCCGTGGCTGAGCACGAGCAGCGGCGGCCGCTCCCGCGCCGGCGCCACCGCCTCGGGGTTGGTGGGCGGGTAGTAGAGGGCGTGGGCGGTGCGGGCCTGGCCGTCGGGCCCGGGTTCGGTCGGGAACTCGATGGCCTCCGGCACGGACAGCCGGGCCGGGTCGAGGCCGAGGTCACGGGGCGCCCGGAGCAGCTCGTGCTCACCCGTCGCCGGGTCGAAGCGGACGATGGCCGACTCGGTGGTGGGCGAGGCGCCCACGAACAGCACGCGGCGCCCGTCGGACACGACGCTGTCGATGCTCGTGAAGGGCACGTCGTACCCGAACAGCTCGTCGCGTCCCTCGCGGCGACAGGCGGCGACGATCTCTCCGCCGTCGAGGAGGGCGTAGCGGGACATGCCGAAGACCCACGGCGGCGTCCCGATCTCGCCCTCGACGGCGATCACCGGCTCGTCCGAGCCCTGCCGGTAGACGTTCCACCAGCCGGTGCGATCCGAGACGAAGTGCAGTGCGCCGCCGGGCGACCAGACGGGCTGCACGACCGACTCGGACGAGCCGAGCCCGCCGGCGACCAACTCGGGCTCGGCCAGGCCCTCGGGGCCGAGCGACGCGACCCACAGGCCGGTCTCGTCCCACGGCATGTCGGGGTGGTCCCACTGGATCCACGCCAGGTGCGCGCCGTCGGCGGACAGCCGGGGGGCGGCCACGAAGTCCGGCCCGGTCAGCAGCACCTCGGGCGCGCCCGACCCGTCGGTGGGGATGCGGACGAGCTCGTTGACCGCCTCGGCGCCGTCGGCGGGGTGGTGCTCACGGACGCACACCAGCCAGGCACCGTCCGGCGTCACGTCGACGTCGGCGTAGCGGTCGCCCATGGGGACCGCGGGCTCGGGCGTGAGGGCCACCGGCGCCGCCCCCGGCCCGTCGAGGCGGTACAGGCGCTGATCCGCCCAGTTCGCGAAGAAGCAGGCGCCGTCCCGGACCGTCCAAGCGCCGCCGCCGTACTCGTGCACCCGGGTGCGGGCGGCGAAGCCCTCCGGCAGCGCGTCCCGACCGTCGCGGACGAGCTGGACCCGACCCGCCTCCTGGGGGCGGCTCTCGGACCACCAGACGTGGTCCCCGTCGGCCCGCACCTCGGACAGCCCGACCGCCGCCGAGATCACCGTCTCGGCGGTGATCGGCGACGCCCACGCCCCGAACGGCGCCTCCACCCGCTCACCCATCGACGAAACCCCGCAACCCCGATCGTTCTGGGTACACGCCTGCGTCACCCGCACCCCAACCGTGTACCCAGAACGGCAGACCCGATCGTTCTGGGTACACGCCTGCGTCACCCGCACCCCAACCGTGTACCCAGAACGGGGGGTTGGGGCTCATGCGAGGAGGTCGGCGATGCGGCCGACGCCCTCGCCGAGGTCGTCGTCGCCGAGGGCGAACGACAGCCGGCAGTAGCCGGGCGTGCCGAAGGCCTCGCCGGGGACGATGGCGACCTTGGCCTCGTCGAGGATGAGCGCGGCCAGCTCGAGGGTGGTCTGGGGGCGCTGGCCCCGGATCTCGCGGCCGAGCACGCCCTCGAAGGACGGGTAGGCGTAGAACGCGCCCTGGGGCTCCATGCACGACACCCCGTCGATGGCGTTGAGCAACCGGTGGATCGTGGCCCCGCGGCGGGCGAAGGCCTCGCGCATCTCCGCCACCGCCGACAGGTCGCCGGAGACGGCGGCGAGTGCGGCCCGCTGGCTGACGTTGGCCACGTTGGACGTGAGGTGGGACTGGAGGTTCACCGCCAGCTTGACCATGTCGGGGGGGCCGATGAGCCACCCGACCCGCCACCCGGTCATGGCGTAGCTCTTGGCCACGCCGTTGAGCACGACGCAGCGGTCGGCCAGCTCGGGCACGAGCGCCGGCATCGACGAGAAGACGTGGTCGCCGAAGGTGAGGTGCTCGTAGATCTCGTCGCAGATGACCCAGATCCCCCTGTCGAGGGCCCAGCGGCCGATGGCCTCGACCTCGGCGGGCGAGTAGACGGCGCCGCTCGGGTTCGAGGGCGACACGAAGATGAGGGCCTTGGTGCGGTCGGTGAAGGCGGCGTCGAGCTGATCGATCGACACCTTGAACTCGGAGCGCACGTCGGTGGGGATGATCACGGAGCTCGCGCCGCAGAGGGCGATGGGCTCGGGATAGGTCGTCCAGTACGGCGCCGGCAACAGCACCTCGTCGCCCGGGTTGAGCAGGGCCTCGCACGCCTCGTAGAGCGCCTGCTTGCCCCCGTTGGTGATCACCACCTGGCCGGGCGCCACCGTGTACTTCGAGTCGCGCTCGGTCTTGGCTGCGACCGCCTCGCGCAGCTCGGGGAGGCCGGCGGCGGGCGTGTAGCGGTGGTTCTTCGGGTCGCGGCAGGCCTCGACCGCGGCCTCGACGATGTGGGCGGGGGTCGGGAAGTCGGGCTCGCCGGCGCCGAAGCCGATCACTGGCTCGCCGGCGGCCTTGAGGGCCTTGGCCTTGGCGTCGACCGCCAGCGTGGCGGACTCGGCGATGGCGCCGACCCGGGTGCTGAGGCGGACGTCGCGGGCACTGGAGGTCATGCGGGGTCCTTCGGGGGTGGGGTGGTCACGGGCGGCGGGCGGGCGGCGCGCCGATACCGATTCGCTCGGCTGCGGCCCTGCCGCGATAGTGGCACGCGATGAGTCCCGCGCTGCCAGAAATCACCATCCCCGCCGAGCTCCTGCCCGCGGACGGCCGCTTCTGCTGTGGCCCCTCCAAGGTGCGCCAGGAGGCGGTGGAGGCGTTGGCCGCCGCCGCCCCGACCTACCTCGGCACCAGCCACCGCCAGGACGGGGTGCGGACCGTGGTCGCCAACCTGCGCAACGGCATCGCCGAGCTCCTCCGCCTGCCCGACGGCTACGAGGTCATGCTCGGCAACGGCGGCACCACGGCGTTCTGGGACGCTCTCAGCTTCGGCCTCGTCGAGCACCGCAGCCAGCACCTGTCGTTCGGCGAGTTCTCGTCGAAGTTCGCCACCGTGTGCGCCGCCGCCCCCCACCTCGGTGACCCCGAGGTGATCGAGTCGCCCACCGGCACCCACCCCGAGGCCCATGCCAACCCCGACGTCGACGTCTACGCCCTCACCCACAACGAGACGTCGACCGGCGTCATGCACACGCCACGACGCCCCGAGGGCACCACGGCGGCCGACGGCCTCGTCGCCGTGGACGCCACCTCGGCCGCCGGCGGCCTGCGCTTCGACGCGGCCGAGACCGACGTCTACTACTTCGCCCCCCAGAAGTGCCTCGGCTCCGACGGGGGCCTCTGGCTCGCCGCCGTGTCGCCCGCGGCGGTCGAGCGCATCGAGCGCATCGCCGCCTCGGGCCGCTGGATCCCCGCCTCGCTCGACCTCAAGACCGCTCTGGACAACAGCCGCAAGGACCAGACCTACAACACGCCGGCGCTGGCCACGGTGTTCCTCGCCGTCCAGCAGGTCGAGTGGATCAACCACAACGGCGGCCTCGAGTTCGCCGCCGGCCGCTGCGACCGGTCCGCCGAGACCGTCTACGCCTGGGCCGAGGCCGGCGAGCTCACCACGCCGTACGTGTCCGACCCCGCCGAGCGCAGCCACGTCGTGGCCACCGTCGACCTGGACGACTCGGTCGACGCCAACGTGGTCGCCGGCGTGCTGCGGGCCAACGGCATCCACGACACCGAGAGCTACCGCAAGCTCGGCCGCAACCAGCTGCGGATCGCACTCTTCCCGGCCATCGACCCCGAGGACGTGGCCCAGCTCACCAAGAGCATCGACCACGTGCTGGCCGCCCTGGCCTGACCGCCCTGGCCTGACCGCCGTGCCCGAACCGCGTCGAACTGACCGGCACCGGCCGACCCGGCACGGCCCTCAGTCGGTGGAATCGAGGACGGCGTCGGGGTCGGGCTCAGCTGCCGCGAGGGCCCGGTCCTCGGCCGCGCGCCGGGCCCGGTGGGTCGGCGACAGGAACCGGGTCCACAGCCACCAGCCCAGCGCCAGCGCGATCACGGCGATCACGAGGTACTGGAACGTGCCCACCCAGTCCGACACCGCCTCCCAGTTCTCGCCGAGCTCGTAGCCCGCGCCGATGAGCACGGTGTTCCAGACCGCGCTCCCGATCGCCGTGTAGAGCGTGAAGGTCAGGGGGCGCATGCGCCGGAACCCCGCAGGAACCGACACGAGCGAGCGGACGAGCGGGATGCAGCGGCAGACGAGCACCGCCGTCGACGAGTGGTCGTCGAACCACGACTCGGCGCGGACCAGGTCGTGGGGGCGCACGCCGACCCACTTGCCGTAGCGCACGACGAGCGCGTGCAGCCGCGTCCGCCCGATGGCGGCGGAGGTGAGGTAGAGCCACCAGGCGCCGATCACCGAGCCGACCGTCGCGGCGGCGATCATCCCCCAGACGTTGGCGTCGCCCTCCCCCGCGGCGAACCCCGCCGCCGGCAGGACGACCTCCGAGGGGATGGGCGGAAACATGCTCTCGAGCGCGACGAGCAGGGCCACGCCGAGGTAGCCGATCGCGTCGATGACGTCCGTCACCCAGTCGGAGAGGTCCCCGACGATCCCTTCGCTCACCCCGAGCACTGCCATGACGGTCGTTCCTCCAGCCCGCTCATCGACCAAGCCGAGCCGCCAGCCTAGGACGGGCGAACCACACTTCCTGGATCGGGCTTCGTCCCCGGGAGCGGGGCGGGAGGGCTAGAAAGGGCGCATGGTGACGACGGCCGAGGTGCGAGCGCAGTTGACGGGGCCCGGGGGGCCGTTCGAGGTCGTGACCGAGGTGGTCAACGGCGTCGAGATGAAGGTCTACAAGTCCTCGATGGGCTCGCTGCGAGAGATCGCCGTCGCCGCCCACGCCCGCGGCAACGACCAGCCGTTCCTCGTCTACGGCGACCTGCGCCTCGGGCCGGCCGAGTTCGTGGAGCGCTCCAACTCGGTGGCCCACCACCTCCACGACGAGTTCGGCGTTGGGCACGGCGACCGGGTGGCGGTGCTGTCGGCCAACAACCCGGAGTGGTGCCTCACCTTCTGGGCCACCGTGAACCTCGGGGCGACGCTGGTCGGCCTGAACGGCTGGTGGAAGACCGAGGAGATCCTCTACGGCCTGCAGGACTCGGGCGCCAAGGTCCTGGTGGCCGACGGCCGGCGCTTCGAGCGCATCGCCGAGCACCTGGGCGACCTCCCCGACCTCGAGGCGGTCTTCCTCATCGACGCCGAGACCAGCGAGGAGGACGACCCCCGGGTGCACGACTTCTCGGCGCTCACCGGCGACCCCACGCCGACCCTGCCCGACATCCCCATCGACCAGGACGACCCGGCCGTCATCTTCTACACGAGCGGCACGACGGGGAAGCCCAAGGGGGCCATCTCCACCCACCGCAACATGGTCGCCAACCTCATGAACACGCTGTTCAACGGCGTCCTCACCGGGATGCTGTCGGCCCAGGAGGCCGAGGAGGCGGGCGAGGAGGGCGGCGGCGCCCCCGGGATGGGCACGGGCCAGACCGTGTCGCTGTTCACCTCGCCCCTGTTCCACGTCTCCGGGTGCCACTCCACCCTCGTGGTGGGGCTGCTCGCCGGGCTGCGGCTCGTGATGACCGAGGGCAAGTTCGAGCCCGAGAAGGCGCTGCAGCTCATCGAGCAGGAGGGCGTCACCATCTGGGCGACGGTGCCCACCATGGTGTGGCGGGTGTGCGAGCACCCGGCCCGCCACGACTACGACACGTCGACGGTGACGAGCGTGGCCTTCGGCGGGTCGCCCTCCGCGGATGAGCTGCAGCGGATGGTGCGCGACACCTTCCCGAACGTCCGGAGCACGAGCAACGTCTACGGCCTGACCGAGTCGAGCTCGGCGGCCACGATCATCTCCGGTCGCGACGCCCTCGAGAAGCCCACCTCCGTGGGCCCCCCCGTGCCGGTCGTGGACCTGAAGATCGTCGACCCCGACGGCAACGAGGTCCCCACGGGCCACACCGGCGAGGTCTGCCTCAAGGGACCGATCATCATGCCGGGCTACTGGGGCAAGCCCGAGGCTACGGCCGAGACCATCCGGGACGGTTGGCTGCACACCGGCGACCTGGGCCACGTGGACGAGGACGGCTTCCTCTTCATCACCGACCGAGCCAAGGACATGATCATCCGGGGCGGCGAGAACATCTACTGCGTCGAGATCGAGCAGCGCCTCGTGCTGCACCCCGACATCGCCGACGCCGCCGTGATCGGCGTCGCCCACCCCGAGCTCGGCGAGGAGGTCAAGGCCGTCGTCCAGGTGGCGCCCGGCGCCTCGCTCACCGCGCAGCAGGTGCGGGAGTGGGTGGGCGAGGCCCTCGCCACCTTCAAGGTGCCCACCTACGTCGAGCTCACCGAGGACAAGCTGCCCCGCAACGCCTCCGGGAAACTGCTCAAGAACGTGCTGCGCGGCGAGGGCGAGGTCTCCTTCTCCGAGACCATGTAGTCGCCGGGCCGCGCCCCGGCGGACGGGACGGGCGAGCGGCGCTCCAAACGCCGCCGCGGATGCCGATGAGAGACCGGTGGCGCTGACCGAGCGGGCGACAGGGGCCAAGACGCCGGCGGCGGTGTTCGACCGCACCGTCGACGAGGTCGAGGCGACGCGCGTCCTGCGCCGCTCCGCCTGGTTCGTCGGCCTCGTGTGGCTGCCGCTCATCGTGATGTGGAAGGGCCTGCCCTTCGCGCTCACCTTCGACGATGCCTTCTACTACGCCGAGATCGCCCGCAACCTCGCCGACGGGGCGGGGTCGACCTTCGACACCATCAACTCGACGAACGGCTACCACCCGCTGTGGCTGGGCCTCGCCATCCCCGTCTACCTGGTCGGGCTCGACGGGGTCGCCGCCATCCGCGCCCTGCTGGTCCTGCAGCTCGCGATGTGGGTCACGACCCTCTGGGTGATCGCCGGCATCGCCGGGCGCCGCCTGGGCGGCACCCCCCGCATCGTCCCCCTCGTCGCCGCGTCCGTGCTGGCCATGGCCGGCGTCAACCCGTTCGTCATGAAGATGGCGGTGAACGGCCTCGAGTCCGCACCCGTGGTGCTCGTCGCCGTGCTGCTCCTCGACCGGGTCGACCGCCAGGACGGCAAGGTGCTCGGCGGCACCCAGCTCACCCGCCTGGTCACCGGCGCGTTGCTGGGCCTCGCCTTCCTCGCCCGCACCGACGCCGCCCTGCTCCTCGTGTGCGTGGGCGTCGTGGCCCTGCGCGAGGCCCGGTCCACGGGCCGCGCCGCCCGCCAGCCCCTCGCCGAGGTGCTGGTGATCCCCGCACTGACCGTCCTCGCCTACAGCGCCATCAACCTGGCCTGGTTCGGCCACCTCACCCAGGTCAGCGGGGACGTGAAGCGAGCCGCCATCACCCCGGTCCGGGGCCTGCTGCTCATCCTCGCCGGGGCCGCCGCGGTCTCGCTGATGGCGTGGCTGACCCGTGACCGCGACCCCGAGCGCCCGCCCAAGTTCTGGCGGGTCGCCGGGTTCACCGCCCACACCGCCTGGTACCCCGCCTTCCTGGTCCTGCTGGCGGGCTACTACCTCGTGCTGTCCACCCAGCTCTGGCTCTGGTACTTCGCGCCCTTCGGCCTCTACGTGCTGGTCCTGCTCACCCTCGTCGCCGCCGATCTCGGCGACGGCGCCCGGTTGGAGTCGCCCGGCAAGACCGCCCACCAGGCCGTCGTCCCGATCGCCGCCATCCTCGGCCTGCCGCTGATGCTCGCCCTCGTCGTGCAGGTCCGCACCTTCACCGACCCCCACCTGCGCTCCATCCAGGAGGCCAACCGGGACATGGGCTCGTGGATCTCCGCCAACCTGCCCGAGGACACCGTGCTGGGGTCGTGGGACGCCGGCGTCGTCGGCTACTTCGCCGACCAACCGGTCATGAACCTCGACGGCGTGGTGGGCTCTTTCGAGTACCTCGAGGCGTCCGAGGACGGCACCCAGGGCGACTTCCTGCGCGACCGCGACCTCGCCTACGTCGTGAACCACGGCGCGCTGGTCGACGGCGAGGACCCCGCCATCCACGACGCCGTCGCCGACCTCCTCGGCGAGGACGCCGCGGACGAGCTCACCCAGGAGCACCGGGTCGAGTTCACCTACAGCGGCACGACCAGCGGCGGCTACGGCGGCGCGCCGAGCGACCAGATGGCCGTGTTCCTCTACCGCTTCCTGGGCTGAGCGCTGGGGCAGTTCCGCTCCCGCGCCGAAGGCGCCCCGGCGCCTTCTCCCTCGGTCGAACCCCTCAGTCGCCGCCGCTGGCGTCCTGGACGGACTGCTTGCCGGCGGAGATCCACGGCATCATGCCGCGGAGCTCGCCGCCCACCTTCTCGATCTGGTGGTCGCGGTCGGCCTGGCGCAGCGCCTCGAACTTCGAGCGGCCGCCGCGGCTCTCGGCGATCCACTCCTCGGCGAACTGGCCGCTCTGGATCTCGCCCAGGATCCGGCGCATCTCGTCCTTCACGGCGGGGGTGATGATGCGCGAGCCCCGGGTGAGGTCGCCGTACTCGGCGGTGTCGGAGATGGAGTAGCGCATGCCGGCGATGCCCTGCTCGTACATGAGGTCGACGATGAGCTTCACCTCGTGGAGGCACTCGAAGTAGGCCGACTCGGGCTGGTAGCCCGCCTCGACGAGGGTCTCGAAGCCCGCCTGCACCAGCGACGTGAGGCCACCGCAGAGGACGACCTGCTCGCCGAAGAGGTCGGTCTCGGTCTCCTCCTCGAAGGTGGTGTCGAGCACGCCGGCGCGGGTGCCGCCGATGGCGTCCGCGTAGGCCAGGGCGAGGTCACGGGCGTGGCCCGAGGCGTCCTGGGCCACGGCGATCAGGCAGGGCACGCCACCACCCTCGGTGTAGGTGCGGCGCACGAGGTGGCCGGGGCCCTTGGGGGCGACCATGGCCACGTCCACCCACTCGGGCGGGGTGATCTGCTCGAAGCGGATGTTGAAGCCGTGGGCGAACAAGAGGGCGTCGCCGTTGGTGAGGTTCGGCTCGATGTCGGCCTCGTACACGTCACGCTGCTCGGTGTCGGGCAGCAGCACCATGATGAGGTCGGCCTCGGCGCACGCTTCGGCGGTGGAGAGCACGCGCAGGCCGGCGTTCTCGGCCTTGGCCTTCGAGGAGGACCCTTCGCGCAGACCGACCCGCACGTCGACGCCCGAGTCCTTCAGGTTGAGGGCGTGGGCGTGGCCCTGTGAGCCGTAGCCGAGGATCGCCACCTTGCGGTCGGCGATGTACGACCGGTCGGCGTCCTTCTCGTAGTAGACGGTGGCCATCAGGGGTCCTTTCAGGGGTTCTGGAAACTCAGGAAGCGCGCCGGACGCCCCGCAGGCGGGCCGGCCGCTCGATCTTGGGTAGCGCCACCCGACCGGTGCGCTGCAGCTCGACGATCCCATAGGGTCGCAGGAGCTCCTCGAAGTCGTCCACCCGGGTCGGCTCGTCGTCGACCGAGACGGTGAGGTCCTCGTGGCCCACGTCGAGGATGCGCCCACCGAACACGTCGACGAGCTGGATGACCTGGCCGCGGGTGTCGGCGGGGGCACGGACGGTGGCGATGAGCAGCTCGCGCTCGACCGCGTGGTCGGGGTGGAGCTCGGTGATCTTGATCACGTTGATGAGCTTGTTGAGCTGCTTGGTGATCTGCTCGAGCGGTGCCGACTCGACGTCGACGACGATGGTGATGCGGCTGAACGACTCGTCCTCGGTGGGGGCCACCGCGAGCGAGTAGATGTTGAAGCCGCGGCGGGCGAACAGCGAGGCGATGCGGGTGAGCACGCCGGCCTTGTTCTCCACCAGGACCGAGAGCGTGTGGTACGGCCCCGAGGCCGGGAGCGAGGTGCCCATCAGTGGCCCCCCTCGCCCTGCGACGGGTCGACCACGATGTTCGAGTTCGACTGGCCCGCCGGGACCATGAGTCGGGGGTGGGTGGCCTTCTCGCGGTGGTCGGTGTCCAACATCAGTGGCCCCCCTCGCCCTGGGAGGGGTCGACCACGATGTTGCTGTTCGACTGGCCGGCGGGGACCATCGGGTAGACCTTCTCGCGGTGGTCGGTGCGGAAGTCGATGACCACGGGGCGGTCGTCGATCTCGTTGGCCTTCTCGATCGCGGGGAGGACGTCCTCGGGGGACTCGACCCGCATGCCCTCGCAGCCCATGGCCTCGGCCCAGAGCTTGTAGTCGGGCAGGTCGGGCGACAGGTAGACCTCGGAGTAGCGCTCCTCGTAGAACATCTCCTGCCACTGGCGCACCATGCCCAGGTAGGCGTTGTTCAGGATCGCCACCTTGATCGGGATGCGCTCGGCCGCGGCGGTGACGAGCTCCTGCGCCGTCATCTGGAAGCAGCCGTCGCCGTCGACGGCCCAGACCATGCGGTCGGGGCGGCCCACCTTGGCGCCGATGGCGGCGGGCACCGAGAAGCCCATGGTGCCGAGGCCACCGGAGTTCACCCACGTGTACGGGTGGTTGAACTTCCAGTGCTGGCTGGCCCACATCTGGTGCTGGCCGACGCCCGAGGCGACGATGGTGTCGTCGGGGGTGTGGTCGCGGAGCGTCTCGAGCACGAACTGGGGCTTGAGGCCCTCGCCCGGCTCGGACTGCTCGTAGGTGAGCGGGTACTTCTCCTGCCAGCCGGAGATGCGGCTGCGCCAGGCGGTGCGATCGGGCTGGGCGTCGGCGCCGCCGCGGTCCTGGACGGCGCGGACGAGCTCCTCGATGACGAGGCGGCAGTCACCCACGATCGGGACGTCGGGCCGGCGGACCTTGCCCAGCTCGGCGGGGTCGATGTCGACGTGGATGACCTTGGCCAGGGGGGCGAAGTCGGGGACCTTGCCGGTGACCCGGTCGTCGAAGCGGCTGCCGAGGGCGATGAGCAGGTCGGACTCCTGCATGGCGGTGACCGCGGTGTAGTTGCCGTGCATGCCCGGCATGCCGAGGCACAGCTCGTGGTCGTCGGGGAACGCGCCCCGGGCCATCAGGGTGGTGACCACCGGGATGTCGGTGAGCTCGGCCAGCGCCAGCAGCGCCTCCGCGGCCCGGGCCTTGAGGATGCCGCCGCCGGCGTAGATGACCGGGCGCTCGGCGGCACAGATCAGCTCCGCCGCCTGCTTCACCATCTTCGGGTGGCCCCGCGTGGTGGGCTTGTAGCCGGGCAGGTCGACCGAGTCGGGCCAGTACCAGTCCATGGCCGAGTCGGGGTTCATGGGGTCGACGATGTTCTTGGGGATGTCGACGAGCACCGGGCCGGGGCGGCCCGTGGTGGCGATGTGGAACGCCTCGCGGATCGTCCGGGGGATGTCGGCGGCGCTCGTGATGAGGAAGTTGTGCTTGGTCACCGACTGGGTGATGCCGGTGATGTCGGCCTCCTGGAAGGCGTCGCTGCCGATGGCGGCGAGGGGCACCTGGCCGGTGATGCAGACCATGGGCACCGAGTCCATGTAGGCGTCCGCCAACGGGGTGACGATGTTGGTGGCGCCGGGGCCGCTCGTCACCATGGCCACGCCGGGGCGGCCGGTGGCGTGGGCGTAGCCCTCGGCCATGTGGCCGGCGCCCTGCTCGTGGCGCACGAGGATGTGGCGGATCGGCGAGTCGATGATGGGGTCGTACACCGGGAGGATGGCGCCCCCGGGGAGGCCGAAGATGGCCTCGACGCCCTCCATCTCGAGGCTCTGGATCAGCGCTCGGCCACCGTTGGTGGGTTGACCTTCGGCAATCATGGCGTTGGGTTCCTATCAGGTCGGGACTGCGGCGGGAAAGACGGGCGGAGGACGGCGCCGGGGGTGTCGGGCGGGTGGTGCACCGGCGCCGGAAAACGACAACGGCCCCCCGTCAGGGGAGCCGGATGAGCGCACGCGGGGGCGAGGGGGCGTGCGCTACGTGAGTACGAGAATGGTCGAGGGGCGGGACATCGCTCCCGAGGATGGCACGACTCGCCCGATCTGACAACCCCTTTGCTCAGGACGACCTTTGCCTCGTGCCGAGCCCCGCTACTGCTTGTTGCACGTGTAGACGACGGGGTACTCGGGATTGGCCGGCTCACCATCCGCGTACTCGGTCTGGGTGAAGGTGACCTGGTCGCCGTCGATGTCGACGTCGAAGACGCCGGTGATGCCCTCGTCCTCGACGACGGTGAGCTGTTCGGGTTCGTCGGTGGCGCCCTGGTAGGTGAGCTCGTTGAAGAAGAATGGCTGGTCGGTGGTGATCGTGACCTCGTCGCCGTCTCGTTGCCAGGTGCCGTCTACCTGGTCGTCGCCGGCGGTGAGGGTGAAGGCGCCGTCGGGGTCGACCTCGACGGTCACGTCGTTGGTGTCCTCGCCGAGCTGCACGGAGCATTCCCACGTACCGGTCGCCTGGGCCACCAAGTCACCGGCGCCGACCCCGCCGCCGCACGATCCCAGCGCCAAGACCCCCGCCGCAGCGAGCACCACCCGTACGCCGAGCCGTCGCGTCACGGCTCGTCGTCCACGGACAGGGTAAGCCCTTCCCCGTAACAGACGGGCGGCTCGAATCGCTGGATCTCCACCCCACTTCGGGACACGATGAGCGGGCCGGACGTGCAGTCGTTGACGGCGTCGGCCTCTGGGTCAACCGGAGGGGCGATGCGTCGCTCCTCGCCTGGTTCCAGAGACGTCAGCAGGGGTATCCGCTCACCCGACGACCACTCGTATTGGACCCGGACCACCACGTCAGAGTCGTTCCTCACGTAGAGCTGGTCGTATGAATCCGTCTCCCAGCATCCGTTGAGCGTTCCTGGACCAAGAACCGCGAGCGCAGTGACTCCGATTCTCGCCCCGACGGGCTGCAGTCGTCCGAGGGGTTTCATCTCATGACTCGAAGTAGAACGGCAGGGTACGGATGAAGGCGTCGGTGGCGTCGTTGCTGTCGCTGCCGACGAGGTTGTCGGCGGCGGAGGTGAATGCGATGCCGCCGCCGTCGTAGGTGAGCGATCCCCCGCGTCGTGCTCGTCGGAGTCGACGGACACCGTTCGACCCCTAGAACGACGCCGACGACGACCAGAGGTTCGGGCGCAGCAGTACGGGGAGCGGTCACGGCTCGCCGTCGACGACGAGGGTGAGTCCGTCACCAAAGCAGATCGGCGGCTCGAACCGCTGGATCTCCTCACCGTCCTGGAAGGCGATCACTGGGCCGGTCGTGCAACTGGCCTCGTCGTCGACATCGGGGTCGTCACGAGGATTGACGATTCGCCCACGACCGGGGCGCAGGCCGTTGACGAGCCCAAATCGCTCGCCGGAGACCCGTACGACGACGACGTCGATGGGTCGGTCGGTCTCGTTGCGGACCCGCAGGTAGTCGTCAGGGGCGGTCTCCCAGCAAGAGGTCAGCGTCGGCACTGACACGAGGAGCACCGCAGCAAGAATTGTGCGGGATCGCATCCGGAGAGGTTCCGGCCTCATGCCAGAGATCATCCTTCGGCGCAGCTGGTCGAGGAGGTGATGAACACGTCGCCGGCGTCGTTGACATCGCCGCCGACCAGGTTGTCGGCGGTCGACTCGAACGCAGTCTTGAACCCGTTCAAGGTGAGCGACCCACCGGCCGTCACACCGTCGGGTGGTGCACCGATCCCGATCGCGAGGGGCGCTGGGTCACTGGTCGCAAACGGGCACGCTTGGTGGACGTCGTCACCGTCGGCGTATGTCATGGCCCAGCCCGAGCCAGCGAGGTCGATGAGCTCCTTGTCGGCGAACACGTTGATGTCGGGGCTCCGGACGGCGTGGAGGTCGGACCCTTGCTGGTAGGCGGTGCCCGAGCCGCCGTGGGGGTTCGTGGACGCGACGGTGGCTTGCGCGCCTTCGTCGTTGACGGATCGGCGGGTGTGGGTGCCAGTGGCGATGTCGTAGGCGAACACGTCGGCGATCCCGTTCGTGTCGCCGGAGACGAGACCGGCGGCTGCCGACGAGAACACCACGACGGACCCGTCGACGTCGATGTCGGCGTCGAAGCTCTGGGAGGTGACCGCACCGGACACGCACGACACACAGATGGTCGT
>JAYRFK010000109.1:0-2701 GCA_041908445.1 Acidimicrobiales bacterium | reverse complement strand
GGACACGGTCTTGAGGCCGGCCACGGCGCTGTGCTCGTTGCGCGGCCACGGCACGGTGACCACGGCCGTCGACGGCGGCCAGACCGTCGCCGGCGACGCGGCGATCACCACCGTCGGCAGCACGGTGCCGCGGTCCGAGCCAAGGGGCCCGGGGCCGCCGGTGACGGTGGTGCGGAGGCGGCCCGTGCCCGGCCCGTTGGCGTGGATGACCGCGGCGACGGCCTCGGTGAGCTCCTCGTCGGTGTAGGGCACGGTGATGCGCAGCCCGCCGGCGGAGCGGCGCAGGCGGGCCAGGTGGCGCGTGAGGGCGAAGGCCACGCCGTCGACCACCTTGGCGGTCTCGAACACGCCGTCGCCGACGAGCAGGCCGTGGTCGAACGGGGAGACCCGGGCGTCGCCCGCCCGGCACAGGGTGCCGTCGATCCAGACCACCGAGTCGTCGAGCACGTTCACCGCATCACCCCTGCATCACCCCTGCTGGTTGCGCCGAGGCCACGCGCAGGAGGCGCCGGGCCTTGAGCTCGGTCTCCTCCCACTCGCCCTCGGGCGTCGAGTCCCACGTGATCCCGCCGCCGGTGCCGAAGTGCAGCTCGCCCTCCTCGGCCCAGAAGGTCCGGATGGCGACGTTCAGGTCGCCGCGGCGCCGGTCGGCGTCGACCCAGCCCACCGCGCCGCAATAGACCCCTCGCCCCACGGGCTCCAGCCGGGCGATGTGGTCCAGGGCGGCCAGCTTCGGCGCCCCCGTGACCGAGCCCGGCGGGAACGTGGCGTCGAAGAGGTCGGCCCAGCCCATCCCGTGCCGGAGCCGCCCCGTGACGGTGCTCACCAGGTGCACCAGGCCGGGGTGGGGCTCCACCTCGAGCAGGCCGGGGACGGCGACGGAGCCCCACTCGCAGACCCGCCCGAGGTCGTTGCGCACGAGGTCGACGATCATCACGTTCTCGGCCCGGTCCTTGGGCAGCAGGCCCTCGGCGGTGGCGGCCGTGCCCTTGATGGGCGAGCTGGCGACGAGGTCGCCGTCGCGCCGCAGGAACCGCTCGGGCGAGGCGGAGGCGACCCGCACCCCGTGGGCGGGCAGGTCGACCACGGCGGAGTAGGGCGCCGGGTTGCCCTCGGCGAGCGCGGCCCCGAGTGCCGCGATCTCGGCCTCGGGCGGCAGCGGGGCGGTCAGCCGGCGGGTGAGGTTGACCTGGTAGACGTCGCCGGCGGCGATGGCCTCGCGGATGGCGCGGACGCCGGCCTCGAAGCGGTCCCGGTCGAGCGAGGACCGCCACTGGTCGGGCCGCGGGCCCCGCCACGGCGCCCCCGGCCAGGGCTGTGCCGGGCGCACGTCGGCCCACCGGGCGCACACCGGCGGGCCGGCGAACGGGGCCACCACCGACCAGAACCCGTCGCCGTCGAGGGCGGCCAGGTCGCTCGTGACGTCGAGCAGGCCGGTGCACAGGCTGCCGCCCACCACCGCCAGCGCCCGTTCCGAACCGACCACCCGGACAGCGTAGGGGTGATGCCTCGGGGCCGTGACCAGCCGGTAGCCTCGGCTGCCGTGTCCGCCCGCCCGGGCGTGCCGGGTCGCCGCAGCTGGCCCCAGCGCCTCCTGATCACCTTCAACGTCTTCCTCGTCGTCACCTGCCTGGTGATCGCCGGCGGCCTCGGCTACTTCAACTACAAGTTCGGCCGCCTGCCCCGCGTCAACATCGAGACCGGCGTGCTGGCCGAGACCGAGGCACCGGGCGAGCCCCAGAACTACCTGGTGGTCGGCACCGACGACGCCGCCCGCCTCGACCCGACCGACCCGGTCACCAACGGCCGGGACGAGCTCGGCGTCCTCTCCGACACGATCATGGTGCTGCGGGTCGACCCGGCCGAGCAGAAGGCCCAGCTCCTCTCGCTGCCGCGCGACCTGTGGGTGCCCATCAGCGGTGGGGGCGAGTCCCGCATCAACGCCGCCTTGTCGGTGGGCGGCCCCGAGGCGCTGATCAACACCATCCAGGACTACTTCGGCATCGAGATCAACCACTACCTCCAGATGGACTTCTACGGGTTCAAGGAGCTGGTGTCGGCCGTCGACGGCATCCCGATCTACTTCGAGCACCCCGTGCGCGACCACAAGACCGGCCTGGACGTGCCGACCGCGGGCTGCATCACCCTCAGCCCCGACCAGGCCCTCGCCTACGCCCGGTCCCGCGCCTTCGAGTACCAGGACGAGACGGGGTGGCACACCGACGGCACCGGCGACCTCGGCCGCATCAGCCGCCAGCAGGACTTCATCCGCCGGGCCATCCAGCGCGCCGTGGTCAAGGGCGTCCGCAACCCGGTCACCCTGAACCAGCTCATCAACGTCGGCATCGGCAACGTGACCGTCGACGACACGCTGACCGCCCAGGACATCTTCGGCCTGGGCAAGCGGTTCCGCACGTTCGAGCCGAGCGAGCTCGAGACCCACACGCTCGACGTGGTCGACGACGTCATCAACGGCGCCCAGGTCCTTCGCCTGGCCGACACCGACGAGAACACCGCCACCCTGAACATCTTCCGGGGGATCGGCACCAGCGACGGCGACGACCCGGCCAGCGTGCAGCTCGAGGTCCTCAACGGCTCGGGCACGTCCGGCCAGGCCGGCACGGTCGCCGACGACCTCGGTGGCGTGGGCTTCACCGTCATCGGCACCGGCGACGCCGAGCGCTTCGACTTCCCGACGACG
>JAYRFK010000108.1:0-7190 GCA_041908445.1 Acidimicrobiales bacterium | reverse complement strand
CTTCCAGCAGCGCCTCGACGCCGCCGGGTTCGACGCCATCTCGACGGAGGTCGCGCCGGCGCCCGCGTTCTACTACGCCGAGGACTACCACCAGCAGTACCTGCACAAGGTCCCCAACGGCTACTGCGGCCTCGGCGGCACCGGCGTGAGCTGCCCCATCGGGCTGGGCGCCTAGGCGCCACTTGCGAGTATCGAACGTCTGTTCGATACTCGCGCGATCGCCCTCGCCGAACCGTCCCCGATCGTCGCCCAGGCCGAGCCGGCCTGGCGGGTCGCGGTCGGAGGCGGGTCGGGGGGGCTGGCCGACCTGGTCGAGCGCACCCGGCCGGTCTCGCGGGCCGACGAGCGCTGCCTGCCGGTGAGCGAGCGGCTCGAGCCGCTGCTGGCGGGCACGGGCCTCCAGCGGGGGTCGGTGGTGGCGGTGCGGGGGGCGCCCGGGTCGGGGGCCACCTCGCTGGCGCTGGCCCTGGTGGCGGGGCCGTCGGCGTCGGGGTCCTGGGTGGCGACGGTGGGGCTGCCCTGGCTGGGCCTGCGGGCCGCGGCCGAGGCGGGGGTGCACCTCGGGCGCCTCGCGCTCGTCCCCGCCCCCGAGCCCACGGCGTGGGCCAACGTCGTGGCCGCCCTGGTCGACGCCCTCGACGTGGTGGTGGTGCGCCCCGACCGCCTGGCCCGGCCCACCGACGCCCGCCGCCTCACCGCCCGGGCCCGTGAGCGCGGCGCCGTCCTCGTGCTGCTCGGCCCGCCGGGGCGCTGGCAGGAGGGCCCCGACCTCGTGCTCGAGGTCACCCGCTCGCGCTGGGAGGGCCTCGGCGACGGCCACGGCCGCCTGCGCCGGCGCCAGGTCGTGGTGGAGGCCGGCGGCCGCCGCCGGGCCAGTCGCCCCCGCACCGTGGAACTCGTCCTCCCGTGACCGACCACCTGCTCCGCTCTGGCGCCCGATCCACTGGTCCTGGCCCGCACGTCAGGCGCCAGTACGGCATGAGCCGAGAGGGGCGGCGGTGACCGCGGTGGTGGCGCCGACGCGGACGCTGGCGGTGTGGTGCCCGGACTGGCCGATCGTCGCCGCCGGCGTGGCCCTCGACGTGCCCGCCGCGGTGTTCAAGGCCAACCGGGTGGTCGCCTGCTCGCCGGCGGCGCGGGCCGAGGGGGTGGGGGTCGGCCTGCGCCGGCGGGAGTCCCAGGGGCGCTGCCCCGGCCTGGTGGTGCTCGAGCACGACCCGGGCCTCGACGCCCGCCGCTTCGAGCCGGTGCTGGCCGCGGTCGAGGCCCTGACCCCCCGGGTCGAGGTCACCGCCGCGGGCTCGTGCGCCTTCGCCACCCGGGGCCCGTCGCGCTACTTCGGGGGTGACCAGTCGTTGGCCGGGAAGGTGGTTGGGGTGGCGGCCGAGGCCCTCGCCGGCCGCGGTGACGTGGTGGCGGGGGTGGCCGACGGGCCCTTCGCGGCGCGGCTCGCCGCCCGGTCGGTGGCGGCGGACGTGGAGGCGGCTCGCGGTGCCGCCCCCCGCAGCCTGGTGGTGGCGCCGGGGGAGAGCGCCGCCTTCCTGGCGCCCCTCCCCGTCGCCACCCTCGAGCGCCCCGATCTGGTCGACGTGCTCGAGCGCCTCGGCCTGCGCACCCTCGGGGCGGTCGCGGCCATGCCCCTCGCCGACCTCGTGGCCCGCTTCGGCCTCGAGGGCCAGGGCGCCCACCGCCTGGCCGCGGGCCTCGACGAGCGCCCGCCCGACGCCCGCCGGCCCCCGCCCGACCTGGCCGTGCAGGCCGAGCTCGACCCGGCCGCTGACCGGGTCGACCGGGCCGCCTTCGTGGGCAAGGCCCTCGCCGACGAGCTCCACGCCCGCCTCGCCGCCGAGGGCCTGGCCTGCACCCGGGTCGCCATCGAGGCCGAGACCGAGCACCAGGAGCACCTCGAGCGCCTGTGGCGCCACGAGGGGTCGCTCAGCGCCGCCGCCATCGCCGACCGCATCCGCTGGCAGCTCGACGGCTGGCTCAACGGCAACCCCGCGGTGCGCCCCACCGGGGGCGTCTCCCGGCTCGCCCTCGTCCCCGACGAAGTGCTGCCCGCCCGGGGCCGCCAGCTCGGGTTCTGGGGCGGTGAGGCCGCGGCGGGCGAGCGGGCCCGTCGGGCCCTCGCCCGCGTGCAGGCGCTGCTCGGGGCCGAGGCGGTGGCGCTGCCCGAGCCCCGGGGTGGCCGGCGGCCCGCCGAGCAGGTGTCGCTGGTGCCGGTGGAGGCCCTGGGGGAGGGCGAGCGCCCCGAGGGCGGCCCGGGGGCCGGCGGGGCCGGGAGCGCGCCGTGGCCGGGCCAGGTGCCGCCCCCGTCGCCGGCGGTCGTGCCCCCCGAGCCCCGCCCCGCCGAGGTGGTCGACGCCGGCGGCGCCCCGGTGCGGGTGAGCGGCCGGGGGCTCCCCACCGCCGCCCCGGCGCGCCTGTCCGTCGCCGGCGGGCCCTGGGCCCGCGTCGAGGCCTGGGCGGGCCCGTGGCCCCTCGACCAGCGCTGGTGGGACCCCGAGGCCCACCGCCGCCAGGCCCGCTTCCAGGTGCTCACCGCCGACGGTGTCGGCCACCTGCTCAGCCTCGAGGGTGGCCGCTGGTGGGTCGAGGCGGTCTACGACTAGGAGCGCCCCCGACCGGGGCCGGTCGGCAAGACTCGGGCCATGAGCGGGGAGGAGGCGGCCACGGAGCGGCGGGCGGCGACCGAGCGGTGGTTCGTGCGCCAGGGCCTGCCCCACTTCATCGCCGACTACAGCGTCACCGGCGACGTGCTCACGCGGGCGCTGCCGTTCCTCACCCTCGTGTTCGTGCTCGAGGCCTTCAACACCTTCAGCGACGACCGGGAGGGCACGGCCGAGATCGCCCCCTTCTTCGTGGGCGTGGCGGTGGTGCTCGGGGCGTGGGTGGCCATCAACCTCGTGCGCCGGCGCCGGCCGTTCCAGCGACCCGACCGTGTCGGCGGGGTGGAGCTCGCGGTGTTCCTGCTGGTGCCGCCGATCCTGCCGGCGGTGCTCCACGACGACCGCCTCGTCGACTCCGCCGGCATCTTCGTGACCAACGCGCTGCTGCTCGTGTTGGCCTACGTGGTCACCAGCTACGGCCTGCTCCCCATGACCCGGTGGGGCATCCGCCAGCTGTTCGGCCAGCTCGGCGACCTGGCCAACGTCATGGCCCGCGCCCTGCCCCTGCTGCTGATCTTCACGACGCTGCTGTTCTTCACCACCGAGATCTGGCAGGTCGCCTCGTCGCTCGGCGCCCCCTTCTTCGTGATCACGGCGTGCATCCCGTTCATCGCGGGGACGCTCTTCCTGCTGCTGCGGGTGCCGGACGAGCTCGACGCGGTGGCGCAGTTCGAGGACTGGGGCATGGTGCGACGGCTGGCCGAGGGCACCCCCGTGGCCGAGGTCGACCTCGCCGGTCTCGAGGAGCCCCCGCACTCGCCGCGACTCAAGCGCCGGGCCTGGCTCAACGTCGGCCTCGTGCTCGTGGTGAGCCAGAGCGTGCAGATCCTGCTCGTGGCCATCGTCATCGGGCTGTTCTTCGTGGCCTTCGGCATGTTCGCGGTCAGCCTGTCCGTGACGGAGGCGTGGTCGATCGGCGACCCGACCGTCCTCACCAGCTTCGTGCTCTTCGGCAACGAGGCGGTGATCACCGACGACCTCCTGAAGGTGGCGGGCTTCGTGGCCGCCCTCTCCGGCCTGCAGTTCACCGTGTCGGCCATCACCGACTCGACCTACCGCCAGGAGTTCTTCGAGCGGGCGGTGCGGGGCGTGCGCCAGGCCCTCGCCGTGCGGGCCCTCTACCTCGCCCGCCTCGTCGACCCGGCCTGATCCCGGCGCCTCAGGGGGTGGGAGCGGTCCAGACGGTGATGCGGCCGCCGTCGGGCAGCTCGACCTCGCCGGCGGGGGTGAAGCCGGCCCGGCGGGCGGCGGCGGTGGTCAGGTCCTCGGGGAGGCCGAAGCCCGTCCAGGCGAGGCGCTCCGGCCCCGTGAGCAGGCGGGTGAAGCCCTGGTCGGTGAGGTCCGCCAGGACCGCGGCCAGCGCCTCGGGGTCGTCGGCGTCGGTCGTGGAGCGGTCGACGGAGGCGACCCGCACGTCGTCGCGTCCGGCGAGCACGGCCCGGAGCTGCAGCAGCGGGGCGCTCACCATCGGCCCGTCCACGGTGGTCGCCAGGTCGGTCGTGGTCCCGCCCTCGCCCGCCGACGACCCCGCCAGGAGCTCGTCGACCGCGTCGGTCCAGGCGCGGGTGCGGTCGTCGTTCGGGGCGCCGGTGTAGGCCTCGACGTAGCGGTCGATCAGCGACGAGGCGTCGACCACCGGCAGCCGCGCCCAGGGGGCGGCCTCGACCGCGACCTCCCGGTCGAGGGGGTCGAGCACCTGGGCCTTGGTCACGAGGGTCAGGGCGCCGGCGGCGAGGAGGGCGCCGCCCAGGACCCGGGCCAGCATCGGGGGCCGGGCCCGGGAGGCGACCGCGACCACCAGGACCACGGCACCGGGCAGCAGCGGCAGGACGAACCCCGTGCCGTCGTTGCGGGAGCTCAGCAGGGCGGCGGCGCCGAGGGCCAGGGGCACGGCCACGAGCAGGGCGTCGCTGTCGGCGACCCGCCGCCAGGTGCACGACCGCCGCCACGCACCGGTGGTGGTGCCGAGGACCGCGGCGGCGAGCAGGAGGACGGCGGTGGGCAGGTAGAGGCCCTCGCCGACCACCGCGGCGGCGTCGCCCAGCCAGAACCGGGCCGACGCGATCGAGGCGGCCCCGTACTGGCGGCTCTGCTCGCCGTAGCCCCAGCCGGTGAGGTAGTGCCAGACCGAGCGGAAGCTGAACACGTACCAGCTGCCCGCCACCAGGGCGGCGAGGCCGAGGGCGAGGGCCAGGTTCCGCCAGGCGGCGCTGCGCTCGCCCCGGGGGAGCCGGGTGACCGACCAGACTGCGGCCACCACGAGCCCGGGGGCGAAGGCCAGCATGATCGTGCGGCTGAGCACCAGCAGGCCGAGGGCCAGCCCGAACCCGAGGGACCAGCCCCGGTGGGTGAAGCGCCGGGTGCGGACGAGCGTGAGCAGGCCGGCGGTGAACGTCGTCGTGGCCGCCAGGGCGAAGTGGTAGTGCCGGCTGTAGTCGACGATCCCCGGGAGGGTGGCGGTCACCGCCGCCGCCAGCAGCGCCCAGCCCGCCGTGGTGGTGAGGCGACGGCCGAGGAGGTACGTGGCGGCCACCAGGGCGGCGAGCACGACGGAGAGGACGAGGTAGCTCACCGCCAGGGTGCGCCCGAGCCCGTAGTGCAGAGGGAGGGTCAGGGCCGGTAGCAGCGGGGCCTGGAAGCTGGGCTCGCGCCACAGCACGTAGGGCGCGGTGAGCACGCGGTGCCCCGGCCCGCTGGCGTGGAAGGCCAGGTCGAGGTACCAGGCTTCGTCGAGGTCGACCGGCCCACCCGCCCGGTGGGCGTGCCACCAGGCCACGTTGACCGCCACGAGGACCACGACCAGGGCGACCGCGCCCCAGCTCGCCCACCTCGGGGACCGGTCCTCCTGCACGGCGGGAAGATAACCGCGGCGAGGTGAGGAGTGCCCGGCGCGCGTCGAACACACGTTCGATAGGGTGCCACCATGGAGGAGCGAGGCGCTGCGGGGCGGAGCGGAGCAGCGGTACCGGCTCGTGTCGGATCCCGAAGGGGCGCCGAGGGAGGAGGCGCAAGCTGATGGCCTACAACAACCCCCCGGTGCCCTGGTCCACGCTGGAAAAGCGCCTGTCGGGGACGGGCCGGCCGGAGGGCGTGCCGGGGGCGTGGCCCGCCGCCGACGGGGGCGACAGCCCGGCGTGGTCGCGCAAGCGCCAGCCCTACGCCGCCCCCACCCTCGCGCGCCGGCGGGGCGACACGCCCTACGCCGAGCTGCACTGCCACTCCAACTTCAGCTTCCTCGACGGGGCGTCGCACCCCGAGGAGCTGGCCGAGGAGGCGGTGCGCCTCGGCCTCGAGGCCCTGGCCCTCACCGACCACGACGGGTTCTACGGGGTGGTGCGCTTCGCCGAGGCGGCCCGGGCCCACGGCCTGCCCACGGTGTTCGGCACCGAGCTCACCCTCGACCTGCCCGGCCTCGAGCTCGGCGCCGCCGACCCCGGCGGCCACCACCTGGTCGTGCTGGCCCGCGACCCCGAGGGCTACGCCCGCCTCGGCACCGCCATCAGCCGCTCGCAGATGGCGGGGGAGAAGGGCGCCCCCCGCTGCTCGCTCGACGACCTCGTCGGCGCCGGCGCCGGCCACTGGCTGGTGCTCACCGGGTGCCGCAAGGGGGCGGTGCCCCGGGCCCTCACCACCCAGGGCCCCCACGCCGCCGCCCAGGAGCTGGCCCGGCTGATCGACGCCTTCGGTCGCGAGCACGTGGCCGTCGAGCTGTGGGACCACGGCGACCCCCTCGACTCGGCCCGCAACGACGCCCTCGTCCAGCTCGCCCTCCAGGCCCGGGTCGACCCGGTGGCCACCAACAACGTCCACTACGCCACCCCCGGCCGCCGCCCCCTCGCCACCGCGCTGTCGGCGGTGCGGGCCCGGCGCTCGCTCGACGAGATCGACGGCTGGCTGCCCGCCGGCGCCGGCGCCCACCTGCGCTCGGGCGCCGAGCAGGCCCGCCGCTTCGCCCGCTACCCCGGCGTGGTCGAGCGGGCCGCGGCGATGGCGCGGGCCTGCGCGTTCGACCTCGCCCTCGTCGCCCCCCGCCTGCCCGACTTCCCGGTGCCACCCGGCCACACCGAGATGTCGTGGCTGCGCGAGCTCACCGAGCAGGGCGCCACCCGCCGCTACGGCCCCCGGCCGGCCACGGTGCCGCGCCGCCCCCGTCCCCCCGGGGCTGCGCCGGCGCCGCCCCTGCCGGGCCCGGTGCCGGCGGTGGGGGCCGAGCTGAACGAACGGGCGTGGCGCCAGATCGAGCACGAGCTCGACCTCATCGAGGCCCTCGGCTTCCCGGGCTACTTCCTCATCGTCTGGGACATCGTCGAGTTCTGCCGCACGGCGAACATCTACTGCCAGGGCCGGGGGTCGGCGGCCAACTCCGCGGTCTGCTACTCGATCGGCATCACCAAGGCCGACGCCGTGCGCCTCGGCCTGCTCTTCGAGCGCTTCCTGTCCCCCGAGCGCGACGGCCCGCCCGACATCGACCTCGACATCGAGAGCGACCGCCGGGAGGAGGCCATCCAGTACGTCTACGAG